>NZ_JALJWP010000001.1:3370000-4017500 GCF_024169245.1 Pseudomonas koreensis
GGCATTGTCTGTGAATGGAAGGACGACGGTGAGCTGCGCACGCGCCAGACCTGTCAGGCGGTGGCAGTGCACCCGGTGACCGGCGAGCGCGTCTGGTTCAATCAGGCGCACCTGTTTCACATCTCCAACCTGCAAGCGGAAGTGCGCGAAAGCCTGCTCGACATCGTCGACGAAGAAGACCTGCCACGTAACGTCTACTACGGCGACGGTTCGCCGATCGAAGACGAGGTGCTGGCGCAGATTCGCGCGGTGCTCGATGACTGTGCGATCAGTTTTCCGTGGCAGGAGGGCGACGTGCTGATGCTCGACAACATGTTGTCCGCGCATGCACGTTCACCGTTCGAAGGGCCGCGCAAAGTGATTGTGGCGATGGCCGAGGGGCATTCGCAGGACGCGCGCTGAGCGGATCGCAACGCTTCAATTTGAATGCCGAAGCCGGACCTGTACCGGGGTTCGGCATTTGTCCGTCTGGCGTTCGTACCGTCGGGCCGCGATTGCCGCTGGCGCGCTAAATCGTCGCGCGGGCCATTCGTTCTTGTTGATACGACCGGGTCTCCAGGTCACGCCGCCGATCAGCAAGGACTCCACGCATGAATGCCGCAGACGCACAGAAACTAGCCCGCCGCTTTATCGAATTGCCCGAGGACAAACGTCGTTTGTTCCTCGCCGGCATGGCCCGCGAAGGCATCGATTTTGCGCAGCTTCCCATGACTGCCTGCGACGGCCTCGCTGAGCGCGACGGCCTGTCTTACGCGCAGCAGCGCATGTGGTTTCTCTGGCAGCTGGAGCCGACCAGCGCAGCCTACAACCTGCCGATGGCCGTGCGTCTGGAGGGCGATCTAAACGTCGAAGCGCTGGAACAGGCTTTCAGCCATTTGGCGGCGCGCCACGAATGTCTGCGCACCACCTTCGGCCAGGACGGCGAGCGTGCCTTCCAGCGTGTGGCCGAGCCGCAGCCACTCAAGTTGCCCGTGACTGACCTGAGCGGGTTGCCCGAAGCGCAGCGCTGGCCGCTCGCGCAGCAGCACATGATGGCCGAGGCGACCCAGGCCTTCGACTTGCAGAACGGCCCGCTGCTGAGCCTGCGTCTGTTGCGCCTCGCCGCGCAGGAACATGTACTGCTGCTGACCCTGCATCACATCATCGCCGACGGCTGGTCGATGAATATTCTGATCGATGAGTTCATGCGCACCTACGATGCGCTGGTCGCCGGGCGTGAACCGACGCTGGCGCCGTTGACCGTGCATTACCGCGACTACGCACTGTGGCAACGCAGCTGGCTGGAGGCTGGCGAGCGTGAGCGGCAACTGGACTACTGGCGCACGCAACTGGGCGACGAGCATCCGGTGCTGGAATTGCCCACCGACCGCGCCTATCCGGCGCAATCCAGCCATCAGGGCGCACGCCTGGAAACGGTGATCGATGCAGCCCTGCGCGATGAGCTGAAAAACCTCGCCCAGCGCCAGGGCGTGACGTTGTTCGTGGTGCTTTTGGCGGCGTTCAAGACCCTGTTGCATCGCTACAGCGGCCAGACCGATATTCGTGTCGGCGGGCTGATCGCCAACCGCACCCGCAGTGAAACCGAAGGCCTGATCGGCTTCTTCGTCAACACCCAGATTCTGCGCAGCGTGGTCACCGCACAGACGCCGTTCGCCGAGCTTTTGCAGAACCTGCGCCAGGCTGCACTCGGCGCTCAGGCCCATCAGGATCTGCCGTTCGACGCGCTGATCGAAGCCCTGCAACCGGCGCGCAGCCAGAGCCACAATCCGCTGTTTCAGGTGATGTTCAACCATCAGCCGCTGGTCACCGATCTGCATCAGGCGCAACTCGCTTCAGGCTTGCGCGTGGGCTATCTGAGCGAAGAACAACTGGCCGGCAGCGCTCGACAACACGCGGCCACCAGTGACCTGATGCTCGACACCCGCGAGGAGGGCGAGCAACTGTTTGCCGCCTTCACTTACGCCACGGATATTTTCGACGCCGCAACCATCGCCGCGCTGGCCGGGCATTGGCGCAATATTCTCCAGTCGGTGTGCCGCGACCCGCAGCAGTTGATCGGCGACGTGGCGATGCTCGCCGACAGCGAACGGCAAGCGCTGATTCAGTCCGCCGCGCCTTCGCCTGGTTTTACCAGCGTGCAAAGCCTGTTCGAAGCGCAGGTCGCGCGCACTGGGCAAGCGCCGGCGGTGCGGTTGGCCACTGCGCCTGCACCGGTATTCAGCTACGACGAACTCAACACCCGCAGCAATCGTCTGGCCCATCAGTTGCGCGCGCAGGGTGTCGGCCCAGACGTGCTGGTCGGCGTCGCGCTGGGGCGTTCGCTGGAACTGGCGGTGGCGCTACTGGCCGTGCTCAAGGCCGGTGGTGCTTATGTGCCGCTGGACCCGCAGACCCCGGCCGAACGCCTGCGCCATGTACTCGCTGACAGCGGTCTGAAACTGTTGCTCAGCGACCGGCAAAGCCTCGCCAGCCTGCCGCCGCTCGATGGTGTCGAGTGCCTGTGTCTGGAGCAATTGCCTGTCAGCGAGCAGAGCGACAACATGCCGGTCACGGTCGAAGCCGGCAACCTCGCTTACGTGATCTACACCTCCGGTTCCACCGGCCGGCCGAAAGGCGTGGCGGTCAGTCATGGCGCACTGAGCGAGTTCATCGCCCGCGCCATCGATTACAGCGATCTGCGCGAAGGCGACCGGGTCCTGCAATTCGCCACCAGCAGTTTCGACGGTTTCGTCGAGCAGTTTTTCCCGCCGCTGTGCCATGGCGCCAGCGTGGTCATGCGCGACGCGCCGTTGTGGGACAGCGCGACGCTGCATCAGGTGATCATCGATCACGGCATCACCCTGGCCGATCTGCCGGCGGCCTACTGGTATTGGCTGGTGCAGGAATACGCGGCGAAACCGCCGGCCAGTTTCGCCGCGCTGCGGCAGATTCACGTTGGCGGCGAGGCCATGGCGGTGGACGGATTGCGCCTGTGGCAGCAGGCCGGGCTCGGCCATGTGCGCCTGCTCAACACCTACGGGCCGACCGAGGCCACGGTGGTCTCGACGATTCATGACTGCACCGGGCTGACCGCACAGGACGTGTCGTGGCGCGGCATGCCGATCGGCAAGGGGCTTGAAGCGCGGCGCCTGTACGTGCTCGACGATGACCTGAACCTGCTGCCGCAAGGCGCGGTGGGCGAGTTGTACATCGGTGGGCCGGGACTGGCACGCGGTTATCACCGCCAGCCGAGCCTCAGCGCCGAGCGTTTCATTGCCGACCCGTTCGCCGACGGTCAGCGCCTGTACCGCACCGGCGATCGTGCGCGGCTGCGCGGCGATGGCGCGCTGGAGTACGTCGGTCGGGTCGATCATCAGGTGAAGATTCGCGGCTTCCGCATCGAACTGGGCGAAATCGAATCGCGCCTGCAGCAATGTCCCGAGGTTCGGGAAGCGGTGGTGCTGGCGGTGCCGTTCACGGGCGGTGCGCAACTGGTCGCCTATGTGGTGACGGAACCGGCGGTGCTCGCCAGTGCGGCGACGCAAGCGGCGTTCCGTCAGCAGACCCGCGCCGCGCTGCAAGCCAGTCTGCCGGATTACATGGTGCCGGGGCATCTGCTGTTGCTGGCGAACCTGCCGCTGACGCCGAGTGGCAAGCTCGACCGCAAGGCCTTGCCAGCGCCGGATCCGGCGCAGTTGCAGGGCGATTACCGTGCCCCGCAATCGCCTGCCGAGCAGTGTCTGGCGCAGGTCTGGGCCGAGGTGCTGCAAGTGCGGCGTGTGGGTCTGGACGATCACTTTTTTGAACTGGGCGGTCATTCGTTGTTGGCCGCGCAGGTGATCGCGCGGGTCAAGGAGCAGATGGGTGTGGTGCTGCCGCTGCGCAGTCTGTTCGAAAAACCGCTGCTGGCGGATCTGGCCGAGGTGCTCGGGCAACTGGCCGAGGCGAGCGGTGACGACGACTGGTCCGACATGGATCAGTTCATGAATGCTTTGCAAGGAGAAGAAGTATGAGCGGCACGATGGCGGAACGTATTGCGCAAAGATTCGTCGGCCTGCCGCTGGCACAGCGTCGGCTGTTTCTCGCCAGGCTACGTGAGGAGGGCAAGGATTTCAGCCTGCTGCCGCTGCCGGTCAGCCGCCACGACTGCGCGCAGATTCCCCTGTCGTTCGCCCAGCAGCGCCTGTTGTTTCTCTGGCAACTGGAACCGCACAGCGCCGCGTACAACATGGCCGCCGGCTTGCGTCTGAAAGGTCTTCTTAACGAGTCGGCACTGAGCCGTTCGTTCGATCATCTGCTGGCGCGCCATGAAGTGTTGCGCACGGTGTTTCACACTGACGGCGATCAAGCGCATCAGCTGATTCTCGAGCAGCAGAATATTGCCCTGGAACGCTTCGACCTGACGGGCATCGCCGCGCAAGAGCGCGAGTCGGCGCTCGCGCAAAAAGTGCAAGAGGTCACCGCGCAGCCGTTCGATCTGCGCCATGGCCCGCTGTTACGCGCGAGCCTGTTTGCCCTGGCCGACGACGAGTTCGTGCTGGTGGTGAGCATGCACCACATCGTCTCCGATGGCTGGTCGATGGACGTCATGGTCAAGGAATTCGTCCAGTGCTATCAGGCTTTCAGCCTGCAGCGCGAACCGCAATTGCCGGCGCTGCCGTTGCAATACGCTGACTACGCGATCTGGCAGCGACGCTGGCTGGAAGCCGGCGAGGGCGAGCGCCAGCTCGATTACTGGCGTCGGCAATTGGGCGACGAGCATCCGCTGCTGGAAGTGGCGCCGGACTTTGCCCGACCGCTGACGCAAAGCTTTGCAGGACAGACCCTGAGTTTCGATTTCGGTGCTGACCTTTCGCAGCAGCTCAATGCCTTCGCGCGCAGCCAGGGCATCAGCCTGTTCATGCTGGTGCTGGCCGGTTTCTCGCTGTTCCTCTCGCGTCTGGCCGGCGAGCGCGACATTCGTGTTGGCGTGCCGAATGCCAACCGTGGCCGTGCCGAAGTCGAAGGGTTGATCGGTTTCTTCGTCAACACCCAAGTGCTGCGTTGCCAGGTCGATGAGCGCGGCAGTTTCGCGGATCTGCTGGCGCAGGTGCGTGAAGCGGCGTTCGGCGCGCAGGCGCATCAGGAATTGCCGTTCGAGCAACTGGTCGACGAGTTGGTCGCCGAACGCACCCTCGGTCATAACCCGCTGTTCCAGGCCAAGTTCAACCAGAACGTCGGCATGCAGAAACAGCGCTCGATGACCTTGCCCGGTCTGGCCGTCAGCGAATACCCGCTGGCCAAGGACGGCACGCATTTCGATCTGGCCCTGGACATTACCGACGACGGCGCGCTGATCCACGGCCAGATGACCTACGCCAGCGATCTCTATCGGGCGGAAACTGTCGGCGGTTTTGTGCCGATGTTGCTCGACCTGTTTGCGCAATTGCTCAACTCGCCGCAGGCGCCGCTGCACACGGTCGCCACGCAACGGCCCGCTTCGCTGGCAATTCAACGAGAACCGGCGTTGACCGTATTGCAGCACTGGGCGCGGGAAGTGGCCCGGCAGCCGCAGGCGCTGGCCGCTCGTGATCTCCAGCAGACGATGACGTTCCAGGCACTGGATGAGCAAGCCAATCGTCTCGCCCATTATTTGCGTGCGCAGGGCGTCAATGTCGGCGAACCGGTGGCGGTGCTGCTGGAGCGTTCGCTGGACTGGCTGACCTGCCTGCTGGCGATTCTCAAGGCTGGCGCGGTGTACATGCCGCTCGACGTCAAGGCACCGAGCGCACGCCTGCAACAGATGCTCGGCGCTGCACAGGCACGGGCATTGATCGGTGCCGAAGGCGATGCGCGGGTCAGCGAACTGGCGGTCGAGGGCTGTCAGGGTCTTGAATTTGCGCCGGGGCAATGGCGGTCGCTGCCGGCGTCCGCGCCTGAGCTGACGCTGCATGCGCAGTCGCCGGCGTACGTGATTCACACTTCCGGTTCCACCGGGCAACCCAAGGGCGTGCTGGTCAGCCACGCTGCGCTGGGCAGTTATGTGCGCGGCGTACTCGAACGTCTGGCGCCGGCGCCCGAGGCGAGCATGGCGCTGGTTTCGACCATCGCCGCCGACCTTGGCTTCACCGTGCTGTTCGGCGCGTTGTGCTCGGGCCGCCTGCTGCATGTGCTGCCGGAAGAGCTCGGTTTCGACCCGGACCGCTTTGCCGACTACATGGCCCGCCATCGCGTTGGCGTGCTGAAAATCGTCCCCGGCCATCTCGCCGCGCTGTTGCAGGCGGCCAAGCCAGCCGACGTGCTGCCGGAACACGCATTGATCGTCGGCGGCGAAGCCTCTTCGCTGGCGTTGGTCGAACGCGTGCAGCAACTGAAACCGGGCTGCCGCCTGATCAATCACTATGGCCCGAGCGAAACCACCGTGGGCGTGCTGACCCATGAGGTCGAAGCACTTGCCGCGCAGACGCGCAGCGTTCCGGTCGGCACGGCGTTGACCGGTGCCCATGTTTATGTGCTCGATGATGTGCTCAACCCGGTGGCCGATCAGGTCGCCGGTGAGCTGTACATCGGCGGCGACAGCGTTGCCCTTGGTTACCTGAATCAGCCGGCGCTGACCGCCGAACGTTTCCTGCCCGATCCGTTCGGCGCAGCCGGCGCGCGGGTGTACCGCAGCGGCGACCGGGTCCGGCGCAACCGCGAGCAGGCGCTGGAATTCATCGGTCGTGCCGACGATCAGGTCAAAGTGCGCGGCTATCGCGTCGAGCCGGCGGAAGTTGCGCGGCTGTTGCTCAGCCTCGATGGCGTCAGCGAGGCCGCCGTGCTCGCGCTGCCAGTGGATGACGATCCGGCGCGTCTGCAGCTGCTGGCGTGGTGCGTGCCGCTAGCGGGAGCGAAAGTGCAGGCGCAGGATCTGCGCGAGCAATTGCAGGCGCGGCTGCCGGACTACATGGTGCCGGCGCAGTTGCTGTTGCTGGAAAAGCTGCCGCTGACTGCCAACGGCAAACTCGACAAACGCGCCTTGCCCGTGCCTGGCGTGGTCAGCCAGCAGTTCGTCGCGCCGGTCGGTGAGATCGAAGAGAAACTGGCTGCCATCTGGGCCGAGGTGCTCAAGCTCGAGCGGGTCGGCAGCAGCGATAACTTCTTCGAACTGGGTGGCGACTCGATTCTCAGTCTGCAGATCATCGCCCGGGCCAAGCGCCAGGGCATCAAGCTCAGCCCCAAGCAGTTGTTCGAAAAGCAGACCATCGGCCAACTGGCCGCCGTGGCCAAACTGATCGAGGCCAAACCGGCTGCCGCTGCCGCAGCTGTGGCACGCGGGCCATTGCCGTTGCTGCCGATTCAAGAGCGTTTCTTCGAGACGCCGATTGCCCAGCGCCAGCATTGGAATCAGTCAGTGATGTTGCAACCGACCCTGGCGCTGGACGCCGTGCACCTGAGCAAGGCGCTGGCGACGTTGCTCGAACAGCACGAAGCACTGGCCTTGAGCTTTGTGCAGTCGGGCGATCGCTGGCAGGCACTGCCGCAGTCGCAGGGTGATGCCGAACTGCTCTGGGTTCGCCAGCTGGAGAGTCTCGATGCCTTGCCCGCACTGGTCGACGCGGCGCAGCGCAGTCTCGATCTGCAACGCGGGCATTTGCTGCGCGCTTTGCTGGTCACTCTGCCGAATGCCGAGCAGCGTTTGTTGCTGGTGATTCATCACTTGGTGGTCGACGGCGTGTCGTGGCGCATTCTGCTGGAGGACTTGCAGCAGGCTTACCACGCCCTGGCGGCGGGGACCGCGCTTGCGTTGCCGGGCAAAAGCAGTTCGCTGCACGACTGGGCCGGGCAGTTGCACCGTTATGCGCAAAGCGACACGTTGGCGGCCGAAAGCGCTTATTGGCGCCAGACCCTTGAGGCCGGCGACGCGTCACTGCCACGGGATTTTGCCGAGGACAGCCAGACCCGTGCCCAGGCTGCCCGCGCCACTACGCGCCTGAGCCAGACACTGACCGACAAGCTGCTGAAAGTCGCCCCGGCGGCGTATCGCACGCAGATCAATGACTTGTTGCTGACCGCGCTGGCGCGGGTGTTGTGCGACTGGAGCGAGCAGCCTTCGGTGTTGATCCAGCTCGAAGGCCATGGTCGTGAAGACCTGTTCGACGACATCGACCTGAGCCGTACCGTGGGTTGGTTCAGCAGCCTGTTCCCGGTGCGCCTGACCCCGCAAGCAAATCCGGCTGCGTCGCTGTGCCCGATCAAGGAGCAACTGCGCGCGGTGCCGGGCAAGGGCATCGGTTATGGCGTGCTGCGTTACCTCACCCGTTCTGCCGAGTTGCAGGCGCTGGCGCAACCACGGGTGACCTTCAATTATCTCGGCCAGTTCGATGGCGCGTTCAGTGCTGAGCAAGGCGCGTTGTTCGTGCCAAGCGCTGACAGCACCGGTGCCAATCAGGATGGGCAAGCGCCGCTGGGCAATTGGCTGAGTGTCGACGGTCAGGTCTTCGGCGGTGAGCTGGAACTGACCTGGACCTTCGGCATCGGCATGTACCGCGCCGAGACCATCGAGGCGTTGGCCGAGGCCTATGGCCGCGAGCTGGAACGCCTGATCGAACATTGCTGCGAGAGCGACGCCGGTGGCGTGACACCCTCGGACTTCAACCTCGCCAACCTCACGCAGGCGCAGCTGTCGGCGCTGCCGATCGCGCCGCGTGACATCGTTGATCTGTACCCGCTGTCGCCGATGCAGCAAGGCATTCTGTTCCACAGCCGCAATGAGCCGGACAGCCCGGCTTACACCAATCAGCTGCGCGTCGACGTCGAGCAGCTCGACGCCGAGCGCTTCCGCCAGGCCTGGCAGCAGACCCTCGAAGCCCACGATATTCTGCGCACGGCGTTCGTCTGGCCGCAGGATGCCGCCGCGCCAGTGCAAGTGGTGCGCAGCCGTGTGCAGATACCGTGGCAGGTGCACGACTGGCGCGGTCGCGATGGCCTCGATTCAGCGCTTGATCATCTGGCCACTGGAGATCTGCACAACGGTTTCGATCTGCTCGAGGCACCGCTGTTGCGCGTGACGCTGGTGCGCACCAATGCGAACACTCATCACCTGATCTACACCTGTCATCACATCCTCATGGATGGCTGGAGCACTTCGCAATTGTTCGGCGAAGTGCTGCAGCGTTACGCCGGCATCACGCCGAGCGCAGGGCAGGGGCGTTATCGCGATTACATCGAATGGCTCGGCCAGCGCGATCAGCAGGCCAGTCGGCAGTTCTGGAGCACGGCGCTGGCGGATCTCGAAGAGCCGACGCGACTGGTCAGCGCCATGCCGGTCAGGCACGCGGCCAGCGGTTATGTCGATCACCAGCATGTGTTCAGCGAACAGCTGACGGCCGAACTGAACCGCTTCGCCCGCGAGCAGAAAGTCACCCTCAACACGCTGGTGCAAGCGGCGTGGCTGCTGCTGTTGCAGCGCTACACCGGGCAGGATCACGTGGCGTTTGGTGCGACGGTCGCTGGGCGGCCGACGGATTTGCCGGGCGTCGAGCAGCAGATCGGCCTGTTCATCAACACCTTGCCGGTGGTGGCGGCGCCATCGGCGGAGATCGGCGTCAGCCAATGGCTGCAACAGGTACAGGACCTCAACCTGGCGTTGCGCGAGCATGAACACACGCCGCTGTATGACATTCAGCGCTGGGCCGGGGCGGGTGCCGGGGCGTTGTTCGACAGCATTCTGGTGTTCGAAAACTATCCGATGGCCGAAGCGCTGGCGCAGGGGCCGGAGACCGGCCTGAAGTTCTCGACGATCCGCCGCCAGGAGCAGACCAACTATCCGCTGACGCTGGTGGCGGTCACCGGCCGCGAACTGAGTCTGGGCGTGAGTTACGATCAGGCCAGTTTCGACGCTCCAGCGATCAGTGCATTGAGTGCGCAGTTGCAAGGCCTGCTCGAGCAGTTCCTCGCCGACGCCACGCAACCGCTGGGCGCGCTGCAATTGCTCGCCGAGCCGCAACGCCAGAACGCCATCGCATGGGGCAAGGCGCCGGTGATCGCGCCGGATCAACGCACGGTGCTGGCGCACATCGCCGCGCAAGTGCAACGTCAGCCACAAGCGAGCGCGGTGTTGTTCGCCGAGCAGTGCATCGATTACCAAAGCCTCGATACCCGGGCCAATCGTCTGGCGCACAAGCTGCAAGGCATGGGCGTCGGGCCGGAGGTGCGCGTCGGCGTGTGCATGCGCCGCACGCCGGACATGCTGGTCGCACTGTTGGCGATCCTCAAGGCCGGTGGTGCCTACGTGCCGCTGGACCCGGATTACCCGCAGGAACGCTTGCTGCACATGCTCGACGACAGCCGCGCGGCGGTGTTGCTCACCGAGCCAGCGGCGCTGGCCATGCTGCCTGAATCGTTGGACGCGCAAGTGTTGCTGGTGGACGAAAGCGTCGCCAGCGAATGCCCGGCCACTGCGCCGCTGATTAACCTCGCCGCAGACAATCTGGCCTACGTGATCTACACCTCCGGCTCCACCGGCAAACCGAAAGGCGTAGCCATCAGCCACGGCAATCTGTCGGCGCTGATTCAGTGGTCAGCGGGGGTCTATCGCGAAGAACAATTGCGCGGTGTGCTGGCCTCGACCTCGATCTGCTTCGATCTGTCGGTGTGGGAAATCTTCGTCACGCTGGCCTGCGGTGGCTGTCTGGTGCTGGCCGACAACGCCCTGGCGCTGGCCGATTTGCCGGCGCGCGATCAGGTTACGCTGATCAATACGGTGCCGTCGGCGATTGCCGCGTTGCAACGGGCCGGGCAGATTCCGGCTTCGGTCGGCACCATCAATCTGGCCGGCGAACCGCTCAAACAGAGTCTGGTCGACAGCCTGTATGCCAGCACCCAGGTGCAGCAGGTCTACGACCTCTACGGGCCGTCGGAAGACACCACCTATTCGACCTTCACCCTGCGCACGCCGCAGGGGCGGGCGAACATTGGCCGGCCGCTGGACAACACCGTGGCGTACCTGCTCGACAGTCAATTGCAGGTGCTGCCCGCGGGCGTGCCGGCTGAGCTGTACCTGGCGGGTGCCGGGGTGACGCGCGGCTATCTGCGCCGCGCCGCGCTGACCGCCGAACGCTTTGTGCCGAATCCCTACGCGACCGACGGCGAGCGCCTGTACCGCACCGGCGATCTGGTGCGCCAGGGCGACGACGGCAACATCGAGTACATCGGTCGCGCCGACCATCAGGTGAAGATTCGCGGTTTCCGCATCGAACTCAGCGAGATCGAAGCGCGCCTGCTGGAGCTCGACGATATCGGCGAAGCGGTGGTGCTGGCGCAGGACGGCGCCGCCGGCAAACACCTGCATGCCTACCTCGTCGCCGCGCCGGACAGCGAGCGGTCGACCCTGACCGAGCGGGTGCGCAGTGCACTGGTCAGCCGCTTGCCGGCGCACATGGTCCCGGGGCATTTGCACCTGATCGACGCGATCCCGCTGACGCCCAACGGCAAGCTCGATCGCAAGGCGCTGATGGCGTTGGCCGAGAGCCCGACGCAGGAGCAATACCAGGCGCCGCAAAGCGACCTGCAGTGGGAGGTCGCAACGATCTGGCAGGAGGTGCTGGAGGTCGAGCGGGTAGGGCTGGCAGACAACTTCTTCCAGCTTGGCGGGCATTCGCTGCTGGCGACGCTGGTGGTGACCCGGGTGCAGGAGCGCCTCGGCGACAAGGTGCCGCTCAAGGCGCTGTTCGAGACCGACACCCTCAAGGATTTCTGCGCGCGGATCGAACACCTGCGCGTCGAAATGTCGCCCGTTCAGGATGAATTGGCTAAATCACTGGAGGCCCTCAAACGTCTATCCCTCGATGATCTGGAAAAACTGATTTCTTGAGAGGGAAAAACGCGTGCAAGAGTTAATCGAGTCGGTAGGACAACTTTCGGCTAAGCAAAGAAAGGCTCTGGCGGTTCTGCTCAAGCAGAAAGGCGTCAACCTCTTTGACATTGCCCCGGTTTTCAAGCGCACGGCTGAAGAGCCGTTGCTGCTGTCCTACGCTCAGCAGCGCCAGTGGTTCCTCTGGCAGTGGGCACCGCACAGCGCGGCCTACAACATTCCGACGGCCCTGCGCTTGCAGGGCCCGCTGGATGTGCCGGCACTGGAACGCAGCATCGCGGCGCTGATCGAACGCCACGAAACCTTGCGCACGGTATTCACTCAAGACAGTGCACAACCCTTGCAAGTGGTCCTGCCCGCAGGACCTTTTGCGTTGGAGATTCATCACCTGAGCGCTGATCTGGCCAACGACCCGGACACCTCGATCCAGGCCTTCGTCCAGACCCAGAGCCAGAAGACTTTCGACCTGCAGCACGGCCCGTTGCTGCGTGCCGCGCTGCTGCAGGTCAGCCCCGCTGAGCATGTGCTGGTGCTGACCCTGCACCACATCGTTTCGGATGGCTGGTCGCTGCAAGTGATGATCGAGGAACTGGTGCAGCTCTACGCCGGTTTCAACCTCGGTCACGACGCCGGTCTGCCCGCGCTGCCGATCCAATACGCCGATTACGCCTTGTGGCAGCGCCAGTGGATGGAGGCCGGTGAGCAGGAGCGCCAACTGGCCTACTGGCAGGAAAAACTCGGCGGCGAACAGCCGGTGCTGGAGCTGTCGCTGGATCGCCCGCGCGCGGTCGAGCAGAGCTTCGCCGGCGCCAGCCATAACCTGATTCTCGACCCGGCGCTGAGCCATGCCCTCAAGGCTTTTGCCCGGCAGGAAAACGTCACGCTGTTCGTGGTGCTGCTGGCGTCGTTTCAGGCCTTGTTGCATCGCTACAGCGGGCAGAGTGACATCCGTGTCGGTGTGCCGGTGGCCAACCGTGGCCGGGTGGAAATCGAGCGGCTGATCGGCTTCTTCGTCAACACCCAGGTGCTCAAGGCGGATGTCGACGCCGAGTTGCCATTTGTCGAGCTGCTGCGTCAGGTCAAACAGACCGCGCAGGAGGCGCAGGCGCATCAGGACTTGCCCTTCGAGCAACTGGTCGAAGCGCTGGAACCGGGCCGCAGCCTCAGTCACAGTCCGTTGTTCCAGGTCATGTTCAACCACCAGGCCGAGCGCCGTGCGAGCGTTGCGACGCGCCTGAACGGCCTGAACATCGAACCGCTGGAATGGCAGAGCCAGACCGCGCAATTCGACCTGACCCTCAACACCACCGAACAGGCCCACGGCATCGAAGCGGTGCTCAAGTACGCCACCGACCTGTTCGACGCGGCGACTATCGAGCGCCTTGCGCAACACTGGACTGCGCTGTTGCAGGCGATCGTCGCCGAGCCGACCCAGCGCATCGGCCAATTGCCGATGCTCGACGCCGGCCAGCAGCAACAGCTGTTGGCGCAATGGAATCCGCCGCGGGTCGAACAACCGCTGACCCAGTGCATCCAGCAAGCCATCGAAGCCCAGGCCGCGCGGCATGCCGACGCGGTGGCCGTGAGCTGTGCCGGGGAACGCCTGACCTACGCTGAACTCAATAGCCGCGCCAACCAATGGGCACATACGCTGATCGAGCGGGGTGTCGGCCCGGACGTGCGCGTCGGCGTTGCGGTCGAGCGTTCGCTGGACATGATCGTCGCCATTCTCGCGGTGCTGAAGGCCGGCGGTGCCTATGTGCCGCTGGACCCGAGCTACCCGGATGATCGCTTGAGCTACATGATCGACGACAGCGGCATTCAATTGCTGTTGACCCAGGGTCATTTGCTCGGGCAGTTGCCGATTCCTCCGGGGCTGGTCTGCCTCGATCTGGATCAGGCGCCGGAACACGGCATCGAAAGCAACCCGCCATGCCTGACCACGCCGGACAATCTGGCCTACGTCATCTACACCTCCGGTTCCACCGGCAAACCCAAAGGCGCGTTGCTGCCGCACGGCAATGTCATGCGCCTGTTCAGCGCCACCGAGCACTGGTTCGATTTCGGCGCGCAGGACAGCTGGACGCTGTTCCATTCCTACGCGTTCGACTTTTCGGTGTGGGAGATTTTCGGCGCGCTGTTGTACGGCGGCAAACTGGTGGTCGTGCCTCACGACGTCAGCCGTTCGCCGGAGGATTTCTACACACTGCTCTGCGATGAAAATGTCACGGTGTTGAACCAGACACCGTCGGCATTCAAGCCGTTGATGCAGGTCGCCTGTGAATCCTCGCGCAGCAATGCCCTGCGTTACGTGGTGTTCGGTGGCGAGGCGCTGGAAGTGCAGAATCTGCGCCCGTGGTTCGAGCGTTTTGGTGACCGCGCGCCGACGCTGATCAACATGTACGGCATCACCGAAACCACCGTGCACGTGACCTACCGGCCGTTGTCGCTGGCCGATCTGCACAGCAATCACAGCAGCCCGATCGGCGCGCCGATTGTCGACCTGTCGTGGTACTTGCTCGACAGCTCGCTCAACCTGGTGCCGCAAGGCTGCATCGGCGAGTTGTACATCGCCGGCGCCGGTCTGGCCCGTGGTTATCTGAATCAGTCCGGCATGAGCGCTACCCGCTTCGTGCCCGATCCGTTCAATCGCAAGGCAGGCGAGCGTCTGTACCGCACCGGCGACCTCGCACGGCTGCGCGGCGACGGGGTGATCGAGTACATCGGCCGTATCGACCACCAAGTGAAGATCCGTGGCTTCCGCATCGAGCTCGGCGAAATCGAAGCGCAACTGCTCAAGCATCCACAGGTGCGCGAAGCCGTGGTGCTGGCGGTGGACGGCCTCAGCGGCCAGCAACTGGCAACCTGGGTCGTGCCCGTCGAGGCAGTGAACGCGGACGAGCAGGGCGCCCTGCGCGATTCGATCAAGGCGCACCTGCGCGAAACCCTGCCGGATTACATGGTTCCGGTCAGTTGGGCGTTCCTTGCACGTCTGCCATTGACCGCCAACGGCAAACTCGATCGCAAGCAACTGCCGCAACCGGACGTTGCGCAAGTGCAAGAGGCGTACGCCGCACCGCGCAGTGAGCTGGAACAGCGTCTGGCCGAGATCTGGCAAGACGTGCTCAAGGTCGAACGGGTAGGGCTGCACGACAACTTCTTCGAGCTGGGCGGCGATTCGATCATCTCGATTCAGGTAGTCAGTCGCGCGCGGCAGGTCCGCATTCGCTTCACGCCCAAGGACATTTTCCAGCACCAGACCGTGCAGCGTCTGGCCACCGTCGCGCAACAGAGCGACGCCGTGCAAACGGAGCAGGGCGAGGTACTCGGCGACGCGCCGCTGACGCCGATCCAGCAGTATTTTTTCCACAGCGACATCCCGGCGCGCCATCACTGGAACCAGTCGATCCTGCTGACCCCGGTGAAAACCCTGCAAGCCGCTGCGCTGCAACAGGCCTTGGCCCAGGTGCAAGAACAGCATGACGCCTTGCGTCTGCGTTATCGCCAAACCGAGCAGGGCTGGCAGCAAAGTCACGGCGCGGCGGATCAGCCACACGACTTGTTGCGCACCTTTACGCTGGACGACAGCGCCGCATTGCCAGCGCTGTGCCTGGATCTGCAGCGCAGCCTCGACCTGCACAATGGCCCGCTGATCCGCGCTGCGCTGGTCGACTTGCCGGACGCCAGTCAGCGTCTGCTGCTGGTCATCCATCACTTGGTGGTTGATGGTGTGTCGTGGCGGATCCTGCTCGAAGATCTGCAAAACGCCTATCAGCAGATCAGTGCCGGGCAGAGCGTGAACCTGCCGGCCAAGACCAGCGCGTTCAAGGACTGGGGCTTGCGCCTGCAAGAGCATGCGCGCAGCGCGGCGCTGGACAGTGAACTGACGTACTGGCGCGAGCAGTTGCGCGACGCGCCGCTCGGTTTGCCGCTGGATAATCCGCAGGGCCAGTTGAACAACCGCTTCGAGCGCAGCGTCGACACCCGGCTGGACGCCGAACGGACCCGGCAGTTGCTGCAACAGGCCCCGGCGGTCTACCGCACTCAGGTCAACGACCTGCTGCTGACCGCACTGGCGCGAGTGTTGTGTGAGTGGACCGCCAGCGACAGTGCGTTGGTGCAGCTCGAAGGGCACGGCCGCGAAGACCTCTTCGATGACATCGACCTGAGCCGCACCGTGGGCTGGTTCACCAGCATGTTCCCGGTGCGCCTGACGCCAAACGCCAGTCTGGAAACCTCGATCAAAGGCATCAAGGAGCAACTGCGCGCGATCCCCAACAAGGGCATCGGCTATGGCTTGCTGCGTTATCTCGGCACGCCCGACGCACAAGCGGCGTTGCATGAATTGGCGCAACCGCAGGTGACGTTCAACTACCTCGGCCAGTTCGATAACAACTTCGACGAAGACGCTTTGTGGCGGCCGGCCACCGAAGACAAGGGCGCCGGTCAGGACGCAAACGCGCCGATGGCCAATTGGCTGACCATCGATGGCCGGGTTTATCAGGGCCAGTTGAGCCTGACCTGGACCTACAGCAGCGACGTCTTCGAAGAGGCGACGATTGCCGCTCTGGCCCGCGCCTACGAAACGGCGTTGAGCGAATTGATCGATCACTGCCTCAGCCATGCGGGCGGCCTCACGCCGTCCGATGTGCCGCTGGCCGGTTTGTCCCAGGCGCATCTGGACAGCCTGCCGATCGCCGCCCAGCGCATCGAGGACATCTATCCGCTAGCGCCGATGCAGCAAGGCATTCTGTTCCACAGCCTGTACGACGCGGACGCCAGCGCCTATGTCTATCAGATGCTGCTGGACATCGACGGCCTCGACGTCGTGCGGTTCCAGCAAGCCTGGCAGCGCGTGGTCGATCGCCATGAAGTGCTGCGCGCCGGTTTCATCTGGGGCCGCGATGGCCTCGACGCGCCGTTGCAGGTGATCAACCGCCAACTGACCCTGGAAATGCCGGAAATCGATGTGCGCGATGTCGCCGATCTGCCGGCGGTGCTTGAAGCGCGGGCGCAGGCCGACCGTGAACGCGGCTTCGATCTGCAGAATCCACCGCTGTTGCGCCTGTGCCTGCTGCGCACTGCTGACGATCGCCATCGGCTGATTTTCACCTGCCACCACATCCTCATGGATGGCTGGAGCAACTCGCGGATGTTCGGCGAGGTGCTGCAGGATTACGCCGGCCAGCCAGTGCCGAGCGCGCAGGGCCGCTATCGGGATTTTCTGGTGTGGCTGCAGGGCCAGGACAAGGCGGCTGCGCAGGATTTCTGGCGCGGGCAACTGGCCGAACTCGACGAACCGACCCGACTGGCGTCGGCCTGTCATGGACGCACCGTACCGGGGCCGGGCAAACAGATGCATCGTCTGCACTTCGACGAAGCATTCACCCAGCGTCTGAACCATTTTTCCCGTCAGCAACAGGTGACGCTCAACAGTCTGGTGCAAGCGGCATGGCTGCTGGTGTTGCAGCGCTACACCGGTCAGCCCACCGTGGCGTTTGGCGCCACGGTATCCGGGCGTCCGGTGGATCTGCCGGGCATCGAAGAACAATTGGGGCTGTTCATCAACACCTTGCCGGTGATCGCCAGCCCGCAGGCCGCCCTCAGCGTGGGTGACTGGGTGCGCAGCGTGCAGGACAAGAACCTGGTGCTACGTGATTACGAACAGACGCCGTTGCAGGACATTCAGCGTCTGGCCGCCCTGAGCGGCGAAGCGTTGTTCGACACCTTGCTGGTGTTCGAGAACTACCCGGTCTCCGAAGCGCTGGAGGCCAATCCGGGCGGGCTGCGTTTCTCCGGCCTGGAGCATCGCGAGCAGACCAACTACGGTCTGACCCTGATCGCTGGCGCCAGCGAAGTGCTCAACCTCGATTTCAATTACCTTACCGAGCACTTTGCCGAACGCAGCGTGCTCGCTCTGGCCGCGCATCTGCGCGAAGTGCTCGAGCAATTTATCCAGGCCCCGCAGCGGGCCCTCGGCGAAATCGGTCTGCTGCCGCTGGCGGAACGGCAAACGCTGGCGCAGTGGAACGACAATCACGCGGCTTATCCGGCCGAGCGGCTGATCTCGCAGAGCTTTGAAGCGCGGGTGGCGGCACATCCGCAGGCACTGGCGTTGAGTCATGCCGGCGTGGCCTTGAGCTACGGCGAACTGAATCGGCGTGCAAACCAGTTGGCCCGACACTTGTTGACGCTCGGCGTGACGGCCGAGGTGCGCGTCGGCGTGGCACTGCCGCGTTCGGCGGAACTGGTGATCGCCCTGATGGCGGTGCTCAAGGCCGGTGGCACCTACGTGCCGCTGGATCCGGACTACCCGGCCGACCGCGTGGCCTACATGCTCGACGACAGCCAGGCGAAAGTCCTGCTGACCCAGCAAGCATTGCTGGCGCAATTGCCATCGACGCAAGCGCAGGTGGTGCTGGTCGAGGCCGGCGGTGAGGCGTTTGCCGCGCAGGCACAGGACGACCTGCCGGCGCGCGGCGACTCGGCCAATCTTGCCTATGTGATCTACACCTCCGGTTCCACCGGCAAACCGAAAGGCGTGGCCATCGCCCATCGCAACGTGCAGGCGCTGATCCACTGGTCCGCCGAGGTCTACAGCGAGGACGACCTGCAAGGTGTGCTGGCCTCGACGTCGGTGTGCTTCGACCTGTCGGTGTGGGAGATTTTCGTCACCCTGGCGCATGGCGGCTCCATGGTCATGGCGCGCAATGCCTTGGAACTGCCGGACTTGCCCGAGCGTGATCAGGTGCGCCTTATCAACACCGTGCCGTCGGCGATTGCCGCGCTGCAACGCATCGGCCAGATCCCGCCGGGCGTGCGCATCATCAATCTGGCCGGCGAGCCGCTGAAGCAGGCGCTGGTCGACACGTTGTACCGCGAGACCTCGGTCGCTCACGTTTACGACCTGTACGGGCCGTCCGAAGACACCACTTATTCGACCTGGACCCGTCGCGAACCCGACGGTCAGGCCAATATCGGCCGGCCACTGCGCAACACCACTGCGTACCTGCTCGACGAGCAATTGCAGGCAGCCCCAATCGGCATCGCCGCGGAGCTGTATCTGGCCGGCGACGGCATCACCCGTGGCTATCTGTTGCGCCCGGGCCTGACCGCCGAGCGCTTCGTGCCCAACCCGTTGGCGAGCAACGGCGAGCGCATGTACCGCACTGGCGACCTGACGCGCTGGCTGGATGACGGCCGTATCGAGTACGTCGGCCGCATCGATCATCAGGTCAAGGTGCGTGGCTTCCGTATCGAACTGGGCGAAATCGAAGCGCGTCTGCTGGCCCAGGCCAGCGTGCGCGAAGGTGTGGTGCTGGCGGGGGACGGCGTTGGCGGCCAGCAACTGGTGGCTTATGTGGTGCCGACCGAAGCCGATCAAAGCCCCGCGCAACTGCACGCGCTGAGCGCCGAACTGCAAGCCGCGCTCAAGGCACATCTGCCGGAATACATGGTGCCGGCGCAGTGGCTTTTCCTCGAGCAATTGCCGCTGACGCCCAACGGCAAACTCGATCGCAAGGCTCTGCCGGCACCGGACGCCAGTCAGTCGCAACGCGATTTCGTCGCGCCGTCGACTCCGCTGGAGCAGCAACTCGCCGAGGTCTGGCAGGACATTCTGAAGATCGAGCGGGTCGGCGTGACCGACAATTTCTTCGCCCTCGGCGGTGATTCGATCATCTCGATTCAACTGGTCAGCCGCGCGCGGCAGCAGGGCATTTGCTTCACCCCCAAAGACCTGTTCCAGCAGCAGACGGTGCAGAAGCTGGCCGCAGTGGTTTCGCTTGAAGACGCGCAAGCCGCCAGTGCTGCCGACTACCCGCTGGCGCAACTGGATCAGGCCCAGCTCGATGCCTTGCCGGTGCCAGCGGAGCTGATCGAAGACGTTTACCCGCTGTCGCCGATGCAAGAAGGCATGCTGTTCCATACGTTGTCGGATAACGGCAGCAGCCTTTACGTGCAACAGGTCAGCCTGCCGATCAAGGGTCTCGACGTGGAGCGTTTCCGCCGGGCCTGGGAATTCGTCATCGTCCGGCAGGCGATCCTGCGCACCAGTTTCCATTGGCAGGATGGGCTGGCCAAGCCGTTGCAGGTCGTCCATCGCCATGCGCCGCTGCAGATGCAGGTGCTCGATTGGCGTGCGCAGGACTGCAGCGAGGCGGCGATTGCCGAATTCGCCAGCGCCGACCGCGCATTGGGTTTTGATTTGTCCGAAGCGCGTTTGCAGCGCGTGACCCTGTTGCATCTGGGCGACGAGCAGTACCAGATGATCTGGACCAGCCACCATATTCTGATGGACGGCTGGAGCAGCTCGCGGCTGTTCGGCGAGGTCTTGCAGTATTACTCCACGGGCCAGGTGACTGGGGAAAATGGCCGCTATCGCGACTTCATTGCCTGGTTGCAGGCACAGGATCAGGACGCCCAGGAGCTGTTCTGGAAAGCACGTCTGGCGGTGGTCAACGAACCGACTGCGCTGAGCCAGGCCATGCACCCGCGCCACAGCGCCGACGTTGCGGGTCACGATGCGATTTATTCGAACTGGGACAAGGCGCAAACCGCGCGTCTGCTGGAGTTCTGCCGCGACCTGCGCATCACCCCCAACACGCTGATCCAGGGTGCGTGGCTGCTGCTGTTGCAGCGCTACACCGGCCAGCAGACGGTGACCTTCGGTGCCACGGTGTCGGGGCGTCCGGAAAGTCTGCCGAACGTCGGCAACATGCTCGGCCTGTTCATCAACACCTTGCCGATCATTCAGACCCCGCAGGCCGATCAGCGTCTGGCCGACTGGCTGGGTGAAGTGCAGGCCTACAACCTCGACATTCGCGATTACTCCCAGGCACCGCTGGCGGATGTGCAGCGCTGGTCGAACCTCGGGGGGCAGGCGCTGTTCGACAGCATCGTGGTGTTCGAGAACTTCCCGATCGACGAGCGCTTGCAGGAAGAAACCGACACCGAGCTGACCTTCGGCAAATCCATCGGCCATGGCGTGACCAACGTGCCGATGGACCTTGCGGTGATGCTCGGCGACGAGTTGTCGATCGAATACCTGTACCTGCGCAGCCACTTCAGTGCCGAGGCGGTGCAAGGCATTCGCCTGACCCTGGAAAACACCCTCGCGGCAATGATGGCCGCGCCGTATGAGCGGCTGGGCAATCTGCAGCGTCTGTCCGCCGAACAATGGCAAGCGGCGCAGGCCTGGAGCGCTGAGCCTTCCCACCGCCACGCGCCGCAGTTGCTGCCGGAGCTGATCAGTCGCCATGCGCAACAGCAACCCCATGCGATCGCCGTGCAATGCGCCGGCGAAAGCCTGAGCTACGCAGAGCTGGAGCGGCAGGCCAATCGACTGGCGCAGTGCCTGATCGCCCACGGCGCCGGGCCGGAAGTGGTAATAGGCGTGGCGTTGCCGCGTTCGCTGGAAATGCTGGTGAGCTTCCTCGCCGTGCTCAAGAGCGGCGCGGCGTACGTGCCGCTGGACATCGATTATCCGCCGGAGCGTCTGGCGTACATGATCGAAGATTCGCGCATGGCCCTGCTGCTGACGCAAACCAGCCTGCGTGCGACGTTGCCGGCGCCGCAAGGCCTGCTGCGTCTGGAAATCGATCAGCTTGATCGCAGTCTCTACAGCGACGCTGCTCCGGTTTGCGATGTTCATGAGCAGAGCCTGGCCTATCTGGTCTACACCTCCGGCTCCACCGGGCGGCCGAAAGGCGTGGCCGTCACCCAGGGCCCGCTGAGCATGCACTGCCAGGCCATCGCCGAGTTGTACGAAATGGACGCCAGCAGCTGCGAGCTGCACTTCATGTCGTTCGCTTTCGACGGCGCTCATGAACGCTGGCTGAGTACGTTGTACAGCGGCGGTCGTCTGGTGATTCGCGACGGATGCCTGTGGACGCCGGAGCAGACCTATCAGGCCCTGCACGATTACGGCGTGACCATCGCCTGCTTCCCGCCGGCCTACCTCAAGCAACTGGCCGAGTACGCGGCAGCCAGCGGCATCGCGCCGCCACCGGTACGCATCTACTGCTTCGGTGGCGATGCGGTGCCAGAGCAGACCTTCGAACAGGTGAAAGCAGCGTTGCGTCCGCAATACTTCACCAACGGTTATGGCCCGACCGAAACCGTGGTCACGCCGATGCTCTGGAAAGTCACCATCAGCCAGCACTGCGAAGCGGCGTACGCGCCGATCGGTCGCGCGGTCGGTGCGCGCTCGCTGTACGTGCTCGACGACGATCTGAATCCGCTGCCGCCGGGTTTTGCCGGTGAGTTGTACATCGGCGGCTACGGTATCGCCCGCGGTTATTACGGGCGCCCCGATCTGACTGGCGAGCGTTTCGTGCCCAACCCGTTTGCGCCGGGCGAACGCCTGTACCGCAGCGGCGATCTGGTGCGCCGCCGTCCGGACGGCGTGGTTGATTACGTCGGACGCATCGACCATCAGGTCAAGGTGCGCGGCTTCCGTATCGAACTGGGTGAAGTCGAGGCCAGCCTGCGTCAGTTGACGGCGGTCAGTGATGCTTTAGTCATCGCTCGGGACAATGCGTCCGGCAAGCAACTGATCGGTTATGTGGTCACCGCCACTGGTGATGATATCGGCGATGAACTCAAGGCCGGGCTGCGCGCTTCGCTGCCGGAATACATGGTGCCGGCGCAGATCGTCTGCCTCAGTGCGTTCCCGGTCACGCCCAACGGCAAACTCGATCGCAAGGCGCTGCCTGAACCGCAATTCAAAAGCGACGAATACCTTGCCCCGCGCACCGAGCAGGAAAGCCTGTTGGCGGAAATCTGGGCGCAGGTGCTGCAGGTCGAGCAGGTCGGTATCAGCGATAACTTCTTTGAACTGGGCGGCGACTCGATCCTCAGCCTGCAAGTGATCTCGCGGGTGAGAAACCATCCGACCCTGCAGATGGAGCTGAAGCTGCGCGATCTGATGCGCTATCAGACCATCGCCGGGATCGTCGAGCAGCAGGTGGTGAAGGAGGGCGCTGGGCAAGCGCTGCCGGACCTTACCCAAGTGGCAGCAGAAGGTGCGTTCAATCTGCTGCCGATTCAGGAATGGTTCTTCGCCGAAGGCATGGCCGAGGCGCATCACTACAACCAGTCGTTGCTGCTCAGCGCCCGTCAGCCGCTGGATCTCGATGCACTCGAACAGGCGCTGGGCTTGATCGAACAACATCACGATTCGCTGCGTTTGCGCTTTTCCAATGACGGCGGACGCTGGTTGCAGCGCTATAGCAGCAGCGCGTCCGACGAGGCTGTGCTGTGGCGCCGTGAAGCGCAGAACAGCGACGAGGTCGAAGCCTTGGCCAACCTTGCGCAGCGCAGCCTCAAGCTCGATGACGGGCCGGTCTGGCGGGTCATGCATGTGGCCTTGCCGGACGGTCAGGCGCGCTTGCTGGTGGTGATTCATCACCTGGTGGTCGACACCGTATCGTGGCGGATTCTGCTCGACGATCTGAAAGTCGCTTATGAGGCGTGCGTGCAGGGGCTGCCACCGCAGTTGCCGATTCGCACCAGCAGTTATCGTTCGTTCGCCGAAGCGTTGCAGGCGCAGGCGCCTGTGATTGCCGAGCAGGAATTGGCTTATTGGCTGGAGCAACTGGATCAACCGGGTGTCGACCTGCCGTGCGACAACCCGCGCGGCAAGAACCTTGTGCGGCAACAGGCGCAGGCGCGGCTCAAGCTGTCGCGCGAGCACACCGAACAACTGCTCAAACAAGCCCCGGCGGTGTACGGCACGCAGATCAATGACCTGCTGTTGTCGGCACTCAGCCGTGCGCTGTGCCGCTGGAGCCAGCAACCGTCGGCGCTGATTCTGCTTGAAGGGCACGGTCGCGAAGACCTCTTCGAATCGATCGACCTGAGCCGCAGCCTCGGCTGGTTCACCAGCATGTTCCCGGTGCGTTTGCACCCGGACAGCGACGACATCGGCCAGTCGATCATCGATGTGCAGGCGCAACTGGCGGGTGTACCGCAGAAGGGCATCGGCTATGGCGTGCTGCGTCATCTGGCCGGCCCGGACATCTGCGCGCAACTCGCCGGTTTGCCGCAGGCGCGGGTGACGTTCAACTACCTCGGGCAGTTCGACCAGAGCTTCGATGAACAGGCGTTGCTGGTGCCGGCACTGGAAGAAACCGGCGACAACTACAGCCTCAAGGCGAACCTGGGCAACTGGCTGGAAATCGTTGGCCAGGTCTACGACGGGCAACTGGCCTTGCGCTGCATCTACAGCAACCAGCGCTACCGCGCCGGCACCATGGATGCGCTGATGAGCGATTACCAGCGTGAGCTTGAAGCGTTGATCGAGCACTGCATGGCACGGGCGGGTTGATCGCTCTTTTGTGCGGGCGCAGCCGAGGCGCGCCCGGTTTTTTGCGGATAAAGGATCTTATCGATGTCGTTACACCCTGATCTGGAAGCGTTCCTCGACTTGGCTCAAGACAGCCGGGACGCCGGCCTGCCGGCCATGCACCAACTGACCCCGAGCGAGGCCCGCGGCACATTCGAACAGACCACCGCGCAACTGCGCTGGCCGGCGCCGCAGGACCTTGAAGTCACCGAGATCGAAACATTGGCCCGGGACGGCGCGGCACTGGCCTTGCGTTTGTATCGGCCCAACGGCGTTAAGTCGCCGCTGCCGGTGCTGGTGTATTTCCACGGTGGCGGGTTTGTGGTCGGCAGTCTGGATTCCCACGACGGCGTCTGCCGCGAGTTTTGCCAGCGCACGCCGTGTGCGGTGCTCTCGGTCGGTTATCGGCTGGCGCCGGAGCAGCGTTTTCCGACGGCGCTGGAGGATGGCGAGGACGCGTTGGCGTGGCTGGCCGAACAGGCTGTGAGCCTGGGCCTGGATTGTTCGCGGGTCGCGTTTGGCGGTGATAGCGCGGGCGCCACGCTGGCGACGGTGTTGGCGATTCAGGCGGTGCGGCAGCCGCACACGGTGGCCATCGCACCCAAGGCGCAGTTGTTGTGTTATCCGGTGACCGATGCTTCTCGGGTGCATGATTCGCGGCTGTTGTTTGGCGAGGGGTATTTGCTCGAGAACGACACGCTGGACTGGTTTTATCAGCACTATGCGCGTGGGCCGGAGGATTATCTGGATTGGCGTTTTTCGCCGTTGCTGGCGGAGGATTTGCGTGGGGTTGCGCCGGCCATTGTGCTGCTCGCCGGGTTTGATCCGCTGCTGGATGAGGGGCAGGCTTATGTTGATAAGCTGCGCGGGCAGGGAGTGGGGATTGAGGTCGAGGTTTGTGCCAGGTTGACTCATGATTTGTTGCGGTTGGGGGCGGTGGTGCCTGGGGTTCTGGATGTTTATTCGCGGGTTGGTGGGGCGCTTGCGCGGGTTCTGGTTTAGTGTGCATATCCGTTGCTGCGGGGGTTGCTGATTACGGTTCCGCCCTTACGGCGGGTCACTTTTTCCAGACGCCGAAAAAGTAACCAAAAAGGCTTGCTCCTGCGTTCGGCCCTCGCAGGCTCGGGTTCCTTCGCTGCGGGATCGATCCGGGCGCAGCGCCTCCGGTTTGCTTCGCTGCACCTCCTCTCGCTGTGTTCGACTTCGTCGAACGGTCGCTGCGCTCCCACGCCCGGATCAATCCCTCCACTCAGCCTTCCGACGTCGCCCGTGGATCAAAAGCACTCGAGCTAACGCTCATTGTTGAGTGGGGCGGCTTCGCCGCGGGCAGCTGCGCTGCCTTGCTTTTGCTTTTGTGGGAGCGAGCCTGCTCGCGAAGGCGGCCTGACAGCCGACCTGATTTTTCCTGATGTACACCGCCCCCTTGTAGGAGTGAGCCTGCTCGCGATGGCGATCTGCGAGGCAACCAATTTCTATCGAATTCACGCGATCCAACTGTAGGAGCCGCCGAAGGCTGCGATCTTTTGATCTGGCTCTTGATCTGGCTTTTGCTTTGCTTCGGTTTTTGATCTTTTGCCCCTTCGGCAGGCTTCGTTACGGGATCGATCCGGGCGTGGGAGCGCAGCGACCGTACGACGCAGTCGTACACAGCGGGAGGAGGTGCAGCGAAGCAAACCGGAGACGCTGCGCCCGGATCGGTCCCGTAACGAAGGTACCCCGAGCCCCAGCGAGCGGGCCGTACGCCGGGGCAAAGCCTTTTTGGTTACTTTTTCGGCGTCTGGAAAAAGTGACCCGCCGTAAGGGCGGAACCCTAAGCAGCCTTCACCCCAGCAACGGATATGCCCCCAATCCCAAACACAAAAAAGCCCCGCCAAAGCGGGGCTCCCACACAACGTTAAGACCAATCAGAAATCAGCCTTCACCGACATCACAAAATTACGCGGTTCACCATAGAAATTACCAAACCCCTCGGTCCCAATAGTCGCGTAATAACGCTTGTCGAACAGGTTATTGCCGTTCAACGCCACCGACCAGGTGTCATCGATCCGATAACCAATGCGACCGTTCCAGACCGCATAACCCGCGCCATCGACATTGTCCCCGCCCAGAGGCGAAACCCGGTAGGTGCCCGTCTGCGCATTGACACCCGCACCAATCGTCACCCGATCCAGCGGCCCGCTCAGGGCGTAATCACCCCACACACGCAACAGATGACGCGGCACGTAAGAGTTGTAGACCGCGCCATCCTGAGTCGCATCGGCGTCTTCCAGCACCTTGGTCTGGGTGTAGGTATAACCGGCCAGCAATTGCAGACGGTCAATCACTTCACCGCTGACTTCAGCTTCAAAGCCCTGGGCGCGGACCTTGCCCGAGTTGATTTGGCACGAACTGTCTTCGCAGCGCAGGTCATCCTGGGCCGCATCTTTCTGGATGGTGCGGAACAGGTTGAACGTGGTGTTCAAGCGACCCTCGTACCACTCACCCTTGATCCCCAGCTCGTAGCTCTGGCCGATCAGCGGCTTGAGCGTGCTGCCATCGATGGTTTTGTACGAGCCTTGCGGGGTGAAGATGTCGGTGTAGCTGGCGTACGCGGTCAGGTTGTCGTTGAGGTCGTAGAGCAGGCCGGCGAACGGCGTGACCTGGCCGGATTCGGTGGACTTGGTGTTGACCTCGGTGCCTTCGCCGCGGAAGTACTGCACCGAATCGGTGTCGGATTTGTACCAGCTGACCCGGCTGCCAAGTACCAGCGTCATCGGGTCGGCGAGTTTCAGGCGGGCGATCGAGTAAGCGCCGTATTGCTTGATGTGCATGTCCACCGGGCCGCCACGGGAGGCGTTGGCCAGGTAGTAGCTTTCATCCGGCTGCGGGATGTTGTGGTTCGGGTTGAACACGTTCTGGCGCTGTGGCAATGCTGCCACCGCGTAGAAGTCGTCCTTGTGCGAACGGCTGGCGTTGGCGCCGACGATCAGTTCGTGCTCCTGGCCGAAGGCGTCGAATTTGCCGTCGACGTAAGCATCGAAACCGTAGTCGCGCTGATCGTAGTCATAGGTACTGCCAAGCATCAGCGTGTTGGTGGCGGTCGCGCCCAAGGGCACTGTGCCGCTCGGGAAGGAATATTCCATGTCCTGGGTGTTGCGCGAGTAGACACCGGCGACTTTCAACGACCAGTCGTCGTTGAACTGGTGTTTGACGTCGGCGAAGTAGGTGGCGCGTTTGCTGCGCTGGTTGTTCCACGAGGTGTTCAGGCAAGTGGAGCGTTTCAGGTGCAGGTCGGAGCCGTCGGCGTAGCGTGGCAGGCCGCCCCAGCACGGGGTGGCGTCGACGTCTTCATAGGCCATGCCCAGACCGAGCGTGGTGTCGGGGCTGAGATCGAAGTCCAGCGCGCCGTAGTAGATCTGGTCGCGGCGTTCAGCCACATCGTAGAAATACTGCCGGGTCTGTTGGGTGACGACAGCGCGACCACGCACGGTGCCGGCGTCGTTCAGCGGGCCGCCGGTGTCGACCTGGCCGCGGTAGTTGTCCCAGGTGCCCGCCGACAACGACAGCTGCGTGTGCGGGGTGTCCTGGCCGCGCTTGCGCACGAAGTTGACGCCACCGGCGGTGCCGCCCGCGCCCTTCATCATGCCGGCCGCGCCACGAAGGATTTCCACGCGGTCGTAGATGGCCATGTCGCTGTTGAAACTGTCTGCCTGCACGTAGCTGCTGCCGATGTCCAGCGGTACGCCGTCGTACTGGTACTGGCCGGTCATGCGGAAGCCGCGCGAGTAGAAATACTTGCCGCCCATGGGCGAGTCGTAAACGGTGATGCCCGGGGTCTTCTCCATCACCTGTTCGATGGTGTTGAGGTTCTGGTCGTCGAGCATCTTGCGGGTCATCACCGTGACCGACTGCGGTGTTTCCTTGAGCGAGTGCACGCCCTTGCCGATGGTCACGCCGCCGGTGGTGTAGGAGTTGCTGCCCTCGGTGGTGGCGCCGAGGCGGTTGGCGTTGACGTTGGTCGGGGCCAGTTCCATGGCACTGCCGCTGGTGGCCGGGCCGAGCACGGTGACGGTGTTGCCGTCACGCTGATAACGGATGCCGGTGCCGCTGAGCATCGCCTTGAGTGACTCGTCGTCCTGATAGCGGCCGTTGAGGGCGCTGGAGCGCAGGCCTTGCAGGCTTTCCGGGCTGTAGACGATTTGCAGACTGGTCTGCTGACCGAGGGTCTGCAGGGCCTGGGCCAGCGGTTGGGCAGGGATGTTCAGGGTCCACTCCTGGGCCTGGACATAGGGCGCCGCTGCGAGGGTCAGTGCCAGACCCAGGCCGCTACCGGCCAGGCGAGTGCGGGTCGCGCCGTGCATCAGCAGGGCTCGAGTCAGAGGGCGAAGCATGAAACGGGATGCGGACATGAGGTTAAGACCTTGGCAGGTATAGTTGTTAATGGTTCTTATTCATCTCATTAAGACGAGGAAGCCGCGGCAAACCGGAAAAGTTTTTTCTCCGGCTCGTTCGCGGCTGCCTTGATCAGGCGGGTTGCAGTTCGCTCTGGACCTTGCCGGCCTCCATGCGCACCAGTTGATCGGCGACGTCGAAGTAACGGTCGTCGTGGGAAATCACGATGATGGTTTTGCCCAGACGCTTGAGGTCGGGCAGCAGCTCGGTATAGAAGATCCGCCGGAAGGTCGGGTCCTGATCCGCTGCCCACTCATCGAACACCAGCACCGGTCGCTCCTCGAGCCAGGCGTTGACCAGCGCCAGGCGTTTGCGCTGGCCGGTGGACAGGTCGGTGGTGCTGAAGGCGCCGTCGCGCACGCTGACCTTGTGCGCAATCTCCAGACGTTCGAGGTAGCGGGTGGCATCCTGCGGCACTTCACGATCGCCCTGTATCAGGTCATCGAACAGGTAGTAGTCGGCAAAGATCGTGGTGAAGTTCTGCCGATAATCATCGCGGTTGACCGCAGTGATCAGCTTGTCGTTGACACGGATTTCGCCCTCGGTCGGCGCGTACAGGCCCAGCAGCAATTTGATCAGCGTGGTTTTGCCGCAGCCGTTTTCACCGACGATGAACACGATGTCGCCCTGTTCGATGCGCAGGTTTACCGGCCCGAGGCGGAACGGTTCGCTGCCTTCCACGGCCGGGAAGGCGTAGCGCACGTTGCGCAGTTCCAGGCTATCGACGGCGGCAGGCTTGTTGCCCTGATCCTGCAGCAACAGGTGCGGTTCCGGCGAGGAGAACTGTTCGCTGAGTTCGGCGATGCGGCGGAAGGCAATCTGTGCGCGGCTGATAATCGGCAGGGTGCTGATCAGGTGCTCCAGCGGCCCCTTCATGTACAGCAGCACCAGAACGAAACCGCTCATCACCGCTTTGTCGGCACTCGGCCACAGCGATTGCAGGGCCAGGGCCATGCCGATGACCACGAAGAACAGCATCGAGCCAAACGACTTGGCGATGACGAAGGTGTTGATCGATTTGATCTGGGTGTCGCAGATTTTCTCGGCGGTTTTCTGAATGCCGGCAACGAACATGCGCTGGCGGCGCGGGCGGTGGATGCGCAGTTCCTTGGCGCCTTCGGCAATTGCGTTGTAGTGCTTTTGCAGTTCGTCTTCGGAGTCGCGGGCGGCATAGAAACCGCGCATGCCCTTGGCCCGCGCAATCGCCTGAATGGTGGTGCCGATGGCGATAGCGACCAGCATCATCAGGAACATCGGCCACGACAGCATGGCCAGATAGCCGAGGCAGCCAAGGGTCACGGTCATCGAAATCGCCAACGGCGCGAAGGCGAAGGCGAAGTCGCTGATGGTGTCGACGTCGTGGGTCAGCACCGGGATCAGGCGGTGGCTGCGGTAGCGTTCGATCTGGTCGATCGGCGCCGACAGGACTTTCTCCCCGAGCTCTTTGCGCAGTTTGGCAATGATGTGCTGGCCGACGTAGTTGGTGCCGATGTCCGACAGAATCGTGGTCAGCAGAGCGAGGGCACAGAGTCCGGCGAAGATCATCACTACCGTGCGGGTCAGGCCGTCATCGGAGTGCAGGGCGTTGTTGATGGTCGCCAGCAGCACGGTGACGCTGAGGCCGCCGAGCATGCCGAGCACGATGGAGGCCGAAACGATCAGGCGGAAGGGCTTGAGCAGGGCGAACAATTCGTTGATCGCCCCACGCGTAGGCTTGGTCATGGAGGATTCCTGCTTCGATGCGGAGGGAGTGCCGGTACTTAAGGAAAACGAATGGTCGCGGAGTTTCTTTAAACGAGCGCAGACGGGGCTGCGCTCGTCGAAGCCAGTGTCAGAGGTCGCGCACTACGCGAAAGCCCAGCCAGTCGCCCTTGCTGGTCGGCCAGCTGCTGTTGCGGTTGCCGGAGCGGGAGAAGATCGGCGCCTCGCCCCAGTCGTTGCCGCGCATGACCTGGCGTTCGCAGTTTTCCTGGGTCCATGGACGACCGTCGGCGGGCACGCCGGAGTAGTCCGGGTGATAGCAGTCGGCGGTCCACTCATAGACGTTGCCGTGGGCGTCGAACACGCCAAAGGCGTTGGCCGGGAATGTGCCGGCCGGCGAGGTGAAGTTGTAGCCGTCGGCCGCGCCGTAGGTGTTGGCGTGTTTGGAGATCTGGTAATCCTTGCCTTCATCGAACGGGAACGGGAAAGGCCCGGTGCTGCCGCCACGGGCGGCGTATTCACGGATCGATTCGCTTTGCAGGCGATAGGCGTGGCCGGTCTTTTTCGACAGCCAGTCGATGTAGCCCTGGGCTTCGGCGACGTTCATGCACACCGCCGGGTCGCGGGGCGTCTGTTTGAATTCCGGTTTGCCGGCGGTGCAGCGGCGGCCGGGGCGGTCATCGAAGTCGTAGGGCTTGTTGCCGGTTTCGCGCACATAGGCGTCCCATTCGCCCACCAGCACCTGCGAGCGGCTGATGGCGAACGGTTTGCTGAAGGTCACCGTGTGCAACGGGCCTTCATCGGGCTGACGGCCGACTTCATCGTCCGGCGTGCCCATGGTGTAGCTGCCGGTCGGCAGCACGACCATTTCCGGGCAGTCCTTGCAATCCTTGAACACTTTGCCCGCTGCGGGCGCTGTCGCCGCCAGCGCGGTGCCGGGCAGCAGTGCCGCGCAGAGGGCGCTCAGCGCCAGTGCGGGCAGGGCTTTGGAGAGGAGTGACGCGTGAGGCTTTTTCATGGGTCGTCTCTTTGAAAGGAAAACGGCAGTCGAGGATCAGGCGCGCAGCTTGTTGCCGAGGATGTTCATGAAGCGATCCACTTCGGCTTCGCTGTTGAGCAAGCCCGGCGCGGTACGAATCACCGGCCCGACGTCGCGGCTGACCGCGTCGCAGATCACCCGGTTCTGCATCAGCCAGGCAGCCACTGCGTCGCTGTCCTGGTCCTTGATCCGGAAGAAGGTGAAACCGGCGGAAAACTGCGGATCAAGCGGGGTCACCAGTTCGATGTTGCGGTGCTCCTGCAGGCGTTGCTTGAGGTAGCTGTTGAGCTGATGAATGCGCGTCTGCACCTCGGCTTTGCCCAGTTGCAGGTGCAACTTGAAGGCTTCGTCCAGCGCCCAGCGATGTTCGAAGGCGTGGTAGCCGCCTGGGGTCATGATGGTCGAGAACGCCGTGGCCTCGGAGAAGGTCGGCACGCTGGGGCTGACGTATTTCAGTTCTTCAGTGCGGCTGCAGACGATGCCGGTGCCGCGCGGGCCGAACATCCACTTGTGCGTGCCGGCGATGAAAAAGTCGCAGTTCATCTGCGGGAAACTCAGGTCGTCGACGCCGAAACCGTGCACGCCATCGACCACATAGATCAGCCTGTCCTTGTCGTCGCGCTGACGGTTGTGCTCGTCGACCAGCCGCGAGATCTCGCTGATCGGCAGCTTCACGCCGCTGCCCGAATGCACCCAGGTCATGCCCAGCACGCGGGTCTCGGGGCGAATATTGCGGTTGATCGTGTCGAGCACCTGATCCAGAGAAATGCTCTGCGGGGTTTTGAACAGTGTGAGTTTGCGCACGCGCGTCCCGTCACGACGGTTGCGGAAATCGAGAATGTTGCGCGTCGAGTAATGCTCGTGAACCGTGGTGAGGATTTCCTGATCCGCGCGCACCTGCACGCTGCCGTAGATCATCGCCAGGCCTTCGGTGGTGCTGCCGGTCAGGGCAATCTGCCCCGGTTTGGCTTGCAGGTACTCGCCGGCCCAGTGGCGCACGTTTTCTTCGCGTTTCTCGGTGACGCCCAGATCCCAATCCATCGCCAGACCCGGATTCAGATCCAGCGCCGCGCGATGGCGTTCGATCGCGTCGCGCACCGGTTTCGGGTGCGAGGTGACCAGAAAATTGGCGAAGTGAATCGCCTGGGAATCCTGATCGAACAACTGACGCAGCTGCGCCCATTTGTCCCGCGACGCAGTCGGCACGGCAGCGATTGCCGCCGGCGCAGTGAGGCTGGCGCCCAGGGGCAGGGCGGCGGCGAGCAGGCCGGCGTGTTTCAGAAAAGTGCGGCGATCAGTCATGGCCGGGCCACCTCCTGGCGCGACGCCAGCGCCGGTTTCGCGGCTTTCTGCACCTGGTCCCAGACGCGCATGAAGTTGCCACCCCAGAGCTTGGCGATGTCCGCCTCGGAGTAGCCGCGCTGCAGCAGTTCGGCGGTGACGTTACGAATTTCACCGACGTTTTCCCAGCCTTTGATCCCGCCACCATCGTTGAAGTCCGAAGCGATGCCGACGTGGTCGATACCGATTTTGCGCACCGTGTAATCGATGGCATCGCCGAAATCCTTGAGGGTGGCTTTCGGTTCTTCTTCGAGGATCGCGTAGAGGCCGCTGGCGTACTGGCCGAGCTTCTGTTCCGACCAGGCAGTGATGATCGGATCGCCGGGCATCAGCGCCATGGCCAGATTGGGCAGCGGCGGCAGATCGAAGCGCGCACGCAGCGCATTGAGTTTGTCCTGGGTGCCCTGAGTCAGCGGTTTCAGGTACTGCGAGAAAGCCACGACCTGCACCACGCCGCCACTGTTCTTGATCCGTTGCAGCTCTTTGTCGCTGAGGTTGCGCGGAATATCTACGGCCGCCCGAGGCGCCGAGTGCGAGGCCACCAGCGGTGTGCGGCTGAGTTCGGCGACTTGCTCGAGGGCTTTGGTCGACATCTGCGAAACGTCGATGATCACGCCCAGATCGTTCAAGCGTTGCACCGCTTGTTTGCCGATATCCGAGAGGCCGTCGAGGGCATCGGGCGAATCATTGAAAAACGGCAGCGGCCGCGATGAGTCGGCCCAGCTGTTGTTGCCGATGTAACTGAAGCCGAACATGCGCATGCCGCGCCCGGCCCACAGGTCGAGCTTGCCCAGGTCGTTGCCCAGCGGGTAGGCGTTGAGCATGCTGATGAAAATCGCAAACTTGCCTTCGCCGTGCAGCCGGCGGAAATCATCCGGCGTGTAGGCGATGCCGGCCTGATTGGGGAAGTCGCGGACGATCCCGGAGATGATCTTGTAGCGCACTTCCTGCTGGTTGCGCGCCTCTTCGACGAAACCCTCGGTCGGGCGGTGCGGGGCGTTCGGGCCGTTCCACATTTCCGGCCAGCCGAACACCGTCAGCGCCGCACCGGACAGGCGTCCGCGATTGGCCTTGACCAGATCGAACTGGCCCGAGCCATCCTTGTCGGCTTCGTGGTCGTGGCTGCCGAAACTCAGCGGCACGGTGATGTGGCTGTCGAACGACAGCAGGCGATCCTGCAATTCGGTCGCCTGTTTCATCACCTTCACCGGGTAGCCGGGGTTGTTCCAGTAATCCCAGGCCAGAAATCCTGCGCCGGCACTGATCGCCAGGGCCAGTGGCAGGCCGATGAATAGAGCCTTTTTCCAACGCGGTTTTGTCATTGCCATCTCATTCAGGTTCGCCGTCGAGGTACAGGCGCAGGGGCCTTTGCTATCTGGGAAGAACGAGTGGCCCGGTGGCTAATTTAGGCGGCGTTACAAATGCCCGGTGGTGCCGTTGCGATGTTTTGCCGGCAGCGTAAATTTCCCCGTCGAGCAAACGTTCTAGCTTGGATAAAGCCTGCTTCATGGCTGACACAGGTAGGGCAATGACGATCTCTCGACGCTGGTTCATGGCGGGCATGGCACTCACGGGCGCCGCGCTGCCTGCCGCTTTTTATGCACATCGTGAACTGACTCGCGAGGAGTTTCCGATCACCCCGGGCGAGGCCACGGTCGATCTGGCCGATACCGCCGGGCAACAGCTGGCGGACAATTTGCGTGGGGTCTGGGACATTCGCTTTACCGGTGCGGCGGCCGGGCTCGATGGTTTGCCGGCGCAAGGCCTGGAGCTGTTTCTCGACATCGCTCACCGCGGGCGCGGATTGCGCGGCTATCTCGACACCGGGACGAATCTGCGTGCCGAGGGGCCTGCGCGTTATCAAGTGATTGGTGATCTGGCGCCGGGCAACGGTGCCGAGATGTATTGGCGTCTGCTGCGCACCGATGCGCCGTTAGAACCGCCCGTGTATGAATTCAAAGTCAAACTGGATGAAGTCTGGGCGGCGTTCGGCAATGCCGGCAGCGCCACGTTCACCGGGCAGGTCTTGCGCCTGGATCGGCCGTTGGCGTTGCCCGAACTGGACAATCAGTTCATCGCCATCAAACGGCGTTTTCCCGAAGCCCGCGAACGTACCGGTTTGAGTCCACAATTGTTGGCCTGGCTGGTCGCGCCCGAGCATCGTCTGTTCCATCAGCTCTGGCATGCAACCCGCGACAAGTGGCACAAGCTCTCCGAGAAAAAACGCGAAGCGCTGCGCGGTATCGGCTGGCAGCCAGGGCCACGTGACAAGGAGCGCGATGCCCGTGGGCCAAGCAAGGATCGCAACGGCTCGGGCGTGGACTTTTTCTTTATGCACCGCCACATGCTCGGCATCGCCCGCTCGATGCAGGATCTGCCATCGTGGCCGGCGTTCCCGCAGCCGCAGCCTGAGCTGGAGCGTGACCGGCAGGGCTTCGCGCGTTACTTCGACAATCACGACGGCAACTCACTGCCGCCGACCTGGCTGGCCGAGGGTGATGACGAGTACACCAAGTGGGTCAGCGACATCAAAGCAGCGGAGACTTTTCAGAGCAATTTTCTGGTCTGGGAATCGCAGTACCGTGATCCGCGTTATTTATCGAAATTGACCCTCGGCCAGTTCGGTTCGGAAGTCGAACTGGGCCTGCACGACTGGCTGCACATGCGCTGGGCTTCAGTGGCGCGGGATCCGTCCAATGACATTCCAGTGCCGATGGCGCGGGATCAGGCAGACTTCGCTGCGCGCTGGTATGCGCCGGAAAACGACTTTCTCGGTGATCCGTTTTCCTCCCATGTGAATCCGGTGTTCTGGCGTTTCCACGGCTGGATTGATGATCGCCTGGAAGACTGGTTCCGCGCCCATGAACGTTTTCATCCGGGCGAAGTGAGTCGTTTGGAAGTCAACGGCGTGCCGTGGTTTGCGCCGGGCCGCTGGGTGGAAGTCGGCGATCCCTGGCTCGGCCCCGACACCCACGGCTGCAGCACCGTGCCCGGCCTGCAAGTCGGGCGCTCGGTGGAGATGGATCCGGAAACCATGAAACTGGCGCTGCGCATCACCTTCGGCGACGAAGACAACATGACCGAGCTGTTCCGCAAAGTGCCGCAGCGCCCGTGGTATGCGCGGCATCTGAAGGTCAAGGGCCGACAGCTCTAGATTGGTTCACCACATACTCTGAATAGATCGTAATCCCTTGTAGGAGTGAGCCTGCTCGCGAAGTTTTTTCAGGCGGTGGGGGGCTTTTTGAGTGAGTACATATCCGTTGCTGCGGTAACGGCTGCTTAGGGTTCCGCCCTTACGGCGGGTCACCTTTTTCAAACGCCAAAAAGGTAACCCAAAAGGCTTGCTCCTACGTTCGGCCCCTCGCGGGCTCGGGGTTCCTTCGCTGCGGGATCGATCCGGGCGCAGCGGCTCCGGTTTGCTTCGCTGCACCTCCTTCCGCTGTGTCTGGCTGCGCCAGACGGTCGCTGCGCTCCCACGCCCGGATCAATCCCTCCGCTCAGCCTTCCGACGTCGCCGGTGGATCAAGATCAAAAGCCGCAGGCGAGCTGACACTCGGCCTAGGGGTGAACGCGGAGACTGTAGGAGCTGCCGAAGGCTGCGATCTTTTGATCTTGCTTGCTCTTGCTCTTGTAGGAGTGAGCCTGCTCGCGAAAGCTTTTTTTGGGGCGTGGGGTATTTTTTGAGTGAGTACATATCCATTGCTGCGGTAACGGCTGCTCAGGGTTCCGCCCTTACGGCGGGTCACCTTTTTCAAACGCCAAAAAGGTAACCCAAAAGGCTTGCTCCTACGTTCGGCCCTCGCAGGCTCGGGTTCCTTCGCTGCGGGATCGATCCGGGCGCAGCGGCTCCGGTTTGCTTCGCTGCACCTACACTCGCTGTGTACGACTGCGTCGTACGGTCGCTGCGCTCCCACGCCCGGATCAATCCCTCCGCTCAGCCTTCCGACGTCGCTGGTGGATCAAGATCAAAAGCCACAGGCGAGCTGACACTCGGCCGAGAGGTGGACGCGGAGACTGTAGGAGCTGCCGAAGGCTGCGATCTTTTGATCTTGCATTTAAGGATCAAGATCAAAAGATCGCAGCCTTCGGCAGCTCCTACAGGGGGGGCCTTGTTGTGCCGTAAATTGTGATCTGTGCGCAGTTCCATTGTAGGAGTGAGCCTGCTCGCGATGGCGTCGTGTCAGTCAGCCTATTTGGTGGACGACCCACCGCCATCGCGAGCAGGCTCACTCCTACAGAAAAGCAAGATCAAAAGATCGCAGCCTTCGGCAGCTCCTACAGGGGGGGCTTTGTTGTGCCGTAAATTGTGATCTGTGAGCAGTTCCATTGTGGGAGCGAGCTTGCTCGCGAAGGCGTCAGTCCAGTCGCCGCGTCGCTGTCAGGTCTCTTGCCAACCACCACCCAACGCTTTGTACAAGGCAATGCTGGCCTGCAACCGCGCCAGGCGCAGTTGCACGTTCAGATCCTGCGCGGCATACAGCGTGCGCTGGGTTTGCAGGACGGTGAGCAGGTCTTCGGCGCCGGCTTGGTAGCGGCTTTGGGCGATGTCGAAGGCGGTTTGTGCCTGGGTCAGTTCTTCGCTTTGCCATTGCCGCTGTTCGTCGAGGCCACGGATGCTGCTGAGGGCTTTTTCGACGTCGGCGAAGCCATTGATGATTGCCCCGCGATAGGTCTCCAACAGTTCATCCTGGCGGGCCTTGGCCTTGTCGCGTTCGGCGCTGAGGCGGCCGTTGTTGAAGATCGGCGCGGTCAGCCCCGAGGACAGGTTGTAGAACGTCGTGCGCAGCAGGTCGGCGGCGAGGTCGGCGCCGCTGCCGAGGCTGGCTGTCAGGGTGATTTTCGGCAGCATCGCGGCGCGGGCGACGGTGACATCAGCCTGGGCTGCCGCGAGCTTGGCTTCAGCACTGGCAATGTCCGGGCGGCGGCTGAGCAAATCGCTCGGCACGCCGCTGGCGATGTCCGGCCAGTGCAATTGGGCGAAGGATTGCTCGGGCAACGGCAGCGCTTGCACCGGCTGGCCGAGCAGGGCGGCGAGGCTGATCAATGCTTCGCGGGCCTGTTGTTGCACCAGCGGCAGGCGACGCTGTTGTTCGGCCACCAGGCTTTTCTGCTGGGCCAGTTCCAGCGCAGTGGCGCTGCCGGCGTCAAAACGGGTCTGCACCAGATGCAGCACGTTCTGCGCATTGGTCAGATTGAGCTCGGCGATGCGCGCCTGCTCACGCAGGGCCAAAGCTTGGGTGTAACTGTTGGCGACGCCGCTGAGCAAGGTCAGCTCGACGGTGGCGCGGTCGAACTCGCTGGCCTGCACAGCGAACGCGGCACTGTCGCGCGCGGCTCGATTGCCGCCCCAGAAATCGATCTCGTAACTGGCGCTGAGCTCGGCGTCGTAATAATCCAGCGAACGATTCTCAGGGCTGACATCCAGTTGGCTGTAACCCTTGCCGTGGATCAGTTTCTGCCGGTTGGCATTCAATCCGGCCTTGAGCTCCGGCAGCAGCGGCGCGCCGGCTATGGTTGCGCTGGCCTGAGCCTGTCGGACCCGCGCCATCGCGGCGGCGAGGTCGTAGCTGCCCAGTCGCGCCTGTTCCACCAGCCGCTCCAGTTCAGGGCTGCCGAACTGCGTCCACCATTGCCGATTGCTCTGCAATGCGCCGAGGCTGTCCGCGGACTGCCAAGCGCTCGGTGGCTGCACGGCGCTGTCGAGGCGCGGCGCCGGGCTGCTGCAGGCGGCCAGCAACAGGCTGGCGGCGAGAAACGTCAGTCGCACTTTCATAGGTCGATCATTCACTGGTAAGGGCCGTGACCGGGTCGAGCCGGGCAGCTTTGCGGGCCGGCATGAAGCCGAAAATGACACCGGTGACCAGCGCGCAGGCAAACGCGCCAATCACCGCCAGCGCTTGAAAGGCGATCGCCACGCCGCTGAGCAACAACACGCCGCCGACCAGCAGCGCCAGGCCGATCCCGGCGATACCGCCGACCACCGATAGCATCACTGCTTCAGTGAGGAACTGGCGCAGGATGTCGCGCTGACGTGCGCCGGTGGCCATGCGAATACCGATCTCGCGGGTGCGTTCGCGCACGGTCATCAACATGATGTTCATCACGCCGATACCGCCGACCAGCAGGGAAATCGCCGCAATCGCCCCGAGCATCAGCGACAGCGTGCCTTGCGTGCGCGCTTCGGCCTGAATCATCGCGGCATTGTTGGTCAGCTCGAAATCCTTCTTGCCGTGATGGCGACGCAGCATCGCCTGCTCGATCGCCTGTTCGGCGTCCTTGACTTTGCGCGCATCTTTGGCGGCGATCACCACGTATTGCGGATTGCGACTGCCGAACAGGCGCATGCTCGCCGCCGAATAGGGCACGGCGATGCGGTTGTCACTGTCGGAATCGCCAGAGCTGGCGCCTTTTTCCGCGAGCACGCCGAGGATCTGGAACGGCACGTTTTCGATGAGGATGTATTGACCGATCGGGTCGGCGACGTCCTTGAGCAACTTGTCGCGGACCTTGGTGCCGATCACCGCGACAGCGGCGGCGCTGTCTTCATCGGCCTGGGTGAAGTAACTGCCCTGGATCACCGGCCAATTGAAAATCACCGGGAAGTTGGTGTCGTTGCCGCCGACGTAACTGCTGTGGTCGGCATTGCCAAAGCGCACGCCGGCAGTCGAGCCGTTGACCGGCATGATTCGTTCCACCTGGGGCAGGGCGGACAGTTCGGCGACGTCGTCGAGGGTGATGATGCCCTCCGGCGTACGCGGGTTCGGTGCCGAGCCGCTGAGGTAAATGATGTTGGAGCCGAACGCTCCCATTTGCGCCATGACCTGGCGCTTGCTGCCTTCGCCGACGGCGAGCATGACCACCACCGAGGCTACGCCAATGACGATGCCGAGCAGCGTCAGCGCCGTGCGAAAACGGTTGATCCACATCACCCGCCACGCGGCTTGCACGGCGTCGACCAATTCGCCTTTCCAGGCGCCGGTCTCATTGCTGCCGCTGCTCAGGCGCTGGCGCAGGTCGACCGCTTGCAGCGCGCCGGGATTGGCCGCAGGTGGCGCGGACGCGTGCTCGGCGCTGTCACTGATGATCAGGCCGTCGCGGATTTCGATGATGCGTTTGGCTCGTTGTGCCACTTCGCGGTCATGGGTGATGAGGATCACCACATGGCCCTGATCGGCGAGTTCGTCGAGCAGGGTCATCACCTCGGCGCCGCTGTGGCTGTCGAGGGCGCCGGTCGGCTCGTCGGCGAGGATGATGTGGCCGCCGTTCATCAGCGCGCGGGCAATCGACACCCGCTGTTGTTGCCCGCCGGAAAGCTGATGCGGACGGTTGCCGGTGCGAGTGCCGAGACCGAGACGTTCCAGCAGCGCAAAGGCTCGGGCATGCCGCTCGGCGGCCGGGGTGCCGGCGTAGATGGCCGGCATCTCGACGTTTTCCTGCGCCGAGCCGGAGGGGATCAGGTGATAGCCCTGAAAGACAAAACCGAACGCTTCGCGGCGCAGCCAGGCCAGTTCATCGCTGTCCAGCTGCGCGACGTTTTCCCCGGCGAAGCGGTATTCGCCACTGGTGGGGCGGTCGAGGCAACCGAGAATGTTCATCAGTGTCGATTTGCCCGAACCGGAGGCGCCGACGATGGCGACGAACTCGCCGGCGTGGATCGACAGATCGATCCCGCGCAGCACTTCCACCAGCGGGCTGTCATCTCCGCCGTAGGCTTTGCGGATCTGCCGCAGGTCGATCAGAGGCGTGTGCATTCAGCCTCCATGACCGCTGGCCGGCGCGCTGAGAATATGCTCGCCCTCGGCCAGACCTTCCAGCACCTGAGTGCGCAGGCGATCACTGATGCCGGTGCGTACTTCCCGCGTTTGAATGTCACCGTTGGCAGCGACGATCTGCGCCCGCTGCCACTGTGGACGCGAACCCGGTTGCAGGGCGGCGCTCGGCACGGTCAGGGTGTCCTGCGCCTGTTGCGCAACGAAGAATACCTGGGCGGTCATGTCGGTCATCAGGCTGTGATCGGCGTTGTCGACGTCAAGCAGCACGGTATAAAGAACCACGCGTTCGCTGCCGCTGCGGCCGCTGGTAGGACTGCCGCCCTGATTCTGTTCGAGCGGGCGCGGCGGCACCGGCAGGATCTGCCGCACGGTGCTGCTCCAGCGTCGGTTGCCGCCGCTGAGAGTAGTGAAATAGGCGGTCATGCCCGGTTTGACATGGCCAATGTCGGCCTCCGAAACTTCGGCCCATACCGTCATCGGCGACAGTCGGGCGATGCGCAGGATCAGCGGGGTCTGTTGCTGAGCGTTGAGGGTCTGGCCTTCGCGCGCACCAATGGCGACCACAGTTCCGCTCATCGGCGCGTAGATACGCGTGTAACCGAGTTCCGCCTCGTCACTGCGCAGGCTGGCCTGGGCCTGACGGATCTGTGCCTGGAACATGTCGATGCGCGCCTGGGTCGCACGCACCTCGGCGCGGGCGGTCTGCACGTCTTCCTCGCGGGTGGCGCCACCGGCGGCGAGTTTCTGCTGGCGCTGGTATTTCTGCTGCGCCAGATCGTGCTGGGCACGTTGCTCTTGAAGCTGCGCCTTGAGGTTTTCAATGGAGAAGCGCCCGGCATCGAGTTTGGCTTTCTGCGTCGACGGGTCGATTTCCACCAGCAACTGGCCTTCCTTGACCGCGTCACCGGCCTCGACGTGAATCTTCTGAATTTGCCCCGAGGCCTGCGCGCCGACATCCACGTAGCGGCGCGGTTGCAAGGTACCGAGCGCCGTTACGCTGTTTTCGATATCGCCCCGGCTGACTTGCACGGTGGCAACGGCGTCGCGACCGGGTGGCAGCACTTGCCAGGCAGCAACGGCGATCACGGGAATCAGACAGAGGGCGGCGAACAGCGCGCGACGGGCGGGGCGGGGACGATTCATGCAGGGTTCCGGCCAGTGGTTGCGGCCCGTCGCAAGGCACGACAGACACAGGGGCTGTCCTGTAAACGAGGCATGGGCCACGGAATTTAGCCGCAGACACCTCGAGTCACCGGGTGCCGGGCGAGCACTATTTGTCCGGGATATGGAATCAGCTCTTTAAATCTATATGAGAATTACTATAAATTACGCACTTCAAGTTGCCACTATCTTGCTACTGCGTCATCCGCAGGTCTGATCAGTGCGCTCAAGGACAGAAACGGCATCGATGCGGTCGGGAGTCATGTTGGAAAACTACTATCGTGAGCTGGTGTGTTTCCTCAACGCCAGACTGGGCAACCGTCAGGTCGCCGAGGATGTGGTGCATGACGCCTATGTACGCGTGCTGGAGCGCTCCAGCGAAGTGCCGATCGAACAGCCACGGGCCTTCCTTTATCGCACCGCGCTGAACCTGGTCATCGACGATCACCGCCGCAACGCGCTGCGCCAGGTCGAATCGCTGGACGTGCTGGACAACGAAGAGCGCTACTTCACCCCGTCACCCCACGGCACCCTCGATCACGGCCAGCGTCTGGAAATGCTCCAGCGCGCATTGGCCGAGTTGCCGCCGCTGTGCCGCGACAGTTTTCTGCTACGCAAGATCGAAGGCCTGTCCCATCCGGAAATCGCTCAGACACTCGGCATCTCCCGGGCACTGGTGGAAAAACACATCGTCAACGCCATGAAGCATTGCCGCTTGCGTATCCAGCAATGGGATGGCCAGTGATCCGCGCCGGTTAAATTTCCTCTCATCGTCCTCGTTCCTACTCAACAGACGACCTGCTGACCTGATACAGGCCGGTCAGGCCACCCAGGCTTTTTTCCCCGCGTTGAGGGGTTCATCCAGAGGACACTGGAAATGACACAGGCAATTGCATCGCCCATCGTTCACGACCTGATCGGCGTCGGTTTCGGCCCTTCGAACCTGGCACTGGCCATCGCTTTGCAGGAACGCGGCGCGACCCAGGGCGAGCTGGATGTGCTGTTCCTCGACAAGCAGGCCAATTACAGCTGGCACGGCAACACGTTGTCGACGCAGAGCGAGTTGCAGATTTCCTTCCTCAAGGACCTGGTGACCCTGCGCAATCCGACCAGTCCTTACTCGTTCGTCAATTACCTCAAACACCACGGACGTCTGGTCGATTTCATCAACCTCGGCACCTTCTATCCATGCCGCATGGAGTACAACGACTACCTGCGCTGGGTTGCCGGGCAGTTCACCGAGCAGAGCCGTTACGGTGAAGAAGTGCAGTTCATCGAACCGGTCCTGCACAACCAGCAGGTGGAAGCCTTGCGCGTGATTTCCCGGGGCAGCGACGGCCAGCAGTTCGTGCGCACCACGCGTTCGGTGGTGGTCAGCGCTGGCGGAACACCGCGTATTCCGGAGGCATTCAAGGCGCTGAAGGGTGATCACCGGGTGTTCCACCATTCGCAATACCTGTCGCAAATGGCCCGCCAGCCGTGCGTGAACAATCAACCGATGAGCATCGCGATCATCGGTGGCGGGCAGAGCGCGGCGGAAGCCTTTATTGACCTCAACGATTCGTTCCCGTCGGTGCAGGTCGACATGATCCTGCGCGGCTCGGCGTTGAAGCCTGCGGACGACAGTCCGTTCGTCAACGAAGTGTTCTCGCCGGAGTTCACCGACCTGGTGTTCCAGCAGAACAGCGTCGAGCGCGAGCGGCTGGTCAACGAGTACCACAACACCAACTATTCGGTGGTCGACATCGACCTGATCGAGCGCATCTACGGCATTTTTTACCGGCAGAAGGTTTCCGGGATTGCCCGCCATGCCTTCCGCACCCTGACCACCGTCGAGAGCGCCACTGCCACGGCAAGCGGGATCGAACTGGCGGTGCGCAACAACGCCACCGGTGAGGTCACGGTGCGAATCTATGACGCCGTGGTGCTGGCCACCGGTTACGAGCGGCAGATGCACCGCAAATTGCTCGCGCCGCTGGAGGACTACCTCGGCGAATTCGAAGTCGATCGCAATTACAAACTGATCACCGACGAGCGCTGCAAGGCTGGCATTTATATGCAGGGCTTCTGCCAGGCCAGCCATGGCCTGAGCGATACGCTGCTGTCGGTGCTGCCGATTCGCGCCGACGAAATCGCTGGCTCGCTGTATGAGCATGGCAAAGAGCGCGGGCACAGCCGCTCGGTGGCGGAACTGTTGCTGGCCACTGCCAGCTGAGTTCTGCTGCGCTTGTCACACCGCCATCGCGAGCAGGCTCACTCCTGCAAGGATCTGTGTACGCAGGACAAATGTAGGAGTGAGCCTGCTCGCGAAGGGGCCCTTGCCAGCACCGCAAAGCTGAATCCTGAACCCCTCCTGAACACCCCTCACATTCCCCGCAAATGGCTCTTCCAGCCATTTCGCTGCGGGCGTAAGCTGCGCGCGTTTTCATCAATTGCGGAGACCCACAGTGGGTACTTGTTCGAGTGACAGTTGTCGGCCGGTCTCGATCACCGGCAGATTCTCGGCAAGATAACGCGCAGCCTTTCCCTGCCGTTGTCTCGCCGTAACAGCGAGCAGCGGCATCCCGTGCATGGCCAGTCCTGGGTCATGTCTCGACGTCCCTCTCATCGACACTGAACCAAGCGTGCTGACGACCTGAGTCGCCATCGCCGCCTATCGACACGCCTGTCATTGCCGACCGGCGCGCCACGCCTTGCCGTGCCGGTTTTTCCCGGTGCCGAGGCGCGGTGGTACCTGCTCGACGGCTTCCCGGCTGACCACAGGGGACACAGCCATGAAACTGAAGCTCAAGGAATTTTTCGCAGGCTTTCTGCGCAGCCGCCATATCGCCCGACACTTTCGTCGTCTGGCGCTGCTGGACTCGATCAACGACACCACCGTCAGCCGTGAAGTGCCGCCGACGCTGGCCAGTACGCTGGTCGCTGCCGCCCATGCCGATAGTGCTGCGTTGCTGTCGTCACTGGGCACCCACGGGGAGGGGCTCACCGACGTCGAGGCCGATGCACTGCGCGCGCGACATGGCTTCAATGAGGTCGAGCACGAGCAACCGCTGCCGTGGTGGACTCATCTGTGGCATTGCTACAAAAATCCGTTCAACCTGCTGCTGACGTTGCTCGCGGTTATCTCCTGGCTGACCGAAGACCTCAAGGCAGCTGTGGTGATTTTCTCCATGGTGGTGCTGTCGACGCTGCTGCGCTTCTGGCAAGAGAGCAAATCCAATCAGGCCGCCGATGCGCTCAAAGCCATGGTCAGCAACACCGCGACGGTGCTGCGTCGGGATGGCCCACGCCGGGAGCTGCCGATCAAACAACTGGTGCCCGGCGATCTCATCGTGCTCTCGGCCGGCGACATGATTCCCGCCGATTGCCGGGTGCTCAGCGCCAAGGACCTGTTCGTCAGCCAGGCAGCGATGACCGGTGAATCGATGCCGGTGGAGAAATTCACCCGGCACACCGATCGCGACACGCGTAACCCGCTGGAGCTGGACAATATTCTGTTCATGGGCACCAACGTTGTCTCCGGCAGCGCGATTGCGCTGATTCTCACCACCGGCAACAGCACCTACTTCGGTGCGCTGGCGCAACGGGTCGGTGCGACTGACCGGGCGGTGACCTCGTTCCAGCAGGGCGTCAACAAGGTCAGTTGGTTGCTGATCCGTTTCATGTTCGTCATGGCGCCGCTGGTGCTGTTCATCAACGGTTTCACCAAGGGCGACTGGACCGAAGCGCTGCTCTTCGCGCTGTCGATTGCCGTCGGCCTGACCCCGGAAATGCTGCCGATGATCGTCACCTCGACCCTGGCCAAAGGCGCCGTGTTCCTCTCGCGCAAAAAAGTCATCGTCAAACGCCTCGACGCGATCCAGAACTTCGGCGCCATGGACGTGCTCTGCACCGACAAGACCGGCACCCTGACTCAGGACAAGATCTTTCTCGCGCGCAATGTCGATGTCTGGGGCGAAGACTCGGACGAAGTGCTGGAACTGGCCTACCTCAACAGCTATTACCAGACCGGCCTGAAAAACCTGCTGGATGTCGCCGTGCTCGAACACGTGGAAATCCACCGCGAGCTGAAGGTCGGCACGGCGTTTCGCAAGGTCGACGAGATCCCGTTCGACTTCAATCGCCGACGCATGTCGGTGGTGGTGGAGGGCCGCGGTCAGCCACATCAGCTGATCTGCAAAGGCGCGGTCGAGGAAGTGCTGGCGGTGTGCAGCCGCGTGCGTCATGGCGAAGTTGATGAGGCTTTGAGCGATGAATTGCTGGCGCGGATTCGCCAGGTCACCGCCGCCTTCAACGCCGAAGGGTTGCGCGTGGTGGCGGTCGCCGCTCGTGCAATGCCCGAAGGTCGGGAGATTTACAGCCTGGCGGATGAGCAGGCGCTGACGCTGATCGGTTACGTGGCGTTTCTCGACCCGCCGAAGGAAAGCACCGCGCCGGCGCTCAAGGCCTTGGCCGAGCATGGCGTGGCGGTGAAGGTGCTGACCGGTGACAACGAACTGGTCACGGCGAAGATCTGCCGCGAAGTCGGCCTCGCCCAACAGGGTTTGCTGCTGGGCAACGACCTCGAGCGCATGAGCGATGCCGAACTGGCCGTGGCGGTCGAGAGCACCAACGTCTTCGCCAGACTCACGCCGTCGCACAAGGAGCGCATCGTCCGTGTGCTCAAGGGCAATGGCCATGTGGTCGGGTTCATGGGCGACGGCATCAACGACGCGCCGGCGCTGCGCAGCGCCGACATCGGCATTTCCGTCGACAGCGCAGTGGATATCGCCAAGGAAGCGGCGGACATCATCCTGTTGGAAAAGAGCTTGATGGTGCTGGAGGAGGGCGTGCTCGAAGGACGTCGGACCTTCGCCAACATGCTCAAGTACATCAAGATGACCGCCAGTTCCAACTTCGGCAATGTGTTCTCGGTGCTGGTCGCCAGTGCGTTCATTCCGTTTCTGCCGATGCTGCCGATGCACCTGCTGGTGCAGAATCTGCTCTACGACATCTCACAGATCGCCATTCCGTTCGACAACGTCGATGAGGAGATGCTGAAACAACCGCAACGCTGGCAGCCGGGTGATGTCGGGCGCTTCATGCTGTTCTTCGGCCCGATCAGCTCGATTTTCGACATCACCACGTTCGCCTTGATGTGGTACGTGTTCGATGCCAACACCGCGGATCACCAGACGCTGTTCCAGTCCGGCTGGTTCGTGGTCGGGTTGCTGACGCAGACGCTGATCGTGCACATGATCCGCACGCCGAAGATTGCATTCCTGCAAAGCCGTGCCGCCATGCCGCTGATGGTGATGACCGCGATCATCATGGCGGTGGGCATCTTTTTGCCGATGGGGCCGCTGGCGCATTACTTCAAATTGCAGGCATTGCCGTCGCTGTATTTCGTGTTTCTGCCACTGATCCTGCTGGCGTACATGGCCCTGACCCAGGCGGTGAAGGGCTTCTACATTCGCCGGTTTGGCTGGCAATAATGCCGCCCCCTGTAGGAGTGAGCCTGCTCGCGATAGCGGTGTGTCAGTCAACTTCAATGTCACTGGAATACCGCCATCGCGAGCAGGCTCACTCCTACAGGAGTACCGGTGCGTCCGTCAGTGCGGGGATGCCCGGATGAATGGCCGGATTTTTAGGAAAAGTCCTACAGAGCTATCCTCGACGCTTGCGTAGTCTTGCCCCTCTCCAAACCCCACCGGGAGAATGACCATGAGCAACAAAGCGTTGCGCATCCTGATCGCCGACCCGCAGCATTTTCATCGCATGAAAATCGAGCGTCTGTTCAATGCGCTCGGCTACTACCGCGTGGCCCCGGTGCAGAGTCTCGGCGAATTGTTGACCCTGGTCGACTACGGCTGTGAGCCGTTCGATGTGTTGGTGATCAATGCCGAACTGGCGGCAGGCACCCTGGACCTGCTGGGCTTTCTGCTCGATAACCCACAGGTTCGCCACGCTCTGATCTACAACGAACAGTCAGCACCGTTGCAGGCGCTGGCAGGCTTCGCTCAGGAAAACGTGCAGATCAGCCCGGCGCAACTGCCCAATTCACAGCTCGTCGGGCAGGTGATGGCAAGGGTCGAAGCAGCCGGCGAACTCCGGCAAGCGCCTGACTCACACTGGTTGTTGCGCCATGCCAATGCATAAAAACCCAGACTGCACAACTGTCAGACCTGACAGGTGATTCCCTTGTCCATCCATGTAACAGTGCCGGCGCAGCCACCGACTCCGAAACGGGGTGGTGCGGTGTCTTTTACGATTGTGCAGGAGTGCCAATGAAGTCAGCGCTGATCGTTGATGATCACCCCGTAGTGCGCGCGGCTATCCGAATCGTCTTGCAAGCTCTAGGTTTCAGCGAAATTCATGAGGCGTCCAATGGCAATGAGGTCGTGCCGTTGATTTGCGAACATGATCCGCATCTCGTAGTGCTCGATCTCGCACTGGGGTCCATGGACGGACTGGAGGTGCTGACGCGGATCCAGATCAAGGCTCCGACGGCGCGATGTCGAGTCCTGGTGTTCAGCATGCATGAGCCGACGCATTATCAAGAGCGCTGCCTGCGTGCGGGGGCGAGAGGCTACGTTACCAAAAGCAACCAGCTGACGCTGCTGCACGAGGCCATAAAAGCACTGATGTCCGGGCACACCTATTTTTCTGCGTTGCCGAACAGCGGCGCTCTGTTCAACGCCACGCAACGGACTGAGAAGCAGATGATCGATCAGCTTTCCGATCGTGAGTTATGTATCTTCGTGCAATTGGCACTGGGCAAATCGAACAAGGCGATTGCCCAGGAGATGCACTTGAGCCACAAGACCGTCAGCACCTACAAAACCCGCATGATGTCTAAACTCTGCCTGGGTTCATTGGTGCTCCTGCGCGAATTCGCCAAGCGCAATCACCTGATCTGAGTGCCCCCCGACATGACGCAGGGACTGCGTACTTTATGGCTGTGGCTAGCACTTGCAACGTCGGTCGGTGCAAACGCACAGCCGCAGACACTGGAGGTGCTGGCCCGCCTCGAACCGGGCAATGTCCAGGTTCGCCTCGATGATCGGGAACGCCGATGGCTGCATGAGCATCCGGTGTTGCGCATGGGCATCTCCGGGCCGGATTACCCGCCATTCGAAATCACCCGCAATCAGTACGAGCTCGAAGGTCTGACGGCCGATTACGCCGATCTGCTGGCGCAACTGCTGGGCATCAGAATTGAAGTGCGGCGCTTCGCCGATCGACCTGCGCTGATGGCGGCACTCAAGCGCGGCGATGTCGATCTGTTGGGCACGTCGAACAGTTTCGAAGCGGCTGACCCGTCATTTATCCTGTCGCGGCCGTACGCTGAAGATCAGCCAATGCTGATCACGCGCCACGACGAGAAGCTCCCGGCTGATCTTTCAGCCAAGCGCATCGCCATGGTCGAAGACTACCTGCCGCTGGCCCATGTTCAGGCGTTTTATCCCGGCGCCGACGTGCAGCTTTATGCCTCGGCAATGGATGCACTCGGCGCGGTCGCCTTCGGTGCCGACGACGTGTACCTGGGCGACTTCATCAGCGCCAACTATCTGATCAACACCAATTATCGCAACGACCTGCAACTGGCCGGGCCGTCGGGTCTTGACGCCAATCCGTTCGCGTTTGCGCTGTTGCGCAGCGACGTGGTGCTCAAACGCATCGTCGACAAGGCCTTGCTGGCCGTACCTATGGAGCGTCGGCATCTGATCGAACAGCGCTGGAGTGTCGGCCTCGCCGAGATGGCCGAACAGTCCCGGGTGCAACTCAGCGCCGCCGAGCAGCAATGGCTGGATCAGCACCCGGTGGTACGCGTGGGCGCTGTCGATGACTTTGCGCCCCTGGCGTTTTTCGGGGCCGACGGGCGTTTCAGCGGATTGTCGGCGCAGTTATTGAGCCTGATTGCGCAGCGCAGTGGCCTCAATTTCGAGATCGTGCGCGGCAGCTCGCTCAACGACCAGTTCGAGCAACTGCAGGCTGGTGAGCTTGATGTCCTGCCAGTGGTGACGCCCAGCACCGAGCGTGAAACGCAACTGCAATTCACCCGCGCTTATCTGAACAATCCATTTGTGCTGGTCGGCACGGCGAATGGCCCGCATCCGCTACCTCTCGACGCTTTGAACGGCAAACGTCTGGCCATCTATCGCGGCCACCCATTGCGCGATTACCTGCTGCAACGCGTGCCCGGTCTGCGTCTGGTCGAGGTCAAGAGCCCCGCCGAAGGCATGGCGCTGATTGCCAAGGGACAGGTCGACGTGACGGTGAGCTCGTTGCTGGTGGCGCGTTTTCTGATCGCCCGGCAGTATCGCGATCGCCTGCGTATCACCGGCACCGTTGGCGACCAGCCGGCGCGTATCGCTTTGGCTACAGCGCCGCAGTCGGCGCTACTGCACTCGATCCTGAACAAGGCGTTGCTGAGCATCGCGCCGCAGCAGATGGATGAACTGGTCGAGCGCTGGAGCCACGATGTGGTGGTCGAGGACAGCTACTGGCTGCGCCACCGTCAGGAGATTCTGCTGGGCTTCGCCGGCGCAGCGGCCTTGCTCCTGCTGGCAATGCTCTGGATCGGCTGGCAGCGTCGGCAGATTCACCAGCGTCAACAATGGTTGCTGCAACTGCAGGAGGCCAAGGACGCGGCGGACGAGGCCAATCGGGCCAAGAGCACTTTTCTGGCGACCATGAGCCATGAGATCCGCACGCCGATGAACGCCTTGATCGGCATGCTCGAACTGGCCCTCAAGCGTGCGGAAGAGGGCGTGACCGATCGTCTGGCGATTCAGGTGGCCTCGAATGCCGGCCAGCAACTGCTGGCATTGATCGGTGACATTCTCGACATCGCCCGCATCGAGTCGGGGCATATGTCCCTCGCCCCCGAGCGGGCCAATCTACGGGAGACGGTGTTATCGGTATGCCGGGTGTTCGAAGGGCTGGCGCGACAGAAGCGCTTGTTGTGGCGCATCGAACTTGACCCGCGCGCCGACGTGGACGTGCTGATAGATCCGACGCGCTTCAAGCAAGTGCTGTCGAATCTGCTGAGCAATGCGATCAAATTCACCGAGACCGGCGAGGTCGGCCTGCAATTGCAGATCGGTGCGATATTGGACGAGCAAGTGAATGTGCGAGTGCTTATCGAGGACAGCGGCATCGGCATCAGTACCGCCGATCAAAAGCGCCTGTTCAATCCCTTCGTTCAAGCGGGCAATAGTCCACAAGCGGCGCGCAGCGGGTCCGGTCTGGGGCTGGTGATCAGTCGCAACCTTTGCGAAATGATGGGCGGCACGTTGCGTCTGGACAGCGATCCCGGGCAAGGCACACGCGTGGAAATCAACCTGCAGTTGCCACTGCTGGCCGCGATGGCGACCACCGCGGCAACGCCCGACGCGGCGCCCGCCACCTGTGTATTGAACGTGCTGGTGGTGGACGATCACCCGGTCAACCGCTTGCTGATGTGCTGGCAACTGAGCGAACTCGGGCATCGCACGGTAGACGTCGGCGATGGTGAACAGGGGCTGGATCGCTGGCGAACCCAGGCCTTCGATGTGGTGATCACCGACTGCAACATGCCCCGACGCAATGGCTATGAACTGGCGCAGGCTATTCGCGACGAAGAAGCCGCCACCGGACGCAGGCGCTGCCTGATTCTCGGTTTTACCGCCAACGCGCAGATGGAAGAGCGTCTGCGGTGTCTGGATGCCGGCATGGACGGCTGCCTGTTCAAACCGATTCGTTTGCATGATCTGGCGCAGGCTTTGGACGGCGCCCACCCTTGCGAGCTGCACGTGGATCACCCGCCGGCCGCCGAGCCTGTCGAGATTGATCTGAGTGCGCTGGAACAGATGGCCGGTGCCGACCACTCGTTGATCGAACGCTTGCGCAAGGAAGTCGGTAACAGTCTGCGCGACGATCTGCTGGCGCTGGATCTATTGCAGGCAAGCGATCGCAAAGACTTGCGCGAGTTGGCCCATCGCATCAAGGGTGGCGCGCAGATGGTCGGGGCCGCGCGGGTTGTTGCGGCGTGTGCTGACCTGGAGATGGCTTGTCGAGACAGTGATAACGTGGTTATCAACCGTGCCATCGACAGGTTGCGCGAAGCCATGCACGGCCTCGCGCGCTGTCTCTGAGGCAATGCGGTCTCCTGTGGGAGCGAGCCTGCACGCGAAAGGCGCCACCGGGTCATTGTTCTGCACATGGAACACTCAGGCCGATTTGCACCCTCTAGTCGAATATTCGGTATGCCTTTAGGCTGAATCCAATGCAATGACACAACGGAGACCCCATGAAAAACATCATCGGCATCTACACCAGCCCGCGCGGCCATTGGGTCGGCGATGGTTTCCCGGTGCGCACGCTGTTTTCCTACGACAACCTGGGCAAGCACATCAGCCCGTTCCTGCTGCTCGATCACGCCGGGCCCGCCGAGTTCACCCCGACCACAGAACAGCGTGGCGTCGGCCAGCACCCGCACCGTGGTTTCGAAACCGTGACCATCGTTTATGACGGCGAAGTGCAGCACCGTGATTCCACGGGCAGTGGCGGCACGATCGGCCCGGGCGAGGTACAGTGGATGACCGCAGCATCCGGCATCCTCCATGAGGAGTTTCATTCGGAGAACTTCGCCAGAACCGGCGGCAAGCTGGAAATGGTCCAGCTGTGGGTCAACCTGCCGGCCAAGGACAAAATGGCCGCGCCGGGTTACCAGACCATTCTCGATCGGGATATTCCGAACATCGCGCTCAAGGACGACGCCCGCAGCCTGCGTCTGATCGCCGGTGAATTCGACGGGCACACCGGCCCGTCGCGGACGTTCACGCCCATCGACGTCTGGGATCTGCGCCTCAATGCCGGCAAGTCGCTGACGCTTGATTTGCACGAAGGACGTAACACCGCGCTGGTGGTGTTGAAGGGCTCGGTGCAGGTCAACGGCACGGGATCGGTGGGAGTGGGGCAGTTGGCGCTGTTCGAACGCGACGGTGATCGACTCACCCTGCAAGCCAGCGAAGACGCGGTGGTATTGCTGCTCAGCGGCGAGCCGATCGACGAACCGATCGTCGGCCATGGCCCGTTCGTGATGAACACCGAGCAGGAAATCCACCAGGCCTTTGCCGACTTCCAGTCCGGGCGCTTTGGCCAGATGCACGCCTAGCGCACAATTCCCCTGTAGGAACTGCCGAAGGCTGCGATCTTTTGATCTGATCGTTCCCACGCTCTGCGTGGGAATGCAGCCGGGGACGCTCCGCGTCCCACAGCCTCAAGATCGCAGCCTTCGGCAGCTCCTACAGGGTTTTGCAGTGTTTTTGAGCGGGTGTTCATCCACCGAAATCAATTGCTCCTACACTGTGCCAATCTGTGCGATCTTCTCGCGATTGGCCTTTGTCGGAGTTGTTTGATGCTGTCTCTGCTGACCGAACACCCGTTGTTTTGCGCATTGATCCTGATTCTGCTCGATCTGGGCCTGTGGCGGCTGATCAGCTCTCGCGGGAGCGAATGGAAACTGCTGGTGCGGGTGCTGATTTTCGCCCTGTTCAGCATTGTTCTGTTCAACGAAGGCCTCAACCCGATGGAGCCAGCGCCGTGGGCTGATAACGTGCCGTTGCATCTGGCGGCGACCGGGTTGCAGATCGGTTGGTGGCTGTTCGGCGCGCGCACCCTGACGGTGTTGATCGGTGCGGTGATGATGCAACGGGTCGGCCACACCGGCCGGCTGTTGCAGGACTTGCTCGGGGCGGTAATTTTTCTCATCGCGATCATCGCGGCACTGGCTTACGTGCTCGATCTGCCGGTCAAAGGCGTGCTGGCGACCTCCGGCGCGTTGGCGATCATTGTCGGTCTGGCCTTGCAGAGCACTTTGAGCGACGTATTCTCCGGAATCGTCCTCAACACCACCAAGCCGTATCAACTCGACGACTGGATCTCGATCGACGGCACCGAGGGCCGCGTCACCGACATCGACTGGCGGGCTACGCGTCTGCAGACCAGCCAGGGCAGCATGGCAGTGATTCCCAACTCGCTGGCGGCCAAAGCCAAGATCATCAACTTCAGTCGCCCAAGCAACATGTTCGGTGTTTCGGTCAGCGTGCCTGTCAGCCCCCATGCCCGGCCCAGCTCGGTGATCGAGGCGCTGGAGCGGGCGATGCAGGGCTGCCGGCAATTGCTCGACACACCGGCGCCCAGCGTGTCGTTGAAGAGTTCTGCCAGCGGCGGCGCCGAATACGAGATCAGCGGTTTTGTCGCTTCGATGGGCGAGAAGCGCGTGGTGCGCAATCAGCTGTTCGACCTCGCTTACCGACATTTGCAGGCCTCCGGGGTCAATCTGCTGTCGAGCAACGAAACCAGCGCCGCGCCGCAACTGTCGCGGCCACGGGCGTTGCTGGAAAGCTCGCCAATCTTCTCGACCCTGCGCGAGGAAGAGAAAGACACCTTCAGCCAGAACATGACCCTGCAAACCTTCCGCGCCGGCGAGACGATTCTGGCGGGCGGGGAGGTCAGCGATCATTTGTTCATCATTGAATCCGGGGTGGTTTCGGTGACGCTCAAGCGCCATGGTGTGCCCCTGGAATCCGGGCGCATGGGGCCGGGTGAGGTGATCGGCGAGGCCGGGATTCTCTCCGACACCGCGCTGCCGGCGGATTTTTCCGCGAAGACTTTCTGCGCCCTGTATCGCATCGAGAAGTCCTACCTGAAACCCTGTCTGGACGCCCGCCACGACATCCACGATGCGATGCAGGCATTGCTCGATTTCCGCCTGCACAAGGCGCAATCGCTGACCGAGGAAGCGCCCGTAGTCGCGCCGAAAAGAGGCTTTCTGCAGTGGTTGCGTAATCGCGTCTGAGCTGCCCTTCTATCATTCGATGCAACCTGCGCGGCGCTCTCAGGGTCACAATTTTCAATCCCACCGGGCAGGAGTTGCGGACGATGAAAAACCTGCGAATCGCCACCTTCAACGTCAACGGCATGCGCGCGCGGCTGCCGAATCTGCTGGATTGGCTCAAGCGCGAGCAGCCGGACATTGTTTGCCTGCAAGAGCTCAAGTCTGTGGACAGCGCCTTTCCCGCCGCTGAACTGGAAGCCGCCGGTTACGGGGCGATCTGGCAGGGCCAGGCGTCATGGAATGGCGTGGCGATTCTGGCGCGGGATGCGCAGCCGCTGGAAAGTCGGCGTGGTTTGCCCGGCGATCCCGATGACACGCACAGCCGCTATATCGAAGCAGCGGTGCATGGTGTGCTGGTCGGTTGCCTGTATTTGCCTAATGGCAACCCGCAGCCGGGGCCGAAATTCGATTACAAACTGGCCTGGTTCGAGCGCCTGATCAAATACGCTCAAGACTTGCAGAGCAGCGATCACCCGGTGGTGCTGGCCGGTGACTTCAATGTCGTGCCCACCGACATGGACATCTACAACACCCGTTCCTGGCTCAAGGATGCCTTGTTGCAACCCGAAAGCCGCGAGTGCTACCAGCGGCTGCTGGACCAAGGCTGGACCGATTCCCTGCGCCACGTGTATCCCGAAGAACGCCTCTACACCTTCTGGGATTACTTCCGCAATCATTGGCAAACCAACTCCGGCCTGCGCATCGACCACCTGCTGCTGAACCCGGCATTGAGCCCGTATTTGCACGACGCCGGCGTCGACGCCTGGGTGCGCAATGAGCCGCACGCCAGTGACCATGCACCGACATGGATTCGCATCGGCTCGCGGAAAAAGCGCTGATCGAGCGATTGGCGAAATCAATTGTCGGAAGCCGTGCTTGATCCCGTATACAGGGCAACATTCACGCAGTGTTCTGCGGCCCCATGCATAAGGACTGAGCAATGAGTGCGCCACGGCTGACCAATACCAATCTGTACTTGCAACGCTTGGGTTTCGACACAGCGCCGCCACCGACGCTGGACACGTTGCGTCAATTGCAGCTGCGCCATACCGCTGAGTTTGTTTTCGAAAATCTGGCAACCATCAGCGGAGTGCCGGTGTTGATCGACCTGGTCTCTATCGAAGACAAGGTGCTACGGCATGGGCGGGGCGGCTACTGTTATGAGCTCAACCATTTGTTCTATGCGCTGCTGCTTGAACTGGGTTTTCAAGCGCGCGGCATCAGCGGTCGCGTGGTGATGAATCAACCGGAAGGCAGTTGGACGGCGCGCACGCATCGCTTGAGCCTGGTCACCATCGACGGTATTCGGTATATCGCCGACGTCGGCTTCGGCGGCATGGTGCCGACGGCACCGTTGCTGCTCGACAGCGAAGATGAGCAGTCCACTGCGCACGAACCCTACCGCATCGACAAGCAGATCGATGGCTACTTGCTGCGCGCCAAGGTCGCAGGAGAGTGGCGGCCGATGTACCTGTTTGATCTGCAACGCCAGGAAGACATCGATTACACCGTCGGCAACTGGTACGTCTCGACCCATCCAGAATCACCTTTCGCCCAGCGCCTGATGGTCGCGCGTACCGGCGATGGCTGGCGCAAGACCCTGAACAACGGCAGTTTTGCCATTCACCCTATGGGGGCAGAAAGTCAGCGGCGCGAAGTGGCGGACGTCGACGAGTTGATGGGGTTGCTGCGGCATGAGTTTGATCTACAGGTGCCTGATTCACCCGGTGTGCGGCAAGCGCTGGCCCGGGTAATCGCGCCAGTACCGGTCTAGGGTTTCACGTCAGGCTCCAGCACGCGGCGAATTTCCCCGATCGCGGCCGACAGCTTTCTCTCCAGGCTTTTCAGGTCGGTGGCCGTGATGCCTTTCTTGAACTGGCCTGACAGACCTGAATCGTCAACGCGTTCCTGCTGGCGGTTACCTTCCAGCAAGGCATGACGCAAGGTGTTGTTGATCACGGTCTGGTAGCCAAATCCCTCGGTTTCTGCGGCGGTACGCGCCGCTTCGATCACCGCGTCATCAAGCATGATGGTGATGCGCGTCTTGCCCTTGCTCGGCGCTACTGCGCCGCGTTTGCCTGCAGAAAAGTCATATTCGTCTTTCATCGTTCAAGCCTCCTGTAAATATGCGCGCCGTTCGCTGGGTGTGGCGAGACGTGCAGAAATGATTCGAACAACGTTGGCTTCGCGGTAGCTGTAAGCCACGACGAGCACACGACCCTTTGCATCCAGGCCGAGCGTGATCCAGCGTTGTTCGTCATGATCGTTGTCCTCAAGGGTCAGTGCGCGTTCGTCGTAGAAAACGGGTTCGGCTTCGGCGAGGCTGATGCCTTTGTGCTTGAGTTTGTTGGCTGCGTTCTTGCTTTTGTCGTACTGAATCTTGAATGACTTCATTATGCATACTTTATATGTATAAAAAAGAGCGCGACCGCACCGTCGGTCGCCGTGAACACTTCAGCCTAGTGGGCACCGGCGCAGACGCCGTGGGGATGTGTTGCCGGATTTGTGGGGGCGCAAGCCGCGAGCCAGAAGCTTGGATGGCTACCTAACCATTATGTGACTGATAAGTTGTATACAACTCTATGGACATTTGTCCTGAGTATTGAATACAGTGTGCGCATAACAAAAACCAGGGAACCCCCCACCATGAAAACGCCCCATGTTTCACACCAACGGCCCGAGGACGAAAACCTCGGGGTCGGCGCGAATATGGCTTACGGCCTGCAACATGTTCTGACCATGTACGGCGGTATCGTTGCGGTGCCACTGATCATTGGCCAGGCGGCCGGTCTGTCGCCGGCGGACATTGGTCTGTTGATTGCTGCTTCATTGTTTGCGGGGGGGCTGGCGACACTGCTGCAAACCCTGGGTCTGCCGTTTTTTGGCTGTCAGCTGCCGCTGGTTCAGGGCGTGTCGTTCTCCGGCGTGGCGACCATGGTCGCGATTGTCAGCAGCGGCGGGGAGGGCGGTTTCCAATCGGTGCTGGGCGCGGTGATTGCCGCCTCGTTGATCGGCTTGCTGATCACGCCTGTGTTCTCACGCATCACCAAGTTCTTCCCGCCGCTGGTCACCGGCATCGTGATCACCACCATCGGCCTGACGCTGATGCCCGTTGCCGCACGCTGGGCGATGGGCGGCAACAGCCACGCGCCGGACTTCGGCAGCATGCAGAACATCGGTCTGGCGGCGGTCACGCTGGTGCTGGTGTTGTTGCTGAGCAAGGTCGGCAGCTCGACTATCTCGCGGCTGTCGATTTTGCTGGCCATGGTCATCGGCACGGTGCTGGCGGTGTTCCTCGGCATGGCGGATTTCTCCAGTGTCACCACCGGCCCGATGTTCGGCTTCCCGACGCCGTTCCACTTCGGCATGCCTACCTTCCACTTCGCCGCGATTCTGTCGATGTGCATTGTGGTCATGGTGACCCTGGTGGAAACCTCGGCGGACATCCTCGCTGTCGGTGAAATCATTGGCACCAAAGTGGATTCCAAGCGCTTGGGCAACGGCCTGCGTGCCGACATGCTGTCGAGCATGTTTGCGCCGATCTTCGGTTCGTTCACGCAAAGTGCTTTCGCGCAGAACGTCGGCCTGGTGGCGGTGACCGGGATCAAGAGCCGTTTCGTGGTCGCCACCGGCGGCGTGTTCCTGGTGGTGCTCGGGTTGCTGCCGTTCATGGGCCGGGTGATTGCCGCTGTGCCGACGTCGGTACTCGGCGGCGCGGGAATCGTGCTGTTCGGCACCGTGGCCGCGAGCGGCATCCGCACATTGTCGAAGGTCGATTACCGCAACAACGTCAACCTGATCATCGTTGCCACCTCGATCGGTTTCGGCATGATCCCGATCGCCGCGCCGAACTTCTACGATCATTTCCCGAGCTGGTTCGCGACGATTTTCCATTCGGGCATCAGTTCGTCGGCAATCATGGCGATCCTGCTCAACCTGGCGTTCAATCACTTCACGGCTGGCAACTCGGATCAGCAGTCGGTGTTTGCCGCAGCGGAAGAGCGCACCCTGCGTTACCGCGATCTGGCCGCGCTGCGCGAAGGCGATTACTTCAGCGATGGCAAGCTGCATGATTGCGATGGCAAGGAGGTACCGGTGATCGAGCCGGATGACCACGACCATGGGCATGGCGCGCCGAAGGTGCAGGTGAAAAGCAGCGAACATGTCTGACCGCTGCTGAATACAGAAGGGCCGATCTGGTTGTACAGATCGGCCTTTTCGTTTGCAGATTAAAAGATCGCAACCTTCGGCAGCTCCTGCATCGGGATCAGCGTTTCCCTGTTGGAGCCGCCGAAGGCTGCGATCTTTTGATCTTTTCAGGCGCCCACAAAAAAGCCCCTGAACCTTGCGATTCAGGGGCTTTGCTATTTGGCTCCACAACCTGGACTCGAACCAGGGACCCAGTGATTAACAGTCACTTGCTCTACCAACTGAGCTATTGCGGAATTGGTGCGTATGTTACTGATTCAAAAAGAGAAGTCAAGCGCCGCCTGGCAACTTTTGCGATTCGTCGGGACGGACGGCATTTTGTCAGCGATTGGCGGTTACCAGAATGGCCTCAGGGGTCTACCATGGCAGCCCGGAAGTGGTCACACGCGCTGCCGGCCATTCGCCGCAAAGGTACGCGCCAATGATTCAAATCACTCGCAACACCGAGGTGCTCGCATGAGCACCGCCCAGATCAGCCTGCCCAAAGGCGTCGGCCCGCACGCCGAGAAACTCTTCGATGCAATCACCGGCGCCAGCACCGCCGAAGAATTGAACCGTGCGGGCGGCAAGGCCGAAGGTTTTGTCCTCGGTCTCGAGAGCAGCAAGGCCATCAAGAGCCAGATCGCCGAATCGCTGTATGTGATTTACGACGACGCCGCCACTCAGCGCTCCGCCGAACTGGCTTAACTGCCGAAGGTGATCGTGCCGAGCATCAGCTTGGCATAGGCCGCCGTCGCCGCCAGTTGCACCAGCCACAGGGCCAGGCCACCGAGGAATACCCCGGTGGCGACTTGCAGCACCAGGCTCTTTTCACGCTTGGCCGGAGCGCGCGGGATGAAATCATCCAGATCGTCACGGTCGGCGCGCAGGTTGTCGTTTTTCATGTGGGTTCTCTTCAAAAATCTTGGGTGTACACAAAACCTGTAGGAGCTGCGGAACGCTGCGATCTTTTGATCTTGATCTTGATCTTGATCTTGATCTTAAAAAACAAGATCAAAAGATCGCAGCCTCGTTTCACTCGTCAGCTCCTACGAGCTCCTACGGTCTGATTTGTGTGCAGTCTAGAGGTTGCAAGGCGTTCCCAGAGACAAATAAAAACGGGAAGCCGTTCAAGGCTTCCCGTTTTTTGATCACGCCGCGAAAATCAGATGACCTGAACGATCGCGTCTGTCACAGCCTTGATGTTGCTCTGGTTCAGGGCAGCCACGCAGATGCGACCGGTGTCCAAGGCGTAGATGCCGAACTCGTTGCGCAGGCGATGCACCTGTTCGGTGGTCAGGCCGGAGTAGGAGAACATGCCGCGCTGACGGCCGACGAAGCTGAAGTCGCGGCCCGGGGCTTTTTCTGCCAGCAAGGCAACCATCTGCTCGCGCATGCCGCGAATGCGCAGACGCATCTCGGCCAGCTCGGCTTCCCACTGTGCGCGCAGTTCCGGGCTGTTCAGCACGGCAGCAACAATGCTGGCGCCGTGGGTTGGCGGGTTGGAGTAGTTGGTGCGGATCACGCGTTTGACCTGCGACAGCACGCGCGCGTTTTCTTCTTTCGATTCGCTGATGATCGACAGTGCGCCAACGCGTTCGCCGTACAGCGAGAACGATTTGGAGAACGAGCTCGAGACGAAGAAGGTCAGACCGGATTCAGCGAACAGGCGCACAGCGGCGGCGTCTTCATTGATGCCGTCGCCGAAGCCTTGGTAAGCCATATCGAGGAACGGCACGTGCCCCTTGGCCTTGACCACTTCCAGCACGTTGTTCCAGTCCGCCGGGGTCAGGTCGACGCCAGTCGGGTTGTGGCAGCAGGCGTGCAGGACGACGATCGAGCCGTTCGGCAGGGCGTTGAGGTCGTCGAGCATGCCGGCACGGTTCACGTCGTGGGTGGCAGCGTCGTAGTAACGGTAGTTCTGCACCGGGAAACCCGCGGTTTCGAACAGCGCGCGGTGGTTTTCCCAGCTTGGATCGCTGATCGCCACGGCAGCGTTCGGCAGCAGTTGCTTGAGGAAGTCGGCACCGATTTTCAGTGCGCCGGTGCCGCCGACGGCCTGAGTGGTGATGACGCGACCGGCGCTGATCAGCGGCGAGTCGTTGCCAAACAGCAGCTTCTGCACAGCCTGATCGTAGGCAGCGATGCCGTCGATCGGCAGGTAACCGCGCGAAGCGTGTTGAGCGACGCGAATCGTCTCGGCTTCGATCACCGCGCGCAGCAGTGGAATTCGCCCCTCTTCGTTGCAGTAGACGCCCACGCCCAGGTTGACCTTGGTGGTCCGGGTATCGGCGTTGAATGCTTCGTTGAGGCCCAGGATTGGATCGCGGGGTGCCATTTCGACAGCGGAGAACAGGCTCATTATTACGGCGGCTCTGAATGGAGAGTGGAGGGACGTGTCGCGCTCCAGCCGAATGCACTAGAGCGGTGCACAAACGGGGAGCTAGTATAGAGGCCATCACCGCGCGATGGCGACAGGCGAATCGGCTTTTGCGGTAAGTTTTTCCGATTATTTCTTGACCGTTAGTCGATTGACTTTGTCAGAGTCTTTACCGGATGTAGGACGTTTGCCTTGAAAGCTCAGGCAATCGCCACCACATTAAGCACAATCCAGGTTTTTTCTTGCGCGACATCGGTCGTTTGCGGTCGTCCTCGTGGTGCTCCGTCTGACGCGGAACGCCGCGATTCCAGAGGTGTGTATGTCGGAATTCCAGCTAGTCACCCGCTTCGAGCCTGCCGGCGATCAGCCGGAAGCCATTCGCCAGTTGGTTGAGGGCATTGACGCCGGGTTGGCGCACCAGACACTGCTCGGTGTGACCGGCTCGGGCAAGACCTTCAGCATCGCCAACGTCATCTCCCAGGTACAGCGTCCGACGCTGGTGCTGGCGCCGAACAAGACCCTGGCCGCGCAGTTATATGGGGAGTTCAAGGCGTTCTTCCCGAACAACGCGGTGGAGTATTTCGTTTCCTACTACGACTACTATCAGCCCGAAGCGTATGTGCCGTCGTCCGACACCTTCATCGAGAAGGACGCGTCGATCAACGACCACATCGAGCAGATGCGACTCTCCGCGACCAAAGCGCTGCTGGAGCGCAAGGACGCGATCATCGTCACCACGGTGTCGTGCATCTACGGTCTGGGCAGCCCGGAAACCTATCTGAAAATGGTCTTGCACGTTGATCGCGGCGACAAGCTCGATCAGCGTGCGCTGCTGCGGCGCCTGGCGGATCTGCAATACACCCGCAACGACATGGACTTTGCCCGGGCGACGTTCCGCGTGCGTGGCGACGTGATCGATATCTTCCCGGCGGAATCCGATCTGGAAGCGATCCGCATCGAGCTGTTCGATGATGAGGTCGAGAGCATTTCCGCGTTCGATCCGCTGACCGGCGAAGTCATCCGCAAGATGCCGCGCTTCACCTTTTATCCGAAGAGTCACTACGTGACACCTCGTGAAACCCTGCTCGACGCCATCGAAGGCATCAAGGTCGAACTGCAGGAGCGTCTCGAATACCTGCGCAGCAACAACAAACTGGTAGAGGCCCAGCGTCTGGAGCAGCGCACCCGTTTCGACCTCGAGATGATCCTCGAACTGGGTTACTGCAACGGCATCGAGAACTACTCGCGCTACCTGTCCGGGCGGCCATCCGGCGCGGCGCCACCCACGCTTTACGACTACTTGCCCGCCGACGCGCTGTTGGTAATCGACGAATCTCACGTCAGCGTGCCGCAGGTTGGCGCGATGTATAAGGGCGACCGTTCGCGCAAGGAAACTCTGGTCGAGTACGGTTTCCGCTTGCCATCGGCGCTGGACAACCGGCCAATGCGTTTCGACGAATGGGAAGGGGTCAGCCCGCAAACCATTTTCGTTTCCGCAACCCCCGGCAACTACGAAGCCGAGCACGCCGGGCGCGTGGTCGAGCAGGTGGTCCGGCCGACCGGTCTGGTCGACCCGCAGGTTGAAGTGCGGCCGGCGCTGACCCAGGTCGACGACTTGCTTTCGGAAATCACCAAGCGTGTGGCGATCGAAGAGCGTGTGCTGGTCACCACACTGACCAAGCGCATGGCCGAAGACCTCACCGATTACCTCGCCGACCATGGCGTGCGCGTGCGTTACCTGCACTCGGACATCGACACTGTCGAACGCGTCGAGATCATCCGCGATCTGCGCCTCGGCGTGTTCGATGTACTGGTCGGGATCAACCTGCTGCGTGAAGGTCTCGACATGCCGGAAGTGTCGCTGGTGGCGATTCTCGATGCCGACAAGGAAGGCTTCCTGCGTTCCGAGCGCTCGCTGATCCAGACCATCGGCCGCGCGGCGCGTAACCTCAATGGCCGAGCGATTCTCTACGCTGATCGCATGACCGGTTCGATGGAGCGGGCGATAGGTGAGACCGAGCGCCGTCGCGAGAAGCAGATCGCCTTCAACCTGGAAAACGGCATTACTCCGAAAGGCGTGTTCAAGGACGTCGCCGACATCATGGAAGGCGCCACGGTACCGGGCTCGCGCAGCAAGAAGCGCAAAGGCATGGCCAAGGCCGCCGAAGAGAACGCCAAGTACGAAGCCGAACTGCGCTCGCCCAGCGAAATCACCAAACGCATCCGCGCACTGGAAGAGAAGATGTATCAGCTGGCGCGGGATCTGGAGTTCGAAGCGGCGGCGCAGATGCGCGACGAGATTGCCAAACTGCGCGAACGATTGCTGACCGTTTGATCATCGTCGCCTGACCGGCCGCTTCGCGAGCAAGCTCGCTCCCACAGAGGAATTGCCTATCCCTGTGGGAGCGAGCCTGCTCGCGAATGGCCTTCACACAATCGGAAGGCCTTGGGGCATGTGGCTTAAATACCCTGCCCGCTGGAGCGGGGCCGGTGTCGCCTGTTACCATTCGCCGCTTGATTGTTCTGCTCTTCATTTTTTCGAGACATGCCATGACCACCGTCCGCACTCGCATCGCGCCATCGCCTACCGGGGACCCCCACGTAGGTACCGCTTACATCGCATTGTTCAACTACTGCTTTGCCAAGCAGCACGGCGGTGAATTCATCCTGCGCATCGAAGACACCGATCAGTTGCGCTCGACCCGCGAGTCCGAACAGCAGATCTTCGACGCCCTGCGCTGGCTCGGTATCGACTGGAGCGAAGGCCCGGATGTCGGCGGTCCGCACGGCCCATACCGACAGAGCGAGCGCGGCGATATTTATCAGAAGTACTGCCAGCAACTGGTCGACATGGGCCATGCCTTCCCGTGCTTCTGCACCGCTGAAGAACTCGATCAGATGCGCGCCGAGCAAATGGCTCGCGGCGAAACCCCGCGTTACGACGGCCGCGCACTGCTGCTGTCGAAAGAAGAAGTCGCGGCGCGCCTGGCCGCTGGCGAACCGCACGTGATCCGCATGAAAGTGCCGAGCGAAGGCGTCTGCGTGGTGCCGGACATGCTCCGTGGCGACGTCGAGATCCCGTGGGATCGTATGGACATGCAGGTGCTGATGAAGACCGATGGCCTGCCGACGTACTTCCTCGCCAACGTCGTCGATGACCATCTGATGGGCATCACCCACGTGCTGCGTGGCGAAGAGTGGCTGCCATCGGCACCGAAACTGATTTTGCTGTACGAATACTTCGGCTGGGAACAACCAGAGCTGTGCTACATGCCGCTGCTGCGCAACCCGGACAAGAGCAAGCTGTCCAAGCGCAAGAACCCGACCTCGGTGACGTTCTACGAGCGCATGGGCTTCATGCCGGAAGCGATGCTCAACTACCTCGGGCGCATGGGTTGGTCGATGCCGGACGAGCGCGAGAAGTTCTCGCTGCAGGAAATGGTCGACAACTTCGACCTCAAGCGCGTTTCCCTCGGCGGGCCGATCTTCGATATCGAGAAGCTGTCGTGGCTCAACGGCCAGTGGCTGCGCGATCTGCCGGTGGAAGAGTTTGCCGCCCGCGTGCAGAAGTGGGCGTTCAACTCTGAATACATGATGAAAATCGCGCCGCACGTGCAGGGCCGGGTTGAAACGTTCAGCCAGGTCGCACCGCTGGCGGGATTCTTCTTTGCCGGCGGCGTTAACCCGGATGCCAAGCTGTTTGAATCGAAAAAGCTCTCCGGTGATCAGGTTCGCCAGTTGATGCAACTGATCCTGTGGAAGCTGGAAAGCCTGCGTCAGTGGGAGAAGGACAGCATCACCGCGACGATTCAGGCGGTGGTCGAATCCCTGGAGTTGAAACTGCGCGACGCGATGCCGCTGATGTTTGCCGCGATCACCGGGCACGCGAGTTCGGTGTCGGTGCTCGATGCGATGGAAATCCTCGGGCCTGACCTGACCCGTTTCCGCTTGCGCCAGGCGATTGACCTGCTGGGCGGCGTGTCGAAGAAAGAAAACAAGGAGTGGGAAAAGCTCTTGGGCGCCATCGCCTGATTGCTTTTGCTTCTCTGCAGGACTGCCGAAGGCTGCGATCTTTTGATCCTGCCTTCGGCGTTTCTCCCGAATTTACGGGGGAGGGCGGTAAGTGATTGTTATCCCGACAAAAAATTTTGAAATTTTTCAAAAATAAGTTTGACAGGCTTTCGATACGCCCTTAAGATTCGCCCCGTCCTCAGCGATGAGGGGCTATAGCTCAGCTGGGAGAGCGCTTGCATGGCATGCAAGAGGTCGACGGTTCGATCCCGTCTAGCTCCACCAATTTACACTTCAAGGTCTGGCCACACCGGCCTTGAAGCGATCAACACTCAGCGTTGATCAGTTGTATAGAAGGGTTTGCGTCCCCTTCGTCTAGTGGCCTAGGACACCGCCCTTTCACGGCGGTAACAGGGGTTCGAGTCCCCTAGGGGACGCCAGTTTTACAGAAGTGATGTTGCAAGAGATCACTCCGCCGCGAGGCGAAAAATCCGGGGCTATAGCTCAGCTGGGAGAGCGCCTGCATGGCATGCAGGAGGTCAGCGGTTCGATCCCGCTTAGCTCCACCAATTTTACAGTTCAAGGTCTGGCCACACCGGCCTTGAATCGATCAGCTCTCAGCACTGATCAGTTGTATAGAAGGGTTTGTGTCCCCTTCGTCTAGTGGCCTAGGACACCGCCCTTTCACGGCGGTAACAGGGGTTCGAGTCCCCTAGGGGACGCCACGATTACCCGCTCTGCGGGATTTTATAAGGGTCATTCAATTATTGAATGGCCCTTTTGTTTGTCTGGCGTTTGGCCAACCTTCCTTTTTCCTTACACTGTGCTTCAGACCAGCGGTCATATACATGACTTGCGGAATATTATTATGCGAATAATATTCTAGTCGTAATATTCGGAGGCAACGATGAACGATAAAAAAGCTCAAACCCGCGAACGCATCCTCAAGGCTGCCAGCGCCGCACTGATCCAGCGTGGCCCGGCCGACCCGAGCGTGGGCGAAGTGATGGGCGCAGCCGGCCTGACGGTTGGCGGCTTCTACGCGCACTTCGAAAGCAAGGACGCGATGATGCTCGAAGCGTTCAAGCAACTGCTGGGCCGGCGTCGCGATCTGATCGCCGACATGGATGCCGATCTGACCGGCGAAGAACGTCGCGCCTTGGTGGCTGCGTTCTACCTGTCGCGCAAGCATCGTGACTCCAGCGAAGCGGCGTGCCCGATCCCAGCCTCGATTGGTGAGCTGGGACGTTTGCCGGAGTCGTTCCGCATCGCTCTGAACGAGCATCTGGAGCTAATGGTCGCGCAACTGGCGGCCAGCCCTGAAGACACCGACAAGGCTCTGGCTGATGTCGCGCTGATGGTAGGTGGTCTGGCCCTCGCCAGGGCGCTGGGTCCGGGAGAGTTATCCGATCGATTGCTGCGCGCTGCCAAGTCGGCGGTGCGTTGACCTGAAGGCAATAAGCCTGAGGAGAGTGCGATGAACGCGTTGAAGTGGGTTCGTGGCGTTAACGGTACCTTGGGCTGGTTTGCACCGAAACTGGTGGCGAGCAAAATGCGCCTGGCGTTCATGACGCCCCGCGCACTGCCGCTACGAGACTGGGAGCTGCCGCTGTTGGCGAGCTCCGAGCGCATCACTTTGCGCTTCGGCCTGTCGGCGCTGCGTTGGGGGCAAGGCCCTACGGTGCTGCTGATGCATGGTTGGGAAGGGCGGCCAACGCAATTCGCTTCGCTGATCAATGCGCTGGTCGACGCAGGCTACACCGTCGTCGCACTCGACGGCCCGGCCCATGGCCGTTCGCCCGGGCGCGAAGCCAACGTGGTGCTGTTCGCCCGCGCCATGCTGGAAGCCGCTGCCGAATTGCCACCGCTGCAAGCGGTTATCGGCCACTCCATGGGTGGCGCCAGCGCGATGCTCGCCGTGCAATTGGGGTTGCGCACCGAAACCCTGGTCAGCATCGCCGCACCGTCGCGCATTCTCGGCGTACTGCGCGGATTCGCGCGCATGGTCGGCATGCCGCCGCGTGCGCGCTCGGCGTTCATTCGTCAGGTCGAGCAGGACGTCGGCATGCGCGCCGCGACGCTTGACGTTGCCCACTATCAACTGGATATGCCCGGCCTGATCGTCCACGCCGAGGACGACAACTTCGTCTCGGTCAAGGAATCGCAACTGATTCACGAGGCCTGGTTCGACAGCCGTCTGCTGAGGCTGGAGAGTGGTGGCCATCAACGGGTGCTGGCCGACCCTCGAGTGATTGATGGCGTGTTATCACTGCTCGCCGGTCGCAGCCTTCAGGCGCGCCAATCGGCCTGAGCTCCGTTACACTGCCCCGGTTGAAAACTTTGACCGGGAGTGGGGCATGGGCTGGGATCGGGCAACGCCGTTTACCATTGATCTGCAAGTAGGTGCCGAGGACATCGACGGGCTCGGGCACGCCAATAACGCCGTGTACGTGACCTGGCTCGAACGCTGCGCCTGGCGCCACTCGCAGCGCCTCGGCCTGGACCTGGTGGAGTACCGGCGTCTGGATCGGGCGATGGCTGTCGTCCGCCACGAAATCGATTACCTGGCCGCGGCTTATGAAGGCGATGAGCTGCAACTGGCGACCTGGATCGTCGACTGGGATCAGCGCCTGAAAATGACCCGGCATTTCCAGCTCAAACGCCCGAGCGACAACGCCACCCTGTTGCGCGCGCAGACCACGTTTGTCTGCATCGAACTGTCGACCGGCAAGCCCAAGCGTATGCCGGCCGAGTTCATCGAAGGCTATGGCCCGGCGATCCTGACTCCAGCCTGACCCGGACCGGTAGGAGCTGCCGAAGGCTGCGATCTTTTGATTTTGCTTTTTGCAAATCAAGATCAAGATCAAAAGATCGCAGCCTTCGGCAGCTCCTACGAGGGATCTGCGGTTTTCTGCGATATCCAGTAAACTGCCGCACGTTTTTTCCTCAAGTAGTGTTCCCCATGCAAATTGCTCTGGCGCCCATGGAGGGGTTGGTCGACGACATCCTGCGCGACGTGCTGACCCGCGTTGGCGGCATCGATTGGTGCGTGACCGAATTCATTCGGGTCAACGACCAGTTGCTCACACCGGCCTACTTCCACAAGTTCGGCCCCGAGCTGCTCAACGGTGCTCGCACCGCGTCCGGCGTGCCGCTGCGCGTGCAGTTGCTCGGTTCCGATCCGGTGTGCCTGGCGGAAAACGCCGCGCTGGCCTGCGAGCTCGGCTCTGAAGTGATCGACCTCAACTTCGGCTGCCCGGCCAAGACCGTCAACAAATCCCGCGGTGGCGCGGTATTGCTCAAGGAGCCGGAGCTGCTCAATCAGATCGTCGAGCACGTGCGTCGCGCCGTACCGGCGCATATCCCGGTCACCGCAAAAATGCGCCTGGGTTTCGACAGTCCTGACGGTTCGCTGGTCTGCGCCACGGCGCTGGCCGAAGGCGGGGCGGAGCACATCGTCGTACATGCGCGGACGAAAATGGACGGCTACAAACCGCCGGCACATTGGGAGTGGATCCCGCGCGTACAAGACGTGGTCAAGGTGCCAGTGTTCGCCAACGGTGATATCTGGAGCGTCGAAGACTGGCGCCGTTGCCGCGAAATCAGTGGTGTCGAAGACATCATGCTCGGTCGGGGGCTGGTCTCCCGCCCGGATCTTGCCCGGCAGATCGCCGCCGCTCGCGCTGGCGAAGAGGTCGTCGAGATGACCTGGGCCGAGCTGATGCCGCTGATTCAGGACTTCTGGCTGCAGGCCAAGGCACAGATGACCGCGCGTCAATCGCCTGGTCGCCTCAAGCAATGGCTGGCCATGCTGACGCGCAACTACCCGGAAGCCGCCGAGCTTTTCACTGTTCTGCGTCGCGAAACCGAGCCGGATCAAGTCTCGCGCTTGCTCGGATTGCCGCTCGTCGAGGCCGCATAAAAAATCTCAAAATATTCTCTTGAAATCAAAACAGCGGTCCCTATCTAAGGGTTACGCGATGCCGAATTCGGGTCGCGGAGACACAAAACCTTGCTGATTGTTTTCAGGAGATTTGAATCATGAGTACTGCATTTTCTCTCGCGCCACTGTTCCGTTCCTCGGTAGGTTTCGACCGTTTCAACGACCTGTTCGAAACCGCGCTGCGTAACGAGCCAGGCAGCAGCTACCCACCCTACAACGTCGAAAAACACGGTGATGACCAATACCGCATCGTCGTTGCGGCCGCCGGTTTCCAGGAAGAAGACCTGGACCTGCAAGTCGAGAAGGGTGTGCTGACCATCAGTGGCGGCAAGCGCGACACCGACGAGAACGTCACGTTCTTGCACCAGGGCATCGCTCAGCGAGCCTTCAAGCTGTCGTTCCGTCTGGCCGATCACATCGAGATCAAGGACGCTGCCCTGCGCAACGGCCTGCTGAGCATCGACCTGCTCCGTGTGATCCCGGAAGAAGCGAAAGCCAAGCGCATCCCGATCAATGGAGCGCAACAGCCTGTCCTGCAATAACGTCGGGCAACAAAAAGGGCGCCAGTGATGGCGCCCTTTTTTGCGTCCGCTATTCGAGCAGAATTTTCAGATCTTCCAACCCCACCGGCCGGCTATGCAGATAGCCTTGATACAAATGGCAGTCCAGCCCCTGCAAAAATGCCAATTGCGCCGCTGTCTCCACGCCCTCCGCAATGACTTCCAGCTCAAGGCTGCGAGCCATCGCGACAATTGCGCGAATGATCTCCGCGACATTGGAGTCGGTGGTCGCATCGCGGATGAACGACTGATCGATTTTCAGCGTGTCGACCGGCAGGCGTTTCAGATAGGTCAGCGATGAATAACCGGTGCCGAAATCGTCCATGGCGAAGCTCACGCCGAGCTTTTTCAGGCGGCGCATTTTGCTGATGGTGTCGTCCAGATTCTGGATGACGATGCCTTCGGTGATTTCCAGTTTCAGCAGCGAACAGGGCAGGCCGTGGCTGGTCATGCTGTGTTCGATGCGTTCGACGAAATCGTTCTGGCGGAACTGCCGCGGACTGATGTTCACGCACAGGCTGAAGTTGAGCGGGTCGACGAGTTTCAGTGCGATCAATTGTTTGAAGGCATTGCAGGCTTCATCGAGTATCCAGGTGCCGACTTCAAGGATCAGGCCGCTGTCTTCCAACACCTTGATGAACTCGGTGGGCGATTGCGCGCCGAGTTCGGGATGGTTCCAGCGCACCAGGGCTTCGGCGCCGATGATGCGGTTGTCGCGGGCATCGACTTGCGGCTGGAAGTGCACGTTGAACTCGCCGCGTGACAGCGCCAGCCGCAGGTCGGTCTCCATGCGCAGGCGTTCGCTGGCCGCTTTCTGCATGGTGTTGTGATACATCTGCGTGGTGTTGCGCCCGGAATCCTTGGCGCGGTACAGGGCGATGTCAGCGCGTTTGAGCAGGTCGGTCGGGGTCGAGCCGTGATCAGGAATCAATGCCACGCCGATGCTCGGCGTCACTTGCAGGCGCTGGCCATCGAGGAACATCGGCTCCGAGAGCAGCTCACGAATGGTGTCGGCCAGCGCGCGCACTTGCTCGCTGACTTCACTGCGCGAACCCTCGAGGCCGCTCAGCAACACCACGAATTCGTCGCCACCGAGGCGCGCCACGGTGTCTTCCATGCGCACGCTGGCTTCGAGCCGCGCGGTGATGATTTTCAGCACGGTGTCGCCGACCGGATGACCGAGGGAATCGTTGATGTGCTTGAAGTGATCGAGATCGAGAAACAGCAAGGCGCCGCGCAGATTGTGGCGCTTGAGCAGAGCGATCTGCTGACTCAGGCGATCCATCAGCAACGCGCGGTTGGGCAGGTTGGTCAGCGGGTCGTGATAGGCCAGATGACGGATCTGCGCTTCGGCGTTTTTCAGCAGGCTGACGTCGCGCGCCGTAAGCAGCAGGCAGGCGGTTTCGTTAAGGGTGATCGGCTCGACCGAAACTTCTACGGTGAGCAATTCGCCGCGCTTGTTGCGCCCGAGCATTTCCTGATGATGCACGCGGCCCTTGATCTGCAGTTCGGCGAGTAGCGTCGAGCGCTGTTTTTCTTCGGCCCAGATCCCCACCTGATAAACGGTTTTACCCACCACTTCGTCGGCGCGATAGCCGGTGAGGCGACAGAAGCCGTCGTTGACCTCCAGATAACGCCCGGTGTCGCGCTCGGTGATGGTGATGGCGTCGGGGCTGGAGTGAAACGCCTTGGCGAATTTTTCTTCACTGGCCTTTAACGCCGCTTCCGAGCGCTGTTGCTGGGTGATATCGCGCAGGGTGGTGACGATGCACGGTTGGTCGCCGACGCTGATCTGTCGACTGGAAATCACGCAGGTCAGCGACTGGCCGTCCTTGTGCTGAACCAGAATCGCGACGTTGCTCAGGCCTTGTTCGCGAATCACCCGTTCGATACGTTGCAGGCTCTTTGCCGAGGCGTCCCACAGGCCGATTTCCTCGGCGGTGTGGCCAATCACATCGGCGGCGCTCCAGCCAAAAGTCTGGCTGAAGCTTGAATTGATCTCAATGAATTCCCCGGTTTCCTGGCGTGTGACGCAGATTGGATCGGGGCTGACCTGAAACAGCGTGGCGAATTTCTCTTCCGACGCCACCAGACGCTGTTCGCGCTCGACCTGATCGGTAATGTCCAGCAACGTGCCGGCCATGCGCAGTGGCGCGCCGTTGTCGTCGCGATAGAGACGAGCGCGGCTTTCCAGATAACGCGAGCTGCCGTCGGGCAATTGCACGCGATAGGTCAGTTGATAGTTGCCGGCCGGACCTTCGCGCAGGCTGCGGTAGGCGTCGCGCATGCTGTCGCGTTCTTCGCCTGGGACGCCTTCGAAAAACTCCTCGAATGATTCATGGAATGGAATCGGCTCCAGCCCGTGCAATTGCGCAGCGCGCGCCGAGCCGTAGAGCATGCCGCTGGGGATGTGCCAGTCCCAGGTGCCCAGTTGCGCCGAATCCAGCGCCAGGTCGAGGCGTTCCTGGCTGTCCTTCAAGGCCAGTTCGGCGGCTTTGCGTTCGGTGGTGTCGAGAAATGTGCTGAGCAGATAGGGCTGGCCTTCGAGCTCGACCTTCTGCGCGCTGAGGATGCCGTCATGCACCTGACCGTTGCTGGCGCGGAACTGCACTTCCATGCTGATCAGTTCGCCCTTGGCCTTGGTTTTCTTTACCAGTTCGGCGCGTTGTTCGGGATGCACCCACAAGCCCAGTTCCAGGGTGGTGCGGCCGATGGCGCTTTGTACCGGCCAGCCGAACAGGCTTTCGAAATACTGATTGGCTTCGCTGATCAGACCGTCCTCCTGACGGGTCAGCAGAACCATGTTCGGGCACAGGTGGAAAAGTGTAGCGAAACGTTTCTCGGAGCTGCTCAGGGCCTGCTCGCGTTGGCGTTGGTGGGTGATTTCGCGAATCACCCCGATCATTCGGGGCCGGCCATTCTTGTCCGGCAACAGGCTGCCGCTGATTTCCAGCCAGTGCAGGCTGCCGTCTGGCCAGCGGATGCGGTGATGCATCGCCTGTTCCAGCGGCGCGCCGGCGATCACTGCGTGGAAGGCGCGCACGGTTTTCGCGCGGTCTTCCGGCGGCAACAGGTCGAGGTACTCAAGGTCGGCGGGCAGCGGCTGCCGTGGATCAAACCCGAACAACGCCTGAGTGCCCCGCGACCAGCTGATCTGCCCGCGCTCGATGTCCCAATACCAGGCACCGAGCCGCGCGCCGTTGAGCGCGGCGAGCAATTGCGGCGCGCTTTCCCAGCTCTGCTCGGAATGGCGCGGATCAACAGCCTGGATTCGCGGCATCGGCGGAATTCGGTCAACAGATTTCGGCATTGTCAGCGGGCCTTGAGCTGAGTGGCGTTAGGCACAGGGGGCGGCTCTATAGGATTAGCACAAGTCAGGCCGGAGTCCCTGGCCGATCGATTTGTGCATCCAGCAGGGCCATGAAGGCTCTTGCTGCGTTCGATAGCGTCCGTTCGGTGTGCAAGATATAGCCTAGCTGGCGAGTGAGCTGTATGCCCGGCAATGCGATGCTTGCCACTTGTTCATCGAGCATGGTGCGCGGCAGCACGCTCCAGGCCAGGCCGATGGAGACCATCATCTTGATGGTTTCCAGGTAGTTGGTGCTCATGGCGATGTTCGGCGTCAGGCCCTGGGCTTCGAACAAACGCTGGACGATGTGATGGGTAAAGGTGTTACCGCCGGGGAAAACTGCCGGATGGCCGGCGATGTCTGCCAGACTGACGGCGCCGTTGTTGATCAGCGAGTGCTCCGGGGCCACGACAAAATCCAGCGGGTCGTCCCACACCGGCGTGGCTTTGACCAGGGTGTGCGGCTCCGGCGCGAGGGTGATGACCGCCAGTTCTGCACGGCCGTGGAGAATTTCTTCATAGGCCACTTCCGAATCGAGGAACTGAATATCCAGCGCGACCTGTGGGTAGCGGCGAGTGAACTCCCTTAATAGAGGAGGCAAGCGGTGCAGGCCGATGTGGTGACTGGTGGCCAGGGTCAGGCGACCGCTGACTTCACCGGTCAGGTTGGTCAGGGCGCGGCGGGTGTCGTCGAGCACATTGAGAATCTGATAAGCCCGTGGCAGCAGGGCGCGGCCGGCCTCGGTCAGACCGACTTCGCGACCGAGGCGATCGAACAGGCGCACCTTTAATTGCTGCTCAAGCCCGGCGATGCGTTTGCTGATCGCCGGTTGGGTCAGGTGCAGGCGTTCGCCCGCGCCGGAGAAGCTGCCGGTCTCGGCGATGGCAATAAAAGCATTGAGGTTAGCCAGATCCATGTCGCATTCCAGTTGGTTATCCAAAGCATAAAAAATATGAATTTGAGTTATTTAATCTAACCCCATAGGATCGGCCTCACAAGCCAAAGGGTTATTGATAAGCCCAGGGCATAGAAACAAGCTGATGAGGAACCGTCTGATGGCCGGCAAAACGCTCTACGACAAGCTCTGGGATTCGCATTTGGTCAAGCAGCGCGACGATGGCTCGGCGCTGATCTACATCGATCGTCACATCATCCACGAAGTGACTTCGCCGCAAGCTTTCGAAGGCTTGCGTCTGGCCGGGCGCAAGCCTTGGCGCATCGATGCCAACATCGCCACCCCGGACCACAACGTACCGACCACCCCGGAACGCAAGGGCGGCATCGAAGCCATTGCCGATCAGGTTTCGCGTTTGCAGGTGCAGACCCTCGACGACAACTGCGATGAATACGGCATCGTCGAGTTCAAGATGAACGACGTTCGCCAGGGCATCGTCCACGTCATCAGCCCGGAGCAGGGCGCGACCTTGCCGGGTATGACGGTAGTCTGCGGCGACTCGCACACCTCCACCCACGGCGCATTCGGTGCATTGGCCCACGGCATCGGCACTTCCGAGGTCGAGCACGTGCTCGCCACGCAGTGCCTGGTCGCCAAAAAAATGAAGAACATGCTGGTGCGCGTCGAAGGCCAATTGCCGTTCGGCGTGACCGCCAAGGACATCGTCCTCGCCGTTATCGGCAAGATCGGCACCGCCGGCGGTAACGGCCATGCCATCGAATTTGCCGGCAGCGCGATCCGTGATCTGTCCGTCGAAGGCCGCATGACCATCTGTAACATGTCCATCGAAGCCGGCGCCCGCGTAGGCTTGGTGGCCGCGGATCAAAAGACCATCGACTACGTCAAGGGTCGTCCATTCGCGCCGAAGGGCGAGCAGTGGGACATGGCCGTCGAAGCCTGGAAAGATCTGGTCTCCGACGCCGATGCCAAATTCGACACCGTGGTCGAGCTGGATGCCGCGCAAATCAAGCCGCAAGTCAGCTGGGGCACTTCCCCGGAAATGGTTTTGGCTGTTGATCAGAACGTACCGGATCCGGCGAAGGAAATGGATCTGGTCAAGCGCGATTCGATTGTCCGCGCCTTGAAATACATGGGTTTGACCGCCAATCAGGCGATCACCGACATTCAGCTTGATCGCGTGTTCATCGGTTCTTGCACCAACTCGCGCATTGAAGACTTGCGCGCCGCTGCGGTAATTGCCAAGGGCCGCAAGGTCGCCTCGACCATCAAGCAGGCGATCGTCGTGCCGGGCTCGGGTCTGGTCAAGGCTCAGGCGGAGGCCGAAGGCCTCGACAAGATTTTCCTCGAAGCCGGTTTCGAGTGGCGCGAGCCGGGTTGCTCGATGTGCCTGGCGATGAACCCGGACCGTTTGGAGTCCGGCGAGCACTGCGCCTCGACTTCCAACCGCAACTTCGAAGGCCGTCAGGGCGCCGGTGGCCGTACCCACCTCGTCAGCCCTGCCATGGCGGCAGCAGCAGCGGTGAACGGCCGTTTCATCGACGTTCGTCAATTGATCCAAGGAGCACAGTAAAGATGAAGGCATTCACTCAGCACACTGGTCTTGTCGCGCCTCTGGATCGTGCCAACGTCGACACCGATCAGATCATTCCCAAGCAGTTTTTGAAGTCGATCAAGCGCACCGGTTTCGGCCCGAACCTGTTCGACGAGTGGCGTTATCTGGATGTCGGCCAGCCGTATCAGGACAACTCCAAGCGCCCGTTGAACAAGGATTTCGTGCTCAACGCCGAGCGTTATCAGGGGGCCAGCGTGTTGCTCGCCCGCGAGAACTTCGGCTGCGGTTCGAGCCGTGAACACGCGCCGTGGGCGCTGGAAGAGTATGGTTTTCGCAGCATCATCGCGCCGAGCTACGCCGACATCTTCTTCAACAACAGTTTCAAGAACGGCCTGCTGCCGATCATCCTCAGCGATGCAGAAGTTGATGAACTGTTTAAGCAGGTTGAAGCCGAGCCGGGTTATCAATTGCAGATCGACCTGCAAGCGCAGACCGTGACCCGCCCGGATGGCAAGGTCTACAGCTTCGAGATCGACGCGTTTCGCAAGCATTGCCTGCTCAATGGTCTGGACGATATCGGCCTGACCTTGCAGGACGGTGATGCGATTGCGACGTTCGAGGCGAAACATCGGGTTAGCCAGCCGTGGTTGTTTCGCGACGCATAAGCATGATTTGGAATTGATGTAGTCAGGGCCGGCCCCTTCGCGAGCAAGCTCGCTCCCACAGGGGGAATGCATTTCAAATGTGGGAGCGAGCTTGCTCGCGAAGGCGGTAGTCCGGGCAATACAAGGCTAAAACCCAGAAGGATGTGACCATGACCAGCACCGCCCAGCACACCCAGGTCGTCCAGAAGCAATTCGGCGAACAGGCCGCCGCTTACCTGAGCAGCGCCGTTCACGCCCAAGGCAGTGAATTCGCAGTGCTGCAGGCTGAGCTGGCCGGGCAGGGCGCGGCACGGGTGCTGGATCTGGGCTGTGGCGCCGGGCATGTCAGTTTTCATGTGGCGCCGCTGGTCAGGGAAGTGGTGGCCTACGACCTGTCGCAGCAAATGCTCGATGTGGTTGCGGGTGCTGCCGTCGATCGCGCTCTGAGCAACATCGTCACCGTCAACGGCGCTGCCGAGCGCCTGCCGTTCGCCGATGGCGAGTTCGATTTTGTGTTCAGTCGTTATTCGGCGCATCACTGGAGCGACCTGGGCCTGGCCTTGCGCGAAGTTCGCCGGGTGCTCAAGCCGGGCGGGGTGGCAGCGTTCGTCGATGTGTTGTCACCGGGCAGTCCGTTGTTCGACACTTACCTGCAAAGCGTTGAAGTGCTGCGTGACACCAGCCATGTCCGCGACTACTCCGCCGCCGAATGGCTGCGCCAGGTCAGCGAAGCCGGTCTGCATGTGCGCAGCACCACGCGCCAGCGCTTGCGTCTGGAGTACCTCAGTTGGGTCGAGCGCATGCGCACGCCCGAGGTGATGCGCGGGGCGATCCGCCAGTTGCAGCAGTCGATGGGCAACGAGGTGCGTGAGTATTTTGAGATAGATGCCGACGGCTCGTTCAGTACCGATGTGATCGTACTGATGGCTGAGCGATAAGAATTTTTCCCGGCGCGCCGTTCACTGGCGCACCGCTTGAAGACACGAGGAAAGCATGAGCAAGCAGATTCTGATTCTCCCGGGTGACGGCATTGGTCCGGAAATCATGGCCGAAGCGGTCAAGGTGCTGGAACTGGCCAACGACAAGTACAGCCTGGGCTTCGAGCTGAGCCACGACGTGATCGGTGGCGCGGCCATCGACAAGCACGGCGTGCCGCTGGCCGACGAAACCCTGGAACGCGCCCGTGCTGCCGATGCTGTGCTGCTGGGCGCGGTCGGTGGCCCGAAATGGGACACCATCGAGCGTGATATCCGCCCTGAGCGCGGTCTGTTGAAGATCCGTGCGCAACTGGGCCTGTTCGGTAACCTGCGCCCGGCGATCCTCTATCCGCAGTTGGCCGACGCGTCGAGCCTGAAACCGGAAATCGTTGCCGGCCTGGACATCCTCATCGTCCGTGAGCTGACCGGCGGCATTTACTTCGGCGCGCCGCGTGGCACCCGTACGCTGGACAATGGCGAGCGTCAGTCCTACGACACCCTGCCGTACAGCGAAAGCGAAATCCGCCGCATCGCCCGTGTCGGTTTCGACATGGCCATGGTCCGTGGCAAGAAGCTCTGCTCGGTGGACAAGGCCAACGTCCTGGCGTCCAGCCAGTTGTGGCGTGAAGTCGTCGAACAAGTGGCGAAGGATTACCCGCAAGTCGAACTGAGCCACATGTACGTCGACAACGCCGCCATGCAACTGGTGCGTGCGCCGAAGCAGTTTGACGTAATCGTCACCGACAACATGTTCGGCGACATCCTCTCCGACGAAGCGTCGATGCTCACCGGCTCCATCGGCATGCTGCCGTCGGCCTCGCTGGACTCCAACAACAAGGGCATGTACGAGCCTTGCCACGGTTCGGCGCCGGACATTGCCGGTCAAGGCATTGCCAACCCGCTGGCAACGATCCTGTCGGTGTCGATGATGCTGCGTTACAGCTTCAATCTGCACGATGCTGCCGATGCCATCGAAAAAGCCGTCAGCGTCGTGCTCGATCAGGGCTTGCGCACCGGCGACATCCACTCGGCCGGTTGTACCAAAGTCGGTACGCAGGAAATGGGCGACGCAGTAGTCGCCGCGCTGCGGAATCTGTAATCTCTCGGGCCCGCTGCGAAATTCAATGCTAAGCAGCGGCCCACTTTTCAAGAAGGTGTAGTTGCGATGAAACGTGTAGGTCTGATCGGTTGGCGCGGGATGGTCGGTTCCGTGCTCATGCAGCGGATGCTGGAAGAGCAGGATTTCGATCTTATCGAGCCGGTGTTTTTCACCACGTCCAATGTCGGTGGCCAGGGCCCGTCCGTGGGCAAGGACATTGCTCCGCTCAAGGACGCTTACAGCATTGACGAGCTGAAGACCCTCGACGTGATCCTGACCTGCCAGGGCGGCGACTACACCAGCGAAGTATTCCCCAAGCTGCGCGAAGCCGGCTGGCAGGGCTACTGGATCGATGCGGCGTCGAGCCTGCGCATGAACGATGACGCGGTGATCATTCTCGACCCGGTCAACCGCAAGGTCATCGACCAGCAGCTGGACGCGGGCACCAAGAACTACATCGGTGGCAACTGCACCGTCAGCCTGATGCTGATGGGCCTGGGCGGTCTGTTCGAAGCCGGTCTGGTCGAGTGGATGAGCGCCATGACGTATCAGGCCGCCTCCGGTGCCGGCGCGCAGAACATGCGTGAACTGATCAAGCAGATGGGCGCGACCCACGCCGCTGTCGCTGATCAACTGGCCGACCCGGCCAGCGCGATTCTCGACATCGACCGTCGTGTTGCCGAGGCCATGCGTAGCGAAGCCTACCCGACCGAAAATTTCGGTGTACCGCTGGCCGGCAGCCTGATCCCGTGGATCGACAAGGAACTGCCGAACGGCCAGAGCCGCGAAGAGTGGAAGGCCCAGGCCGAGACCAACAAGATTCTCGGCCGCTTCAAGAGCCCGATCCCGGTCGACGGCATCTGCGTGCGCATCGGCGCCATGCGCTGCCACAGCCAGGCGCTGACCATCAAGCTCAACAAAGACGTACCGATCGCCGATATCGAAGGGCTGATCAGCCAGCACAACCCTTGGGTCAAACTGGTGCCGAACAACCGCGAGATCAGCATGCAGGAGCTGAGCCCGACCAAGGTCACCGGCACCCTGAATGTCCCGGTCGGCCGTCTGCGCAAGTTGAACATGGGTTCGCAATTCGTCGGTGCCTTCACCGTCGGCGACCAGCTGCTGTGGGGCGCGGCCGAACCGCTGCGGCGCATGCTGCGGATCCTGCTGGAGCGTTGATCGCTTGACGCGATGAAAGAGCCCGCGCCTTGAAAGAGGTGCGGGTTTTTTTATGCCAAGGATTTCTCGGGTGTCTGTACTGCCTTTTTCGCGAGCAAGCTCGCTCCCACAGGGGAATGCATTTCAAATGTGGGAGCGAGCTTGCTCGCGAAGGGGCCGGTACTGACACCGCAAAACCTGCAGAAATTGCCTGTGCGCCACCCACCCGGTAAAGTGCCGCTCCCCCGTTTTGCCAGAGGTAGCTCCATGACCCAGACTTTCGATATCGCCGTTATCGGCGCCACCGGTACTGTCGGCGAAACCCTCGTACAGATTCTCGAAGAACGCGACTTCCCGGTCGGCAACCTGCACCTGCTGGCCAGCAGTGAATCAGCCGGTAGCTCGGTGCTGTTCCGCAACAAAAACGTACGCGTGCGCGAGGTTGACGAGTTCGATTTCAGCAAGGTCAAACTGGTGTTCTTCGCCGCCGGCGCCGCTGTGTCGCTGAGCTATGCGGCACGCGCCCATGCTGCCGGCTGCTCGTTGATCGACCTGTCCGGCGCCTTGCCCGCCGATCAGGCGCCGCAGGTGGTGCCGGAGGCCAATGCCGATATTCTCGCCAGTCTGAAAAGCCCATTCCAGGTCAGCAGCCCGAGCCCGTCGGCCACGACCCTTGCGGTGGTGTTGGCGCCGCTGCTCGATCTGATTGATCTGCAATACGTCAATGTCACCGCCAATCTGGCGGTTTCTGCGCAAGGCCGCGAGGCGGTAACCGAGCTCGCGCGGCAGACCGCCGAGCTGCTGAACATGCGCCCGCTGGAGCCAACATTCTTTGATCGGCAGATGGCTTTCAACCTGCTCGCCCAAGTCGGCACGCCGGATGCGCAGGGCCATACGCTGCTGGAAAAACGTCTGGTGCGTGAACTGCGCCAAGTCCTGGCGAAACCTTTATTGAAGATTTCTGCCACTTGCGTTCAAGCCCCGGTGTTTTTTGGCGATAGCTTTAGCGTGACCTTGCAGTCAGCAAGTGCTGTTGACCTGGAACAGGTCAACGCAGCGCTCGAAGCTGCGCCGGGCATCGAGCTGGTTGATGCCGGCGATTATCCGACCGCTGTCGGCGATGCAGTGGGGCAGGACGTGGTCTATGTCGGGCGCGTGCGCAGCGGCGTCGACGACCCGGCGGAACTAAATCTTTGGCTGACGTCAGATAACGTACGCAAAGGCGCGGCGCTCAATGCCGTGCAGCTGGCTGAGTTGTTGATAAAAGACCTGCTGTAAAAGATACTTGGCAACAATTTGTCGACTGATTCTAGGTGAGCGCTATGCTTGCCCGAAGCGCTCGATGACGAGTCACCCTCCGGGACTTTCCGGGGCAGTAAAGAAATGATCGCGCGCGGCGACTTCCGTCGTCGCGCGCAATGCCTTACGGCAGCGGTATTCAAAAGCTTCTCGCTGGCCGAGGAACGTTCAAACAAAGGATGAGGCTATGGTTCAAGTTCGCAAACTGGTGTTAGCAATAGCGGCCGCCTCGGCGCTGTCCTCCGGTATGGCGCATGCCCTCGGGCTCGGGGAGCTGACCCTGAAGTCGACCCTGAACCAGCCGTTGGTGGCCGAAATCGAGCTGCTCGACGTCAAGGATCTCACCGCCGCCGAGGTGGTGCCGAGCCTGGCTTCACCCGAAGATTTCGCCAAGGCCGGCGTCGATCGCCAGGCCTTTCTCAATGATCTGACCTTCACCCCGGTGCTCAACGCCAACGGCAAAAGCGTGTTGCGCGTGACCTCGAGCCAACCGCTGTCGGAACCGATGGTGAAGTTTCTCGTGCAGGTGATGTGGCCCAATGGCCGCTTGCTACGTGATTACAGCGTGCTGCTCGATCCGTCGAAGTTCTCGCCGCAGACCGCTGACGCCGCTGCGCAACCGGCGCCGTCGCAAACCATCACCGCGCCAACCACTGGCGCCACCCATCGCAATCAGTACACCACTACGCCGCGCGACACCCTGTGGGAAATCGCCGCGAAGGCGCGTAACGGCGGATCGGTGCAGCAGACCATGCTGGCGATTCAGGCACTCAATCCGAATGCCTTTATCGACGGCAACATCAACCGTCTGAAAACCGGTCAGGTGCTGCGTCTGCCGGACTCGGTACAAAGCACCGCGCTGCCGCAATCGGCAGCCATCGCTGAAGTGGCGGCGCAGAACGAAGCCTGGCGTCAGGGTCGTCGTTACGTGGCCAAGCCGGGCACCGGTCAGCAGCAGCTGGATGCGACCAATCGCGGCCGTGGCAACACCGGTGCGGCGCCCAACACTCAGGACAATCTGAGCCTGGTCTCGGCGGAAAGCGCCAAGCCCGGTGCGAAAGGCCCGGCAGGCGATGCCAAGGCGCTGAGCAACAAACTGGCGATCACTCAGGAAACCCTCGACACGACCCGTCGTGACAATGAGGAACTGAAAAGCCGCATGGCTGATCTGCAGAGCCAGCTGGACAAGCTGCAGAAGCTGATCGAGCTGAAGAACAATCAACTGGCTAAGATGCAGGCCGACGGTGCCAGCGCTGCGCCTGGCGCCAACGCTGCTGTGCCGCCGGTTCCGGCGATCACTGCCGAGCTGGCCGCGACTCCGCCGGCCACCCCGGCGGACGCCGCAGCCGCTTCACCCACTCCGGAGTCGGCCATTGCGCCTCCAGCGGAAACACCGGTTGAGCCGGTCGTCGAGCCGGTGGTTGAAACCACGCCCGCTGCTGACGATGACAAAACTTTCAACGAACTGCTGACCAATCCGATCCTGCTCGGCCTGATCGGCGGCGGTGCGGTGGTTTTGCTGCTTCTGTTGTTGCTACTGGCGCGTCGTCGCAAAGCTCAGCAGGAAGCCGAAAAGCACCTGCGCATGGCGCGTGCTCTGGCTGAAGAACAAGAGTTTTCCGCCGAGCATGATTTGCCGGAAAGCAGCTTCTCTGGCCTGGAAACTCCTGCGGCCAGCGTCAAGCTCAATACGCCCGCTCCGACACCTGCGCCAACGCCAGCGCCAGCACCGGTTGTCACTCCGGTGGTGATGGCCGCGCCGATCGCCGCACCTCTGGTGGCCCCGGCCGGCGAACGCTCGGATGACGTGCTCGACAAGGCGCAATCGCACATCAATGCCGGTCGCCTGAATCAGGCCGCCGCGCTGCTGGAAGAGGGCGTCAGCCTCGAGCCGGAACGCAGCGATCTGCGCCTGAAGCTGATGGAAGTCTACGGTCAGCAGGGCGACCGCGATGCGTTCGTTGCGCAAGAGCGTCAACTGGTGGCCAACGGCGACAACTTCGCCAAGGTCGAAGCGCTGAAAAGCCGCTTCCCGGCCATGGCCGTGGTTGCTGCCGGTGGGCTCGCGGCTGCGGCCGTCGCAGCCGAACTGGACGCGCAATATGTCAAGGAACTGTTGCAGGACGAGCCGCAGGCGCCTGAGCCTGCGACTGACGATCTGGACACGGCGTTCGATTTGAGTCTGGACGACCTCGACAACATCACCCCGGTAGATCCTGCGCCAGTGGTTGAGCCAGAAGCGCCGGTCGAGCTGGATGAATTCCCGGCCGAAGACGATCTGAGCTTCGCCTCGGTGCTGCAAGAGCAGACCGAGATGAAAGACAATCTCGACGATCTGTCGGACTTCGATCTGGACATGGATCTTGGCGCCGAACCATCGCCGGCCACGTTGGCTGAAGATGACTTCCTGCTCGATCTGGATGACGGTGTGAAAGATCTGCCGCCGGTCGAGACGCCGGTAGTCGCCGACGTGCCGCAGGACGATCTGGAGTTGCCGGCCGATTTCGACCTGTCGCTGGCAGACGAAATGGACACCAATCCCGCCGCCGAGCCGGATGCGTTCGCGGCCGAGCTGGACGACGTCAATGCCGAGCTGGATCGCCTGTCGCAAAGCATGGCCGAGCCGACCTTCAGCGAAGCGGACGCAGCGTTGGGCGATGACCTGGGCGAAGATGATTTCGACTTCCTCGCCGGGACTGACGAAGCGGCGACCAAACTCGATCTGGCCCAGGCTTACATCGACATGGGCGATGCCGATGGTGCGCGCGACATCCTCAACGAAGTGTTGACCGAGGGTGACGAGAAGCAGCGGGGCGAGGCCAAGGAAATGCTTTCCAACCTGGTCTGAGTTCAGCGGTAGACGAAAACGGCAGCCCGGTGGGGCTGCCGTTTTTGTTTGTGCCCGTTTCTGCGGTGTTCGGAAGATCGCTATCGCGAGCAGGCTCACTCCTACAGTTGAAATGCGTACCCTTTGTAGGAGTGAGCCTGCTCGCGATGGGGCGGTACTGCCGATAGAGAACTCTGGCATCCCCGGCCCACCGCCTTATAATGCCCGCCTTTGCAAATCAGCAGGCTGTCCCACCTTGGCAAACATAGATAACCCGGTCGCCGAAATGGCGCCCGACGGCTTTTACCGCGTCGCGCTGGGCGTTGAGTACAAAGGCTCGCGTTACAGCGGCTGGCAACGGCAGTTGACCGGAGTGGCGACGGTGCAGGAAGAGCTTGAAAAAGCCCTGTCGAAAGTCGCCAATTCGCCGGTTTCCCTGCAATGCGCCGGGCGCACCGATGCCGGCGTGCATGCCTGCGGCCAGGTGGTGCACTTCGACACCCAGGTCGATCGCTCGCTGAAAGCCTGGGTCATGGGCGCCAACATCAATCTGCCCCACGACATCAGCGTCAGCTGGGCCAGGGTCATGCCGGCGCATTTTCACGCGCGCTTCAAAGCCATCGCGCGGCGTTATCGCTATGTAATCTACAACGATCAGATTCGCCCGGCGCACCTCAACGAAGAAATCACCTGGAATCACCGTCCGCTCGACGTCGAACGTATGGCCGAGGCAGCGCAATACCTGATCGGTACCCACGATTTCAGCGCATTCCGGGCCGGTCAGTGCCAGGCCAAGTCACCGATCAAGAAGATGCATCATCTGCGCGTGACCCGTCACGGCAAGATGATCGTGCTCGACATTCGTGCCAACGCGTTCCTGCACCACATGGTGCGCAATATTGCCGGTGTGCTGATGACCATCGGCGCCGGTGAGCGCCCGGTGGAGTGGATGAAAGAAGTGCTGGAAAGCCGCGAGCGTCGCTCCGGCGGGGTGACGGCGCATCCATACGGGTTGTATCTGGTGCAGGTCGAGTACCACGACGAATTCCCGTTGCCCGAGCGCTTTATCGGGCCACATTTCCTTACGGGTTTCTCCGAACTTGACGGCTGACGCCCTCGAACGCTTTTGTTACCATCCGGGACGTTTTCGGATTTTGCCCTGAGGTTTTCCTGACATGTCAGCCGTTCGCAGCAAGATCTGCGGCATTACCCGCATCGAAGATGCATTGGCCGCGGTCGAAGCCGGTGCCGACGCGATCGGCTTGGTGTTCTACGCCAAGAGCCCGCGAGCGGTGAGCGTGCAGCAGGCGCGGGCGATCATCAAGGCGCTGCCGCCGTTCGTGACCACTGTCGGGCTGTTCGTCAATGCCAGCCGTTGCGAGCTGGGAGAAATCCTCGATGCGGTGCCGCTGGATCTGCTGCAGTTCCATGGCGACGAAAGCGCCGAGGAATGCGAAGGCTGGCATCGTCCGTACATCAAGGCGCTGCGGGTCAAGGCGGGTGATGACATTGCCGCTGCCTGCGATGCTTTTCCCGGCGCCAGTGGCGTGCTGCTCGACACCTATGTCGAAGGGGTGCCCGGTGGAACCGGCGAGGCGTTTGACTGGTCACTGATTCCGCAGCGCCTGAGCAAGCCGCTGATTCTGGCCGGTGGCCTGACGCCGGAGAACGTTGCCGACGCGGTAGCACGGGTCAAGCCCTACGCGGTGGATGTCAGCGGCGGGGTAGAAGCGAGCAAAGGCATCAAGGATCACCACAAGATTCGCGCATTCATCAACGCGGTGCGCGGCAATACATCGTCGATGTGACGGCTGGCAGTCTGCCGCCGTCCATCAATGCACTTGCACAAAGCAGGCGCGGCTGAGGGTTGCTGAATCGTACGCAGGTCATGTTTCGCGCTGACCGCAACCGTTCATCAACCATCGCCACACACATGAATTTAGCTCAAGGGCATACGCGGGGCTGCGAACCAGAGCGTTCGGGCCGCCGGTACTGGAGAAAGAAAGCATGAGCAACTGGTTAGTAGACAAACTGATCCCTTCGATCATGCGCTCGGAGGTCAAGAAGAGCTCGGTGCCTGAAGGTCTGTGGCACAAATGCCCGTCCTGCGAGGCGGTGTTGTACCGTCCGGAACTGGAAAAGACCCTGGACGTTTGCCCCAAGTGCAACCATCACATGCGCATCGGCGCACGTGCGCGCATCGACATCTTCCTCGATCCGGAAGGCCGCAACGAACTGGGCGCCGATCTGGAGCCGGTTGACCGTCTGAAATTCCGCGACGGCAAGAAGTACAAGGATCGCCTGGTTGCTGCGCAAAAGCAGACCGGCGAAAAAGACGCGCTGATCTCGGTCAGCGGCACCTTGCTGGGCATGCCGGTGGTGGTTTCGGCATTCGAATTCAACTTCATGGGCGGTTCCATGGGCGCCATTGTCGGTGAGCGCTTCGTTCGCGCTGCCAACTACGCGCTGGAAAACCGCTGCCCGATGATCTGCTTCGCTGCTTCCGGTGGTGCACGCATGCAGGAAGCGCTGATCTCGCTGATGCAGATGGCCAAGACCTCGGCCGTGCTGGCGCGTCTGCGTGAAGAAGGCATTCCGTTCATCTCCGTACTGACCGACCCGGTCTACGGCGGTGTGTCGGCCAGTCTGGCGATGCTCGGCGACGTCATTGTCGGCGAGCCTAAAGCCCTGATCGGCTTCGCCGGTCCGCGTGTTATCGAGCAGACCGTGCGCGAAAAACTGCCGGAAGGCTTCCAGCGCAGCGAGTTCCTGCTGGAGCACGGCGCCATCGACATGATCATCCACCGTCAGGAACTGCGCCCGCGTCTGGGTAACCTGCTGGCACAGATGACCGGCAAGCCGACGCCGAAATTCGTCGCCGCGCCGATCGAGCCGATCGTGGTGCCGCCGGTGCCTGCCAACGTATGACCCAGCGCACCCTTGGTGAATGGCTCGCCTACCTCGAGCAGTTGCATCCGTCGGCCATCGACATGGGCCTGGAGCGTTCGCAACAGGTAGCGTCCCGCATGGGGCTGGGCCAGCCGGCGCCTCGGGTGATCACGGTCACCGGCACCAACGGCAAGGGTTCGACCTGCGCGTTCGTGGCTTCGTTGCTGCGCGCGCAGGGCCTGAGCGTTGGTGTCTACAATTCCCCGCACCTGCTGCGTTACAACGAGCGGGTGCAGCTCAATGGCGTCGAGGCCACTGACGCGCAGCTCTGCGAAGCCTTTGCTGCGGTCGAGGCGGGCCGCGGCGAGACTTCCCTGACTTACTTCGAAATGGGCACTCTGGCAGCGTTCTGGCTGTTCCAGCAGGCGGCGCTTGACGCTGTGGTGCTTGAAGTCGGGTTGGGCGGGCGTCTGGATACCGTCAATGTAGTCGATGCTGATATCGCGCTGGTCACCAGCATTGGCGTCGATCATGCCGACTATCTTGGCAATACCCGCGAATCCGTAGCCTTCGAGAAGGCCGGGATCTTCCGTCAAGGAAAGCCAGCCCTGTGCGGCGATCTGAATCCCCCGCAGCCACTGCTGGACAAAGCCCGCGAGCTGGCTTGCCCGTTTTTCCTGCGTGGTCGCGATTTCGATCTCGGCATCACCGAGCAGCATTGGCAGTGGCGCGGTACCAATGCACAGGGCCAAGCGGTGGAGTTGCGCGACTTGCCGCTGCTCGATCTGCCAATGGAAAACGCCGCGTTGGCGCTGCAAGCCTATCTGCTGACAGGTTTGCCGTGGAATGCCGAGCAGATTGTCGCGGCGTTGCAGGCGACGCGCGTGGTCGGGCGCCTCGATCGCCGTTCGTTCGAATGGAACGGCAAGCGCCTGAATCTGTTGCTGGACGTCGGTCACAACCCGCATGCCGCCGAATATCTTGCGCGTCGTCTGGCCGCGCGCCCGCCGGTTGGCAAGCGCCTGGCGGTGTTCGGGCTGCTGGTGGACAAGGATCTGGATGGTGTTGTTGGCGAATTGAATGCTAGTGTCGCGCATTGGGCTGTCGCGCCGCTGGATTCGCCACGCGCGCGTCCGGTCGCGGAGTTGCAGGCCGCGCTGCAGAACCTTGGCGCTTCGGTCGCGTCCTACGACAGTGTCGCAGCTGCTCTGGAAGGGCAGTGCGCGGTAGCGACCAGCGACGACGAGATTCTGTTGTTCGGATCATTTTATTGTGTCGCCGAGGCCCTTGAGTGGCTGGCCCGGCGCTCCACGGAGGAAGCGGCGAATGGCTTTGCTGGATAAAGCGTACAAGCAGCGCATGGTCGGCGCGCTGGTGCTGGTAGCGCTGGCGGTGATCTTCCTGCCGATGCTGTTTTCCCGCCAGGACGAGCAGCGTCAGGTGACGGTCGAGGCCCCGGCTGCGCCTCAGCCTTCGGCCCTGCCGCAAGTGCAAATGGACCCGGTCGCCGTGCCTGAGCCGCAGGCTTTGCCGCAAGAGCCGGTGCCGACTGACGAAGAGGTCGCTGAAGAAGCAGTGCCTGCTGCTCCGGCTGCCCCGGCTGCGCCAGCACCGACCATCCCTGCGCAGATTGCCCGCCCGGCGACGCCGCCACCGGTGGCCAAGCCGATACCGGCGCCGGCCCAGCCGATCACCTCGGCAACGAGCAAGCCCGATACCACGCAGAGCCGCGTCGATGCCAACGGTCTGTCGGTCAGCTGGTCGGTACAACTGGCCAGTCTGTCTAGCCGTGCCAGCGCCGAAAGCCTGCAGAAAAACCTGCGCAGCCAAGGCTACAACGCCTACATTCGATCGGCTGACGGCAAGAATCGGGTGTTCGTCGGTCCGCTGATCGAGCGCGCCGAAGCTGATCGCCTGCGCGATCTGCTGAGTCGCCAGCAGAACCTCAAGGGCTTCGTTGTCCGTTTTCAGCCTGAACGTGGCTGAAATCTATCACCTCGATTGAAAACCACTGACAATCGCAGCTTACCGACAGCCATGCGCTCTGCTAAAATGCGCCGCCTTATCCGTCTGTAGGCTGCACTGTGCCATTTACCTGGGTTGACTGGGCGATCGTTGCAATCATCGCCATCTCCGCTTTGATCAGTCTGAGCCGCGGCTTCGTAAAGGAAGCTTTATCGCTGCTGACCTGGATCATCGCAGGAGCGGTTGCCTGGATGTTTGGTGGCTCACTGTCCGAGTACCTCGCCGGATACATCGAAACCCCATCGGCTCGCGTGATCGCGGGCTGTGCCATCATGTTTGTCGCCACACTGATCGTGGGCGCAATGATCAATTATCTTATCGGCGAGTTGGTTCGCGTCACCGGGTTGTCCGGGACCGATCGATTCCTCGGCATGGCCTTCGGCGCAGCGCGTGGCGTGTTGCTGGTGGTCGTGGCGGTCGGGCTGTTGAGCCTGGGGCCGGTACAGCAGGACGGGTGGTGGAAAGAATCACAGCTCGTGCCCAAGTTTCTATTGGTCGCCGACTGGTCCAAGAACCTGATACTGGGGTGGAGCAGTCAGTGGCTTGCCAGCGGAATCAGCGTACCCGCTGAGATTCCGTTCAAGGAGCAGCTCTTGCCGACGGCGAAAACGCCTCAGTGAGTGTTGTTCAGTTCAGATCCATTAAGTAGGGGTTGCGTCGCATGTGTGGCATCGTCGGTATCGTCGGTAAGTCGAACGTCAATCAGGCGCTGTATGACGCGCTAACCGTGCTCCAGCACCGCGGCCAGGACGCTGCCGGTATCGTGACCAGCCATGATGGCCGGTTGTTCCTGCGCAAGGATAATGGCCTGGTGCGTGACGTGTTCCAGCAGCGTCACATGCAGCGTCTGGTCGGCCACATGGGTATCGGCCACGTCCGCTACCCGACCGCCGGCAGCTCGACGTCGGCAGAAGCCCAGCCGTTCTACGTCAACTCCCCGTACGGCATCACCCTGGCGCACAACGGTAATCTGACCAACGTTGAACAGTTGGCGAAAGAGATCTACGAATCCGATCTGCGTCACGTCAACACCAGTTCTGACTCGGAAGTGCTGCTCAACGTGTTCGCCCACGAGTTGGCCCAGCGCGGCAAGCTGCAGCCGACCGAAGAGGACGTTTTCGCCGCCGTGACCGACGTGCACAACCGTTGCGTCGGTGGTTACGCCGTTGTCGCGATGATCACCGGTTACGGCATCGTCGGTTTCCGCGACCCGCACGGCATTCGTCCAATCGTGTTCGGCCAGCGTCACACCGACGAAGGCGTCGAGTACATGATTGCCTCGGAGAGCGTTTCGCTGGACGTGCTGGGTTTCACCCTGATTCGCGACCTGGCGCCGGGCGAAGCGGTGTACATCACTGAAGACGGCAAACTGCACACCCGTCAGTGCGCGACCAACCCGTCGCTGACCCCGTGCATCTTCGAGCACGTCTACCTGGCGCGTCCGGACTCGATCATCGACGGCGTGTCGGTGTACAAGGCGCGTCTGCGCATGGGCGAGAAGCTTGCCGAGAAGATCCTGCGCGAGCGCCCTGAGCACGACATTGACGTGGTTATCCCGATTCCCGACACCAGCCGTACCGCTGCGCTGGAACTGGCCAATCACCTGGGCGTGAAATTCCGCGAAGGCTTCGTCAAGAACCGTTACATCGGTCGCACCTTCATCATGCCGGGCCAGGCGGCGCGCAAGAAGTCGGTACGCCAGAAGCTCAATGCCATCGAGCTGGAATTCCGCGGCAAGAACGTGATGCTGGTCGATGACTCGATCGTGCGTGGCACCACCTGCAAGCAGATTATCCAGATGGCCCGCGAAGCCGGTGCGAAGAACGTCTATTTCTGCTCGGCGGCACCCGCGGTGCGCTTCCCGAACGTTTACGGCATCGACATGCCGAGTGCTCACGAACTGATCGCGCACAACCGTTCGACCCAGGACGTGGCCGACCTCATCGGCGCAGACTGGCTGATCTATCAGGACCTGCCTGACTTGATCGAAGCGGTCGGCGGCGGCAAGATCAAGATCGAAAACTTCGATTGCGCGGTATTCGATGGCAAGTACGTGACCGGTGACGTCGACGAGGCTTACCTGGACAAGATCGAACAGGCGCGCAACGATGCCTCGAAGGTCAAGACCCAGGCAGTCAGTGCGATCATCGATCTGTACAACAACTGAGTTTCCACCGGCCCTGAGGGGCCGGTTTTGTATCTGATATTTATTGTTCGAGAACAGCAAGGAGAGACAGCATGAGTCAGGAATGGGATGCCGGTCGGCTGGACAGCGACCTCGAAGGCGTAGCGTTCGATACCCTGGCCGTCCGTGCCGGTCAGCACCGCACGCCGGAAGGCGAACACGGTGACCCGATGTTCTTCACCTCCAGTTACGTGTTCCGCACCGCTGCCGATGCAGCGGCGCGCTTTGCCGGCGAAGTGCCCGGCAACGTGTATTCGCGCTACACCAACCCGACCGTGCGCGCGTTCGAAGAACGCATTGCCGCGCTGGAGGGCGCCGAGCAAGCCGTCGCCACGGCAACCGGCATGGCTGCGATCATGGCGGTTGTGATGAGTCTGTGCAGTGCTGGCGATCATGTGCTGGTGTCGCGCAGTGTGTTCGGCTCGACCATCAGCCTGTTCGAAAAGTACTTCAAACGCTTCGGCGTCGAAGTCGATTACGTGCCGCTGGCCGATCTGTCGGCCTGGGACGCGGCGATCAAGTCCAACACCAAACTGCTTTTTGTCGAGTCTCCGTCCAATCCGTTGGCCGAGTTGGTGGATATCGCCGCGCTAGCTGAAATCGCCCACGCCAAGGGCGCGCAGCTGGTGGTCGACAATTGCTTCTGCACCCCGGCGCTGCAACAACCGCTGAAGCTCGGCGCGGACATTGTCGTGCACTCGGCAACCAAGTTCATCGACGGTCAGGGCCGCTGCATGGGCGGCGTTGTCGCCGGACGCAGCGAACAGATGAAGGAAGTGGTGGGTTTCCTGCGGACCGCCGGGCCGACCCTCAGCCCGTTCAATGCGTGGATCTTCCTCAAAGGCCTCGAGACCCTCAACCTGCGCATGAAAGCGCATTGCGCCAACGCCCAGGCGCTGGCCGAATGGCTGGAGCGGCAGGACGGCATCGAGAAAGTCCATTACGCCGGTCTCAAGAGCCATCCGCAGCACGAGTTGGCCCAGCGCCAGCAGAAGGGCTTCGGTGCTGTGGTCAGCTTCGAGGTCAAGGGCGGCAAAGAGGGCGCCTGGCGCTTTATCGATGCCACGCGGTTGATTTCGATCACCGCCAACCTCGGCGACAGCAAGACCACGATCACGCACCCGAGCACCACCTCTCATGGCCGTCTGGCGCCGCAAGAGCGTGAAGCGGCGGGCATTCGTGACAGCCTGATCCGCGTTGCGGTGGGTCTGGAGGACGTCGCTGACCTGCAAGCCGACCTGGCGCGCGGTCTGGCCGCGTTGTGATCGAGTTGTCTACCCCGACCGCAGGTACCCATGGCCGCGTTGCGTTGGTCACGGGTGCCGCGCGTGGCATCGGTCTGGGCATTGCCGCCTGGCTGATCAGCGAGGGCTGGCAAGTGGTGCTGACCGATCTCGATCGGGCGCGTGGTTCGAAAGTGGCGAAGGTGCTGGGCGAGAATGCCTGGTTTATCGCCATGGATGTCGCGGACGAAAGTCAGGTTGCGCTGGGCGTGGCCGAGGTGCTGGGTCAGTTTGGTCGCCTGGATGCGCTGGTCTGCAACGCGGCGGTGGCCGATCCGCACAACATCACTCTGGAAAGTCTCGATCTCGCCTATTGGAATCGGGTGCTGGCGGTGAACCTGAGCGGGCCGATGTTGCTGGCCAAGCACTGTGCGCCGTATCTGCGTGCCCACAACGGTTCGATCGTCAACCTGGCCTCGACCCGCGCCGGGCAGTCGGAACCGGATACCGAGGCCTATGCCGCGAGCAAGGGCGGATTGTTGGCGCTGACCCATGCGCTGGCCATCAGCCTCGGGCCGGAAATTCGAGTCAATGCCGTCAGCCCGGGGTGGATCGATGCGCGTGATCCCTCGGTACGGCGCGCCCAACCTCTGGCCGATGCCGATCATGCCCAGCATCCGGCGGGCAGGGTAGGGATGGTCGAGGACGTGGCGGCGATGGTCGCTTGGTTGCTGTCGCGCAATGCCGGGTTTGTCACCGGCCAGGAATTCGTCGTCGATGGCGGCATGACCAAGAAGATGATCTACACCGAATAACAAGCGAAGCCGCGTCCTGTGGGAGCGAGCCTGCTCGCGAATGCGGTCTATGGGTCGATGGCTTCTTCAGGAATGAAGCAATTTTGTCTTTTTCAGAAAAACTCCAATCCTGCTATTGACTTAGCTTCGCCACCTGCGTAAATTTCGCGGCCTCGGAGATGCAAACGGGTGATTAGCTCAGCTGGGAGAGCGTCTGCCTTACAAGCAGAATGTCGGCGGTTCGATCCCGTCATCACCCACCACTCCCGAGAAGCTTGCACAAGCAAGAGAGTAGGCTGAAAGTGCCTGCACCGACGCGCAGCGGTAGTTCAGTCGGTTAGAATACCGGCCTGTCACGCCGGGGGTCGCGGGTTCGAGTCCCGTCCGCTGCGCCATATTTTACGAGTCAGATTCATCTGGTTCGCGATTGCCAGGCACCGAAGCCGGCGATCAAAACGAGTTACTTGAGCGCAAGCTCAAAGCGATACGCAGCGGTAGTTCAGTCGGTTAGAATACCGGCCTGTCACGCCGGGGGTCGCGGGTTCGAGTCCCGTCCGCTGCGCCATATCTGCCTCAAGGACCACTGAACGCCTTGAAGCGCCGAAACCAGCAACAGGCTGAATCGGATCGATAGCAAAGACCCTGGTCGAAAGACCGGGGTTTTTTGTGTCTGAAATTTGGCTATTCCTCTCTCGAACTCTTGCACAAATCCTTCTGTAGGAGTGAGCCTGCTCGCGATAGCTGTATTCCAGTCGCCGATATTCGCGACTGACACACCGCCATCGCGAGCAGGCTCACTCCTACAATGATTTGATTCCAAACCAAATTGCTGCGATCCCACGTCGCATTGATTTTTTTGATTATTTGGTCAGGTTTTTGTAACTGGTTGTTTGCCGCGGGCGCAGAAACCTTTAAAGTTAACCTTTCGGTCAGCTTTGCACTGTCAACACAGCTCTTTGCTTCGCCAGAAAGAGCTTCTGCACGACTCGAGATCCCCAGTAGATAACCACAAGGGCGGACCTATAACCGCCCAGAGGATGATCCATGTCCAACCGTGAAATATCCCGGCGCTCGTTCCTCCAGGGCGGGCTGGTGGCGGGTGTGAGCGTTACGCTTACGCCGCTCAGCAGTCAGGCGCTGGCTGCCTTGATGGAAAACAGCGTCACCGTGCCGTCCGAGAAATGGCTCGGCAATAACGGCAAGGCGCGCCAACGCAACGATGCCCTGTCCAAGGTCTGCGGCGGCAAAGTTTTCGCCCGCGACATCCGCGCCAAGGACATGCCCGGCTGGCCTGAGCAACAGGGCCACGCCATGCTGCTGAAAACCATCAAGGCCGACCGTATCTACGCAGGTTACGACCTGTCGTGGCTCGGCGCCGATCTGCAACCTGACCGCATCGTCACCGCTGCCGATCTGGACAAGGACGGTATCCACTTCCCCGAAGAGCATGCGCCTGATCCATTGCTGCCGGAAGGCAAAGTGCCGATGTTCATCGGTCACCCGGTGGCGATCCTGATCTGGAACGATTTCGAGCGTTTCCGTCAGGCCAAGAACCAACTCAAATTCAATGACAAAGCGATTCGTTACGGCGCCAAGGTGCCGTTCTACGAAGGCGATCCCTACGGCAGCTTCCGCTACGTGCGCGTCGGCGGCGCGACTTCGGCGGATGAAGACGAGTTCGCCAGCCTCAAGGATTCGATCCTGTTCCCGATGCTGAAGAACCGCCGTCCGGTGTGGAATGCCTCGCCGAACCTGCATGGCAACCTCACCGAACGCGGCCTGTTCTACGCTGACCGCATGAAGCAGGAAATCGACACGCCGCCGGACAACTGGCTGGTGTTCGATGAGCGCTACAAAACTCCGTCCATCGAACCGGCTGCCCTCGAGCCGGACAACGGCAACGGCTGGTACGACCCGAAAACCAAAACCCTGCATTTTGTCGTGGCGACCCAGTGCCCGCTGGAAGTCGCGACCGAGACCGCGAAGATGATCGGGCCGTCGCGTTTCGGCCTGGCCAACCTGAACATGCACCCGGGCTACACCGTCGGCTACGGCTCCAAAGACCACAACATCTTCGTTTACTACGCAGCCTTGGCTGCGCTCTACGGCGCCGGGGTGCCGGTGCGTCTGGCCAATGATCGCTACGAGCAATTCCAGAGCGGCATCAAGCGTCACCCGTTCGACATCCGCTACCAGTTGGCCGTGGACAAGAACGATTACACCTTCAAGATTTTCCGCGCGGAAATGAGCGTCGACGGTGGCGGTCGGGTCAACTACAGCCCATCGGTGGCGGCGGTTGGTGCCACAGCAGCGCAGTCGATCTACTACATGCCGCAGAACGATCTGCAAGTCACCGCGTATCACTCGCGTGCGGTCGAGGCGGGCTCAATGCGCGGTTACGGCACCCTGCAAAGCATGGCGGCGACGGAGATGATGGTCGACGAGATCGCCAATCGCCTGGGTGTCGACGCGATCGATTTGCGCCGCAGGAACGCTCTGCGTTCCGGCATGAAGAATACTCAGGGCGCGATCCCGGCCGGTGCGCTGCGCCTGCACGAAATTCTCGACAAGGCCTCGGTGCACGAGGTCTGGAAAAACCGCGACGCGATCAAGCAGCAACGTGAAGCGGCAGACCCGGATAACTGGTACGGCGTCGGTTTCGCCATCTGCCAGAAAGATTTCGGCACCGGCTCCGAAGCGCCGATGGCCAGCATCGAATTCACCGCTGATGGCCGCATCACGCTGCGCCACATTGGTATCGAAATCGGCACCGGCATGTCCACCTCGCAAGCGTTGGTCGTCGCCGATTTCCTCGGCAGCCCGGCGCAGGATGTGAAGACCGGCGAAACCGAATGGCAGGAAATGCAGCTGATCACCAGCGGCAACCCGTACATCATGAGTCAGGCGGAGCAGGACAATCTGCTGCGCAACCCGCGCTGGGTCGGCAAGCTGGCCTCGGCGTCGTCGGCGACCAACTCCGCCTATTACTTCAGTCATGCGACCCGGGAAGCGGCACGCGTGCTGTTCAACCATGGTTTGTGGCCGGCGGCGCTGGAGATCTGGCGTCAGGGCCCGTATGGCGGCCAGGCCAACCCTTACGTGGTGCGTCGCGAGGATGCGCACTGGGTCGATGGCAAGCTGACCGCCAACGGCATGCAACCGCTGAGCTTCGAAGAGCTGGCCAAGCGCGCCCATGAACGCGGTCTGGTGACAGGCGCCACGGTGCACGGTTTCAACCGCTGGAGCTGGGCCGAGGCCGAGTACAGCATCGACGGCGTGCGCGAGCGCCTGCCGCTCGACGGTCTGGCGGTGAAATACGGCGATGGCGCCCCGCAAGCGAAGAAAGCGCAGATGAACAGCGCTGGCTTCCACCTGCTCGATCGGCAGAACGTCAACTACCCGGTGGTGCAGTTGAACAACGCAGCGGTGACCTATTACAGCCCGGTCGCCACGCTGGTCGAGCTGAAGGTCAACAAAGGCTCGGCGGAAGTCCAGGTGCTCAATCACCATTCGTGGATCGAGTGCGGTCGCGTGCTGGTTGAAGAGTTGGTCAAGGGCCAGCTCGAAGGCGGTATCGCTATGGGGATTGGCCATGCGCTGATGGAAGAGATGCCGCTGTACGAAGGCGGTCCGGGGGAGGGTGACTGGAACTTCAACCGTTATCGTCTGCCGATGGCGCGTCACGTTGCAGTGTGGAAACAGACCGCGGAAATTCTGCCGCCACTGTCGCCGAGCGATCCGTCTAAAGGCATCGCCGAAGTGGTGATGATCCCGATCGTCGGTGCCATCGGTAACGCCGTGGCGCATGCCATCGGTAAACGTGTTCGTGACCTGCCTATCACCGCTGCGCGCATCAAGGAGGCCCTCAATGGCTAACCGTCCGCTTCAACTGACCCTCAATGGTCAATCCGTCGGTCCGGTGGACATCCCTGATGACCTGCCGATGATCGACTACCTGCACGAATACAAAAACCTCACCGGCTCGCGTCTGGGCTGCGGCCAGGGCATCTGCCACGCCTGCGTAGTGATCGTCGACAACCCCGACGGCACCAGCGAAGAGGTGCGCACCTGCATCACCGGCGCGCATTACTTCGAGGGCAAGAAAGTTCGCACGATCGAAGGCCACGCCACCCGCGACGAGCAAGGTCAGGTCACCGAGCTCAATCCGATCCAGCAGCGCTTCGTCGACGAGTTCGCCTTCCAGTGCAGCTACTGCGCGCCGGGCTTCGTCAACGCCGCAACCGTGCTGGTCGAGAAGCTGAAGCGCCAGCCGATTGTCAAAAGTCAGCTTGAACAGGTGATCGAAGACAGCCTCGGCCATCACGTCTGCCGCTGCACCGGCTACGTGCGTTACTACAACGCCACGCGCAACGTGCTGACCGATCTTGGTCTGGTCAAGGAGGGTTGAGCATGAAGCGTTTACTGACCCGCGTGACTTTCGCAGTCGGGCTGGCCGCGCCGCTCTTGGCGGCCCACGCCGACGATCAGGTCAAGCGCGGCGAATACCTCGCCCGCGCCGCCGACTGCATGGCCTGCCACACCGCACCGGGTGGCGCGCCTTATGCCGGCGGCCTGCCGATCGTCTCGCCATTCGGCACGATCTACGGCACCAACATCACCCCGAGCAAGGAACACGGCATCGGTCTGTACAACGATGACGAGTTCTTCGCCGCGTTGACCGAAGGCAAACGTCGCGACGGTGCGAATCTGTACCCGGCGATGCCGTACACCTCGTATCACCTGATGCCGCGCGCCGATTCCGATGCGATTCACGCGTATCTGAAAACCATCGAGCCGATCGAGCGCGCCGCACCGGTAACCAGCCTGAGCTTTCCGTTCAACGTCCGTCTGGGGCTGACCGGATGGAACATGCTCTACGGTAAAGACGTGAAACTGGAGCCGGCTGAAGGCAAAAGTGAGGCGTGGAAGCGCGGCCAGTATATGGTCGACGTTCTCGGTCACTGCGGTGAATGCCATACGCCGCGCGGCCTGCCGGGCGCGATGCAAATGGACAAGCGCATGACCGGCGGCATCCTCAATGGTTATCTGGCGCCGAGTCTGCTGGCCACCGACCTGGCCGCGCGCGGCTGGAATCAGCAGGATCTGAGCACGTTTCTCAAGCACGGCATGAGCGCGCAAGGAACGATGTTCAACGAAATGTTCCCGGTGTTCCACAACAGCACTCAGGGGCTGAGCGATGCTGATCTGGCAGCAATGGCAACATTCCTGCTGGGTGAGCAACCTCCGCCAGCCAAAGAGCTCGTCGAAGTGCCGCTGGACAAGCTCAGCCCGAGTGCCCAGCGCGGCCGTCAGGAATACCTCAACGTCTGCGCCGGTTGCCACGCGGCTGGCGGTGAAGGCAAGCCGCACATCGCAGTGGCCATGCGCGGCAACACCACGTTGCGTCTGGACGATCCGCGCAACCTGTTGCGCGTGATCGAAGATGGCATTGGCGAACAGAAGTTTTCCGGGTTCGAACACATGCAGCCGATGCCGGGTTTTGCCGACAAGCTCAGTCCCGAGCAATTGACCGATCTGCTCAACTATCTGCGTCAGGGTTGGGGCGGCCAGAGTGATGAGCTGGCGATGAGTGAAGTGCAGAAGCTGCAAGCCGACGCGCCGAGCGTCGAGCACAAGGCCCACTGATATGCAGCATCTCGATCTGCAAGTGGTGCGCCGGGCGTTGGAATGGTCGGTGGCCGGGCAGCGAATCTGGCTGTGCACGGTGCTGAGCACTTACGGCTCGGCACCGCGCGCGCCGGGTTCGCTGCTGGCGGTGAACGACGGCGGGCAGTGGATCGGCTCGCTGTCGGGCGGTTGCGTCGAGGAGGATTTTCTTCAGCGCGTCGCCGAAGGTGCGTTTCTCGAGGCGGTCAGCGTCGTGCGCTACGGCGAAGGCGACGATCCGCGCTCGCGGGTCAGTCTGCCTTGCGGCGGCATTCTCGATGTGTTGGTGGAGAAACTTGACGCCGACTGCGAGGTACAGGCGCATCTGCGTGAACTGGAATCGGCGTTGCTCGGTCAGCGACGTTTGATTCGCGAGGTCGATTTGAGCAGCGGTGCGCGCACTGTGTTTGCTGATCGCGAGCAGGGCGCGCGGATCGAGCGTGAGATTGATCGGGTGCGCATTCGCATCGGCGCGGCGCAGCGCTTGTTGCTCGCCGGCTACTCCAGCGTGGCACAGGCCTGTGCCGAGTTTGCGGTAGGGCTTGGCTTTGAAGTGATTCTTTGCGATCCGCGTGATGAAGTGCTCGAAGGTGTGGTGCTTGATGGCGTAGAAATCCGCCGGCAGTTGCCTTCGGTGTTCATTGCCGACGGTGGCTGTCATCGCGACACAGCAGTGGCGGCGCTGACCCACGATCCGCGGATCGATGATCTGGCGATGATGGAAGCGGTGCGCACCGAGGCGTTTTACGTCGGTGTGATGGGATCGCTGCAGACATCGCAAAAACGCTTTGAGCGCTTACGCCGTGTTGGTGCCTTGAGTGAGGCAGAGCTGGCGCGGATTCATGCGCCGATCGGGCTTAACCTTGGCAGCAAGACACCGGCGGAAATTGCGCTGGCGGTGCTGGCGGATATCCTGCGGATTCGCAGCGGGATTGCTCGGGATCAGCTTTGAGCTTTGCGTAGAAATGAAGAGGGCCGCAATTTGCGGCCCTTTTTTTACATCCCGAATTTATCGCGCAGCCCGTAATACCAGGCGCCCAGCGCGGCAAACGGTGTACGCAGCATTTGCCCGCCGGGGAAGGGGTAGTGGGGCAGGTCGGCAAAGGCATCGAAACGCTCGGCCTGACCGCGCAACGCTTCGGCGAGGACTTTGCCAGCCAGATGCGTGTAGGTGACGCCGTGACCGCTGCAGCCCTGTGAGTAATAGATGTTGTCGCCCAGGCGTCCGACTTGAGGCAGGCGCGACAGGGTCAGCAGGAAGTTGCCGGTCCAGGCGTAGTCGATCTTGACGTTCTTGAGTTGCGGGAAGGCCTTGAGCATCTTCGGGCGAATGATCGCTTCGATGTTTGCCGGATCACGCGCGCCGTAGACCACGCCGCCGCCGAAGATCAGACGCTTGTCTGCAGTAAGCCGGTAGTAGTCGAGAAGATAGTTGCAATCCTCCACGCAGTAATCCTGCGGCAATAGCGCCTTCGCCAGCTCGTCGCCCAGCGGCTCGGTGGTGATCACCTGAGTGCCACACGGCATCGATTTGGCCGCCAGTTCCGGCACCAGATTACCGAGGTAGGCGTTGCCGGCGACGATGATGAACTGGGCCCTGACCTTGCCTTGCGGCGTATGCACGACCGGATTGGCACCGCGCTCGATGCGCACGGCAGGTGATTGCTCATAGATGGTGCCGCCGAGTGACTCGACTGCAGCCGCTTCGCCAAGTGCCAGGTTGAGCGGATGAATGTGGCCGCCGCTCATATCGAGCATGCCACCGATGTACTGATCGCAACCAACCACTTCACGAATGCGGCGTTGGTCCATCAGTTCGAGTTGGGTGTGGCCGAAGCGCTCCCAAAGGCGCTTTTGCGATTCCAGGTGACCCATCTGTTTGGCGGAAAGGGCGGCGAATACACCGCCGTCTTTCAGATCGCACTGGATGTTGTATTTCGCCACGCGCTCGCGAATGATCCGACCGCCTTCAAAGGCCATTTCACCGAGCAGTTGCGCTTGCCTGGGGCCGACCGTGCGTTCGATGACGTCAATGTCGCGGCTATAGCTGTTGACGATCTGCCCACCGTTTCGGCCCGAGGCGCCAAAACCGACTTTGGCCGCTTCCAGCACGGTTACGCGAAAACCGTTCTCCAGCAGAAACAAAGCAGAGGACAGCCCGGTATACCCGGCGCCGATCACACAGACGTCCGTCTCCACATCATCCTGCAGCACTGGACGTGGCGGTGCGGCATTGGCCGACGCAGCGTAATAAGACTCTGGGTATTGGGTGTTCGCCATCCTGCCGCCTCTGTTTAATATATTTTACGAGAGTGTCGATCCTACCCGAGTTGAAAAACCTCCGCCAGCCACCGGAAATTCTTCTTGGCCGAGGCGAAATTAAATATTTTGCATATTCATAGGGTTAGGTGAAAAAAAGGTGTTGACACCCCTCCGGAATTCCGTAGAATGCCGCCTCACAGCAGGCACGTAGCTCAGTTGGTTAGAGCACCACCTTGACATGGTGGGGGTCGTTGGTTCGAGTCCAATCGCGCCTACCAAACAAAATCCGCTCTGCTGGGCGGTCTGGAAGGGCTCACCGAAAGGTGAGCCCTTTTTTGTTGTCTGCGATTTGCAAAACTTTTGCAAAACCCCCGCCTCAGAACGCCAGTTCGGCGCTCACCTCCATATCTATCGACTTGTCGCCATGTCCCGCCTGGTAGTGCTTCGTCATCTTCTCGTCTGCGTGTGGCCCAGTAGCGCTTTGAAGTACTCCTGCGGTAAACCCTGACGGTGTCCCGCTCCACAATTGGCTGATGACGGGGAGTTACCGAGGATTCGTGCAGGCGAAAGAAAGCCCGGACCTTGCCGGGCGTATGTGGGAATAATCAGCGTGATTCTGCTTTTTGCGCGCGGCTGTTGGAAGATCCTTCGCTTCGCCTGCGAAGCCAGGTGATCAGCGCATGCACCGGATGGAGGACAGTAGCCAGGACGCCAAGCAGCATGATGATGAAGATGATGATGAGCGGGATGCTTTCGTGCGAGAACATGGTGGGTTACTCCTGTAGTCACTATGTCGGAACCCGCAGACTAGACGCTTGCAGTGATGATTTCGATGAACGTATGTTCATCCTTCGGTGCCTCGGTTGTGCTACGGCGAGGCTCATCAGATTGGCTGGATCTGAAAATGACGGGCAACTACTGTTCACAGGAATGGCCTGTGACACGCGATTCTTCCGGCAACGCAGGTGGTAACGCGCCATCCTGGTGCGCTGCATGCTCCTGTTTGATAAAAAAAGCTGTGGATATTTAAAGGCTTACAGCTTTTTTCCTCCAACCGGCTATCGAAAAAGCCTTGTTGGTGACTGTGAATTTAAGTAACATCCATCCCGCGTTCACCACCACGGTTTATGCATTTTTAAATCCCAAGCTTCCATCAGCTGCTTGGGATTTTTTTTGCCTGCGATTTGGCGTTTGGGCATTTATCCCTCCATCACCTCCAAGCGAGGTCCCGTGTTTTCGTCTACTACTGACTGGCCGATTTCCAACTCTTTATAAGGAGTACGTCGATGCTGAGTCAGTGGATTCTTGCGGCTGTTCATCTATTCGCTTTCGCCTTGGCTTTCTGGGCGGTGCTGACGCGTGGCAAAGCATTCAGCCAGCTCGCGGTCGGCGCGGGATACGTCAAGCGTGTTTTGCTTGCCGATAATCTGTGGGGGCTTTCGGCTTTGGCGCTGCTGGTTACCGGTGGCATGCGTGCATTTGGCGGTTATGAGAAAGGCTCTGACTATTACCTGCATCAGCCGCTGTTTCATTTGAAGATCACGCTGTTTGTGCTGATCCTTCTCATAGAGCTTGCACCGATGATCACGCTGATCAAATGGCGTATCGCATCATCGCGCGGGACAGCGCCTGATATCGGACGTGCCAAGCTGTACGCGCGAATCAGTCACGTTGAAGCGCTGCTCCTGATCTTGATGATGGTCGCGGCGACAGGCATGGCGCGTGGGGTGATACTCACTTAGAAGGCGAAATTCTCCGCGCTCTCTCGGAAACGTCCGACAGCCAACTCCAGGAGTGAAAGGTAATATCGGCGCAAGTGAGGAAGGGGAGACCAATGAAGGGAGTTAGCCTGCTTCAGGCGCCGTGCCCAGCGGGGGGAAATGCGGATGGCTAAACGGCGCGTGAATCTTTAGCCAGTCTTGCGCGGCGGCAAAGGGACTGGCTACGTGATGCAGTGCGGCTCAGGGCGTTTGCGGCTTGTCCGGAGCGGTCAGGCCAGCCTGGATGCGCTGGTAGATTTCTTCACGGTGCACTGCCACGTTTTTCGGAGCGTTGATGCCGATGCGAACCTGTTGGCCGCTGACTCCGAGGATGGTGATCGTGATGTCATCACCAATGTTTATGCTTTCACCGACTTTGCGGGTGAGTATCAGCATGGTCTTCTCCTTGATTGCTTTGTAGGGCACCTGATTCAGACAGTGCAGAGGTCGGTGGTATCTATAGATTAGTGCGAAGTCTCACGGTTTGGGTGCCTCTTTCTGACGCGCAGATGCGGCATTAATTCCCAGGGCGTAACTATACAGAGGCTGCAATCATCATTCTCGTTGTTTTGTGCCCATTTTGCGGGGCTCGCGAAGTATTTATGAATGATAAGATCGCCGCTTTACGAATTCTGAGGACAGCGTTGTGCGCAAATTGGTTTGGCTGGTAGCGGCACTGGCATTGGCAGGCTGCGGTGATGGCAAAAATGTAGATGCGCCGAAGCCTGAGACGAAGGTTGCAACTGCGCCGGCGGTTGCCGCGCCACAGTGGGATCTGGAAGTGCGTGGCGAAACGCCTCAGGCCGTCAGTGACCTGAGCGGCTGGTTGATCGAGCACGCTTTCGTTCCAACGGTCGTCAAGGACGGTAGCGGTAAAACACGAATTCTGATCGGTCCGTTCAATTCTCAGGCTGACGCCGAGGCGCGCAAGGTGCAGGTCGATGCGGCGTTGGTAAAAGCCAAGAAACAAAATATCGAATCGGTGGTGATCGAGCATCCGCTTACGCCATAAGCGAAGCGCCTTCAAACCGGCTCGGACGCACAGATATGAAAAAGGCCTCGAGCATAACGCTCGAGGCCTTTTTATTTTGTGCTGCGATCAGCCGCAGGCTTTCAGATTTACCGAGCCGACAAATTCATTGCCGCGCCCCATCACGCACGCCACGCTCTGGTTGCGCTGACGTTCCCAGTCCTGCACCGGATAAGTCTTGTCCCACGCCTCATACAGCTGCCGATCCTGCTTCGACAATCGCAGTCCGTATTGTTTGCTCATATAAAAATAGGTGCGGGCGATCATGCCGCGAATCGAAGGGCGGGGCATGACCTTCTTCGCCTTGAAATCGACCTGGGTCAGGCAGGATCCGTACTGACCGGACTGTACCGGCAACCAGCCGTAGCTGAAGTTGCTGCGGTCACCGTTGACCTCACCAATGCTCGGCACCAGATTGTGCAAATCAGCTTCGGCCTTTTGATAAACCGGGTCGTAGCGTGTGCAATTCTTGCGTCCGCCTTGCTGCCAGCATTGCCGCTGGTGACCGATCTGCCAGGCCGGCACGATGTGCTCCCATTCGATTCTTGAAGCACGCTTGGCGTTCTTGCGTGGCACATAACCGCAAGCTTTCAGATCGACCTTGTTGCCGGTGTACTTGCAGCCGCAGTAAAACTCCGTGGACTGCGGCGCGTAGAGTTTCCACGCGGCTTTCTTGGCTTCGGAAAAGGTGCGTGGGGCGCCAGCCTGGGCGCCCACGGAAAAAAATAACAACAGCAAAGCAACACAGCGGACACTCATTGAATCAATCTTCCTTCGGCACAACCCAAAAAATCTGCACGCCACCGTCATCGCGATAAGCGAGGGTAACGTTGTCGTTCTCGTCGATTTCCTCGAGCAAGCGCTCCCAGTCATCCATCGGCTCATCCGGCAAACGGAAAATCAGTGCGGCTTTGGCTTTTTGTGCGGTAGGGGAATTTATGATTTTCTGAACGCGCATGCCCATGCGTTCGTAAGCGTCAGGAGCAGCAGGAGAGGTGGCCACGAGGTTATCCTTATTAAGCTGTACGTGCATACAGTATTTAACTGTAAGCGATTTCGCAACTGCTTAAAATTCAAGAAAATCCTCTGACAGCAGGTTTCCGATTTTGGTGTAAGGCTCGTCGAGTTTTTTGTGGGAAGAATACTTGAGGTGTGTAGGGGAGGCGCCACCCGCCAAATCCGGCAGGTGGTGCGCAATTGCCTGATCGAGAGCTGATCAGGCGAAGGTCAATCAATATTCCCAGAACATCCGTTGCAGCTCTTTGCTGTCGTTGGTCTTGGTCAGTGCGACCATCGCCAGGATGCGGGCTTTTTGCGGGTTCAGGTCGTGGGCGACAACCCAGTCATACTTGTCGTCTGGTTGCTCAGCGTTACGCAGGACAAAACCGCCAGCGTTGACGTGGGAAGAACGAATGATCTGCACGCCATCCTTGCGCAAGGCTTGCAGGGACGGGACCACGCGAGAGGAGACCGAACCGTTGCCAGTGCCGGCGTGGATGATCGCTTTGGCACCTGATTGGGCGAGTGCCTTGTAGGCGGTATCGCTGACGTTGCCGTAGGAATAGGCGATTTCGACGTCAGGCAGGCTCTTGATGTTCTTGATGTCGAATTCCGAATCCATGGTGTGACGCTTGGCCGGCAGGCGGAACCAGTAGGATTTTCCCTCAACGACCATGCCCAGCGGGCCCCAGGCACTTTTGAATGCTTCGGTCTTGATGTTGATCATTTTGCTGACGTCGCGACCCGACTGGATCTCGTCGTTCATGGTCACCAGCACGCCTTTGCCGCGCGCTTCCTTGCTGCTCGCCACGGCCACGGCGTTGTACAGGTTGAGCATGCCGTCTGCCGACATGGCAGTGCCCGGACGCATGGAGCCAACGACGATGATCGGCTTGTCGGTCTTCTCGACCAGATTCAGGAAGTAAGCGGTCTCTTCCAGGGTATCGGTACCGTGGGTGATAACGATGCCGTCGACATCCTTGCTGTCAGCCAGTTCGGAAACGCGACGACCCAATTGCAGCAGGTTGTCGTTGGTGATGCTTTCCGAAGCGATCTGCATGACTTGTTCGCCACGCACGTTAGCCAGTTTGCTCAACTCGGGAATGCCGGCGATCAGTTGTTCGATACCGACTTTGGCTGCCTGATAAGTGGCACTGTTTGCGGCGCTCGCGCCTGCGCCGGCGATTGTGCCGCCCGTGGCGAGAACGACTACGTTGGCCAGTTGGGTCTGGGTTTCGACTTCTTTTGCCTGAACGGCGGTTGGCAGGAGCAGGAGGAGGGCCAATGCGCCCGGAATCAGGGTATTGAAAGCAGATTTCATTATTTTTCTCTCTAGTCGTGAGACGGTGCTGATGCAGGTTCATCTAGATGCGCCCCAAGCCGATCTGAATGCTCGAGGTGCAGGGAGGGGAGCAGGATTCATACCATGCGTAATGTGCCTGCGGAAAATGTTTAACCCGATGATTTAAATCAATATTTGTCGACAGTCAGAATATTCCTGCTGACTAACCCATCCGGGATCCCGAACGACGGGCGGATTATTGTTCGGCGCACCGATAGGCAATCTTTGAAATGCAGGGCGCGTGACAAATCCCTGCTAAAGAAATGCGCTCTCGGGCCGATGCGTCCTCAAGGAAACCAAATCTTAGGAGTTCACATGTCACTGACGGTCGGTTTTGCCAATCCCGCTGCAGTCACCATCGGCGGTAAAACTGCAGCGACGATCAACACCCTGAACGACGCGACCAATGAGGCATCGGCGCAGGCGCTGGGTACCGAGAAGACCGAAACTAATCAGGTCAGAACCGGTGGCGGTCCTGTTCAGGAAGACAGCAAGGTCGAGAGTGGCGGCAATCAGAGCGTCACCGTCAAGACGTTGCTCAAGCGCATGCAGGAACTGCAGAAACAGCTTCAGGAACAGCAGCAGCAACTGGCGGCAGCGCAGGCCGCGAGCTATCCAACGCCGGAGGCCAAGGCCCAGGCGATCATGTCCATTCAGGGGCAGATCGCGCAGACCAGCGCCGCAATGACCGAAGTCGCGGGCGCACTGGTCAAGGAAATGTCCAAGGGCGCCAGTGGTGGCTTGGTCAACACCACCGCGTAACATGCCGTAGGGGCGAGTCAGCGATTCGCCCTACAACAAATGACGATTTCTGATTGTTGACAAAAGTCGGCGGGATTCTCATAGTTCCGTCTACGCAAACGTTTGCGCGGCTTTAACAGGGCAGATGTCCATACAGCCGTGATGTAGCTTACGTCAGCGCAAACGTTGCTCACAATAATCATAAGATCGGAGTGAACCCATGAAGCTGCCCTTCGCCGCACGTCTTCTTGCTGTCGCTATGCTGGCTACTACAGCCGCTGCACTACCTGTCTCCTCGGCGTTCGCCGAAACCACGGAAAAACCCAAGGTCGCGCTGGTCATGAAATCTCTGGCCAACGAATTCTTCCTGACCATGGAAGACGGCGCCAAGGCCTACCAGAAAGAACACTCCGCCGATTTCGATCTGATCTCCAACGGTATCAAGGACGAAACCGACACCGCCGGCCAGACCCGCATCGTCGAACAAATGATCCTGGCCAAGGTGAACGCACTGGTGATCGCGCCTTCCGACTCCAAAGCCATGGTGCCGGTGATCAAGAAGGCTGTAGACGCCGGTATCACCGTGATCAACATCGACAATCAGCTCGATCCTGCCGTAGTCAAAAGCAAAAACATCAACGTGCCGTTCGTAGGGCCGGACAACCGCAAGGGTGCGCGTCTGGTCGGCGAATACCTGGCCAAACAACTGAAGGCGGGCGACGAGGTCGGCATCATCGAAGGCGTGTCCACCACCACCAACGCGCAGGCACGCACCGCCGGTTTCAAGGACGCGATGGAAGCCGCGCAGATCAAAGTGGTCTCGCTGCAATCCGGTGACTGGGAAATCGACAAGGGCAACAAGGTCGCCGCTTCGATCCTTAGCGAATACCCGGACGTCAAAGCGCTGCTGGCCGGTAACGACAGCATGGCGGTCGGTGCCGTTTCCGCCGTCCGTGCCGCCGGCAAGGCGGGCCAGGTTCAGGTCGTCGGTTACGACAACATCAACGCGATCAAGCCAATGCTCAAGGACGGCCGCGTGCTGGCTACGGCTGACCAGTTTGCTGCGAAGCAAGCCGTGTTCGGTATTGAAACCGCGCTGAAAATCATCAAGGGCGAGAAAGTCGACAGCGGTGCCAACGGCGTGATCGAAACACCGGTCGAGCTGGTCACCAAGTAAGTCATCTGGCGATACAACGGCGCTCGTCCGTCCGGGCGAGCGCGTGGAGATTCCTATGTCAGTTTCCGCTCCGAACGCTGTCCTCTCGGTCAGCGGTATCGGCAAGACCTATGCGCAACCGGTGCTCACCGGCATCGATCTGACGCTGATGCGCGGTGAAGTACTGGCGCTGACCGGTGAAAATGGTGCCGGCAAAAGTACCCTGTCGAAAATCATTGGTGGTCTGGTCACACCCACCACGGGCCAGATGCAATTCCAAGGCAAGGACTACCGTCCGGGCAGTCGTACCCAGGCTGAAGAGCTTGGCGTGCGCATGGTCATGCAAGAACTCAATCTGTTGCCGACGCTGTCGGTCGCGGAGAATCTGTTTCTGGATAATTTGCCAAGCAGCGCTGGCTGGATCAGCCGCAAGCAGTTGCGCAAGGCGGCGATCGAAGCCATGGCGCAGGTCGGCCTCGATGCGATCGATCCGGACACGCTGGTTGGCGAGCTTGGAATCGGTCATCAACAGATGGTCGAAATCGCGCGCAACCTGATCGGCGACTGCCACGTGCTGATCCTCGATGAGCCGACCGCGATGCTCACGGCGCGCGAAGTCGAAATGCTCTTCGAACAGATCACGCGATTGCAGGCCCGTGGCGTTTCCATCATTTATATTTCGCACCGCCTCGAAGAACTGGCGCGGGTGGCACAGCGTATTGCCGTGCTGCGTGACGGCAATCTAGTCTGCGTCGAGCCAATGGCCAACTACAACAGCGAGCAACTGGTCACCTTGATGGTCGGTCGCGAACTGGGCGAACACATCGACATGGGGCCGCGCAAGATCGGCGCTCCGGCGTTGACGGTGAAAGGTCTGACGCGTTCTGACAAAGTCCGCGACGTGTCCTTCGAGGTGCGAGCCGGAGAGATTTTCGGCATTTCCGGATTGATCGGGGCAGGGCGCACGGAATTGCTGCGGCTGATCTTCGGTGCCGACACGGCTGATAGCGGAACCATCGCTCTCGGCTCCCCGGCCAAAGTTGTGAGTGTTCGCTCGCCAGTGGATGCCGTGCGCAATGGCATTGCCCTGATCACCGAGGATCGCAAGGGCGAAGGGCTGCTGCTCAGTCAATCGATCAGCGCCAACATTGCCTTGGGCAACATGCCGGAAATTTCCAGTGGCGGGTTCATCAACGACGGCGACGAAATCTCCCTGGCACAGCGTCAGATCGAGGCCATGCGCATCCGCAGTTCGAGCCCGACGCAATTGGTCTCGGAGCTGTCCGGCGGCAATCAGCAGAAGGTCGTGATCGGTCGCTGGCTGGAACGTGACTGTTCAGTACTGCTGTTCGACGAGCCCACTCGCGGAATCGATGTCGGCGCCAAGTTCGACATTTACGGTTTGCTCGGCGATTTGACCCGTCAGGGCAAGGCGTTGGTGGTGGTGTCCAGTGACTTGCGCGAGTTGATGCTGATCTGCGACCGGATCGGCGTGCTTTCGGCGGGGCGTCTGATCGACACCTTCGAGCGCGACAGCTGGACCCAGGATGATTTGCTTGCCGCCGCATTCGCCGGCTACCAAAAACGTGATGCGTTGCTCAATGAAGCAGCGCCTAGGGATCTCCCATGAAAACTGCATCCTCTGCCAGTAAACCTAGTGGCAACTTTTTCGGCCTGGGTACTTATCTGGGCCTGGCCGGTGCTTTGCTGGCGATGATTGCGCTGTTCTCGGTCCTGAGCAGCCATTTCCTCTCGTACAACACTTTCAGCACCCTGGCCAACCAGATTCCCGACCTGATGGTGCTGGCAGTCGGCATGACCTTCGTGCTGATCATCGGCGGCATCGACCTGTCGGTTGGCTCCGTGCTGGCGCTGGCTGCATCTACGGTCAGCGTTGCGATTCTCGGTTGGGGCTGGAGCGTTTTACCGGCAGCTCTGCTCGGCATGGCGGTAGCGGCTCTGGCTGGGACCATCACCGGTTCGATCACCGTGGCCTGGCGGATTCCGTCGTTCATCGTCTCCCTCGGCGTGCTGGAGATGGCCCGCGGTGTGGCCTATCAGATGACCGGCTCGCGTACCGCTTACATTGGTGATGCGTTTGCCTGGCTGTCGAATCCGATCGCGTTCGGTATTTCCCCCTCGTTCATCATCGCTTTGCTGGTGATTTTCATCGCGCAGGCGGTTTTGACCCGCACCGTTTTCGGTCGTTACCTGATCGGCATTGGCACCAACGAAGAGGCGGTGCGTCTGGCCGGGATCAATCCCAAGCCCTACAAGATTCTGGTGTTCAGCCTGATGGGTTTGCTGGCGGGCATTGCTGCGCTGTTTCAGATTTCGCGTCTGGAAGCGGCTGACCCGAACGCAGGTTCGGGCCTGGAACTGCAAGTGATCGCAGCGGTGGTTATCGGCGGCACCAGCCTGATGGGTGGGCGCGGTTCGGTGATCAGCACTTTCTTTGGCGTGTTGATCATTTCCGTGCTCGCTGCCGGACTCGCACAGATTGGTGCGACGGAGCCGACCAAGCGCATTATTACCGGTGCGGTGATCGTCATCGCCGTGGTGCTCGACACCTATCGCAGTCAACGCGCCAGTCGCCGGGGCTGAACCATGGCAACGATCAAGGATGTAGCGGCGCTTGCGGGCATTTCCTACACGACCGTGTCGCACGTGGTAAACAACACCCGCCCGGTGAGTCAGGAAGTGCGGCGCAAGGTGGAGGCGGCAATCAAGAGCCTCGACTACGTTCCCAGTGCCGTGGCGCGCTCGTTGAAAGCCAAAACCACCGCGACCATCGGCTTGCTGGTGCCGAACAGTCTCAACCCGTACTTCGCCGAACTGGCGCGGGGAATCGAGGATTACTGCGAGCGAAATGGCTACTGCGTGATCCTCTGCAACTCCGATGACAACCCGGAAAAACAGCGCAGTTATTTGCGCGTGTTGCTGGAAAAACGCATCGACGGTTTGATCGTCGCCTCCGCCGGCGGTGACAGTGGTCTGGCGCAAGGGCTGGCGGGTGTGAAAACGCCGATGGTCATCGTCGACCGAGGCCTGGAAGGGGTGAATGCCGATCTGGTGCGCATCGATCACGAATACGGCGCTTATCTGGCGACGCGTCACCTGCTTGAGTTGGGGCATCGCGACATCGCCACCATCGGCGGTCCGGCCAGTACCAGCGTGGCGCAAATGCGTCAGGCCGGTTATTGCCGAGCGCTGCAAGAGGCGGGGATCGAGGTGCGCGAAGAGCGCATGCTCGAAAGCGACTTCACCAGCACCGGTGGCTACAACGCCGCCGCCCGCTTGCTTGAAAGCAATCCGCCGAGTGCGATTTTTGCCGGTAACGACATGATTGGCATCGGCGTACTGCGCGCAGCGGCCGAACGTAACGTGCGGGTGCCGGCCGAATTGTCGGTGATCGGCTTCGATGACATCCAGATGAGCCGTTATGTCTATCCGGCGCTGACCACGGTCGGCCAGTCGATCCTGCAACTGGGCGAGATGGCCGCCGAAGTGCTGTTGCGCAGAATTGCTGCGCCCGATTCGGGTACCGATCAACGCATCGTTACCCCGAGCATTGTCCTGCGCGAATCGACCGCGCCGCTGTCCGGCGTGTTCACCGAATATCGCTGAAACCGAATTGATGAGTAGTGATGTATGCCAGCAAATGTAGTGGTAATAGGCAGCTTGAACATGGACCTGGTCACCCGGGCCCCGCGGCTGCCACGCGACGGTGAAACGCTGATCGGTCATTCCTTTGCCACCGTGTCGGGCGGCAAGGGCGCCAATCAGGCAGTTGCCGCTGCGCGCTTGGGCGCGCAGGTGGCAATGATCGGTTGCGTCGGTAATGAGGACTACGGTGTGCGGTTGCGCGATGCGTTGCTTGCCGAGCACATCGATTGCCAGGCAGTCAGCGTCGTCGAGGACTCCAGTGGCGTAGCGCTGATTGTGGTGGATGACAACAGCCAGAACGCCATCGTGATTGTCGCCGGTGCCAACGGCGCGATGACCCCGGCAGTGATCGACCGCTTTGATCCGGTTTTGCAGGCCGCTGATGTGGTGATCTGTCAGCTCGAGATTCCCGATGCGACGGTCGGACATGCGCTCAAGCGTGCGCGTGAACTGGGCAAAACCGTAATCCTCAACCCGGCGCCGGCCAGTCGCCCTCTGCCGGCAGACTGGTTTGCCGCGATCGATTACCTGATTCCCAACGAGAGCGAAGCGGCCGCATTGAGCGGATTGACTGTCGACTCGTTGCACACGGCTGAAACGGCTGCCAGCCAATTGATTGCCATGGGCGCGGGTAAAGTCATCGTCACCTTGGGCGCGCAGGGTTCGTTGTTCGCCAATGGCAATGGCTTCGAACATTTCCCCGCGCCGACCGTGAAGGCGGTCGATACCACGGCGGCGGGCGACACTTTTGTCGGCGGTTTCGCCGCAGCGCTGGCCAGCGGCAAGTCCGAGGCCGAGGCGATTCGCTACGGGCAGATCGCCGCCGCATTGTCGGTTACCCGCGCCGGTGCGCAACCGTCGATTCCAACCATATCCGAAGTACAGGCGTTCAAACCCGCATGAAAAAGACTCCTTTGCTCAACGTCGCGCTGTCGCGACTGATCGCGTCTCTTGGCCACGGTGACATGGTGGTGATTGGCGACGCTGGTTTGCCGGTGCCGCCGGGTGTCGAATTGATCGATCTGGCGCTGACCCATGGCATCCCTGATTTCGTCAGCACACTGAAGGTCGTGCTCAGCGAAATGCAGGTGGAGAGCCATGTGCTGGCCAAGGAAATCTTCGACAAGCAACCGACGGCGCTGGCGAATCTGGATGCGTTGGGCGAAGAGGGCGCGCTGGGACGTAGGGATTTGCTCACTCACGAACAGTTCAAGGTGCTGAGCCGACAGGCCAGGGCGATCATTCGTACAGGAGAATGTCAGCCGTACTGCAACATCGTTCTGGTCGCCGGGGTTACATTCTGATTTCCGATTTCACCTGCACAAGGAATGCGCTATGCAACGCTATGCTGAAAAATTTCATCAACTGATCCGGAGCCTGCTGCTTGTGTCCGTGCTAACTGCGACCGGCGCTCAGGCGGCGGAAAAGATCGACCTGATCATCGATACTGATCCAGGCGCTGACGACGTGGTCGCCTTGCTCTTCGCGCTGGCATCGCCCGACGAGTTGAATATCCGCGCTCTCACTACCGTCGCCGGCAATGTGCGTCTGGACAAGACCTCGCGAAACGCGCGCCTGGCTCGCGAATGGGCGGGGCGCGAAGACGTGCCGGTGTACGCTGGCGCGCCGAAACCGCTGATGCGCACGCCGATCTACGCCGAGAACATTCATGGCAAGGAAGGCCTGTCGGGCGTCACGGTTCACGAACCGAAGAAAGGCCTGGCGCAAGGCAGTGCGGTCAACTATTTGATCGACACCCTTAAATCAGCCAAGCCACACAGCATCACCATTGCCATGCTCGGTCCACAGACCAATCTGGCGCTGGCGCTGATCCAGGAGCCGGAGATTGTACAGGGCATCAAGGAAGTGGTGATCATGGGCGGGGCGCATTTCAACGGTGGCAACATCACCCCCGTCGCCGAATTCAACCTGTTCGCTGATCCACAGGCTGCCGAGGTGGTTCTCAAGAGCGGGGTGAAGCTTACGTATCTGCCGCTGGACGTGACGCACAAGATCTTGACCAGTGACGCACGCCTCAAGCAGATTGCCGCGCTCAATAACAATGCGAGCAAGATCGTCGGCGACATTCTCAACGAATATATCAAGGGCGATATGGAGCACTACGGCATTCCCGGCGGCCCGGTGCATGACGCGACTGTTGTGGCGTATCTGCTCAAACCTGAGCTGTTTACCGGTCGGGCCGTCAATGTCGTGGTGGATAGTCGGGAAGGTCCGACATTCGGCCAGACCATTGTTGACTGGTACGACGGTCTGAAAGCACCGAAGAATGCGTTCTGGGTCGAAAATGGCGACGCCCAGGGATTCTTTGATTTGCTGACCGAGCGCCTGAAACGCCTCAAATAACTCCGCTGACCCGCAGGCTGCTGCCTGCGGGTTTCATTGCGCGTGTTCGGCCGGTACGGTCGGGTATCGTTCGAATACCTGATTGATGAATTGTTGCGCCGCCTCGATTCCCAGCTCCTTGACCAATAGATCGATGCCGATCAGCGCCAGCTCTTCCGTCGTACCGGGGCTGTAAGAGCTGTGTCCGTCTGCCCATTTGGCTTTGATGTCGGCGTCGATGCTGAGGCTGGTCATGAGAAGGCTCGAAAAGTCAGGATGTCTGTTTTTCGAGTTAACCATTTTGCGCGGCGTTTGGCACTGCGACTTAGGCATGAGCGGAGTGGTATGCGACACTTGGTCTTTTACGGCTTACCAAGGACCCTGTTGTGCAGATCGATCTGAATACCCCTGACGGCCTCACACTCGAAGCTGTGCGCCAATTGCTCGCCTCGGCCAGCGATGACGAACACACGCAGTTGCGCGTGTCCAAGGGCGGCATCGCCTGGCTGTCCACAGTGACTGGCGGGCAGGATGTCGACGGTCTGCTGTTTCGCCTGGAAACCTGGGCAAAGGGCTCCGGCTATGTAGGCAAGGTTGCGGCCAGCGATGAAGTCTGGGTGATGCAGATTTTCAACGCGCTCAAGGACAACTGGCCGAATCCGCCCTTTGATTACATCGACGTTTATTGAGCGTTGTTAATATTCAGTCACGATTGTTTGATGAGCCGGACAGGGCAGCTCAGGCACACTCGGCATTTTTCCGCTCGTGGGGCAGGGCATGGCTCTGGCCGTGAAACCAAACGCCGAGCTGGCGGTCGCACGATCTCTGCTTAACATTTGAAAACAAGGAGGCTTCATGCCTTTGAAGTTCGCGACACTGGGTGCACTTATGGCCGCTGCTCTATTGGCTGGTTGCAGCACAACCTCCAGCGAGTCGGCAAAGGAGCCCGTGGCGGCTGAATCAGGAAATAGCCGCTGCGAAGCATCGGCAGCACAATTTGCCGTCGGCAAGAAAGCATCCCCTGAGCTGCTGGATCAGGCGCGTGCCAAGGCTGGAGCGCAAAACGCGCGCTTCCTCAAGCCGAACGACATGATCACTCTGGAATATCGCTCCGACCGGCTGAACCTGAACACCGACAACAACCTGGTGGTTACCCGCGTCAACTGCGGCTGAGTCCTTTTGTTTCAGGCATAAAAAACCCCGTCACCTGGACGGGGTTTTTTTAGTGCGCCGAGAAATTACTCTGGGCGAACCTGTGCAGCTTGCATACCCTTTTGGCCTTTCTCAGCCACGAAAGAGACGGTCTGGCCTTCTTTCAGGCTTTTGAAACCGTCGGATTCGATAGCTTTGAAGTGTACGAACAGGTCGTCACCGCCACCTTGAGGAGTGATGAAGCCGAAGCCTTTTTCATCGTTGAACCATTTAACGGTGCCGGTTTGGCGATTAGACATGGTGTATCTCCAAGAAACATATATTTTCAGTAGTACTGTGCTGCTCAGGCCAACTGGGCACACCCGGGTATCATAGTCGAAATGTTCGCTTTGGTAGCCCCCCGGACGTGCTGTTTGCCAATCAGTCGTGTTTTCTTTACCGCCTGTTTCTGCTGAAAGCCCCGGTTTGAAAGGCTTGCAGCGAAACGTAAAGACGATAAAAAAACCTGTAAAACCTGCATAAATCGTCCAAAAAGGCTCATTTCCAACACTTTTTTCGGCCTTTCAAGCGATCAGGATGCTCGGTTTTGTTATTTTTTCGCCGGGGTATTTGCTTTGCATTTGGCGATCTGGCCAAGGGCTTTCTGCTGCAGTTCCGGAGCCGCCTTGTTGTCCATCAATGCCTGAATATCGCTGGCCGGATAGGACTTGATGGCGTCAGCACCGCAAGCGCAGTGCGATTTCGCTGCAGCAGCACCGATTTGTGGGGTGGCAGCCTGGGTGCACTGGGCCATGTACTTCTCGCGCTCGCCCTTCGGCCAGTCGGCATGGGCGCTCAGTGGCAGCAGCAGAACGACGGGGGCGACGGCGGCGAATAAGCTTTTCAGACGCATGCGAGGATGCTCCTTGTGGGTCAATGTCTTGTTATCTGAGGGCGCAAGGCCCGATCAAGTTCAGCACTCTGGCATAAAAACGGACATTTGGCCTTCTGCCAAATCAGGGCGTAGGCGACCGCTCATCTGTGCTAGCATGCCGGGCTCAAGCGTTCTCAGGCTTCGGATGACCTTCAGTCCCGAAGCGGTCGGCGTGCGAATTTTCCCGATTTGAATCCCAGTCACTCTGGTTCGGTTTTCCGGTTGGCCGCAAGGCTCCTGCCGCTGTAAGGCAGGCGTTCGTCATTGAATGGCCTGGATCGGATCTTGTACTGGCTCATCCCAACCCACGTGACCTTTGGTAGGGGTCACCACTAGGAGAGGAGGCGCCATGCCAACTATTACTCTTCCCGACGGCAGTCAACGTTCATTCGATCACCCGGTTTCCGTAGCCGAGGTCGCCGCATCCATTGGTGCAGGTCTGGCCAAGGCCACGCTCGCCGGCAAGGTCAATGGCCAACTGGTCGACGCCAGCGACATCATCAGCAGCGACGCGACCGTGCAAATCATTACGCCAAAGGATGAAGAGGGGCTGGAGATCATTCGCCACTCTTGCGCGCACCTGGTCGGCCACGCGGTCAAACAGCTGTACCCGACCGCGAAGATGGTCATCGGTCCGGTCATCGACGAAGGCTTCTATTACGACATCGCCTACGAGCGTCCTTTCACGCCGGAAGACATGGCGGCCATCGAACAGCGCATGCAGCAGCTGATCGAGAAGGATTACGACGTCATCAAGAAAGTCACTCCGCGCGCCGAAGTGATCGAAGTGTTCAAGGCCCGTGGCGAGGACTACAAGCTGCGTCTGGTCGAAGACATGCCGAACGAGCAGACCATGGGTCTGTACTATCACGAAGAATACGTCGACATGTGCCGCGGTCCGCACGTGCCGAACACACGTTTCCTGAAATCCTTCAAGCTGACCAAGCTGTCGGGCGCCTACTGGCGCGGCGACGCCAAGAACGAGCAATTGCAGCGCGTTTACGGCACCGCCTGGGCTGACAAGAAGCAGTTGGCGGCGTACATCCAGCGCATCGAAGAAGCTGAAAAGCGCGATCACCGCAAGATCGGCAAGCGTCTGGGCCTGTTTCACACCCAGGAAGAATCCCCGGGCATGGTGTTCTGGCACCCGAACGGCTGGACTCTGTATCAGGTGCTTGAGCAGTACATGCGCAAGATCCAGCGCGACAACGGTTACCTTGAGATCAAGACTCCTCAAGTCGTCGATCGCAGCCTGTGGGAGAAATCCGGGCACTGGGCCAACTACGCCGACAACATGTTCACCACTCAGTCGGAAAACCGCGACTACGCCATCAAGCCGATGAACTGCCCGTGCCACGTGCAGGTGTTCAATCAGGGCCTGAAAAGCTACCGCGAGTTGCCGATGCGTCTGGCCGAGTTCGGTGCCTGCCACCGTAACGAGCCATCGGGTGCGTTGCACGGCATCATGCGCGTGCGAGCGTTCACTCAGGACGACGCGCACATCTTCTGCACCGAAGAGCAGATGCAGGCCGAGTCCGCTGCGTTCATCAAGCTGACCATGGACGTCTATCGCGATTTCGGCTTTACCGAAGTCGAGATGAAACTGTCCACTCGTCCGGAAAAACGCGTCGGCTCCGATGAATTGTGGGATCGCGCTGAAGCGGCATTGGCTGCAGCCCTTGATTCCGCTGGTCTGCCGTACGATCTGCAGCCGGGCGAGGGTGCCTTTTACGGGCCGAAGATTGAGTTCTCGCTGAAAGATTGTCTCGGTCGCGTCTGGCAGTGTGGTACCTTGCAGCTCGATTTTAACCTGCCTGTCCGTTTGGGCGCTGAATACGTCTCTGAAGACAACAGCCGCAAACATCCTGTGATGCTCCACCGGGCGATCCTCGGCTCGTTCGAGCGTTTCGTCGGGATTCTGATCGAGCACTACGAAGGTGCTTTCCCTGCGTGGCTCGCGCCAACCCAGGCGGTGATCATGAATATCACTGATAAACAGGCAGATTTTGTTGCAGAGGTCGAAAAAACTCTCAACGAAAGCGGATTTCGTGCCAAGTCCGACTTGAGAAATGAAAAGATCGGCTTTAAAATCCGCGAGCATACTTTGCTCAAGGTTCCCTATCTTTTGGTTATCGGAGATAAGGAAGTCGAGATGCAGACTGTCGCTGTGCGTACTCGTGAAGGTGCTGACCTGGGCTCGATGCCCGTCGCCCGGTTCGCTGAGTTTCTCGCGCAAGCGGTTTCCCGGCGTGGTCGCCCAGATTCGGAGTAATTATTATTAAGCGTGAAATGAGACAAGATAAACGAGCTGCACCGAAAGCCCCGATCAACGAGAATATCTCGGCACGCGAGGTTCGGTTAATTGGCGCTGATGGCGAGCAGATTGGCATCGTCTCGATTGATGAAGCGCTTCGTATCGCTGAAGAAGCAAAGCTTGATCTGGTGGAAATCTCCGCCGATGCAGTCCCGCCTGTTTGCCGGGTGATGGACTACGGCAAATCGATCTTCGAGAAGAAGAAGCAGATTGCCGCGGCGAAGAAAAACCAGAAGCAGATTCAGGTTAAAGAAATCAAGTTTCGTCCAGGGACGGAGGAAGGGGATTACCAGGTAAAACTGCGCAACCTGGTACGTTTCCTGAGTGACGGGGACAGGGCCAAGGTATCCTTGCGATTCCGCGGCCGTGAGATGGCCCACCAGGAGCTGGGGATGGAACTCCTCAAGCGGGTTGAACAAGACCTGCTCGAGTACGGTTCGGTCGAACAGCATCCTAAGATGGAAGGACGCCAGCTGATCATGGTCATCGCCCCGAAAAAGAAGAAGTAATCAACAGGGCACGGCAGGCCTTCTGATTATGTTTATCAACTGAATGCGGAGTATCCGAACATGCCAAAAATGAAAACCAAAAGTGGTGCTGCCAAGCGGTTTCTGAAAACTGCTAACGGCATCAAGCACAAGCACGCTTTCAAGAGCCACATCCTGACTAAAATGTCGACCAAGCGTAAGCGTCAACTGCGCGGTAGCAGCTTGCTGCATCCGTCTGACGTGGCAAAAGTCGAGCGCATGCTGCGCCTTCGTTAATTTAGTCAAGAATAGAGGAAGTAACTCATGGCTCGTGTAAAGCGTGGCGTCATTGCCCGTAAGCGTCACAAAAAAATTCTGAAACTTGCTAAAGGCTACTACGGCGCACGCTCCCGCGTATTCCGTGTTGCCAAGCAAGCGGTAATCAAGGCAGGCCAGTACGCCTACCGTGACCGTCGTCAGAAAAAACGTCAGTTCCGCGCTCTGTGGATCGCTCGTATCAACGCTGGTGCTCGTGTTAACGGTCTGTCCTACAGCCGTTTCATCGCTGGCCTGAAAAAAGCGTCCATCGAGATCGACCGTAAGGTTCTGGCTGATCTGGCAGTGAACGAAAAAGCGGCGTTTGCTGCGATTGTCGAGAAAGCTAAAGCCACCTTGGCTTAAGTACCCCCGACAGTCACCCGGCCTCACCTCTGTGGGGCCAGGTGTTAAACGTCATAAATAGGGGAAGAGCCTTCAAGCTCTTCCCCTATTTTGTATCTGGAGTCTGTACATGGAAAACCTGGATGCGCTGGTCTCTCAAGCACTAGAGGCTGTGCAAAGCGCTGAAGATATCAATGCCCTGGAGCAAATCCGGGTTCAATACCTTGGCAAGAAGGGCGAATTGACTCAGGTGATGAAGACCCTGGGGAATCTGCCGGCCGAAGAGCGTCCGCAAGTCGGTGCGCTGATCAACGTTGCCAAGGAACGTGTTACAGGCGTTCTCAATGCGCGCATGGCCCTGTTTGAAGAAGCCGAGCTGGCTGCCAAACTGTCCGCCGAATCCATCGATGTGACATTGCCGGGCCGTGGCCAGACCTCTGGCGGTCTGCATCCGGTCACCCGGACTCTGGAACGCGTCGAGCAGTTCTTCACCCGCATCGGCTACGGCATCGCCGAAGGCCCTGAGGTCGAAGACGACTATCACAACTTCGAAGCGCTCAACATCCCAGGCCATCACCCGGCCCGGTCGATGCATGACACCTTCTATTTCAATGCCAACATGTTGCTGCGCACCCATACCTCGCCGGTACAGGTCCGCACCATGGAATCCAAGCAGCCGCCGATCCGCATCGTCTGCCCGGGCCGCGTCTATCGCAGCGACTCCGATATCACCCATTCGCCGATGTTCCACCAGGTTGAAGGCCTGCTGGTCGATCGCGATATCAATTTTGCCGATCTCAAAGGCACCATCGAAGAATTCCTGCGGGTGTTCTTCGAGAAAGAACTGGCCGTACGGTTCCGTCCTTCGTACTTCCCGTTCACCGAGCCATCCGCCGAAGTCGATATGGAATGCGTGATGTGCAGCGGTAAAGGCTGCCGCGTCTGCAAGCAGACCGGCTGGCTGGAAGTGATGGGCTGCGGCATGGTTCACCCGAACGTGCTGCGCATGTCCGGCATCGATCCGGAAGAGTTCTCCGGCTTTGCCTTTGGCATGGGTGTCGAGCGTCTGGCGATGCTCCGTTACGGCGTGAACGACTTGCGTCTGTTCTTCGACAACGACTTGCGGTTCCTCGCGCAATTTCGCTAGTCGTAACGAATTCTTAGGAGAGCAGGATGAAATTCAGTGAACAATGGCTGCGTGGCTGGGTTAGCCCGCAGGTAGATCGCGACGAGCTGGTTGCCCGTCTGTCGATGGCCGGTCTTGAGGTCGATAGTGTTACTCCGGCCGCCGGTGTATTCAGTGGCGTCGTGGTGGGCGAAGTGCTGAGCACTGAGCAGCACCCGGACGCCGACAAGTTGCGTGTGTGCCAGGTCAGCAAGGGCGCGGAAACCTTTCAGGTCGTGTGCGGAGCGCCAAATGTGCGCCCGGGCCTGAAGATTCCATTCGCCATGATCGGCGCAGAACTGCCGGGCGACTTCAAGATCAAGAAAGCCAAGCTGCGCGGCGTCGAGTCCAACGGCATGCTGTGCTCGCAAGCAGAGTTGCAGGTCGGTGAAGGCAACGACGGTCTGATGGAGCTGCCGGCCGACGCGCCAGTGGGCGAAGACTTCCGTGTGTACCTGGATCTGGAAGACGCCAGCATCGAGGTCGACCTGACCCCGAACCGTGGCGACTGCCTGTCCCTGGCCGGTCTGGCCCGTGAAGTCGGCGCTCTGTACGCCGTGCCGGTCACCCGCCCTGTAGTGGCTGCGGTTCCCGCTGTACACGACGAAGTGCGTTCGGTCGAGGTGCTGGCGCCAGCAGCCTGTCCACGTTACTTGGGTCGGGTCATCCGTAACGTCGATCTGTCCAGGCCAACCCCGCTGTGGATGGTTGAGCGTTTGCGTCGTGCTGACGTGCGCAGCATCGACGCTGCCGTCGACATCACCAACTACGTGATGCTCGAATTGGGTCAGCCGTTGCACGCTTTCGATCTTGCCGAAATCAATGGCGGCATTCGTGTGCGCATGGCTGAAGAGGGCGAGAAGCTGGTGCTGCTCGACGGTCAGGAAGTCAGCCTGCGTAGCGATACGCTGGTCATCGCCGACCACACTCGTGCATTGGCGATCGCTGGTGTCATGGGTGGCGAGCACAGCGGCGTTTCCGCGACCACGCGTGATGTGTTCCTTGAATCCGCGTTCTTCGATCAGATCGCCGTGGCTGGCAAGGCGCGGTCCTACGGTCTGCACACCGACGCTTCGCATCGTTACGAGCGTGGCGTTGACTGGCAACTGGCCCGTGAAGCCATGGAGCGCGCCACTGGCCTGCTGTTGGAAATCACCGGCGGCGAAGCTGGCCCGATCATCGAGACCGTCAGCGAGCAACATCTGCCGTCGATCGCGCCGATCACTCTGCGTGCCCAGCGCATCACTCAGATGCTCGGCATGGAAATGGATTCGGCACAGGTCGAGCGTCTGCTCAGTGCCCTGGGCCTGAACATTAGCGCTGACGGGGAAGGGCAGTGGCGCGTCGAAGTGCCAAGCCACCGCTTCGATATCAGTCTGGAAGTCGACCTGATCGAAGAACTGGCTCGTCTGTACGGTTACAATCGTCTGCCGGTTCGCTACCCGCAAGCGCGCCTGGCGCCGCAAGCCAAGGCTGAAGCGCGTAGCGATCTGCCTGAGCTGCGCCGTCTGCTGGTCGCGCGGGGTTATCAGGAAGCGATTACCTACAGCTTCATCGATCCGAAGCAGTTCGAGCTGTTCAACCCGGGCGTCGAGCCACTGTTGCTGGCCAATCCGATTTCCAACGACATGGCGGCCATGCGTTCGTCGCTGTGGCCAGGTCTGGTCAAGGCGCTGCAGCACAACCTCAACCGCCAGCAGGATCGCGTCCGTCTGTTCGAGAGTGGTCTGCGCTTCGTCGGCCAGCTTGAAGGCTTGAAGCAAGAGCCGATGCTGTCCGGTGTTGTCTGCGGTAGCCGCTTGCCGGAAGGCTGGGCGCAGGGTCGCGACACCGTCGACTTCTTCGATGTGAAGGCCGATGTTGAAGCGGTGCTGAGTTTCGCCGGTGCACTGGACTCGTTCACTTTCGCTCCGGGCAAACATCCGGCGCTGCATCCGGGTCAGACTGCGCGCATTGAGCGGGAAGGTCGCGAAGTGGGCTTCATCGGTGCAATCCACCCAGAATTGTCGAAAACTCTCGGGCTGGATCGTCCGGTGTTCGTTTTCGAGCTGGTTCTGGCGGAAGTGGCACTCGGTAAAATGCCCAAATTCCACGAGTTGTCGCGCTTTCCTGAAGTGCGTCGTGACCTTGCATTGATCGCGCAAAAAGACGTCGCAGCCTCGGCTGTACTGGACGTAATCCGTGAAAATGCAGGCGAATGGCTCACAGAGCTCAGGCTGTTTGACGTGTATCAGGGTAAAGGTATTGATCCTGATAGAAAAAGCCTTGCAGTCGGCTTGACCTGGCAGCATCCATCGCGCACTCTTAATGACGATGAGGTGAATTCGACGACGCAAAATATCCTCACCTCGCTCGAACAAAGGTTGAACGCCACGTTAAGGAAGTGACGTATGGGGGCTTTGACGAAAGCTGAGATGGCGGAACGTCTGTATGAAGAGTTGGGCCTGAACAAGCGGGAAGCCAAGGAATTGGTCGAACTGTTTTTCGAGGAAATCAGGCACGCTCTTGAAGACAACGAGCAGGTCAAATTGTCCGGTTTCGGCAATTTCGATCTTCGGGACAAACGCCAGCGGCCTGGCCGCAACCCGAAAACGGGGGAAGAAATCCCGATCACGGCTCGCCGTGTGGTCACCTTTCGTCCAGGGCAGAAGTTGAAGGCCCGAGTTGAGGCTTATGCTGGAACCAAGTCATAACGACGAGCTACCCGTCATCCCGGGCAAACGCTACTTCACCATAGGTGAAGTCAGCGAGCTGTGTGCGGTCAAGCCACACGTGCTGCGCTATTGGGAGCAGGAGTTTCCTCAGCTCAACCCCGTCAAACGCCGCGGAAACCGCCGGTATTATCAGCGCCAGGACGTGCTGATGATCCGGCAGATCCGCGCGCTCCTTTACGATCAGGGTTTCACCATCGGCGGCGCACGTCTGCGCTTGTCCGGCGATGAAGCCAAGGACGACACCACGCAGTACAAACAGATGATTCGGCAGATGATTGCGGAATTGGAAGATGTCCTGGTGGTGCTCAAGAAATAAAAAGCTGCGTTTGAATACTTCCAGTTTTCAAATGCTTGCGATATATTCTTGAGCGCTCTTCGAGGTGAAGAGCGAAACGCAACATCAGTCGGGGCGTAGCGCAGTCCGGTAGCGCACTAGCATGGGGTGCTAGGGGTCGAGTGTTCGAATCACTCCGTCCCGACCATATTTTTCAATGACTTAGGCCGATGTTCACAGCATTGGCCTTTTTCATGTGCGTGAGATTTGCGAATGGAGTCGAGTTATGGATAAGGCGTTCAAACAGCCAATGTTTGTTGTTGGGCTGCCACTTGCAATTTGCGGCTTCGTTTTCGGCCTCAATGGTCTTCTCGCCAGCGGAACCTTGGCTCACGTAGCTCCGGGGCTATTGATACCTGGCTTGGTATTCATGTTGATAGGGTGGCTGCAACGGAATAAGTGATTTGTCGCCTCGTCGTTGTATGAGGCTTTTTTATGCCCGCTCGTCGAGCAGATCGCACTCCGGGGCTGCGCATTTTCTCTCAATAATATGCGCAGCCCCTGCGCCACTGACGGGAGAAATGATGATCGACGACAACAACGGCCCTGAAGCGCCATATCCGGGACCAGGCGAGCAAACCCCTGACTCTGGCCAGGGTCATGATTCCGGCCTGGAGCAGGCTGACTCTGAGCCAAAGCAAGGTGCCGACGAACGACCAGAGGACTGGAATCCGCCACCCGGGAATCCTGGCTCAGATCAAGATGCCCAGACGGGCCGAAATAACGGCGGCGCGAAATAGGCGCATGGAATTCATATCGTGTACAAGACCCGGCCCAACGTGCCGGGTTTTTTTATTGCCATCGAACTCGCTAGCAACGTAGCCGAGATCTAAACGGAGGCGGTCATCTGGTTTTGAGTGGGCGAAGCCATAAGGCGCCGGCGGCTGGACGTTTCGATCCAGGCGCCGGCAGCAAGCATGTTCACTCTACTATGCAGATCCAGCGGTGGTTGTATCGGTATGGCGCGCGCGTAAAGTGGACGTCTGAGACCATCTTCATGCCGCGCTCTTGAAGCGCTTCGGTCAGTTGTACGAGTGTCTCTGCCTGGATAGTCATTGCTGTTACCTCGTCAGATTTACTACGTTCATAATTCTTGACCGAGAGATCAGCCGGCTAATTCATTTTTTCTACGGTAATCATTGAGGCTGTGTGATCAGGGCGCTGCACTTCACTTCGTGCCTGCGATTTCAGCTGATGGAAACGAACAGGACAACCGATATGAAAGACCAAACCTACCAACTCCTCGAAGTCGCCAACGGCAAGCCAATCAAACTCTGGACCGAAGGCGTTCCGGTAGAAAATGAAGCCCGTGCACAATTGATGAACACCGCGAAAATGCCCTTCATCTTCAAGCATCTGGCGGTGATGCCTGACGTGCATTTGGGCAAGGGTTCGACGATCGGCAGCGTGATTCCAACAGTGGGCGCGATCATTCCCGCAGCGGTGGGTGTCGACATCGGTTGTGGAATGATCGCTGCGCGTACATCGCTGATGGCTTCGGATCTGCCGGATAACCTCCACGGACTGCGCAGCGCCATTGAACAGGCGGTTCCCCATGGCCGCAGTTTGAGTCGGTCGCGGCGAGACAAAGGCGCTTGGGACGAGGTCCCGCAGCAGGCTGATCAGGCCTGGGCAGGTTTGCAGCCGCGCTTCAAATTGATCACCGACAAGTATCCGAAACTGGCCAACACCAACAACCGTGGGCACTTGGGGACACTTGGCAGCGGCAACCACTTTATCGAAGTGTGCCTGGATGAAGCCGACCGGGTGTGGTTCATGTTGCACAGTGGTTCGCGTGGTGTCGGCAACGCCATCGGCAACCTGTTCATCCAGATGGCCCAAGCCGATATGCGTCAGCACATTGCCAACCTGCCGGACCGTGACCTGGCCTATTTCGAAGAAGGCAGCCAGCACTTTGATGATTACGTGGAAGCAGTGGGGTGGGCGCAGGACTTCGCCAGACAGAACCGCGAACTGATGATGCGCGCAGTGATTCAGGCCACGCGGCAGATCATCCGCAAGCCGTTCGAAGTGGCGCTGGAGGCCGTCAACTGCCACCACAATTATGTGCAGAAAGAGCGGCATTTTGGTCAGGAGGTACTGATCACCCGCAAAGGCGCCGTGTCGGCGAAGAAAGGTGAATTGGGGATTATTCCGGGCTCGATGGGCGCCAAGAGCTTTATCGTTCGCGGTCTGGGCAACACAGAATCGTTCAGTTCCTGCAGCCACGGCGCCGGCCGCACCATGAGCCGCACCAGGGCCAAGAATACCTTCACCGTCGCCGATCAGATCCGCGCCACCGCCCATGTGGAGTGTCGCAAGGACGAAGCGGTCATCGACGAAATTCCGATGGCCTACAAGGACATCGATAAAGTCATGCATGCCCAGCGTGAGCTGGTGGAAGTGCTGCACACCTTGCGTCAGCTGGTGTGCGTCAAAGGATAACGCCACGTACTGCCGACGATGGCAAGTGGTGGAGCGTTCACTATGCCGCACATGACCAAACTGCTCAGCAGCGGCGGGCCGCCCCGAAATCTGTTGCGAAACCTCATCGAGCGCCGCTAGCCTTCAGCCATTAGCACATCCGACCTAATTGCCCCTGTCCCGGCTCGACTTTAAAGTCCTTTCGCTTGGCAGCTTATTGCCAGAATTTTTCCGGTATGAAAATCAAAAAGGTCGATCTGCATGAACTCATCAAGGACTATCCCGGTTCTCGCTTTATTCGCAACATTGGCGCTCGCGGTCACTGGATGCCAGACCGTCAAGCCGGGAGAGAGTGATCTCAAGAATCGAGCACAGACCACCATCGGCAAGCCTGTAATCAAGGTTTCCAACATCCGCAGCGACTTCAATACAACCTTCTACACCGCTCAAACCGAAGGTGGTGAATACACGTGCGAACTGCCGAGCGGCCCAATGGTCGCTCTGGGTTCCATGGGGATGGGCCTGGGGGCTCAGTGCAACAAGCAATGATGAACCATTCTCCGCGACGCTGAGAAAGAAAGGCCAATGTCCGTGACATTGGCCTTTTTATTTATCGACAACTCTACTGAGCGGGTTTTTTCTCAAGATCTTCGGAGTCGCTCGACGTCGCCGCATCCTTTTCCGTCTCATGCGGCTCTGAGCCCGCGTTGGCGCCTGACGATTCTTCACCTTTCTTGTTCGCCTTCTCATCATGATCGCTTGAGCTTTCTGCGTGATTGACGCCGGGCAGGGCGGTGGCAGGGGTGGCGGCACCCGCTGTCGTTTCGGCTGCCCAGGCGTGGAGTGGGCCGATCAGGCACAGGCTGAAAAAAGACAGGGCGAGGATTTTCTTGTTCATCACTTGGGTCTTCTGCGCGGTGGGATGTACTGCGTTGGATAGGCCTGCCTGCCAAAGGTGCGCGGTAGTGGACGAGCGGCGAATTTCACCTGATGAAAAATATCCCGACAGCAGGCAAATTGCTGGCCCCCAGACGCAATCCACCCCGGCAAAATCGCCTTTTTTCAAAAGGTTAGGTTGGCTATATGCGGACGATTGTGATCACCGTTGCGACGCTTTCCCTGGCTTTGATCGCCTCGGGAGTGCAGGCAAAAGAGTTAAGCAAGGGCCATCGCTTTGCCTGCACCTGGGGCTCGGACATTGCTGCCGGTGCGCAGCAATCCAAGCTGTCCGGGGTTTCGCTGTACGGCGCACGCAAGCAGTTGCAGGTCCGCCGCTTCCAGCAACCCTGGATGCGCATGACCGCGATGGGGATTACCGAGCAGACTTACAACAGCAGTTCGAAGCTCAAACCGGCCGCGGTCAAGCAGACCTATTACGAGCAATGCGTACGCCATGAGTTGGCTCGGCGCTGATGCCGGTTTCTCAGGACTGATTACACAGTTCAGGAATCGCGAGAGCCCTTGGCGACTGCCGGCCCGGCAACCCGCGGCGCCGCTTTGGTCTGCATCAGTGCATCCAGAGCCTTGCGATAACCCTGGCCACCGAGCGCCATGCTGTTGTTATGAGTTGCCCCTGGCACCAGCAACAGGCGCTTGGGCTGCTCAGCGGCATTGAACAGCTGCTCACTGAAGCGCGGCGGTACAAAGGCATCAGCCAAGCCATGCACCACCAGCAGCGGCATGTGAATGTCGGCGATCTTGTCGATGGAATCGAATTTCTGCGACAGCAACCAGCGCACCGGTAGCGAAGTATTGGCCACTGCGGCAGCTACGTCGGCCAGAGAAGTGAAGGTAGACTCGATGACCAGCCCACGCACTGGCAGAGGCGTGTGGTTGCGCGCTGCGTTCTGCCCTAGCTCAGCCGCCAGATCGATCGCCACTGCGCCACCGAGAGAATGGCCGTAGATCAGGCGCTTGTTCGGATCGGGTTGCAGCAGCTGGAAGCGCTCCCAGGCCACCCGGGCATCTTCATAAACGCTGCTTTCGGACGGTAAATCGCCCTTGCTCTGTCCGAACCCGCGATAGTCGATAGCCAACACCGAATAACCCGCCGCGCGCAGCTGTTCGATGCGAAACAATTGCCCGGTGAGGTTCCAGCGCACGCCATGCAGGTACAGAATCGCTGGCGCATTGGCACGTTCGGCCGGCCACCACCAGGCATGGATGTTCTGCCCGGCCTTGAAGCTTTTCGGTTGCAGATCAAGTTCCTGAACGCTGCCGGGCAGACCGCGATACCAGCCGGCGGTGCCGGGTTCGATGCGGAACAGCAGTTTGCGCTCGGTGTGTTCCAGCACCGCACAACTCGTCGGCACACCAATAATTAGCGCGGCCATCATGGCGTACGCCAGGCGGCGGCGTCGCAGACGAGTCAGGAAGGACAGGAACATCAATCGTTTCACCACGGCGCAGACAAAGAACGCTTTTTACCAGATGCCTCGGTCTGCGCGTGACTGTTTTTCGACCACCGTGCACGCCCAACGATTACAAGATGCTGCAATCGATCACACCACTTGCAGCACAATCTTGCCGATATGGTCGCCGCCCTCCATGCGGGCATGGGCCTGAGCTGCGTCAGCCAGCGGGTAAACCTTGTCGATGATCGGCAGGCAGCGCCCGGCGCTGAGGGCAGGCCAAACGTGTTCTTGCAGTTGATCGGCGATGGCGGCTTTCTCCGCAGCGGTACGCGCGCGCAGCAGCGAACCGGTGACCACCGCGCGTTTGCCGAGGATCGCCAGCAGATCGATGTCGTTGGCGCGGGCGCCGCCAAGAAAGCCGAGCATTACCAGACGCCCGTCCATGGCCAGTGTGCTGATGTTGCCGTTCAAATACGATCCACCCATGATGTCGAGAATCACGTTCACGCCCTGATCTGCGGTCTTCTGGGCAATGACCTTGGCAAAATCTTCTTCCCGATAGTTGATCGGCTGCCCGCCAAGTTTACTGATTGCGCCGCATTTTTCAGGACTGCCGGCGGTGGCGAACGCCTCAATACCGAATTCACGGCAGAGCATCAGCGCTGTGGTACCGATACCGCTGGAGCCACCGTGAATCAGCACGCGCTGGCCTGTCTTGGCGGCGCCGAGGCCGAAAAGGTTGGCCCAGACGGTGAAAAACGTTTCCGGAATCGCGGCGGCCTGGACCCAATCGACTCCATCCGGCACAGGCAAAGTCTGGCCGGCTGGTACCGCGCAATACTCGGCGTATCCGCCGCCATTGGTCAGTGCGCACACACGATCGCCCACAGCGAACCGCGTAACTCCGGCCCCCAGTGCAACCACTTCGCCAGCCACTTCCAGGCCAGGAATCGGGTCCATGCCGGGTTTCATCGGGTATTTGCCGGCACGCTGCAAGGCATCGGGGCGATTGATACCGGCGGCGTGAACGCGGATCAGCACCTGACCTTCGGCAACGGTTGGCAGAGGCACGCGTCTGGCTTGCAATACTTCAGGGCCGCCGGGCTCGGTGATTTCGATACGGGTCATTTCATTGGGCAGTGACATAGTCGATTCCTGTGAAAAAGGTCGTGTAGATGGGAGCACTGGCAACGCGCAATGATTCCCTTCAGTTCGCCGCGCAACGGGATTCAGTTGTAGAGGGCAGCCAGCGCATGGCTTGCTCCAGCAGTAGAGCGACGACGATCGCGCCAGCGGCGATCACAAACAGCAGCGTGTGCTGGCCGCCCGAGGTATTGAACAATGCCGAATAGGCAAACCCGGCCAGCGCCTGAAAGGTTGCGAATGACACAGTGGCACGGCTCCACGCGATCTGCTGACGGTGATGCGACGGCACCAGTTCATGCACCCGGGCCAAGGCTAGCGGAACGATGCCCGGCGGGAACGAGCCGAGAATCACCGCCAGTAAAGCCAGCGCCAGAAATGAATGGGAGACGGCCAGCAAACCGAGGGCGATGGCTTGCACTACCAACACCAGTCGAATACCAGTACGGGCGCCAAGCTGGTCAGCCAGAAACCCGTAAGTCATCGGCCCGACAATCGCCCCCAGGCCATACATGACCCAGACCATCGCGCCGATATGCGCCCCGGCACCCAATCCACGCGCTACGTAATCCACCAGAAACACCATTGCAGGCACCAGCCCGGCGGCCATGAACGCGTATTGAGCGAATAACAGGTAAACGCCCGGCGGTGTTGGCTCATCAGCCGACGTTGCGTGCGCAGCCACGGCATGCGTGGTATCCGCAGGCCAGCCGAACCAGCTCACCGCGGTCAGCAACAGCGCCAGCGCGCCCAGTCCCAGCCAGGTTGCCTGCAAGCCAAGCGTCAGCAGCGGCGGCACGAGGGTTCCGGAGCCGGCAATCCCGAGGCCGATGCCAAGGAAGATTGCGCCACTGGCCAAGCCTCGGCGCGACGCCGGAACGTGTGGCAGCACGGTTGCCGCAACCAGCACCATGATCGCGCCGCCGGCAATGCCGGACAGCAAACGCCAGCCGAAGAACCAGCTCACCGACAACGGGTAAGCACAGGCAAAAAATGCTGCCGTGACCGCCAGCATCATCAGGCGCAAGGCATTGCGATTACCCAGTCGGTGGGCCATGGGCCGACCGAGCAGGGCACCGATCAAATAGCCGACCAGATTGGCCGCGCCGAGATAGACGACATCATTAGCCGAAAACCACTGCGCCTGAATCAGCGAAGGGATCAAGGGCGTGTAAGCGAAACGCGCCAGGCCGATGCTGACCAGGCTGGCGCAAAGTCCGGCGAAGATCGGCAGCCAGATGCCGGAAGAGTTTGATGTACGCATGATTGCGATCTCACAAGAGGTGTATGGCGCTCAGCTTATCGGCTATCGTTGCTGCGCATATGCAGCGATTAAGCGGCACACTGATGCAAAAATGTTTCGAAGAGGATGGTATGAACTGGGATGATGCGCGGGTGTTTCTGGCGGTCTGTCGTGAGTCGACATTGCGCGGTGCTGCGCGGATTCTGGGCGTGGATCAGGCCACGGTCGGACGCCGCGTTACTGCGCTGGAGAAATCGTTGAGCGCGACGCTGTTCCTGCGCACCTCGGATGGCTACGCGCTGACCGCAGTCGGTGAAGCGGCGCTCAAAAGTGTGGAAAAAATGGAGCACTCGGCGCTTGAGCTGGAGCGGCACATCCATGGGCTGGATGATCGTCTGATCGGTAATGTGCGGGTCAGCACCACCGACTCGCTGGCCATCGACTTCATTATTCCGGCGATGGCGAGCCTGCATGATCAGCATCCTGATGTGCAAATCCAGCTGGATGCCTCGACGCAAATCCTCAGTCTGGCCAAGCGCGAGGCGGATATCGCCGTGCGCAATACCCGGCCGGATAACCCGGATCTCATCGCCCGGCGAATCGCCCGTTGGCCTGTAGGACTTTTCGCAGCGAAGGCGTATGTCGACCGCCATGGCGAACCGCGGCCCGGCAGTGCTTTCGAGGGGCATGATCTGGTGGTTTATCAGCCCTATCTGCAGAGTAAAAAAGATTTGACCCTGGTCTCCGAACCGTTGAACAAAGGGCGCATCGTCGCGACGCTCAGTTCCAGCCTGTTGGTGCGTCGCTCACTTGCCGCCGGCCTGGGTGTAGGGGAAATTCCGGTGTACATGGGCGAGCGCGACGGCCTGGTCAGACTCTGGCCGGAGCGGACCCGGCCGCTGCCGTATGAAGTGTGGCTGGTCACCCACGCCGACCTGCGTCACACCGCGCGGGTGCGGGCCGTTATCGAACAGATCGTTGAGGCGTTTGCGCTGGAAAACCAATAATGGATTCAGGGTTTTGCCGAGGCTACAACGTCTGACGAAACAGCCTACGTCCGAGGCAGAATGGGCCGGCTTGTCGTCGACACTGATGAATTCTATTGTGACCGCAGCTCGATGCAGACCTCAGGCCCGCATCGAAACGAAGCGCCAGGGAAGGCCTCGGTAGCCACACAAAGGTGTCGAATTGAAAATCAGGGAAGTGAGTCATTATGCAGTTACGGATAGATCGGACGCAGGTCGGGACAGGCAAATCATGAGCACTTTAAGCCGCGAAGAATTCGATGCCAGGATAGAAACCATCGAGACGAGAATGGACGGCCGCGTAGCAGAAATGCGCGCCGACATTCGCGGGTTCCTTGCTGCTCAGGCAGAGCAGAACAAGGCCCTATTGGAACGGGACAAGCGTTATGACCTGATGTGGATGGGCGTGCAGAAAATCGCCGACGAATCGCGGGAAGCGATCAGGCAGGCATCAACGGTAAAGGCCAACTATTGGGCTGCCACCACCGTGCATTTCCTCGGCGTGGCTTCGTTGCTGGTAGGCGCGCATTTCGCCAATCAGGCGGCGGTGTTGAGCACAATACAAACCACGCTTGCGGCGATTCAGATTGGCAAAGAAGTATCGTCACCCAAACCGGTCGTACAACCCTCAACAGTGCCGCCGCCATAAAAAACGGCCTTCATTGGAAGGCCGTTCTGCAGCGCGCCAAATCATGGCATTTCAGGCAACTCCTGTGGGCGCAGGTCGAATACCAGCACTTCGGCATCGACGCCGTTGCTCAAGGTGAGCAGCTGTTCTTCACGAACCCGCACGCCGTCGCCTTCCTGCAAGGTCTGGCCGTTGAGTTCGACGCTGCCACGCGCAACGTGCACGTAGGCGTAACGATTGGCCGGCAATTTCAGCGTGGCGCTTTCCTTGCCGTCGAATAACCCGGCATAGACCCGCGCATCCTGGCGGACTTTCAGGGAGCCGTTGTTACCATCCGGCGAGATGATCAGTTGCAGGCGACCGCGTTTTTTCTGCGCGCTGAAGTGCTCCTGCTGATAACGCGGTTTGGCGCCGCTGACGTCCGGCACGATCCAGATTTGCAGAAAGTGCACGGGCTTGGTGGCCGAGTGGTTGAACTCACTGTGCGCCACGCCGCTGCCGGCACTCATCAATTGCACATCACCGGGGCGGATCACCGAGCCAGTACCGAGGGTGTCCTTGTGTTCCAGCGCGCCTTCGAGCACATAGGAAAAGATTTCCATGTCGCGGTGCGGGTGCTGGCCAAAACCTTTGCCGGCGGCGACCCGGTCATCGTTGATCACCAGCAGGTCGGAAAACCCTTGTTCACGCGGGTTGCGGTAGCTGGCGAAAGAGAAGGTGTGAAACGACTTCAACCAGCCGTGATTGGCGAGGCCGCGATCGGAGGCTTTGCGAAGAGTCAGCATGATGAAATCTCCTGGCGGGACGTGAATTCGTCCGAGTGAGGAGAAGGTTACTGGTTACCGGACAAGGCAATAAGTAGATGGAAATTGAAAGACTGTCCGGCTCAGGTTGACAGTTTTGCGTTATGGTTCACCCATTCGTGTGCGCTGATTACGCCTGAGTTGGCCATAATGCCCGGGTTGCAGCGTGCGTATTTACCCCTGAAATGTGTGATGCCTCCCATGAAAACCGTGGCAATGGTGCTGTTTCCTGACTTTCTGATGCTCGACATGGCCGGGCCGCTGGAAGTGTTTTCAGTCGCCAACCGTTATCTGAAACCGGATTTGCATTATCAACTGACGACGGTGGGCACGGAGCGCGGCTTGCTGAGGGCTTCCAATGGCGTGCAGGTCCAGGCTGATCTGCATATTGACGAAGCGGCCGAACGCTATGACCTGTTATTGGTGCCCGGCGGACCCGGTGCTTACAACCAGAGATTTCCGCAGCTGTTCACCTGGCTGAAAAACGCCGTGCCGCGCGCCGAACGCTACGGTTCGATTTGCACTGGCGCGTTCATCCTCGGCCATGCCTGTTTGCTGGACGGTTATCGCGTCACCACGCACTGGAATTACACCGAGCGGCTGATCAAGGCCTTTCCGAAAACCACGGTGACCACCGATCAGATCTACGTCGAGGATCGTAATCTGATCACCTCGGGTGGGGTGACCGCCGGCATCGACCTGGCACTGGCGGTGGTGGCCAGAGATCACGGCAAGAAAATCGCTCAGGACGTGGCCAAGGTCTTGTTGGTGGTCATGAAGCGCCAAGGCGGACAAGCGCAGTTCAGCCCTTTGATGGCGGCAGTCTCTCCGCAGGAGACGCCCATCACCCGCGCGCAGAATTACGTGCTTGAACACCTGGACGAAGCCTTCACCGTCGAGCGCATGGCCGGATTGGCGAACATGAGCGCACGCCACTTCGCTCGTCTGTTTACTCGTGACGTCAACATGACGCCGATGGAATTCCTGCAGAACGCCCGCATTGACTGCGCGCGAAACCTGTTGGAGACCAGCGATCTGCCCCTCAAAACCATTGCCTACAAAAGTGGCTTCGGCAGTGTCCGGCACATGCGCTCGTTGTTCGCCGAAAAGCTCGGCCTTACGCCTTTGCAGTACCGGGAACAGTTCAGCTAGAGCGGTTCTGTCCGTCTGGCGCAGCCGGATGTCCGTACTGTGTCGGCTGTGGCGGTTGTATCGTCACGCAAGGGTGCCAAGATGTCTGGCATGAATAATCACAACGACACAAACCAGGGTTCGGTGCTGCGTTTTGGCCCCTACGCCTTTCATGTGCGCCAGCGTCTGGTCCTTGAAGGAGAGCAGCCGCTGCGCATGGGCGGGCGCGCCATGGACATTCTGCAGGTGCTGCTCGATAACGCGGGCGAGGTGGTCAGCAAAGAGCAATTGATTGCTCAAGTGTGGCCGACGTCGATCGTCGAAGAGATCAATCTTCGGGTGCACATCGCGGCATTGCGGCGCGCACTGGGCGACGGCACCAACGGGCAGCGTTACATCATTCACGTGGCGCAATGCGGCTACAGTTTTGTCGCCCCGGTGCAGCGGCACACAAGTGATGCGCTGCCCACGCCCGTCGCCGCGCTCACGGCTCTGCACAATCTTCCAGCACGACTGACGCCAGTCAGCGGGCGCGATGCCTTGGTCGGGAGTCTGGTTCGACAAATGCCGGTGTGCCGCTTGATGACAATTACCGGTGCGCCGGGTGTTGGCAAAACCACTGTGGCACTGCGCGTGGCGGAATTGCTGCTGCAATACTTTCGCGATGGCGCCTGGTGGGTCGATCTTGCTGGCCTCGAAGCCGGCAAACCATTGCTCGAACACCTGTTGCACATCCTTAAGACAGACTTTTTCACCCTGACCGGCCGGCACGCCTTGTTGATACTGGATAACTGCGACCACCAGCGCGACAGCTGCGCGGCTCTGGCAGAAACCCTGTTGCATGCTGCGCCCCGTCTGTCGATTCTGGTCACCGCCCGCGAACCCCTGCGAGTCGCGCAGGAGACCGTTCATTACGTCCCGCTGTTGGCGATTCCCAAGCGCTCGACATTGAACACCGTCGAAGAAGCCATGGGCTATCCGGCGGTGCAGTTGTTCGTCAATCGCGCGCGGGCGCGGCAGCATGGCTTCAGTTTGCGTGAACAGGATTTGCCGGGCGTGCGCGAGATTTGCCGTCAACTGGACGGTCTGCCGCTGGCGATCGAACTCGCCGCGGCGCAGATCGACGCACTGGGTTTGATCGGCTTACAGGCCCAGGTTGAAAACGGTTTGCAGTTGCTCGGCCAAGGCCGGCGCACCGCGGAACCGCGCCATCAGTCGATGGCTGCTGCTATCGATTGGAGCTATCAATGCCTGACAGAAATGGAGCAGCAAGTGCTGCTGCGTCTGTCGGTGTTCAGCACGGGCTTTACTCTGGAGGCCGCACTGAGCGTGATCAGCAGCGTGGATCTGGCCGGTTCCAGGCTGAGCGCGATAATCGAAGGGCTGGCACGCAAATCGTTGCTGATCCAGCAACCGGTCCATGCAACGGTGCGCTATTGGATGCTCAACACCGTGCGCCGCTATGCGCGCGATCAGCTCCAACGCAGCGACGAGAGGCTCGAACTGGAACATCGCCATGCGCGCTATCTCAGCCGCATACGCAACGCGTCAGGCCGGGCACTGGTCGCGCAGACGGTCGAGTAGCCGACGCACCTTGCGCAAGTCCGGAGTAGCGTAGCCTTCGGTGAAGCGCTGGTAGATGGGGGTCAGCAGATCCAGTGCCTCGCGATGGCGAGACTGGCGCTGCCACAGTTCAGCAAGAACCTTGGCGCTGCGCAGTTCCCAGGCCAGCGCGCCTTGGCTTCTGGCGATGGTCAAGGCTTGTTGCAGCGTTCGTTCTGCTTCCTGGATTTCAGCGCTGTCTGAGAAGGCCGCTTCGCGAGCAGGCTCGCTCCCACAGGAATCCGCACCCAACTGAGAATCTACGCCCGACACCGAACCCTTGTGGGAGCGAGCCTGCTCGCGAAGGGGAGTCTCTGAACCCTTCAACAATGCCGCCGCCCGCCCGCGCAATATCTCCGCCGCACTCCATCCCGCATCGCCGCTATATGCCCGCTCCACCAGTGCCTCATCGACAAAGCGCTCATCCAGCGTAACCATGACTTCGCGGATCAGACCACTGCTCTGCGCTGACACAGGCGCGGCATTATCCGGATCGATCACCTGCGCGTAGTGCCGGCCCCAATTATTGAACAGCAGCACCGAGTGCTTCTGCGATTGCTCCAGCAGCAATTGCAGCAGAGCGCGGGCGGTTTCGCGTTCACCGTTGTAATGAGCGATCAGGCAACTGGCCAGCGCCAGGGTGTAGCAGATCGAGGTGCCGTGGTTGATCTGCACGGCAATGTCCAGCGCCTGCCGTGCCGCGCGCCAAGCCTGCTCGGGCAGGCCCTGCAGCCACAGCACCCGTGCCAGCACCGTCAGCGAGGCGACGCTCTGGTCGTATTGCACGCCAAAACCATGGGTGAAGCGATTGAGATGGCCGCTGTGGGCCATGCGTTGCAGCACTTGCTCGGCATGCGCGCGCGCCTGCGGTTGGTCGCCGGCATAATGCAGGGCCAGCACCCGCAAGCGATGTGTGCTCAGTGATAGCAGCGGTTCGCCGTGTACGCCGATTCGGTCGAATTGCTCACTCTGGGCCAAAGCCATGCGGTAATGCCCGCAGCTCAGATTGACCGCCATGTGCCCGGACACCGCACGCAGTTGCCCGGCGAGATCGCCGTGTTTCTCGGCCAATTGGCAGGCGTCGACGAAGGCCTGGATGGTTTGTGGCGTGCCGCCCCAGGTGTGATAGCTGGCGCTGCCGAGCGCCAGTTTCAGGGCGATTTGCAGGCGAGGGCAGGGCGCAGATGTTTCCTCGATCAGCACCAGTGCGCGACGCACATGGCGGCTGTAGTCGCGCAACAGCGACAGCTCCTGCCACAACGGTGCCGAAGCGGCTGCCAGTTGCACACCCAGCTCATCCGGTCCCGGCCCGTTGAGGCTCCAATCCAGCGCCGCGCGCAAATCCTCCAGACCCCGGGCATAGCGTTCCAGCCACAGCACCGTCGGGGTGTTGTCCCAATCCGCTTGCGCCCGTTGCATCAATGTCAGGCAGCGCTCGGCGTGGCGTAAGCGGGTTGCGCTGAGCTCGTCGGCCTGTTCGAGTTTTTCCAGTGCGTAGTGGCGCGTGGTGTCGAGCAAGCGGTAGTAAACATCTTCATCACCTACTTCGACGCTAAGCAGGGATTTGGCCACCAGTTGCGTGACTGCGTTGAACACTGCACCGGGATCGATCTGTTGGCCAATGACCACTGCCGCCGCGGAGGCGAGGTTGAAACTGCCGCGGAAAATCCCCAGACGGCGCAGACAGGTTTGCTCGCAGGCGTTGAGCAGGTTGAAACTCCAGTCCATCGTCGCGCGCAGAGTCAGATGGCGCTCGGCGCTGCTGTGTTGTCCGGCTGACAGCGGCGGCAAACCCTCGCGCAATTGCTTGAGCAGTCCGTCCATGCCCAATTCGCTCACCTGCGCGGCGGCGAGTTCCAGTGCCAGCGGAATGCCGTCCAGGCGCTGGCAGATCTCGATCGCTTGCGGCAGCTCGGCGTGGCTCAGTTGAAAGTTTTCCCTGGCCGCCGTGGCGCGTTCGACAAACAATTGCAGCGCAGCAAAGCCCAGCGCCTGGGCCGGCTCCATCGCGGTCGACATGGACGGGCATTCGAGTGATTCCAGACGCTGCACGAACTCGCCCTCAGCGCGCAGGCTCTCGCGGCTGGTCGCGAGGATATGCACCTCGGGCGCGCCGCGCAGAATCCGCTCGCTGAGCGCCGCGATCGCATCGATCAAGTGCTCGCAGTTGTCGATTACCAGCAACATTTGCCGATCACGCAGACCATCGACCAGACAAGCCTGCGCATCGCCTTCAGCTGCCGACAGATTGAGCAGCGCTGCCAGGTGCGAGCCGATCAGTGCGGGATCGGCGATGGGCGCCAGATCCACCAGGCGGATACCGTCGCGATACTGGCCGATCAATTGCTCGGCGACGCGCAGGGCGACCGTGGTTTTGCCGATGCCGCCGGGGCCGACCAGGGTGATGCAGCGTCGGCGCGGCAGTTGCGCGATCAGGTGATCGACCACCGGCTGGCGACCGATCATTCGCGTACGGCGCAGCGGCAGGTTGTGTCTGGCCACAGCGACCGCAGGTTTCTGTTCGATGCTGTCGAGCACAATCGGTGCGACAAAGCTGTAGCCGCGCTGCGCCACGGTGACGATATAGCGCTGCCCGTTCTGCCCGTCGCCCAGCGCCTTGCGCAGCGCCGCCATGTGCACGCGCAGGTTGATGTCTTCGACGACACTGTCTGGCCAGACCCCGGCCATCAATTGCTGCTTGCTCACCACTTCACCAGCGTGGGCCAGCAAAATCAGGAGGATGTCCATCGCCCGCCGTCCCAGGCGCAAAGGCTGTTGGCCTTCAATCAGCAGTCGTTGCCCGGGATGAATCCGATAGGGGCCAAATGCAATGGCCTGATTCGGGGGAAAACTCAACAGCGCGCTCCTGCGGTAATGCGGCGGACAGGGCGAATCAGACCTTGGCGCATGCGCAGGCCGTCTGATCCGGGGTGTCCGGGCATAATCCTCAGGTTTGAGCATCAGTGCAACGGGTGGCGTAACGGCAGCAGTCAAAACACCGCAGGCTGCGCGGCGCTGTTGTTCAGTTTGCCCATGACTCGACAGCGCCAGGCGAACGGATTGATGCCCTCGCTGCGAGTGAACATGTGGCAGAAGTGCGCCTGATCGCAGAAGCCACACTCCAGGCTGATCTGCGTCAGGCTGAGGTCGGTGTGCTGGATCAGCAACTTGGCCCGGGCCAGACGCTGGGTGCGAATCCAGTCTTGTGGCGAGAGGCCGGTGCTGCACTTGAACGCGCGGGAGAAATGACTGCGTGACAGTGAACAGGCCCGGGCCAGTTCAGCCACTTCGAGGCTTTCGCCCAGGCGCTCGAGGATCAACTGTTTGATCTGGCGCTCGCGCTGCGGACTGAGTCCGCCAGTCGCGTTTTTCCGCGGTTCGCAGGCAGGGGCGAGGGCGACGGTTTGCTGTAGATAAGCCATGGCCAAGGTCCGTGTCGGTGGGGAAGGCACGGTCGGCGCATTCCCTCAGGTCAAAAAAGCAACGCTGCGCAGAGGGCTTCATTGTTGGGCGGGACCGTGAGACTGACGAGTTAATCGTTGTTAATTTCCTCGCTCAGGCTGGAACTCAGCACATCCTTGCAAGTCAGCGCCCGGGCTTTACGCGACGATGTCGATAAAGCGCGGCCGGCGTCGGCCAGGATCAAAGGGGAATGCAATGAAAGGCAGGGTAAAAGCAGCGACGACTCTGGCGGTCATGCTGGCAATGTCCGGCGCGATGGGGCAGGCACCGCAGGTGGGCACTCAGGCGCCGGGTTATTTCCGCTTGGCGGTGGGTGATTACGAAGTCACCGCGTTGTTCGACGGTTACAACGATTTGTCGCCGAAGTTGTTGCAGGGCATGAGCCAGAGCCAGATTCGCGCGCTCCTCGCCCGCCGTTCGATTGAAACCCCCGGCGTGCAGACGGCGTTCAATGCATTCTTGGTCAACACCGGCAAACAGCTGATTCTGGTGGATACCGGCGCCGGGCAGTGCATCGGCGCCACCGCCGGGCAGCTTTCGTCCAACATGCAGGCCGCTGGCTACAAGCCTGAGCAGGTCGACACGATTCTCTTGACGCACCTGCACCTCGATCACGTCTGTGGTCTGGTCGATGCAGAGAAAAAACCGCTGTTCGCCAACGCCACCGTGTATGCGGCCAAAGCCGAGGCCGATTACTGGCTCGATCCGGCAGCGCTGGCCAAGGCTCCGGCCGGCGCCAAAGAGTTTTTCAAAATTGCCCAGGATTCGACGGCGCCCTACGTTGCCGCCGGTCGCTTCAAGACTTTTACCGCCGGGCAGTCGCCACTGCCGGGACTGGTCGAAGCCACCCTCGAAGCCGGGCACACGCCGGGCAGCACCACTTACCGCTTCACGTCGCAGCAGCAGAGCATCGTGTTCATGGGCGATCTGGTGCACAACCTCGCGGTGCAGTTTCTGCATCCGGAAGTGTCGATCGCTTTTGACGTCAACAGTCAGCAAGCGATCAGCAGTCGGCAGGCCGTGTTCAGCGCTCCGGCAGCGAGCAAGACCTGGGTAACGGCAGCGCATCTGCCGTTCCCGGGGATCGGCCACATCACCGCCGAAGGCAAACATTTCCAGTGGGTGCCGGTGGAATACGGCCCGTACAAACGCGCGGCGAAAGTGCCGTTGATCGAGTAAAGTGCCCAGCGCCAGTGGCAAAAAGCGTCTGACACCGATAAGGAAACCACGCCCATGAACCGTAACGATCTGCGCCGCGTCGACATGAACCTGCTGGTGATTTTCGAAGCGCTGATGTTCGAAAAGAACCTGACCCGCGTCGCCGAAAAACTGTTCATGGGCCAACCGGCGGTCAGTGCGGCGCTGGGGCGCTTGCGTGATCTGTTCGACGATCCGTTGCTGCTGCGCAACGGTCGCGGCATGGAGCCGACGGCGCGGGCGCTGGCGATCCTCAAGGAGCTGCAACCGGCGATGGACGTGATTTCCGGTGCGGTCAGCCGCGCCAAGGAATTCGAACCGGCGAGCAGTTGCGACGTGTTCCGCATCGGTTTGTCGGACGACGCCGAGTTCGGGCTGTTTCCACCATTGTTGCGCCAGCTGCAGCAGGAGGCGCCGGGCATCGTCGTGGTGGTGCGCCGCGCCAACTATCTGTTGATGCCGGCGCTGTTGGCTTCGGGGGAAATTTCCGTGGGTGTCAGTTACACCACGGATCTGCCGGCCAATGCCAAGCGCAAGAAGCTGCGTGATATTCCGTGCAAAGTGCTGCGCGGCGACGACCGTCCGGGGCCGTTGACGCTGGACGAATATTGCGCGCGTCCGCACGCGATGGTGTCGTTCTCGGGTGACCTGAGCGGCAATATCGACCTCGATCTGGCGAAGATCGGCCGCTGCCGCCGGGTGGTTCTCGGTGTGCCGCAATTCAGCGGTTTGCGTGCCTTGCTCGCTGGCACCGAGATGATCGCCACCGTGCCGGATTACGCCGCCTGTGCTTTGGTCGAAGGCTGCGCCCTGCGTGCCGAAGACCCGCCATTCCCGATCGATGCCGCGCAATTGTCGATGGCGTGGAGCGGGGTGCATGACAACGATCCGGCGGAGAAGTGGCTGCGCTCGCGGATCAGCCAGTTCATGGCGGCGCCGCTGGATATTCCGGCGATCTAAATCCCAGCGCAGTTCTCAGATACACGTCGGTCCCCTGTAGGAGTGAGCCTGCTCGCGATAGCGTCAGTTCTGTCGGTACCTGTGGTGCCTGACACACCGCTATCGCGAACAGGCTCACTCCTACACTGTTTTGTGACTGGCTGCAGAATCAACTAAGCACACCCATCCAATTTCTCCCGCGCCGGCCTTGGCATGATTCCCGTCAATGACATTCAAAGGGTCGGGTCATGATTGCTACGAGGGATGAACAGGCACGCGACATCGGGTTGCTGTTCCTGCGGGTCAGCGGCGGGTTGTTTCTGTTGTGGGTGCACGGCTTGCCCAAGATGCTGGACTTCACCGCGCAACTGCAACTGATCGAAGATCCGTTCCACCTCGGTGCCCACCTGACGCTGATCCTGGCGATCTTCGCCGAAGTCCTCTGCCCACTACTGATCGTCGCCGGTGTGCTGGCGCGATTGGCCTGCTTGCCTATTCTCTTTGTGCTGCTGGTGGCGTTGCTGGTCGTGCATCCGCAATGGAGTGTGGCCGAAGGGCAGTTCGGCTGGTTGCTGTTGATTCTTTTCACCACTGTATTGATCGCCGGGCCTGGACGGCTGGCGGTTCCTGTTCGTTTGCCCGGAGTGCTGCGTTATGCCTGAAGTCCTGAATCAACAAGCACCGGGGGCCGATGAGACTGTCACGTTGATCATCAAACACTCGGTCAAGGCCGGTTTCGAGTCGGCGTATGAAGCATGGCTGCGCAACATCGTGCGCGTTGCCGGGCAGCGCGAAGGGCATCTGGGTGTGGACGTGGTGCGCGGCGAGCGCGGGCGTCTGGATTTTTATACCTGCGTGCTGCGCTTCAGCTCCACCGAGGCCATGCAGGGTTGGCTGGAATCCTCCGAGCGTCAGGCGCTGGTCGCCGAAGCTGCGCCGATGCTGGCTGACGGTGATCAGACCGAAGTCGCCCCGGTCAACGAGTTCTGGTTCTCCCCCCTGGCCGATGCCGCTTCGCCGCCGCCGCGCTGGAAGCAGGCCGTGGTCTCGCTGCTGGTGATTCTGCCGCACACCTTGCTGGTGCCGCTGATCTGGGGCCCGCTGCTGGCGCTGCACCCGATCCTGTCGAACTACGTGGTCGCCACATTCCTGATCACCCTGACCATCGTCGTCTCGGTGGTGTACGTGGTGATGCCGCCGGTGACCCGTTTGTTCACCCCGTGGCTGGAAGCCAGCCAGGCCCATGAACACCTCGATTCCCAAGAAACCTCGCCGCGCTGAGCGCGGGGTTCGCTTCTTTTCACTTTTGCTTGAGGAACTGCGATGAGCGCCGATCTGATTTTATTCAATGGCCAATTTCATACCGTAGACCGGGAAAAACCACTGGCCAGTGCGGTGGCGATCAAGGACGGGCGCTTCGTCGCCGTCGGTAACGATGCCGAGGCCATGGCCCTCAAAGGCAGCGCCACACAAGTGGTCGACATGAAAGGCCGCTGCGTCATCCCTGGCCTCAACGACTCGCACTTGCACCTGATTCGCGGAGGTTTGAATTACAACCTCGAACTGCGCTGGGAAGGCGTGCCGTCGCTGGCCGACGCGCTGCGCATGCTCAAGGATCAGGCCGATCGCACGCCAACCCCGCAGTGGGTGCGCGTGGTCGGTGGCTGGAACGAATTCCAGTTCGCCGAAAAACGCATGCCGACCCTGGAAGAAATCAACCAGGCGGCGCCGGATACCCCGGTGTTCATCCTGCACCTCTACGACCGTGCGCTGCTCAACCGCGCCGCGCTGCGCGTGGCCGGTTACACCCGCGACACGCCGAACCCGCCGGGTGGCGAGATCGTACGCGACAGCAACGGCAACCCGACCGGCATGCTGGTTGCGCGGCCGAACGCGATGATTCTCTACTCGACACTGGCCAAGGGGCCGAAGCTGCCGCTGGAATATCAGGTCAACTCGACCCGCCAGTTCATGCGCGAACTCAATCGCCTCGGCCTGACCAGTGCGATCGACGCTGGCGGTGGTTTCCAGAACTATCCGGACGATTACCAAGTGATCGAGCAACTGGCCAAAGACGACCAGTTGACCGTACGCATCGCCTACAACCTGTTCACCCAGAAGCCGAAAGAAGAGCTGACCGATTTCCAGAACTGGACCGGCAGCGTCAAGTTGCATCAGGGCGACGACTACCTGCGCCACAACGGCGCCGGCGAGATGCTGGTGTTTTCCGCCGCCGACTTCGAAGACTTCCTCGAACCGCGCCCGGACCTGCCGCAGACCATGGAACAGGAGCTGGAGCCGGTGGTGCGCCACCTGGTCGAGCAGCGCTGGCCGTTCCGTCTGCACGCCACGTACAACGAATCGATCAGCCGCATGCTCGACGTGTTCGAGAAGGTCAATCGCGACATTCCGTTCAACGGTCTGCCGTGGTTCTTCGACCACGCGGAAACCATCACCCCGCAAAACATCGAGCGCGTGAAAGCGCTGGGCGGCGGCATTGCGATTCAGGATCGCATGGCGTTCCAGGGTGAATACTTCGTCGATCGCTACGGCAAACAAGCTGCCGAAGCCACGCCACCGATCAAGCGCATGCTCGCTGAAGGCGTGCCGGTCGGCGCCGGCACCGATGCCACGCGCGTATCGAGCTACAACCCGTGGACCTCGCTGTACTGGATGGTCAGCGGCCGCACTGTTGGCGGTCTGGCCCTGTACGAAGAAGGTCTGCCACGCAACACCGCGCTGGAACTGTTCACCCACGGCAGCGCCTGGTTCTCCTCGGAGCAGGGCAAGAAGGGCCAGATCCGCGTCGGTCAATTGGCTGACCTGGCGGCGCTGAGCGCTGACTTCTTCAGCGTCGAAGAAGAAGCGATCAAGTGGATCGAGTCGGTGATGACCGTGGTCGGCGGCAAGATCGTCTATGCCGCCGGCGATTTCGAAGACCTCGGCCCGCGTTCGATTCCGGTACTGCCGGACTGGTCGCCAGTGGTGAAAGTCCCGGGCCACTGGCGTCCGAACTCGCCACTTCAGGCGCAGGTTCACCAGTGCAGCGGGCCGTGCGCCGTGCACACCCACAGCCATGAAAAGGCGCGGATGTCGAATGCGCCGGTCAGTGATTTCGCCGGTTTCTGGGGCGCGTTCGGCTGTTCCTGCTTCGCTTTCTGAGTTCGAAACAAGCGCCGGTCATCAGGGCCGGCGCTTCACGCAACAACCATCCATCCAGGAGTTTTGCCATGAGCGTTCCTTACAAGCGTCTGAACAAAGATGATGCCGTCGTCCTGCTGGTCGATCACCAGACCGGTCTGATCTCGCTGGTGCAGGATTTCTCGCCGAACGAGTTCAAGAACAACGTGCTGGCACTGGGCGACATCGCCAAGTTCTTCAAGCTGCCTACCATTCTGACCACCAGCTTCGACGCAGGTCCGAACGGCCCGATCGTGCCTGAGCTGCTCGAGCAATTCCCCGACGCGCCGTTCATTCAGCGTCCAGGCCAGATCAACGCCTGGGACAACGAAGACTTTGTCAAAGCGATCAAGGCCACCGGCCGCAAGCAACTGATCATCGCTGGTGTCGTGACCGACGTTTGCGTAGCTTTCCCGACCCTGTCGGCAATTGCTGAAGGCTTCGAAGTGTTCGTAGTGACCGACTCGTCGGGCACCTTCAACACCACCGTGCAACAAGCGGCATGGGCGCGGATGTCCGCCGCCGGTGCACACCTGATGAACTGGTTCGCTGTGGCTTGCGAGCTGCAGGGCGACTGGCGCAACGACATGGAAGGCCTGGCGCATCTGCTGTCCGAGCGTCTGCCTAACTATCGCAACCTGATCAACAGCTATACCAAGTTCACTGCCAAGTAAGAAAATCAAAAGATCGCAGCCTTCGGCAGCTCCTACATGGGAACGCATTTTCCCTGTAGGAGCCGCCGAAGGCTGCGATCTTTTGCTGTTAGCGCTTCTGCAACCAACCCAAGAAACCACCTTTTTTCACCGCCACCGGTTTGGCCATCAACGCGAGGCGACTGTTCTGCTGACGCACCGCCTGCAACTTGTTCAAGGCCCGGCCGACTTCGCTGCGCTTGTCCATGCACTCTCGGGTCAACTGCTTGTCGAGGCGATAGATGATGCTCGACGTCAGCGCCGTGAACGTCGCCTGCGACGGCGTATCGGCGAGGATGCTCTGCTCACCCATTACTTCGCTTGGCCCCATGCGCCCGGCCTCGGTCTGGCCGTTGCCGTCCGGCACCGTCGCGCTGACAACGCCCGTGGCAATCACGAACAGGCTGTCCGGCACTTCGTCCAGATCCAGCACCACCTGTCCCGCCGTGTACTGCTGCGCGACCATCGATTCCGCCAGACGATCACGTTCCTCGCTGCTCAGCGAGCGGAAAATCTTCACCTCATCCAGCAGCGCACGAGCACGGCTCGACGGTTCGATCACGCCGTCGGGATGCCGGGAAATACCTGCCGCTTCGAGATGGCGGTGGGCGAGGTCGAACAGTTGATTGCGCACTTCGCTCTTCTTGCCCAGCTCAGCGATGAAACCGCTGGCAACGTATTCCGACATGCTTTCGCCGGCCTCTTTGAGCACGGCTTTCGGCGCCGGGCTGAGCAACAGCGAACTGCTGCCCTGCAAGGTGCGATCAAGGGCGTCGAGCACCCGTCGCGGACGAATGTGGTTGGGCACCTGGATGCTGATCGACACGCCGTGCATGTTGCTCGGCCGACTGAGGTTGACGATCTTCGCCTTGGCTGCCACCGAGTTCGGTACCACCGCCATGGTGCCGGCGCTGGTCAGCAGGTGCGTGGCGCGCCAGTCGATATCGAAGACCTTGCCTTCGACGCCGTCGATCATTACCAGATCGTCCACCTGATATGGCTTGGTGGTGTTGAGAACGATGCCGGAAAACACATCGGCGAGGGTGCTTTGCAGCGCCAGACCGACCACGATGGCGACCACCCCGGAAGTGGCCAGCAGACCTTTGACCGGCAGTTCCAGCACGTAACCGGCCGCCGCGACAATCGCGACCAGAAACACCAGCGCACCGATGACGTCCTGCAGCAAGCGACCGCTGTGACCGATGCGGCGCATCAGCGCCAGGCCGATGACTTCGGTCAGCACCCTGGCGGCATACAACCACCAGAGAATCCCCAGCGCTGTCGCGCCCAGTTGCGCCACGCGATCATCGGCGAACAGCGGCGCCTGCAACGGGCTGACACCGGCATTGATCACCAGCGCGCTGAATGCCAGAAACAGCGCCAGACGCACACCGACTCGCGGCGCGCGATGGGTGAAGGGCGAGAAATGCCAGAGTGCGGCGTCGAGCAGCAACAGCACGGCGCTCCAGGACAGCAGATGGGCGTAGAAAAGGGTCATGACCGGTACTCCGCGACGCTCGTGAGAACAAAGATCGCAGCCTGCGGCAGCTCCTGCAGGAAATGGTATTCCAGGGTAGGAGCTGCCGCAGGCTGCGATCTTTTGCCGTTAAGGCTGCAAGTGGGTTTTAAGTTCAGCCGCGGCCTGACGCACCGCCGCTTTGACTTCCGCAATCTCGCTCAGCGGATTGAGCAGGCCGAAGTCATGAATCATCCCGTTGTAACGCACCGAGGTCACCGGCACGCCAGCCGCATCCAGATGCCGCGCGTAGCCTTCGCCTTCGTCACGCAGCACGTCGAACTCGGCGGTCTGCACCAGCGCAGCAGGCAGGCCCTTGAGCTGTTCGGCGCTGGCGTTGAGCGGCGAGGCGTGGATCTGCGCACGCTCGGCCGGGTTGGTGGTGTAGTTGTCCCAGAACCACTGCATCATGCCCTTGGTGAGGAAGTGACCCTCGGCAAATTGCTGGTACGAGCCGTCGTCGAACTGCGCGTTAGTCACCGGCCACATCAGCAGTTGAAAGCGCAGCGCCGGGGTTTTCTGCTCTTTGGCCATCAACGCCACGACCGCCGCCATGTTGCCGCCGACGCTGTTGCCGGCCACCGCCAGACGCCTGCCATCGACACCGATGTCCTTGCCGTGTTCGGCCACCCATTTCGTCGCGGCGTAAGCCTGGTTGATCGCGGTCGGGTACTGCGCTTCCGGCGACGGCGTGTAATCGACATACACCGCAACGGCGCCAGAGCCGACCACCAGATCACGGATCAGGCGCTGATGCGTCGGGAAGTCACCCAGCACCCAGCCGCCACCGTGGAAGAACATGAACACCGGCAACTCACCTTTGACCTTGACCGGGCGCACCACTTTCAGGTTGATGGTCTGGCCGTCGACCTTGATAGCTTTGTCGCTGACTTCCACACCGGACAGGTCAACCTTCACCGAAGCCTGGGCACCGGTCAGCACCGCACGGGCGTCTTTCGGGCTCAGCTGTTCCAGCGGGCGACCACCGCCAGCGGCGAGGGCGTCGAGGAATGCTTGAGTGTTGTGTTCGACCCCAGTGTTGCCAGCGGCAAAGGCGCTGCTGACGGACAGGGCGAGGAGGGAGGCGGCGAGGGTTTTCTTGATGCTCATGTTCAATTCCATTTTTGAATGTGTGATGTAGGAGCTGCCGAAGGCTGCGATCTGATCGTTCCCACGCTCTGCGTGGGAATGCAGCCGGGGACGCTCCGCGTCCCAACGATCAGATGGCTGCCTTCGGCAGCTCGTTGTGTTGAGGGTTGTTTTCAAACCGTGAACACAGATTAATGGGCTGCTGAAAAGCGAAAAAGCGGCTATAAAGCGTTTAACTGTCCACCAGAGAGTGACAATGAACCCGTTCGAAGACATGCGTATTTTTTGCCAGGTCATGGACTCCGGCAGCTTCACCGCTGCAGCCGATCAGTTGGGCCTGTCCAAGCAGTTCGTCAGCCGACGTTTGATGCAACTGGAAGAGCGCCTCGGTGTGCGCTTGTTGAATCGCTCGACCCGCCGCCTCGACGTCACCCCGCTGGGGCAGAGCTATTACGAATCGGCGTTGCGTTTGCTCGGAGAAGTCGAGCAGGTCGAGCAGGGCATCGCCGGCGAAACCGCCGAGCCGCGCGGCACGATCCGCCTGAGCGCGCCGCTGTCGTTTGCCGTGGCGCATCTGGGTTGTCTGTTGCCGTTATTTTTGCAGCGCTATCGCGAGGTTACTGTCGAGGTCGATTTGAGCGATCGCCCGGTCGACCTGCTCGGCGAGGGCTACGACCTGGCCCTGCGCATCGGCGTGCTGGAAGACTCGACACTGATCGCCCGACGCATTGCCAGCATCGAACGGGTCTACTGCGCCAGCCCGGCCTACCTTGCCGAACGCGGCACGCCACTCAAACCCGAAGACCTGCACAGCCACGACTGCCTGCCTTACGGCCACGGGCGCTCGGTGCAATGGCGCTTCAACGAAGCGCCGGGCAAACCGCTGCTGATCAACGTTACCGGCCGCATGCGCGTCAACAACGGCGAACTGCTGCGGGACGCGGCGGTGCAGGGGATGGGGATTACCTACCTGCCGACCTTCATCGTCGGCGCGGCGCTGAAGGATGGGCGCCTCGTGCCGGTGCTGGATGATTTACGCCCGGAGCCACTGACCTTGTCGGCGGTATATCCGCAACATCGCCAGGCTTCGCGGCCGGTGCAGGCACTGGTGGAGTTTTTGCGTGAGCGGCTTAACCAGAGTCATGTGAATCTTTGATAGTGGGACTCTCAGGGAACTGGCGCTTTTCGATTGAGCGAATGGATTCGATCAAGGCATGCATGTCCGCCATCACGTCCTCATGGGGGAGGCTCGGATGGGGATCATCTCTGGACGCCTGCACCTTGGCTCGCAACCAGCGATCATGTCCTACAGCCTGGCCTTCGATTTCAAATCCTGAATCAACCGCGAAGATCTTGCTCTCGATAGCTGTCGTCGTTCTCTGGATGAACTGCATCTTGGTCGAGCTCCATGAATATCTGTAGTTCGACAAATCCTAGACTGAGCGCTTCCGACGGCCAACCGACGGGAGATGTAGGAAAACGGTTGGGGTTCCCGAGTGCCTTCCTTTTTCTGTAGGACTCGCTGTTTCGCGCCGTGTGGCGGGCTTACAACATTGCAACAATCGCTACTCCGGGTCTGTTCTAGACTCACGCCGCTCAATCACGAGCCTCATCCGGAGTGCGCCATGGAAGTGCCCAACCCCAAAACCGCCATCGAAAGCAATCGTCAGGCGTGGAACGATTCCGCCCGTCATCATCAGGATTCACCGGACTGGCAGGTATTGCTCAGCGATGTCGTGCAGGCGGAGTTTTGCTGTCTCGATGACACCTTGCGCGGCTTGTTGGAAGTCGACGGCAAAGACGTGATTCAACTGGGCTGCAACAACGGTCGGGAAAGCCTGTCGCTGTTTGCGCTGGGTGCGCGCAGTGTCGTCGGCGTTGATCAATCGGCAGCGTTCCTCGAGCAGGCCCGCGAGCTCAACAGCCGCTCGCCGCACACTGCTGAGTTCATCGAAAGTGATATCCACCGTCTCCCCGCGTCACTGCATAACCGATTCGACGTCGCCCTAATCACCATCGGGGTACTCAACTGGATGCCTGACATCGGCGAATTCTTCCGTCATGTCGCGCATGTGCTGAAGCCGGACGGCAAGCTGGTGATCTACGAAACCCATCCGTTTCTAGAGATGGTTGATCCGCAGGCTGAAGATCCTTTGCGCCTCGTCAGCTCGTATTTCCGCGCCGAGCCGTTTGTGCAGGAAGAGCCGATCGTTTATGTAGGAAAAGTCGAGCAACCGGCGGCGAAGTCGTACTGGTTCGTGCATACGCTGGGCGCGATCTTCAGCGGCGCCATTGGAGCGGGTCTGAGGATTGTGGATTTTCAGGAATATGCGCATTCGAACCGGGAAGAGGTGTATGACTGCTACCTGAACCAGCAGGCGCAGCTGCCGATGTGCTTTACCTTGATCGCCAGCAAATCCTGAAGTCTGTCGGTGTAGCCTATGACCTCTTCGCGAGCAGGCTCGCTCCCACATTGGTTTCGCGTACGGCGACTATCCAGTGTGGGAGCGAGCCTGCTCGCGATGGCGGCCTTGCAACCGCTAAAAAATTCAGGGAACGGCGTGATTGACTACGTGCCCCGGCTGCGCATATAGATCGATGCCCAGTGCATGAATTACCTTCAGCACTGTGTCAAAGCGCGGCTTCGCTCCGGGAGCAAAAGCCTTGTACAAACTTTCACGACCCATGCCTGAATTCCTGGCGATCTGCGTCATTCCTCGCGCTCTTAACACGTAACCGATAGCGCGAAGGAATTCTTCGCTGTCTCCGTCTGCAAGCACCTGCGACAGGTATTCGCTGATGGCTTCGTCACTGTCGAGCAGCGCGACCATGTCGAAATTCGTCAAAGTCTGGCTCATGGTTAAACCTCCTTTGCCATTTTTTGTGCGCGTCGGATGTCTGCGCTTTGTGAGGATTTGTCGCCTCCGGCCAGCAGAATGATTACTGCGCCATTGCGGATTGTGAAATACACCCGGTAGCCCGCGCCAACATCCAGACGCATCTCAGAGACTCCATCGCCCACCGATTTGGCGTCGCCGAGATTACCTGTTGACGCCCGATCAATACGCCGGGCGATAGCCACTTTGGCGCGCAAGTCTCTAATCGAACGGTGCCAAGCCTGGAATATTGCGGTTTGCTGGATAAGATAAGTCATTAGTCGACTGTATCCAAGTGGATACGGACAAACAGTCGGCCAAGTCTTTTCCGAATATTGGAAGTGTCGTCACAGTTTGTAGGCAACCAGCCAATCGATTGTGAGAGCTGCGTGTGCGCCTGGCCTCTTTGCGAGCAGGCTCGCTCCCACAGGGAAACGCATTCCCGGTAGGAGCGAGTCTGCTCGCGAAGACGGCATCAAAACCGCCGCAAATATCCAGAGCGGATCAAGCCTGTGCCGGCGCACTGACCACCGGTCTTTCCGGCTTGCGCAGTGCCTCCAGCCTTGACTCGCTGTAGCGCGTTTCGCGGAAGAAGCGCCAGTGGCCGAACAGGTCGTAAACATGGGTGATCCGCCCTTGTTCCTTATAGCCCAGGCGCACATGCATCTTCAGGGCCGGGATATTGGCGTTGTCGCAGATATCCACCACTTTTTTGAAGCCTCGGGCAGACATGACTTGCCAAAGTGCGGTCTGGGCATCGACGGTCAGGCTGCTGCCGAAATAGTGTCGGGTGATTTCGGCACCGAACTGGAAGTATTCCCCCGGCTGGACCGTAAACGTGTAGCGGTAGAAGTGTCGATCGTAATAGTCGCGAGTGCTGGCCCAGACAAACCCGACGGTGTGACCTTCCTGATCCAGGTACATGTGCCCGGTGTGCCCTTCAGCGGCCAGCTCGGCCATGGTCTGCACACGGTCACCAAAGTACTTGCTGAAAGCCTTGGCGTTGTCCTCGGTGATGTCGACTCTGAGTAAACCTTCACAGGGACGCAGTTTGTTCGGCGCGATCGGCGTGACCAGATCGCGCTCCATCCACAGCAATTCACGGTGAGCGAAGACATAACGTTTGCCGAAAGCGCCAAGGGTGCGGCGCAGGCCTTTTTGTTTGATGCGCAGAAGCAGTTTGTCGATGACGTTCATGATGCTCTCCGAGGCGCTAGCCCAGGTGTGGTGGATGATGTTGCCGGTTGTATTGCGGATGTATTTGCCGCTGTCGGCCTGCCGGCACGCTGTGCGCGCCATTTTTGCAGGGCCGGTTTGACGCAGTACCAAAGACGCAGCCCCAGGCCGAGCAGCAGGCCGCTGGGGCGCCATGAATAGAAGCTCCAGCGCCAGTGTTCCAGTTGCCCGGTCATGCGCTCGTGCAGTTGATGGCTGGAGTTTTCCAGGCTGACCCGCGAGGCATCAATCCAGTGCCATTGCTCGTCCAGGCCCCAGCGGATCCATTCCTCCAGCAGTACGCGGCCGCTGCCCAGATCGGCATGCTGCGGCAGAAATGCAAGGTTGTAGTCGTAGAGTCGGCCCTGCTCGAGCAGGCCCAGCCGATAGCTGATGCAGCGGCCGTTCAGCTCCAGCATCACCACGCGCACCAGGCCTTGGCCGGCGAGGGCGGTGAAGGCGCGTTCGATCCATTGGCGGCTGTGGGGTGTGGCGAAAATTCCCACGCCTTCATCACCTTTCCAGCTCAGCGCTTCGACTTCGCTGATGGTCTGCAACACGGCGCCCATGCTCAGCGCATCCGGGGTGATCCGGCGTATTTGCGCACCGCATGCGACAATCCGTTTACGCGCCCGACGCAGTTTGTAGCGCGGGTCGCCGGTGACTTCCTGGCGGTCGGCGTCGCTGATCAGATGCACCGGCACCCGGCAACTCAGGCGTCGCTCAGCCGTGGAACTGCGCGCCATCCATTCGGTGAGCGCACTCTCTTCGCCGGCAGGTTCCGACAGTTCGTTGAGTTGCAGCAGCGCATGGGGCAGGCGCTCACGGATCAGCAGCAGCGCCTTGTGCATGTCTTCACTGCCGAGCAGTGACAGCAAGGCCAGCCGATCGGCCAGCGGATAACCCAAGTGATGCAAAACCCGAAACTTGAGACCGGCGAAGCGTTCGCGGCTGGCCACCAATGGCAGGCACAAACGCAATGCCTCTGCTTCCCAGCCGAGCAATATGTGCAGATGCTGATTCTCGCCCAGCGCCTGTTCCGCCGCGCACAACCAGCCAAGATTGTTGAACGGCGTGTGGTCGGCCACGCGCAGGCGCAGTGCCTCACAGGCCTCTGCCGGGAAGTCGGCCGCGCACAGGGATGTGCGCCATTCGAATCGCATCGCCATAGGTTCAGGCCGCCGTTGCTGGGACAGGTGGACGGGAAGTTTTGCGCAGCGCTGCCAGGCGCGAACCGCTGTAACGGGTTTCGCGGTAGAAGCGCCAGCGGCCAAACAGCGTGTAGATATGGGTGATCCGCTGTTGTTCGGTATAGCCCATGCGCAGGTGCAGCTTGAGCGCCGGGATGTTGCTGGAGTCACAGACATCGACCACTTTGCTGCAGCCTTGCACGGCCATGGCTTTCCACAGGCGCACTTGCACATCGACTGACAATTCTGTGCCCCAATAGGCGCGGGCCATTTCGCCACCGAACTCGAAGAACTCGCCGGGTTTCACCGGGAACCGGCAACCGTAGTAATGCCGATCAAAATAATCGCGCGGCGTGCCCCAGATAAACGCCACGGCATCGCCATGCTCATCGACATGCATGTGCCCGGTGTGACCTTCATTGGCCAGCTCGGCCATGACGCCGACACGGTCGCCGAAGTAACGGGTGAAGGCGCTGGCGTTGTCTGCGGTGATCTTCATTACGCGCAGTGGCGGGTACGGTTTGAGGTTGTGCGGCGGCACGGGGCTGACCAGATCCCGCTCCATCCACAGCAATTGCCGATGGGAAAAAATGTACATTGTGCGGATCTTCGCCAAGGTCGCTCGCAGGCCTTTGCGGCGGATATGTCCGCTGAGTTTTTGCAAAATATCCATGGTCTCTTCTCCTGATGAAGGTGCCGCGCGCAGCATGACGCTCGCAGGGCAGAAGGGCGGTTCATGAAGCGTTCCAGTTCAGGGCAAACAGGGTTTGCCCGGGTAATTCGAAACGCACGCGCCCGTTTTCGCAGGCAAACGGTGCGTCACGGGCGCGATTGTCAGCGCCGAAGAAATGCAGGGCGCCGTGGTTGAGCGGGCACTTGGCGCCGCTCAGATCAACGCGTTGCAGACGTGTGCCTTTGTTCACCCCGAGCACAGTGCGCTGCTCGTCACCGGCCATCGCCAGCACATCCACTTCGAAAGCGTCGTTATCCAGTTGCAGCACGTGCGGCAGCCAATGCCGGGCGATGAATTGCTGGGCCAGGCCCACCGGTTTCAGCTCGAAGCGATCGCCGCCCAGCACGCGCACCATGCCCTTGGCGTAGGGCGGCTCGTCGGCTGCCTGAAACCAGTTGAGCATGCTCAGCAAGCCGTCCTGAGAAGCATTGATGACCACTGAGGCCCACCACAGCGCGGCGTAGTGAGTTTCCTGGTCGTACGGGCTCAGGCTTGAACCGCTGGACAGGTTGGTCTGATCCAGCAACAAGGCTTTGCGCGGCTGGCCGTTGGCGCCGAGCCCTACGAGTTCCGCGGCGCGGCGCACGCTGTCGCGGTAGACGCGGGTGGCGAGCAGGTCGCGGATCATCCATTCGTGCCAGGCCAACGCGTCGATCTGCTCGGGCGATTCACTGAGCAGACGCCGTGCCCAATCGATCCCGCGTTTGCCTGCGGCGTTATTGGCGAACGGGCCGTTGACCAGGCGCGAACTGGCCGGCATGGCGATGCGCACGCCGGCCTTGGCATTGGCCGGATCGCTGCGTACCTGGCGGGCCATGCTGACAAAAATCGCCTGGTAATCCTCGTAGCTCGAATAGTTGAGGTTCGGCTCGTCGGCGAAGCCGATGTAATGCGTGCCTTGATCCCCCAGTGTGCGAGTGCTGGCGAGCCAGGCATCGAGGCCGTTGCTGCTTTGTACGTCGGCGCGCAGATTGGCCTGACGCCCGGTCCCGGCGAGCAGAGTGATGTCCTGGCGGATGCCGAAGCGCGTCTGATAGAGCTGACGCACCGGGTCTTCGAAACGGGCATTTTTCGCGCTGACGTCAACGTAGCTGTAATAACTCGCCGCGCCCGGTTTCAACGCATCCAGTGCGGCATGACTGCTCGCGGGCGGCATCAGATTGGGCAGCGCAATGCCCAGATCCGGAGTGCGCCCGAGCACCTTGTCGTGCAGGGTCAGGTGTACCTCACCCGACTCTTCACGCACTGGCTGCAGCTGCTGCGGATTCTGCGCGAACAGGTTGGCCGTGCCGTCGAGCCAGAACGCCGCTTTGCCGCTGCCCTGCAGGCGCAAGCGCCAGACCTGAGGCCGGTCGCTGACCGGCAAGGCCACTTGATCGAATTGCCAATAGGCGCGGTAGGGCTTGAGGGCCAGCGACAGCTGTTGTCCATCGTCCACACGCTGTGCTTGCAGTGCGTTGACGCCGCCATGGTATTTGCCGTTCAGCACCGCATGCTCTCCCGGTGCGACCTGAAAAAACAGCTCATCGCCCTTACGGCTTTCGACACTGAAATGCACCTTGGCCGGACTGAACAGCGCCACGGTTTTATCGTCATGCTGGACGCGGTAACTGCGGAAGCTGTAGCCGGGAATCTCCAGGCGATAACCGGCAGTTCCCGGCAGCAGCGGCCAGCTTTGCGTACCGCGGACTTCACTGGCCTTGATGAATCGGTCACCTTGCAAGCGGCCATGGCCGTCGAGCAGATAGATATGCTCTTCATTGGCCTCGGCCTGCCACGCCGGCACCCAGCGCACGGTGACGGTATCCGGGCGATCGGCTTGCAGATACAGGCTGCCGTCGCGGATGTCGCCCCACTGCATGGGCGCAGCGAAGGCGTTCAGCGTCATGCCGAGTCCGCACAGCAGGGCCAGGCGCTTCATGCGGCTTTCCTGCGGTGCAGCATCAGCCACATCGGGCTGAGATCACCGGGCAGAATGAACAGCGTGTGCCAGAACGGTACGCCGCTGAGTCTGCAATAAAGCACCAGCATTGCCAGGGTTACGGCCAGATAGGCAATCGAGGACGCCGCTGCTGCGCCGACGATGCCGTAGCTCGGGATCAGCAGCAGGTTCAGGGCCAGATTGAGCAACGCCCCCACCCCCATCATCAGCGAGACGGTGGCAGGGCGATTCTTGCCGATCAGGTCCAGGCGCAGAATGCTTGCGTAGCACAGGCCCAACAGCCCCGGCAGCAAAGCCAGCAGCGCCGGGTACGCCGGTTGGTAGGCGACGCCGAACAGGGTGACGATCAGCCATTCGCCGATCAGCGCCATGCTGACGCAGGCGCCGAGCATCACTGTGGCGGTCAGGCGCAGCGCCAGCGGCGTGACCTTGTCCATGCCCTTGTCCTGTTGCAGCAGACGCTTCATCAGCGGTGTGGTGACCGCTTCCGGGACGATCAGCAGCAGTTCGGCGGCGGCGCTGGCCATGGCGTAGTGGCCGAGCGCACTGCTGCCGAGCAGGGCGCCGATGAACAGGTAATCGGAGCGCAGAATGACCTGTTGGAACAGCAGGTCCGGATGGCTGCGCGCGCTGAATTTCAGCAACTCCTTCTGGCTCGCACGGTCCCATTGCAGTTGCAGCGGCTGTGCGCGTTTGAGCCACATCCAGCCCACCAGTACCACCAGGCTGATACCGGCCAGCCAACTGATCAGTGCCGCTTCGAGTGCCGCCTCTTTCCACATCCAGAACAGCGCCACAAACAGCAGCAGCGGCGCCAGCGATTCGACCAGACGCAAGACATTGAAAGCGACTACGCCACCCGACGCGTTGTGCAAGGTCAGCAGGCCGCTTTTGAGCACGGTCAGCGGTACCGCCAGCAACAACAGCCAGGCCAGCAGACCGAGCTGCATCGTGACATCGAGTTCGCTGCCGAATTCTCGCGCCAGCGCCACCACCAGCAACGTCAGCAGCCCGGCCAGCAGACAGCCGAACACCAACACCTGAGCGAGCAACAGCCCCATCGGCCGCTGGTTGGCCGCTTGATAACCGACTGCCGAATTCAAGCCGCCGCTGGTGGCCGCACTGATCAGATCCGGCAGGGTGCTGAGCAGGGCGAACAAGCCGCGTTCGCTCGGCCCGAGAATCCGCGCCAGCAACACATTGCGCAGCAGGCGCAGAGCGATCATCGCCAGTTTGGTGCCCATGCTCAGGGCCAGATGCCGGATGTAGCTGCCGCGACTCATGGCCGTGCCCCGCGAAAGATGCGTAACGACAGCAGCTCCGGATTGCGTGCGGTGCGTTGGCTGACGCCGAAGCGCGGCAGGTTCAGCGGATCGCCGGCACCGCGATAGAGCCCGGTGCCCGTGCCAAGGGCAAACGGGTAATCGTGATTGGCGACCTGCTCGCGCACGCGCTCATCGTTGTCGCCGTTGGGGTAGCAATAAACCGGCAAGGGCCGATTGCAGCCGTTGTGCAGGGCGTCGCGGCTACGGCTGATTTCTTCGTGCAGGCGTACATCGTCCAGGCCGGTCAGGATCGCATGACTGGCGCCGTGGGGGCCGAAGCGCACCAGGCCGGACGCTTCCATGGCGCGCACCTGATGCCAGTCCAGCGCTTGCGGCAGAGAATCCGGCGGGCACTCATTGGTCAGACGTTCAAGTTCCTGCGGATCGAGGCTCTTCAGCCCTTGCAGGTAATGCAGCAGCGCCAGGCTGCGCCGGTCGACATCGATATCGTCGAGCAACACCGGCAGCGGATGGCCGGTGATGCGCAGGTGCTCGATCAGGTGCATACGGGCCTTTTCGCCATGGCTGCCCCACAGCGTTTCACCGACGCTTTCCCACCAGAAGCGTTGCCGGCTGCCAATGAAATCGGTGGAAAGAAAAATGCTCGCCGGCACCTGATATTTCTGCAGCAGCGGATAAGCATTGACCGCGTTGTCACGCCAACCGTCATCGAAGGTCAGCGCCACGCGCGGGCGTTCGGTGCGCAGGGCATTGGGCTGCAACACCTCCATCAGCGGCACGCAATCGAAATGCTTGCGCAGCCACATCAGCAAGTGTTCGAACGCCTGCGGGCCGACGCACAGTTCATTGCGGTGCGGCAGGTTGGCGGCACGGTCGTTGGCCAACACCCTGTGGAGCATCAGGATGACCCCGGCCCCGTGCAACTGGTTGCGCCCCACTGACGAGTTGAGATAGAGCCAGCCGCTGGTGCGTTTTATCAACTGTTTGATCGCCATGGCATGCGTCCTCTCAACGATTCTGGTCAGGATTCCACTGTGCGTAACGTTGCCCGCGCAGGAACTGCCACAGGCCGACGCTCATGCCTGCCAGCGTCACCAGCAGGAATGCCGCGAGGCGGAAAGGTTTGGGCAAACGGTGTTGCGCATCCAGCAGGCCGGCGATGGCAATCGAGTAACCGAGCAATTGCGCGACCAGGCTCAGGCGGTAGAAACCGTGTTCGTTCCACAGCCAGAAATTGCTCAGCAGCAGCGGCAACAACAGCACCGGCGCCAGTCGACGGATCAGTTTGTGGCTGATCAATGCGATCGAATACAGGCCGTGCTTGAAGGGATTGAGCAGTTCGCGGCGTTGCGCCAGGCTCTGCAGGCCACCGACGGTGACCCGCTGGCGGCGACGCCACTGTTTGTCCGCTTCGTCGACGCCCTGGTCGATCACCTGCGCCTCGGGCACATAAACAATGCGTTTGTGCGCCACCGGTGCGCAGGTACTGATGAAGAAATCGTCGTTGACCTCGGCCGGCACGTTCTGGAACAGCTCGCGGCGCAAGGCGAGCAGGGCGCCGTCGGCGGAGACCATGCAGCCGGTGCGATTCTCGACCCGGCGCAACCAGCCTTCGTAATGCCGATACAGACTGTCGCCGATGCTCAGGCCACCACCGGTGACCGGGATCACCATGTGTCCGGCGCAGGCGCCGACCTGCGGATCGCTCAGCGGCGCGAGCAAGTGCCCGAGGGTATCGCGCGACCATTGGTTGTCGGCATCGGTGAACACCAGAATGTCGCCGGTACTCAGGGCGGCGCCGGCATTCAGCGTGGCGGCTTTGCCCTGACGCGGCAGGTCGAGCACGGTGATGCGCGGATCAATCACTTTGTGCGCGCAGGCCACGGTGTCATCGGTCGAACCGTCGCTGGCGAGAATGATCTGCAGCGTCGCCGGTTGATAATCCTGGGCCAGCAGCGTGCGCAATTTGTGCTCGATGTGCCGCGCCTCGTTGTGCGCAGCGATGACGATGCTGATATTCAACGGCGGCGCCGGGGCATGGCGCCAGGCCGGAAACAGCGGCGCGAGCAAGGTCAGCAGCAGCGGATAGCCGATGTAGGCATACGCTGGCAACAAGAGGCACAGGCAAAAAATGAGTTCAGCCACGGGCAGGCCTCCTTGCATTCCAATGACACAGACCGAGAATCAATGCCGCGCTCGCCAGGTGCAGACGCACCCAGTGCAGGCCCCAGAGTTGCAAGGTCAGGCTGAGGTTATGCTGGCGAATGCTTTGCCGCAGACTGAGCAGCAGACCGGGCAGCAGGCCCGCCATCAACAGCATCAACGCCTGCTGCGCGTGGCCGCCCAGCAATGCGACGATCGCCAGAACATCGAGCAACCACACCAGCAATGACAGCAGCGGAAAGCGCAGCAGGCGCAGGCTCATGCCGTGGGCGCGGAGCAATTGCAGGTGACTGCCCTGACGCCACAGTTCCTTGCCGATCCATTCGCGCCAGGTCATTTCGTAGCCCCAGTGCAGGGCGACGCTGGTATTGACCGACAGCAAGCGCGCACCGTGTCTGTGCAGACGCAGGGTGTACTCTTTGTCCTCACCGGTGCGCAGGGTTTCGTTGAAACCGCCGACCTTGTCGAACCACTGCTTGCGCATCAGCAGGTTGGCACTGGGCAGCCATTGCACGGTGCGCGTGGCGCGGCCCGAGGGGCGCAAAGAGCGGCGCTGCCACGCGGCGGCGAACCATGGCGCGGTGGCAGGAGTGTGCAGATCCAGGCCGAAGACGTCGCCCTGGTCGCACGCAGCCAGAGCGAACATCTGCTTCAGCCAGTCTTCCGGCATCTCGATATCGGCATCGATGAACGCCAGCCATTCACCGCGGGCAACCGTTGCGCCACGATTGCGCAAGGCGCCGATCAGCAGCCCGGGCGCCAGCAGAACCTGCGCGCCGAATGCGCGGGCGATCTGTGGCCCCTCGTCGCTGGAGCCGTTGTCGACCACGATCAGTTCACAGTCGATGTCGGCAGCGTGCGCGGCCTTGCTGGCGGCCAGCAGGGTGCGGCCGATGTGCCGGGCTTCGTTGTACATCGGAATGACAATGCTGATCCGGCTCATGCTTTGGCCTCCGTCAGCGCTGCCTGCTCGGCTTTCAGACGCAGCACCCAAGTCAGCGCCAGCATGATCCACAGGTACTTCAGGTTCGGCGCGCTGAGGAACATCAGAAACAACGTCAATGACAGAAAGCTCATCCCCAGATGGGTCACCATGCCTGCGTGCTGCCATTCGCGCCGTTGCAGCCACGTGCGTCGTGCGCGGATCAGGTTGTAGAAACCCTGCACCAGCATGCCGACAAACAACAGGCCGGCGGGAATCCCCAGTTCGCTGAAGATCTCCAGATAAGTGTTATGCGCCCGGCGATACAGGTCGCCGATCTTGCGGTTGGCGGAAAACGCCTTGGCATAACCGGTGGTCGCGTAGTGCAACGGGAAGGTGCCGGGGCCGGAGCCGAGCAGCGGATGCTCGCGGATGATCTGGCTGCCGACGACAATGTAGGAGGCGCGACGGCCGAGGGATTCGTCCTGAGCCTTGGCCCCGGCGCTGAGAATGCTCAGTGACTGAATGCGTGCCAGATAACCGGCCGGCATCGCATAGATCGCCAACGGCAGGATGATCGCAGCGCCGAGCATGGCGAAGCCGAAATGCCGTGGACGAATGCGGGTCAGCTGTTGGCGGTAGTGCCAGACCCCGATTGCCAGACTCAACGCCAGTACCACCAGCCCTGAGCGCGACTCGGTTTTGGTCATGCCGCCGAGCAGTAGCAGGCAGCAGCCAGCCCAGAACAGGCGTTGCAGCAGGTTCGGGCTGCGGATCACCAGCAGCAGGCCCAGCGGCACGGCGAAGGCGATCAGCAAGGCGAAGGCGTTGGGGTCTTCGAGCAGGCCGGCGGCGCGGCCCTTGTCCTGGAATCGGCTGGAAAACATCGCCATCGCGCAGGTCGTGCTGACACTCAGGGTGACCAGTCGGGCGAACAGATCCAGATTCAACTCACGGCCGATCAACAGGGTGATCACGAACAGCACCAGGCCGACGCTCAGTTCACGCAGATGAGTTTGCGACATGCCCAGATTGTCGCTGGCGAAAAGGCTCAGCAGGTACAGCGCCATGAAACCGATCAGGTAGCGCCACAGGTTGCTGCGCAGGCGTTCGGACGGAATCTGATGCAGCGCCAGTTGCAACATCACGATCACCGCCAGCGAGGCGCCGAGCAACTTGCTCCCGGACACAGAACTGTCCTTGAAGAACCCTTCGAACGGCACCAGCGCGGCAATGCCGAGCAGGCCCCAGGTCGGCTTGCGGTACAGGACGGTGAAACCGACCAGGCCAATCACTGCCCCCGGCGCCAGATACGGCCAGGGACTGGCCAGCAAACCGAGACTCACCAAAGCGAACAGACTGACGATCGAGAGCGGGAAAATCATGTGCGTGCCTCCCGTGCCGTGTGGATGTACAGCTGCGACCAGCGTTCGGCCAAAGCCTTGAGGTCGTAGTGTTCCTGTTGTGTGCGTCTGGCGTTGTCGCGCAACTGCGCGGCCAGTTTCGGCTCGGCCAGCAAGGTGTCGAGCTGGCGGGCGAGGGCGGCGGTATCCGTCGGCGCGGCGAGCAGGCCGTTGTGGCGGTCCTGCAGCACATCGGGAATACCGCCGACCGCGAACGCCACTACCGGCACCCCGGCCTGCATCGCTTCGAGCAGAATCATCGGCGTGCCCTCGGTGCGCGAGCTGATCACCAGCGCATCGAGTTGCTGCCACCAGCCTTGCATTGCCGTCTGATAGCCCGGCAGGCGAATCCGCTGCGGCAAACCGGCAGCGTCGATGCGCGTCTGCAAGGCCTCACGTTCCGGGCCGTCACCGAGCATCACCGCATCCAGTTGCGGATGCTGGTGACACAGGCCGATCAGCGCATCGAGGAACAGATCCGGGCCTTTTTCACTGCTCAACCGACCGACGTACCCGACCAGCCAGCGTTGCCGGTCGGCCACCGGTTGCATCGCCGACGCCGCTGGCAGACCGTTGGGAATCACCTGCAACTTCTCCGCGCGCACGCTGGCCTCAAGGTGCAGCGTGGCGATGCTTTGCGCCACGCAGACCACCTGCTTCACCGACGCCGTGCGGCACAGTTGCAGGCTCAGCCAGGTGTAGAACTTCTGCTTGCGACTGCGTGGCGTGAAGCCGTGCTGGGTGATTACCAGCGGCAGGCGCAACAGCGTGGCGCCAACCCAGCCGAACAGCAGCCCTTTGAAGTTGTGGGTGTTGAGCAATGGTTTGTCGCCACGGCGCTGACGCAAGTGCCGCAGCAGTCCGCCGAGCCCGGCACAAGCGCGAGCGTCCACCCCGGCCTCGCGAAATCGCGCGATCAATTCTGGCGGCGCGTCGAGGAACAGCACTTGGTGCTGCCCCGGCGTGGCCAGGCAATGATCCAGCAACATCCGCTCGGCCCCGTAGAAGCCGCCGCTGCTGAGCAAGTGAATGATCGGCAGGGCGACGATTGGGGTGGACACCGCGTTCAATTGCGCACCCAGTGAACCAGGCTTGGCATGGTCCAGTTCTTGTGCGGATTGCCCGCCTGCGGCGTTTCTTCGTTGAGCACCAACAACACTGGCACGCCCAGCTCATGGCTGATTTGCGCCGGATGCTTGAAGCGGTGATCGAAGAACTCACGCACGTAGACGAACGCGATTGCCAGCAGCAGACCGGTGAACAGCCCGAACGGAATGATCAGCATCGGCTTGGGAAAAGCCGCTTCGGTCGGTTCGAACGGTGGACTCAAGACCCGGGCATTGGACAAGTCGTTATCCAGCGCGCGCGTCGTGCTGCTTTCGGCAAAGCGTTGCGCATAGGTGGAAAACGCTGCGTGCAACGCGCCGATTTCGGTGTCCATCTGACGCAGCTTGCTTTGCGTCTGCTGCAATTGATGGATGCGATTCTTGAACTCGGCAATGCGCGCTGTTTTCTGTTCGATGACCTGGCTCACCACCGACAGGTCGGTTGTGCGTTCCTGGATGCGGTTGTTGACCACTTTGAGGAACTGCTGGCGGGTGCGGGCAATTTGCTCGCGGGCCAGCAACATCGGTTCGCTACCGGGCTGGAATACCGCCAGGTCATTCATATAGCGGCTGACCTGAGTGGTCAGCGCCTCGCCCATCTGCCTGATCTCGCGGTCTTCGAACGCGATGTTGTCCACCGTCGTGGTGAAGGTGAAAGGGAAGGTGTAGTCGTTGAGTTTGTTGGAGTTGGCCGCCGCCAGGCTGGTTTTCAGGTAATCGAGCCAGCGCTGGCTTTGCAGCAAGCGATCGCGATACAGGTTGAGTGCCTGCTCTTCGGTGTTGATCGCATTGAGGCGAAAGGTGATTTCCTCTTTCGGGTCGGACGAACCGACGCTTTCCAGCAAGCTAAGCCGCGCGCCTTCCAGACCATCGAGCCGCACCTGATATTGATGCTTCTTGGTCTCGTAGAACGAATGCGGCAGCTCGATCGATTGCAACGCCTGACGATCGACCAGATAGTTCTGCAGCAACGCGGCAACGAACGTTGTGCCCTGAGCCGGATCGGGGAAACTGTAGACGATCGAGATCACGTTGGAACCTGGCAGGGTTTCGATCTTCAGGTTGTCGATGGCGTCCTGGGTCAAACCGTCCAGTGTCGTGTCGCGCACCGGATCGGTTTCCATGCCCAGCGCATCACGCAGCGGATTGACCACGTATTCGCGCAGTGGCGTGCTGACGTATCGCTTGAACGGTTCGCCGGCCAGCTTGCTGAGCATCCCGGGCGGCGGGTTGTACTGACCCTGGTCGCGCAGTTCGCTGATGGTCTGACGGATCAGTGCCGGCGAACGGAGGATATTGCTTTCGGTTTCCATGTCCGCCAGTGATGGCGGGATGAAGGTGGCGTTGTCCTGGGTCAGCGAGGTCGTCGCATCGCCCTGGGACAGCTTTTTCGACTGCACGATGACCTGCGCGGTGATATCGAAGCTCTGTTTGAGCAGCAACGGCAGGAGCAGGGCGATCACTGCAAAGGTCAGGAAGATGCGCTTCACCAGTTGCTTGTTGGCGAAGAAAATCCTGAAGAACTCGTGCAGGTAATTTTCTTTTGGGTTCATGTCGGTCACCTGAGAGTCAGTTGTCACTGCCTTTGTTGTCGACGCGGTAGCCGAAGCTGAAACCGACGCCCTGGAACAGCACCACATCCGCCAGTTGCCGGGCGAGTTCGCCGGCGCTGGCGAGTTTGGTTTTTGGCACGTAGAGCATGTCGTCCGGCTGCAGATAGGCGATTTGTGGCGCGTCACCGGACAAGGCCTTTTCGACGTCGTAGTTCATCGCCTGCACTTGATTACCGTTGCGCCGCATGATCACCACCGAATCCAGCCGCGCCTTGACGTTGGTGCCGCGTGCCAGTGTCAGCGCTTCGAGCACCGACACCGGCCGGCGGATCGGGTAGGAACCCGGTTGTGCGACTTCGCCCAGCACGTAGATTTCGTTGCCGGCGGTGGACTTGAGCAGCACGTCCACATTCATGCGGCCCGGCAGTTGCGCGTACTTCTGGTTGAGGAAGGTTTCCAGTTGATTGACGGTCATGCCTTGCAGCGGCACGGCGCCGATTTCCGGAAAACTCGCGTAGCCGTCGGTGCCGACGGTGATCTCGCGGCTCATGCCGGTGGCCGGGTGGTTCAACGCGCTCTTGAGGTTCTGCTCGTTGCTCAGCGGGCTGAGAATCTGCACCGAGAGCTGATTGCGGTTGGGCTGGAACAGTTGCTTGCGCTCATACGCACGCTGGATTTCCTGGCGGGCTTCTTCGCTGGTCAGCCCGGCAATTTTCACCGAGGTGTTGGCGCCCGGCAGTTCGATGGTGCCGTCGGGCAGCACCAGTTGCGTGCCGTTGAGCTGGCTGGCGGCGGTGAAATTCAGGCCGATCTGGTCACCTGATTGCACGCGGTAAGCGTCCGAACCGCTGGTGCTGATGTGGAAAATCACATCCAGCACGTCTTTCGGGCGCAGGGTCTGCTCGACCCGCGGCATGTCGGTGGCCTGGGCGTTGGCCGGTGTCGCGGTGAGAATATTCACCGGCATGTTGCGGGTGTCGGAATTGCTGGAGCAGCCCGCAAGCGGCAGCAACAGCAGGACAAGCATTCTGGCGTTCATGGCGTCATCCTTTGCGTTCGCTTACAGGTTTTTGTAAAGCCATTTGGGCATGTAGTACTTGCGCCGGTTGAACACGCTGCCGACCACTTTTGCCCCGGCCTGAGTCAGGCGTTGCACGGCGGCCTGGGCGACTTCCCAGCGGGTGTCTTCGGCACGGACGACAAACACCACGCCGTCGACCTGAGTGCTGATGACCAGCGTGTCGGCGGCGGAGTACACCGCGTCGCCATCGATCACCACGAAGCGGTACTGGCTGCCCAACTGGTCGAGCAACGGGCTCAGGCGCTCGGCGGTCAGGTGTTCCAGCGTGCGGATCGGCCGACCATTGGGCAGCACGTGGAAGGGCAGGCTCGACACCTGCACCACGCAGTCCTGCAACAGCGGCGGGTTGTCCGGATTGAACAGCAGGTCGCGCAGGCCGCGCTCTTTGCCCAGGTTCATTTGCTGGGTGAGGTTGTTCGCCGACTGGCTGGCGTCGACCAGCAATACCTGGCCGCTGCTCATCTGCGCCAGCTGACTGGCCAGTGCCAGCGCGCTGGTGGTGGTGCCGGCGCCGGGATTGGCGGCGGTCAGAAACAGGATCCGCAGATCGAGATCCAGCACGGTCGACGTCAGATTCGACTCGCTGGGGCTGGCGATGCTCAGGCTTTTATTGGTTGAACCGTCCATTAGCTTGCTCCGTGGCCGCTGAATACTTTGAAGGGGGTTTTCAACAGAATCTTCAGATCAAGCAGAAGGCTCTGCTCGGCGATGTAGCTGAGGTCCAACTCAACGCGCTGGTCGAAGTCGATGTTGCTGCGTCCGGAGATCTGCCACAGACCGGTCATGCCGGGGTAGATCGCCAGACGTGCGAGGTGATTGTCCTTGTAGCGGTAGGCGTTGAACGAGGTCGGGCGAGGGCCGACCAGGCGCATGTCGCCGGTCACTACGTTGATCAGGTTGGGCAACTCGTCGAGGCTGGTGCGCCGCAGAAAGCCGCCGATGCCGGTGACGCGCGGGTCCTTGTCGATCTTGAAGTCAATCGCGTCGGCCCCGTGTTTGTTCAGGTGGCGCAGCGACTCTTTGAGTTCTTCTGCGTTGCTGACCATGGTGCGGAACTTGAACATGCCGAACTTGCGGCCGCGGTAGCCGGTGCGCTTCTGCACGAACAGCACCGGCCCAGGGCTGGTGAATTTGATCGTCAGCGCCAGGCCCAACAGCACGGGCGAGAGCAGCAGCAGAATGGTCAGCGCGCCGAGGCAGGCGACCACCCGGTTGGTCCGCGACAGCTGCCATGGGCGGCCGCCATCGCGGCCGCTGAGCCAGCCGCGACCCTGACGATGGATCGCCGCATCAAGGCGCATGCGATGTTCCGGGTCGACACGCTTGTCAGGGCGCATCTGTGCAATCGACACACTTCTTTCATGTCCAGTCATGGCATCCTCCGCATTCATTCAGCCGCAAGCGGCGCACGGGCAGTGGGGTAGTAGTTGCGGAACCAGGCGATGAAGCGGCCCAGTCCTTCATCCAGTTCTATCCGGGGCTGGAATCCGGTGGCCTGAGCCAGATCGCTGGCCTCGGCGCATGTGTTGAGCACGTCGCCCGGTTGCAGCGGCAGCAGCTCGACAATGGCTTGGCGATCGAGGTGTTTTTCCATCAGCGCGAGGTAGGTCTTCAGCGCGACCGGTTGCTGTCCGCCGATGTTGAACAGGCGCCACGGCGCCATGCTGCTGGCCGGGTCGGGTTGCTCGCGATCCCATTGCGGATTGGCTTGTGGAGGCTGATCGATGAGGCGAGCGATGCTTTCGATGATGTCGTCGATGTAGGTGAAATCGCGCTGATGCTCGCCGTAATTGAACAGCTTCAGCGGTTCGCCTTCGCTGATCGCCCGGGCGAACTGGATCGGCGACATGTCCGGTCGGCCCCAAGGCCCGTAGACGGTGAAAAAGCGCAGGCCGGTGCAGGGAATGCCGAACAGATGGCTGTAGCTGTGCGCCATCAACTCGTTGGCTTTTTTGGTCGCGGCGTACAGCGACAGCGGATGGTTGACGCCATCCTTGACCGAGTAAGGCGTGTGCTGGTTGGCGCCGTATACCGAACTCGACGAGGCGTAGATCAAGTGCTCGACCGGGTGATGCCGGCAGCTCTCCAGAATGTTCAGGAAACCGTTGAGATTGCTGTCCAGGTACGCCCGTGGATTGTCCAGCGAATAGCGCACCCCGGCCTGCGCGGCCAGATGAATCACCACTTGCGGCTGTTCGCGGGCAAACAATGCGTCGATGGCCGAAGCGTGGGCCAGATCCACCGTGGCCAGCTGAAAATCGCCGACCTGCTCGCGCACCCACTGCACGCGGTCTTGCTTGAGCTGCGGGTCGTAGTAGTGGTTGAAATTGTCCAGGCCCACCACCGAATGGCCGTCGCGCAGCAAGCGCAGCACGCAATGGGCACCAATGAACCCGGCAGCACCGGTCACCAGGATCTTCATGGCCGCAGCCCTTCAGGGGCGATGTGGCGCAGGCCGATGCCGCTGTAGTGCAGGCCGGCGGCCGCCACTTGTTCCGGGTTGTAGAGGTTGCGGCCGTCGATGATCACCTTCGACCGTAGCTTCTCGGCGAGCAGCTCGAAATCGACCACGCGGAAGTTTTTCCACTCGGTGCAGATCACCAGCGCGTCGGCGTCTTCAAGGGTGTCGTCGCGGGTCGCGCACAGATGCAGGTCGTTGCGATAGCCGTAAATGCGTCGGCATTCGGACATGGCTTCCGGATCGTAGGCCTGCACGCTGGCGCCTTCGGCCCACAACGCGTCCATCAGATAACGGCTGGGGGCTTCGCGCATGTCGTCGGTGTTCGGTTTGAATGCCAGGCCCCAGACCGCAATGGATTTGCCAGCCAGGCCTTGCGGAAACTGCGCGCGCAATTTGCTGAAGAGGATGTGCCGCTGGCTGTCGTTGACGTCGGTGACGCTGCGCAGCAGTTTCAGCGGCATGCCGTTGTGTTCGGCGGTATGCAGCAGGGCACGCAGGTCCTTGGGAAAGCACGAGCCACCGAAGCCGCAGCCCGGGTAAATGAAGTGGTAGCCGATGCGCGGGTCGGAGCCGATGCCTTTGCGCACCGCTTCGATGTCGGCGCCGAGCAGCTCGGTGAGATTGGCCAGTTCGTTCATGAAACTGATGCGGGTGGCGAGCATCGCATTGGCCGCGTACTTGGTCAGCTCGGCGCTGCGGTTGTCCATGAACATCAGTTTTTCGTGGTTGCGGCAGAACGGTGCGTACAGCTCGCTCATCTGCTCGCGGGCGGCGTCGTCGCGGGTGCCGATGATGATCCGGTCCGGACGCATGCAATCGGCGAGGGCACTGCCTTCCTTGAGGAATTCCGGGTTCGACACCACGCGCACCTGCAGCCCGGCTTTGCCCCGTTGCAGCAATTCGCTGGTGGCCGTTGCCAGAACCTGATCGGCAGTCCCGACCGGCACGGTGGATTTGATGATCAGCGTGCGATCGGCTTCCATCAGTCCGGCAATCTGCCGGGCGACGTTGAGCACATGGCTGAGGTCGGCGGAGCCATCCTCGTCCGCCGGGGTGCCGACGGCGATGAAGATCAGCTCGGCGTGGGTCACTGCATCACTGGCCTGGGTGCTGAACAACAAGCGCCCGGCCTTGATGTTTTCTTCAAGTGTTGCGGACAGGCCTGGCTCACTGATGGGCGGTACCGCTTGTTGCAGTTGTTTGATTTTGTTCGGATCAATGTCAATGCATAAAACCCGATGGCCGACATCGGCAAGTGCAGCGGCTTGTATAAGTCCGACATAGCCAGTGCCAAATACGCTCACGTCCATCTGCGCACCTCAATAAAACCAGAAAAGTTAACTACGGAATGAGATTGTTAAAGGGGTATAGCGCAGGGTTTGAAAAGCGTGTCAGCAAAATGACATGTTGCACGGGTATAACACTTGAGTGTTTTTTGGCGATTGGCCATCAAGTCATTGCTGCGATTGAATTTGTTGTTTTTTTGCAGATTTGTTCAGATTTAAAGTAACCGACAAGCGGTCGAAAGTATTGGTTTTAAAGGGGTTTCCAGATTTTGTGTGTCAGATTTGAGGCACCGTTTTTTTGACGGTGATTCCGGCTATCAGTCAATTCTTGCGCTTTTAGGGGCGGGTGCTAGTGTCAGGGTCTGACCGACAAAGCTTTGACATCCAGCTATTTCTGCCCGCCCGGTATCGCCATGTTCAGATATGCCAAAGAACTGCTTTTAGTTGTCTTTTTACTGTTGTATTCCGACTACTACCTGGAGCGGTTAAATGCTATCGGGTGGAGTTTCAATGCACTTGTTTTTGGCGCGATGTTTTTGGCGCTGACTTTAGCGTTATATCTGACTGCCTATATAAGGCAGGCTCTCGTTCGACATGCATTCGCATTAACGCTGTTTGCGGCGGCGGTGTTTTTCGATGTCTATACCCGGGTCACCGCGGATTACCTGAGGTACAGCGATTTCGTCTCGCTGGTATATTCCGGCGGCTTCATTCAGGAAGCCGCGTATCAGTACCGCGACGCAATTCTGCGCGCGGTGCTCAGCGGCTTGTTGCTGTTGTTCGGCATCGGGCTCAAGCCGCGTCATGCCCTGGTCGTACCGAACAGGTTGCGGATCGCGGCGCCCATCGTCGGTGTGTTGATGCTCAGCGCTTTGCTGTTTTTACGTGCGGGAGAGGGCGCCCGGGGCCTGCCGATCATGTACACGCCTTTGGCCTATTTGAATCTGTTTGCCTATGAAGCGCTGCACGACACTGTCGGCCCGCGTGAAGCGGTTACCCTCGCGCGCGCGGCGCCTGCCGTCGGGCACGACATCGTGCTGATTATCGATGAAAGCATTTCCGGCAACTACCTCGACATCAACGCGCCGTTCGGCGTGCACAGCAACCTCAAGCAGGCGCCGGCCGGGGTCGACGTCTTCAACTTTGGCTATGCCGCGTCCATTGCCAATTGCAGTGCGGACACCAACGTCACCTTGCGCTACGGCGGCACCCGCGCCGATTACCGGCGCATCAACAGCACGCAGCCGTCGATCTGGCAGTACGCCAAACAGGCCGGGCTCGGCACGGTGTACATCGACGCCCAGCGCACCGCCGGCAACCTGCAGAACCTGATGACCGCCGCCGAGAAAAACGACATCGACAGTTTCGTGCAATTCGACCAGACCAGCGTCCGTGATCGCGACATGGCGGCAGCGGCGAAGCTGATCGAATTGCTCAACGACGATCGCGCCGAGCTGATCGTGATCAACAAGGTCGGCGCGCATTTTCCGGTGCACGACAAATACCCGGACGCGTTCATGGCTTACCGGCCAACGCTGCCACGCGGGCAGTTCACCGAAGTCGCCGACACTGGCGAACGTGCCGGTTTCAACGGCCAGCCGGATGACTGGGTGCTGTATCGCAACGCCTACAAGAACACGCTGTTGTGGAATGTCGGCGAGTTCTTCGCGCGGGTCTTTGCCCAGGCCAATCTGCACAACGCGCTGCTGATCTACACCTCCGATCATGGCCAGGATCTGCATGAACGCGGCAACCCGGGCTTGAATACCCATTGCGGCGGCGACCCGGTGGAAGAGGAGGGGCTGGTGCCGTTGGTGGTGATTCAGGGCCGTGGATTGCAGACGCCAGACTGGGCAGCGAATCTGCCGGCCAACAAGGACCGCTCCAGCCACTACAACATTTTCCCGACGCTGCTGCAGGTGATGGGTTACGACCTGGCGGGGATTGAAGCGCTGTATGGCAAACCGCTGAGCGTTCCCACGGCGGATGAGTTCACTTTCAATTACCGCTTCAATGCGCGGTTGGGGGCCAAGCCTGAGTGGAAGCATATCGATCTGGGCAGCATCGTTACGCCTGAGCGGGCGCCGGCGATTGTGGCTTCGGGGCAGTGAGTTTCGGGTTGCTCGGGCGAGCCTCTTCGCGAGCAGGCTCGCTCCCACAGGGGATCGTATTCCAGGGTGGGAGCGAGCCTGCTCGCGAACAAGTCGGGACAGGCTGCGACAGTCTCAACCCTTGTTGAACCGCGCCCGATACACCCCCGGCGCGCACCCCAGCCAGCGCAGACACGCCCGGTTGAATCCCTGCACATCGCTGTAACCCAACCGATCCGCCACTTCGACCAACTCCAACGCCCCGGACCGCAACAGGTCCTCGGCCCGGTAGTGCCGATACTCATCAAGCAGTTCGCTGAAGGTCCAGCCCAACGCCTTCAGCCGCCGTGCCGCCGTGCGCTCGAGCACATGCTGCGTTGCGCAGAATTGCTGCCAGTGCGCCGTCGCCAGATCTTCGATCAGGTAATCGCTGAGCTGTTCCAGCAAGGTCGGCTCACTGTGACGGCGGGTCTGCTCCAGCAAATCGATCAAGGTTGTTTCCAGCGCCGGATTGCCCGGTGTCAACGGCATTACGAACAGCTGCGGATCCAGATGAATCGCCGCGCACGATTGCTCTGCGCTCACCGGGGCGCGGAACGCCGTTTCGTGTTGTTCGCGGCTTGCCGACACCAGCGCTACACCCAGCACCGGGTCAGCCTTCAAACCACTGGCCAGCAACTTGCGCCGCATCAGGCTGCACAGGCTGACAAGGATGTAATCGGTCAGCGCTGCCGGAGCACCGAGACTGCCCGTCTCGAGCAGACGCAGCGTTACCCCACGGTGTTCACGCATAAGCTCCATGCGCAAATGCCCGTTGAAAAACGCACAGTACTCGGCGAAAAACTCACAGGCACGTTGCAGCGACACGGCGACATCGAACAGATAGGTCAAACCGTTGGTGGCGGTCGAAACGAAGCGTTCACCCGCCGCCAGACCGATCGACGGATCTGCGCTCTGCTCCACGGCAAACGCCCAGAAGCGCCGCGACATCAGCAGCGGCATGCGCATGAACGGCGTGCGCAGATCAGACAGGCTGCGGCGCAGTTGGGCTTCGATTGCGCCTTGGGTAATGCCGCGCGCGAGCAATTCTTCAATGGCCGGCAACAGGGTCGGCGCGTAAAAGGCATTGGCGGCCAACGGGGCGAATTTGCTCATCGTGCGCAGGCTCTTGCGCTCATCGATTGGCCGCCAGCAAACGCTGATCGACGCGAAGGATCGCCTCGATCATCGCCCGCGCTGCCGGCGTCAGGGTATAGCCGGCGCGGCTGACGATGCCGTAACCCAATTGCAGCGCCGCCTCGTCGTGCGGCACGTCGACAAAATCGAGCAACTCGATCAGGCCCTCGTCGAGCTGTTCACGCAAGGCCTCAAGCGTCGCCAGACCCACGGCATCAGAGCGCAGGACCACACGCTGGATGGCATCGAATTGCGCGCACTCCACGCTCGGCGTGAAGTCGGGCTCACCGAGGATATCGGCGAGCACCTTGCGGATCATCGGTGGAATGCGCGTGCCGACGATCGGGTAATCGAGCAGGGCGCGCAAACGCAGGTCTGCCTGCGCGACAAGCGGATGCCCGGCGCGACAGAAAAACCGTCCCGGCCGTCTGCGCAACTGGTGCACCTCATATTGCGGATCGCTGACGAAGTGCCGCGCGTCCGCGACGAAAAACTCGATCTGCTGCTCACGCAACCACAGCGACAATTGTTGCCAGTCGCCTTGGTGAAAGCGCGTGCGAATCGCCGGATGCGCCTGAATGAAATCGGCCAGCGCTTCGGGCACCAGCACTTGCGCCGGATACGGGCCGCAACCGAATTGCAGTTCGCCGCCGGTGAGGCCGTTGTATTGCGTCAATTCGTTGTGCAGTGCCTGACTGCCGGCGAGCAGGCGCCGCGCGTGCTGCAGCACCAGTTCACCTTGCCCGGTCAGGCGAAACTCACGGCTGCTGCGTTCGACCAGCGCGCAATCGAGGTCGCGCTCAAGCGTCTGGATGCTGCGGCTGAACGCCGGTTGGCTCAAGTTGATCGCCTCAGCGGCGCGACCGAAATTGCGACAGTCAGCGAGGGCGACCAGGTGGCGAAGCTGGCGAAGATCCATCATGCGTCTCCTGCATTCTGCGGATACTTTTAATGCATTGGATCGATAGCACGTCCACTGGCATAAGTACACGCCTGTTCTTTCATGGCATGCCTTCATGTCCCAGCCTGTGTTCGTTTCCAGCGCTTTCGTCCGCACGATTCTCGCTCATGCCCGGCAGTCCGGACTGTGCCCGCAACACTTGATGGCGCGCGCCGGGATTTGCCCGTCAGTGCTCGCCGGTCAGCGTCAATCGATCGCCGCACGATCGGTTGAACAGTTGTGGCGTGAGTGTGAGTGGGCGGGGGTGGCGCCGACGTTCGGCTGTGAACTGGCTGACGGGATGGCGACCGATTGCCTGCAGGGACTGAATATTCTCCTCGACTCGGCGGCGACCTTGCGCGCCAGTCTGAAGTGCTTCATCGACTGCTTGCCGCGGGTGATCAACTACGTCGCGGTGGAGTTGGTCGAGGCGGGCGACGTGGCTCATTTGCGCCTGCGTTCGCTGCTGGGGCCGCTCCATCATTTCGCTCTGGACGCGGCGGCGCTAACACTGGTGCGCAATATTGCCCGGCGGTCGGGCATTGCGCCGGGAGATTTGTTTGTGAATGTCAGCCTGGGCGCTGCGCAAATGGCCGGAAGCTGGCTGTGTGAAGTTGGCGTTGCGGTGGAGCAGGGCGAGCACCTGTGCCTGACATTGCGGCGATCGAGTCTCGACCAGGCCTTGCTTGGCGCCAATCCGTTTTTGCACCTAAGCGTGCTGCGCCACTGGCGCGCTGAAGCCAGCGCACCTGCACGCCAGGATAATCTGACAATGGCGAGGCACTGGCTGACGACGGGGGATCAGCCGATCGAGCGCATTGCCGAACGCCTGGGCTATCGGCAGCCGAGCAACTTTATCCGCGCGTTTCGCAAACAGTTCGGGACTACGCCGAAGCAGTTCCGGTTGAACGCTGGGCAGGTCTGTTGAAAGCAGGATCGAGGTGTTTGATCGTCATTGAGGGTGTCAGCAAGATTTACCCCCTCACCCCAGCCCTCTCCCCCAAGGGGGCGAGGGGGAAAGGGAGCCGATCTTTATGGCGTTCGGAATCTGAGTTCAACTCGGTATCCCCAGTCGGCGTACCTCGTACAGGCAACTCGGTCAGTCCCCTCTCCGTCCGGGAGAGGGCTAGGGTGAGGGGCTTTTGACTTACGGCGTGACGATATTGAATTGCGGCCCGAACGTATCCAGGCTGCCCATCAGCAATCCGAATTTCTGCCCATTGCCCTGCAACTTCACCAGTCCCTTCTGCATCGCCGTCGGGAAGTCCAGTTGCTTGAGACTGATCTTCTCCAGCGTATCGCGGCTGAGGCTGACACTGGCATCCGCCGCCGGATGCAGGCCGGCGCGGTGAGTCAGTACGCCATTGCGCAAGGTCAGGGTGAAATCCCTTTGCACATCGTCGAACGTCCAGTTCAGCGTCAGGTCATTGGCCACGGCTTTGTCGCTGTCCAGGCGTACCGCGAGGTAGTCGAAGAACATTTCCGGACTCATCGCCCGGACCATGTCCACCGACACGGAATTGGCTGATTGCGGCGGCACGCCGTTGCGCAGTTCCATCGCCCCGGTCAGGTACATATTGCGCCAGGTGGCGTTCTCGCTTTGATAACCCAGCTGCTCCAGCGTCTCTGCCTGAGCCTTGCGCGCGTCGGCGTTGTCCGGATCGGCGAACAGCAACTGGTTGCCCAACTGCGCGGCCCAGCGGTAATCCGCGCTGGCCATCGCGCTGCGCATTTTCTCCAGCACCGACGTGGCACCGCCCATGGCCTCGACCGAACGTCTGGCTGCCTCCACCGGCGGCAGCGGATTGAGGTTGGCCGGGTTGCCGTCGTAGAAACCCATGTAGCGCTGATACATCGCGCGGGTGTTGAAACTCAGCGAACCGTAATAGCCGCGGGTGTACCACTTCTGGTCGAGCGAGCCGGGCAGTTTCTTGATCGCCTCGGCGATTTCCAGCGGCGTCAGGCCCTGGTTGAGCAAGTGCAGGGTGCGGTCGTTGATGAAGGCGTACATGTCACGCTGATCGGCGAGCAGAGTTCGAATTCGCTCGCCGCCCCAGGTCGGCCAGTTGTGCTGAGCGTACAGCACGTCGGCTTTGTCACCGTAGCGCGCCAGGCTGTCATCGAGGTATTGCGACCAAGCCTTGGCATCGCGTACTTGCGCGCCGCGCGGGGTGAGGATGTTGTGCATCATCTGCGTGGCGTTTTCGGCCATGCACAAGGCTTTCAGCTGCGGTAGATAAAGGTTCATTTCCGCTGGCGCTTCGGTGCCCGGGGTCAGCTGGAATTCAACTTGCAGGCCAGCGATGGTGCGAGTTTCCAGCGGCTCGGCGATCAGGTCGGTGGGCGCGATCAGCGTGACCGTGCCGCCGCTGGGCGCACTCTTGCCAAGGCCAGCGTCGACCTGACCTTTTTCACTGCGCGGCAACAGACTGCCGAACTGGTACTGCGCGCGGCGGCTCATGGCATTGCCCGCCATGACGTTCTCGCTCATCACGTGTTCCATGAAACCGACCGGCGCATAAACCTTGACCTTGCCGGCCTTGACGTCGGCCTCGTCGATCACCCCGCGCACGCCGCCGAAGTGATCGACATGAGTGTGACTGTAGACCACCGCAACGACGGGTTTGCGCGGACGGTTGGCGTAGTACAGATCCAGCGCAGCCTTGGCGGTTTCGGTCATGGTCAGCGGATCGATGATGATCAGCCCTTCGTCACCTTCGATGATGGTCATGTTGGCCAGGTCGAGCCCGCGCACTTGATACAGCTTGGGGCTGACTTCGAACAGACCGGCGTGGGCATTGAGCCGGGCCAGGCGCCACAGGCTCGGATTGACCGATTCCGGCGCCTTGTCCTCAGCGAGGAAGTCATAGGCGTTGACGTTCCAGATGACTTTGCCAGCGGCGTCCTTGATCTGACCCTCGAAGGGGGCGATCAAGCCTTTGCTGACCGATTCGAAATCGGTGCGGTCGCTGAACGGCAGGGTGTTCAGGACTGCAGCGTTGCTCGCGGCGGTTTGCGCGCTGGGCGCCACCGGGCCGTCAGCGGCGAGCAGCGACTGACTCAGGCAAGCGGTGATCAGGCAGGTCAACAGGCCGCGCGGGCTCAAAGTGAAACGGGGCATGGGTGTCTCCGGTTTTTTATCGTTATGGCCGAACAGCCAGCAGCGTAAGACGCGGCGCAAGGTTGGCGATGATCATCAGCGGACAAAAACCATTCAGGGCCGCTATCCTAGGCCCAGGTTCACTGATCGGGTTTGCCCATGCTTGAGGTTCGCGACGTTTTCAAAAGCTATGCCACGCCACAGGGAGTGTTGCCGGTGCTGCAAGGCGTCGACCTGACGCTGGAGGCCGGTGGCAGTCTGGCGCTGATGGGCGAATCGGGCAGTGGCAAAAGCACGCTGCTGCATCTGGTGGCCGGGCTGGACAAGGTCGACAGCGGCAGCATCCGCAGCGGCGAACATCGCCTGGAAGCCATGAGCGAAGCGCAACTGGCGAACTGGCGACGCACGGAAATCGGTCTGGTGTTTCAGCAGTTCAACCTGATCGGCAGCCTGCGCGTGGAAGACAATCTGGCCTTTCAGGCGCGCCTGGCCGGGCGCCATGAGCCGCGCTGGCAGGCGCATCTGGTGCAGCGTCTGGGGCTGGGCGATCTGCTCTCGCGGTATCCCGAGCAACTCTCCGGCGGCCAGCAGCAACGGGTGGCGCTCGGCCGAGCATTGGCTTCACAGCCGAAATTGCTCTTGGCCGATGAACCTACCGGCAGCCTCGATGAAGCGACAAGTGATGAAGTGCTGCGGCTTTTGCTCGAACTGCTCGATGACACACCGACGACGCTGCTGATGGTCACCCACAGTCAGCGCGTTGCGGCGCGATTGGCCCAGCGCGTGGTGTTGTCGAACGGGCGGGTTGCCTGATGATCTGGCGGCAAACCCTGCGCGCGCTGCTCAGCCACTGGCGGCGCCATCCCGTGCAGTTTTTCAGCGTGCTGACCGGGCTGTGGCTGGCCACCAGTCTGCTCACCGGCGTCGAGGCACTGAACAGCCAGGCACGCGACAGCTATGCGCGGGCCAGCCAGATGATCGGCGGCGAACCGCAAGCCAGCCTGAGTACGCCGAACGGTGCGTTGTTTCCCCAGCGCTGGTTTATCGAGCTGCGCCGTGAGGGCTGGCCGGTGTCGCCGGTATTGCAGGGTCGGCTGACACTCAAGGGCCACGAAGACCAACGCATTCAGGTGATGGGCATCGAGCCGGTGTCGCTGCCGACGGATTCTGCAGTGGCCGGGCAGGCGATGCCGATCGAGCGCATCGTCGAATTTTTCAGCCCGCCGGGCAGCACCTGGATTTCCCCGGACACCCTGCAAATGCTCGGCTTGCGCGAGGGTGAGACGCCGCAAACCGTGAGCGGTCATCAGTTGCCGCCGCTGCTCGCGCAGAAGGACATGGCGCCGGGCCTGTTACTGGTCGACATCGGCGTAGCGCAACGCATGCTCGACCAACCCGAGCAATTGTCGCGGCTTCTGTTGCCCAAGGACTTTCATCAAGATTTACCGGCCAGTTTCAGCGATCGCTTGCAGCTCAAAAGCAGCGGTGAAGAAAACAATCTGGCGCGGCTGACCGAGAGCTTTCACCTCAATCTCGATGCCCTTGGATTTCTGTCGTTTCTGGTCGGCCTGTTCATCGTCCATGCTGCCATCGGCCTCGCTCTGGAACAGCGCCGAGGTTTGCTGCGCACCTTGCGCGCCTGTGGCGTCAGTGCACGAATGCTGATCGCATGTCTGGTGGTTGAACTGGGTGTGCTGGCGCTGATCGGCGGATTGTTCGGTGTGATCAGCGGCTATTGGCTGGCCAGCGTGCTGCTGCCGGACGTCGCCGCCAGCCTGCGCGGGTTGTATGGCGCGGAAGTGGCGGGGCAGTTGCGTCTGAGTCCCTGGTGGTGGTTCAGCGGCATCGGTCTGAGCCTGCTCGGCGCCTTGCTGGCCGGCGCCAACAGTCTGCTGCGGGCGGCGCGCCTGCCGTTGCTGGCGGTGGCTGATCCGCAGGCCTGGCATCAGCAATATTCGCGCTGGTTGCGTCGGCAGGGTTGGCTGGCGGCGGCGCTGCTGGCGATTGCACTGGTGGCGCTGATCTGGGGTGACAGCCTGAGCAGCGGCTTCGTACTCATGGCCGGGCTGCTGCTCGGTGCTGCGCTGGCCTTGCCGGTGTTGCTCAGTGCGTTGTTGAATCCGCTGCTCGGGCGCAGTCGTTCGGTGCTCGGCCAGTGGTTTCTCGCCGATTGCCGCCAGCAACTGCCAGCCCTGAGTCTGGCGCTGATGGCGCTGCTGCTGGCGCTCGCGGCCAACATCGGCGCCGGCAGCATGACCGCCGGTTTTCGCCAGACCTTCAACGACTGGCTCGAACAGCGCTTGAGTGCCGAGTTGTACATCAACCCGACCAACCCGGCGCAGGCCCGCGAAATGCACAGTTGGCTCAAACAGCAGCCGAATGTGAGCGCGGTGCTGCCCAACTGGCAGGTTTCGGTGACGCTGCAAGGCTGGCCGGCCGATGTCTACGGCATCATCGACCACCCGCACTATCGCCAGCACTGGCCGTTGCTCGACAGCAGCGGCAGCAATCCATGGGGGAAACTGGCCACGGATGATGCGGTGATGCTCAGCGAACAACTGGCGCGACGCCTGAAACTCAAAGCGGGCGAGCATTTGCGCATCCCCACGCCAAACGGCACGTGGTCGCCGCGCATCGTCGGCATCTACGCCGACTACGGCAATCCGAAAGGGCATGTGCTGATCAGCAGTGAGCACCTGCTGCGCGGCTGGCCGCAACTCACGCCGAACCGCTTCAATCTGCGTATCGATCCAGCGCAGATTCCGGCGCTGCTCAATGCCTTGCAGGCGCGCTTTGAGCTGGATGACAACCGCATCATCGATCAGGCGCGGCTCAAGGGCTGGTCGGTGCAAGTCTTCGAACGCACCTTTGCCGCGACGGCGGCGTTGAACAGCTTGACCTTGGCCGTGGCTGGCGTGGCGCTGTTCATCAGTCTTTTGACCCAGAGCCAGAGTCGGCTCAGTCAGCTCGCACCACTGTGGGCGCTGGGTGTGACGCGCAAGCAATTGATGTTGCTCAACCTCGGCCAGACCTGGCTTCTGGCGGTGCTGACCTTGTTGTTGGCGCTGCCACTGGGTATCGCACTGGCGTGGTGCCTGGATGCGGTGATCAACGTGCAGGCGTTTGGCTGGCGATTGCCGTTGCGGGTGTTCCCGTTGCAGTTATTGCAACTGATGGGCCTGGCTTTGCTCGCGACTTTACTGGCCTCGGCATGGCCGCTGTATTCGCTGTACCGCACGCAACCGGCGGATTTGCTGAGGACGTTTGCCCATGAGGATTAATGGCGTCGTGCTGATGCTGGTGTTGCTGCTCGGTGGTTGCGATCAGCCCGCACCCGAGGAGAAGGGCTTTGCGGGGATGGGTGATCAGGCGCAATCGTTCACCCCGGTGGTGCCCGGTCGGGTGTTCAGTTTCCCTGCCGATCACGGCGCGCATGATGGTTTTCGCATCGAGTGGTGGTACGTCACCGCCAATCTCAAGGATCAGCAGGGCAACGATTTTGGTGTGCAATGGACGCTGTTTCGCAGCGCCCTGAAACCGCTCGCCGAGCAGGCCGGGTGGGGCAATCAGACGATCTGGCTTGGCCATGCGGCCGTCACCTCGCGTTCGGTTCATCACGCCGCCGAGCGCTACGCCCGGGGGGGTGTAGGCCAGGCGGGCGTGCGCCTGGCGCCGTTCGAGGCGTGGATCGACGACTGGATGTTCGCCAGCCAAGCGCGGGACGCGCTGAGCGATATGCAGCTCAGCGCCCGCGATAAAAATTTCGCGTATCAACTGCGCCTCACCTCCAGCCGGCCGCTGGTGTTGCAGGGCGACAACGGCTTCAGCCAGAAATCCGAAGAAGGCCAGGCTTCGTATTACTACAGCCAGCCGTTTTTCCAGGCCAGTGGCACGCTGCAGATCGACGGCCAGACCTACACGGTCAGTGGCCCGGCGTGGCTCGATCGCGAGTGGAGCAGTCAACCGCTGACCGCCAATCAGACAGGCTGGGACTGGTTTTCGCTGCATCTGGACAGCGGTGAACATGTGATGCTCTATCGCATGCGGCAGAAGGACGGCGCTCCGTACCTGACCGGCACCTGGATCGCCGCTGACGGGCAGATTCAATCACTGCGCAGCGAGCAGATCAGTCTTGTGCCGCAGGACACGGCCAAGGTGGCTGATCGACCGATGCCAGTGAAGTGGTCGATCCGCATTCCCGACAAGAAGCTCGATATCAGCGTCGATGCGATCAACCGCAATGCGTGGATGGATTTGCGTATTCCCTATTGGGAGGGTCCGGTGAAGATTGATGGCAGCCATCCTGGCCAGGGCTATCTGGAAATGACCGGGTATTAACGGTAGGTGCAGTTTCCCTGTGGGAGCGAGCTTGCTCGCGAAGGCTTTTTTGGGGGGGGGCTTTTTGAGTGAGTACATATCCGTTGCTGCGGTAACGGCTGCTTAGGGTTCCGCCCTTACGGCGGGTCACCTTTTTCAAACGCCAAAAAGGTAACCGAAAAGGCTTGCTCCTACGTTCGGCCCCTCGCAGGCTCGGGGTTCCTTCGCTCCGGTATCGATCCGGGCGCAGCGCCTCCGGTTTGCTTCGCTGCACCTCCTCTCGCTGTGTACGACTGCGTCGTACGGTCGCTGCGCTCCCACGCCCAGATCAATCCTCCACTCAGCCTTCCGACGTCGCCGGTGGATCAAGATCAAAAGCCGCAGGCGAGCTGACACTCGGCCTAGAGGTGAACGCGGAGACTGTAGGAGCTGCCGAAGGCTGCGATCTTTTGATCTTGCTTTTGCTCTTGCTCTTGCTCTTGCTCTTGCTCTTGTAGGAGTGAGCCTGCTCGCGATAGCTGTATCAAAGATACGAATGAATAGCGGATCTACCCTGATCCCTCTGGGAGCTGGCTTGCCAGCGATAGCGTCCGTGCCTTCACCGCTGAGCGAACTGACTGGAACTCTCACCGGCGCCCACCGCTCTACCCAGAAACCCGCCATTTTCGGACTTACCTATGAGCGACGACCTGCAACTCCCGGACCTCGGAACCTGGCAGCGCCTGTTCGACGATCAGACCCTTTGGCAGCAATCGCCCGACGCTCACTATTTCGATCTGCAGCGCATCGCCGATGACCTGCTCGGCCAAGGCGCGATCGATCTTGAGCAATGGCAGTTGCTGCGCGCCAAGGCCGACGATTTGCACAAGCAGTCACCCGAGGTCAACGTCGCCCGCGAACTCGACGATCCCGAAGCCTGAGGAATACCGCCGTGAATACCACCAGCAACCAGAACGACAACCCCGACGAACCGCGCCCTGCCGGCGAAACCGAGCGCGATAACGATGCCCTGCGCCCAACCGATCCCAAGCAGCGAGAGGACAGCGGCAAAGGCACCGCCAGCGGCGAATCCACCGCTCAGGAAACCGCCAAGCCACACACCCGCGGGCCACAAACCCAAGTCAAGCCCTGAACCGCGTCTATGCTCACTGGCACGCCCGCCGCTGAAGTCGATTCGGCAGCGGGCGTCGCCACTTCATCACAGGGAAAGTAATGCATATGAAGCTCGACGCTCTGGCCAAGGCCATCACCCTCGCTACGCTCCTTTCTGTCTCCAGCTTCGGCGCTCTGGCTGCCGATATCCCATTGTCTGCCACCGTTGAGGCCGATTCCGTTACCACCAAAGTGCGCGCCGTCGACCCGGCCAATCACCAGGTGGTGCTGGAAGGTCCGGAAGGACGTCAGGTCCACGTCCAGCTCAGCGACAAAGCGAAAAATCTCGCCAATCTCAAGGTGGGGGACCTGGTGAAGATCGAAGTGCAGCGGTCTGTCGCGGCTTATCTCGACACCGATGTAGATAAAGGTCTGCCAGGCACCACCGAGCGAATTGGCGAACTGCGCAAGGCTCCGGGCAGCGATAACCCGGGCGGCGAGGCCTATCGCCAGGTTCAGGTGCAGCTGAAAATCAGCAAAATCGATTTGAAGACCAATCAGGTCACCCTGGAAAATCCGTCCGGACAATCGAAGACGCTCGATGTGAAGAAGCCGGAGATTCAGGCCAGGTTGAAAGATCTGAGAGTAGGGCAGAGCGTAAATGTCACTTACACCGATATCCTGAAAGTGACCAGTCAACACGATAGTTGAGTATTAGCTCTACAGCTTTATTGCTCTTGTACAACTTTATGTATGAGAGCAATCATATAAATTTTTTTGTAAGACAATTCCCGGGATAAATCGGCAAAACACAGTTTTTAACTTTTCAGTTAAAAAATTTCATGTTTGCCCATGACGACAGGTCCACTTGTTTGAATTAAAATCCCCGGCGTTCGCCCAGTGTCAGGGCTCTTTACCGGTGCAAGGATTGCCAGGCCGTAACACTGGGCGAACTCCACTACTGGCGAAAGTTGTATACAGAATCTGGAAACAAAAAGGGCGACTTTGCAGTCGCCCTTTTTATTGTTTTCGATCAAGTCGAAGCTTGCATAGCGTTTTTGCCATGCTGCCCCTGCAAGCGTTTGAGTGTCTGCTGGTACATCTTCGTACGGCGATGATCCTTGCCATACGTGCCTGCCGCCGCGACGGTGCCGGCCTGGATGTGATCCAGATAGCGGAAAATCGTCCGCGGCGAGAGAAACCTGACGCCATAGCCCAACTCGATCATTCGATCCTGCAGCGTATAACCCGGCACCCGATCATCCATACAGAAGTGCAACCCTTGCGACTTCATCAAACGCACATTCCACAGCGTACAGAAACTTTTAAGATGCGTTTCTTTATACGGGCGTGGCGGTTTCGAGCGCAGCCCGAAATGAACTTTGAGCCGGCGAACATGGTGTTTGCAGAATCGCGAAGTCAACCGCCAGGTATCTCGCAACAACCCACGATCAAGTTGCTCCACACAACCGACCGCCGCCATGTCTGCATTTTTCGTGCACTCGCGCATCATCATCGCGAACACTTCCATGTCGTAGACAAAAGTGTCGGTGTGCAGCAGAAACAAGTAGTCGGTCTCAACTTTAGCCAAGGCCAGATCCAGCGCCTTGCCATGGGCAATATGCCCCGCTTCCTTGCCCGGCGACGGCCGCTCGATCAGATGGATCCAGTCCAGCGAACGCAAGTAATCAAGGCTGGCATCCGCCGAATCGTTGTCCACCACCCAAACTGGAATGCCCTGCGCCTGAACATGCTCGCGCAACAGCTCCAGGCACATGCGGGTGATGTCCGGGGTTTTGTAATTGACCAGGACGAGGCTGAAGTTGGGTTGCGGCTGGAAGGGTAGATCGAAAGCTTTCATGTCGGAGGGACTCATCCACGGCTCAAGACGACGGGGTTCATGGGCCGGGATGCTAGCGGGGGAAGCTTAGGTGAAGCTTAATTTGGCAGGGTCGGACCTGGAGAAGTGTAAGGACGTAAAACGGTTGGGATGCGTACCGGATGTCTCCATGCGTTCATCAGGTTGCGAAGTAAAGCTCATCCAGTTGGCGCTTGCGGATTGCCAGGTATTCCTCCCACAAGTTGGGAAAATCTTCATCTCGGGTTAGCGGAAAGGTCAGATAGATGTGTTTGCCGGCAACACTGATGTACTGGCGAACACGTTTGAAGGCGGGCTGTTCGTACAGCGCGAGGGTTTCGTCGTACGCGTCGTGATGGTGGCGAATGGTTACTCGGTGAGGGGCAATCATCCCTCGCGCAAAATCGATCACCCAGTCGCCGTCTACGGCCGTACGCAAATAGCCGTAAACACCATCGACCGAGAGCAGGATGCAGGTGTTGGCTTGGTGGCCGTCCTCGTCGTTCGCTAGAACAATCTGGTCTGCGAAGTATTTGATCGTCTGGTTATCCGGACCCTGTAGAAGCAAGCTCCAGCCCTCGACGCCCATGCGAAACTCGCCGATGTTTTGGAAGGTTGCGGTCCATCGATTGGCAAGCGTTATCTGACGGGTATTCATTTGGGCTTCAGTCTCAAATTCCCTGGTTTAATTTTCTTCTGGCGATGCTACCGAGTTAGTGAGTTCGCTGAAGTGCAGCGCTGCGAGATTACCGTAGGCGGGGTACTTTGCCGACCACTTGATCTTGCCGGTGTAGTCGATCAGTTCCTGCGGCATGTGGAGGTGGTCGAGTTGGTAATAGATCGGTGCTGCTTTTAACGGGGCGTTGGCGGAGTACTCAAGGTGGTAGCGCTCGCGCGCTCTTTTCCCCTTCCCCTAGCTAATGAACCTATCACCCCTCTCTAATCTTGTACGCCTGCCTGTTATACTCAGTCAAGTGGGTAAAAGCAAGTTCAAGGAGGAGTGAATAGTCCTGGATTGATGTTGTTATTCTCCAAGAAAGTATTTATTTCTTCTTCTGTTTCCATTGTTTGGAGCATTATGGTTGTAGTGTCGCTAGTGTGCGTTACTTGCGATTCTTTCATGATTTTTCTAGTATAAAAAATTAGTAAATTTACTCATTATGTTTCTGATGATTCTGCTTTTGCAAGTAAGCTATATATTTCTGGTTAGATTTCGCTTTTTGGTGTGGTGTCTATTACCTGCTTTATATGGTAGGAATATTTTTTTTCTATCGGTATTTCGGCCCAGTCGAGCTCGTAAATAGAAATAATTTTAACATCTTTATATTTCGATTCCGAAAGTAGAGTTTTCAAAATCTCTATGGCTTGGTCAGTACGATTTTCTCCAAGTGAAACGGCGCATCTTTGTTGCCAGAATTCCGGCATTTTGAGTATTGTTTTTTTTAGGACCTCCCAGTCCTGGTCATTGAAGTCTATGAGTACCGTTTTTGCAACTAGCTCGGTGCTGTATTCAGTCCAGTGCGAATCTTCAGATTCACCTATCCATGAGCAGAGTTTTTTATAAAGATTTCCTCATTGCTAGTCGTCATGGAGTTGCTCCCGTAGGGTATGAAGAAGTGATGACATCGTTTTCTTTAATAACCTGCCATTGAACCCCGTCCACGGGTTGAGTTGCGAGTTGTCGTAGCGGTAGCGCAGTTGGCTGCCGTCGGGATTGATGCGGCGGCTGACGAGGTGCAGGTTGTCAGCGTATTCGTAGCGGGTGATACGGCCGAGCTCGTCGCGTTCGGCAGTGACGCGACCATACGGGTTGTAGGTAAACCCGCGTGTGGCGCCGCCGGGCAGGGTGACCTGAGTGAGGCGGTCAACGGCATTCCATTGGTATTGGGTGATCGCTCCGAATTCATCCTGGCGAGTGATTTGTCGACCGAGCGCATCGTAGCGATACTTGCGTTGACCGCCATCGGGCAGGCGCTCTTCCAACAACTGGCCGAGGTGGTTCTGACCAGATTGTTAAGGGAAGGTGACCTTCAGAAACTTACACAATGAAGTTGTTCACAGGAAGATTACATCTGGAAAATAACAACGTGAAGTGTCTCCCCATTTTACGATGTGAGCTCTACCATAGATCTATGCGTGCACACTCAAATTCGATTAAGTCTCCGACCATAATCCCTCCTGGTAGATAGTCCTCAATAATCATAGTGATTTTTCCAACTGTTACTACTTGTTCCGAAGGGTCTAATACTCTGGCAATGACTTTTCTGGATAGCCCTTGCTTCTGAATGTTCCAAATCCCCAGTTCAGCAAGCCCTTCGCAACGCATTGCGCTTTTCATAGAGAAAATGTACAGGGGGTCGTTTACTTCATCTCCAATATTCGCGCTGCAGGGATGGGAGAAAGCAATACAAGTAAACTCGCCGTCGGTTATTTCAACCTCCGCCTCTTCGGAAGCTCTAGATATCCACTTTATATTTTTTACAATCATAGTCGTCACTCCGGTGTTTTTTGCCCGTATGGATGTTTCCAGCCGACATGAGGGTCTGAACCAATCGTATCTGTCTTGACAGACTTCGGTTGCGCCTTCCATCCGAGGTTCGGAGCTTTAGTTTCAAAAAATGAAACAGACTTCAAATGCATCGTTGTAATCTCCCCTGTAGCTCTATCGACTCCTACTAGTAACCCTTTTGCGCTTCCTAGGCCACCTGGAATTGCAACGAAAGCATTCAGTTCCGGTGCAAACGTTCCATTGCGGATGACCGAGTTTGCATCGGCTACATATTGTTCGAGGGTGTAGTTGTCGTGCCCGAGCGTTTGTCCAATTTCCTCGCCGTGCTTTTCAAAGTGACGAACATCTTCTCCTAGCTTAAATTTTCTATCAGCGATAGGGGGAGGGGAACTTCTTCTTTTACTTTTGTTGTTTCCTCAGGCCTTTTCAGTGATCTTGGATCACCATTCCCCGCCCCCGGACACTCGCTATGACCTAGTGGGTCCACCCACCCCGTAGGGTTCGTCACGTACTGGTAGCTATTCAACCCACCCGCAAGCTTGATCGGATCCGGGGTCAAAAAACGCCCAGTCCCCGGATTGTAGTAGCGGTGGCGGTTGTAATGTAACCCTGTCTCGGCGTCGAAATACTGTCCTTGGAATCGCAGCGGGTTGTCGATTTCGCTGACGTCCAGCGCTGCAAGATTGCCGTAGGCGCGGTATTTCGCCGACCACATGATTTCGCCGCTGTAGTCGGTGAGTTCTTGAGGGGTGCCGAGGTGGTCGAGTTGGTAGTAGAAGGGTGCCGCTCTAAGCGGGCCTTCGCCGTCGAGCATTGCCAACGGGCGGAAGCTGCCGGGTTCGTAGATATAGCTGGGGTAGCGGTTCTCGGCGCTTTCGGCGATGAGGCGTTCGCCTTGCCAGAGGAATTCAGTGGTGTGGCCGTCGACGGTTTTCTCGATGCGGCGGCCGAAGGCGTCGTATTTGTAGGATGCGGTGCTGCCGCCTGGCAGGCTGACGCCGATCAGGCGGTGTTGGCAGTCGTAGCGGTACTCAGTGACAAGCTTCTGGCCGGTGCCGCGACTTTCGCGGATCAGATTTCCGTGGGCGTCATAGTCGTAGTGGCGGTCGCCTTGCATCAGCAGGCGATTACCTTTGACGTTGGCGAGGTTGGCTGCGGGCAGGTCATTTTGTCCGAGGAGGTTGCCTGCCGGGTCATGGGCGAAGCTCTCTGGCATGGCGCCGCGTACGCTGATCAGTCGGTCGAGCGGATCGTAGTGATAGCTGCGGTTGCCTTTGCGGCTGTCGTCGATGCCGGCGAGGTTGCCGTTGGCATCGTAGTTGTAGCGACGCTGGAACAGGTGTTTGTCCCGCTGGCTGACGCTGTGCGCTTGAAGTCGACCCTGTTCATCGTATTGGTATTGGCTGAGCAGCAAGCCTTGCTGGCGCTGTTGTTCGCGACCGGCGTTGAACTGGTGGCTGGTCAGGCGTGAGCCATTGAGGTCGATGCTGCTCAGGCGTCCACCGGACAAATGACGGTAATCGAGCGTGCAGCCATCCGGCAGACGGCAGTGGCCGAGCTGACCGACGTTGTCGTATGCGTAACGCGTGGTGCCCCAACCTTGATGCTCGGTGATCAAGCGATCTTGCACGTCGTATTCATAAGCGAGCGGCCAATGGCCGTCGTCGACGTTGACCAAGCGACCCAGTGCGTAGTAGCTGTAGTGAATCTCTTCGCCATCGGGCAGCGTCTTGACCAGCAAACGGCCGGCGGCATCGCGCTGGTATTCGGTAACCAGTCCGCTACCGTCATCGCCGAACTCGGTTTTCTTCAGCAGTTGGCCGTTGAGGTCGTACTCGTAGGCAGTCCGACGACCATCGAAACCGGTTTCCTGCTGGATCAGGCCGTTCGAGTAATAATCAAGTTGATAGCGTTCGCCACGCTCGTTCTCGATCTCGGTGATGTTGAGTTGCGAGTTGTCGTAGCGGTAGCGCAGTTGGCTGCCGTCGGGATTGATGCGGCGGCTGACGAGGTGCAGGTTGTCGGCATATTCGTAGCGGGTGATACGGCCGAGCTCGTCGCGTTCGTCCGTGACAGGGCGACTGACGCTGTCTATAAATGCGGAGGGGGGCCGCCGAGTAGTAAGTTGCGGATTTACAAAATGCTAGAAAACTAAAGAGTTCAACTGCTTTTGTCAGCGTTCCTTTCGAGGGAGAATAGTTCCTCATACGCAGAAATGACGCTTTTCCAATTCGCGTAAAGTCTTTCTTCTGATCCTGCCCCGCCTTCCGGTAAAGGCATATATCTGACAATCGGTGAGAGCTCTTCTGGATAACCAAGATCAGCAAGGGGAAATGCTCTACCTTTATTGATCTACGCAATAGCAGCGGTTTCAAATAGATTCAAAGTTTATTAATGATTTCATAAAGCTTGGCCGATTTTATCTCTTCACTATTTAGCTTGGATAGTATTGATTTTATTCTTTCTGAGTATTTTTGGGAGGTGATAATATGAGCGGTTGAGTGGGTGTCACTTTCTAGAAAGCGAGCGATGAGTGCATCTCGATTACTCTTCAAGAACTTTGCTATAGCTGCTGCGTTCAATCTGTCGTTCTCACTTAGTTGGCTCCAGATTTTATATGCGTCTTCCTCTTCCTTTTTTAGAATGAGAATAGTGTTTCGGTATTGTGTTAGTTCGTTGGGGGTGAACATGATATCGTTCGTGTTAGTGAAGTCTACATAAGAATATATTTTGGTCTTTTCGTTTTTTTTCAAAAGTCCATTCGGGCTTAGGCTCGTGAGTATCTCTTTTTGCAGGCGGAGCTCTTGAATTTTCTGTTGTTCCAGAGAGTATCCAATGGTCCGCCACTTTATGGTTACCGGCCATTCAGGCGCGAGAAAGTTACTGACGGCTTTCCACGTGGTCCATAAGTCTTGAAGAGTGCCTGCTATCAATGCGATGCTCATGAAGTCAGGGGCGGAAAAGTGCTCGGGCGTTTCGTGGAACTTTATGCCCGGTTCGCATGTGTAGTATATGCTCATGATTAGTCTTTTTTGAAGTAAATGTGTGAGTTGTCACCTTCTTTTAAGGCTGCTTTCGTACCTGTCGTTCCCGTAACTTCAGTGTTGAAGTGTGGTCCTTCATTACCTTTTACATGTCCCAATGAATGCTCTCTGATAGTCACAATCCTGCCGTCTTTCAAATTGAATTCGTAAACCCTACTCATCACGCGACCAGGCTGGTCGGTAAGTACCTCTTTATAGGATCTGGATGGCTGCTGTGATAGGGGCACACCTCCAACGCGTTTCGCTTGTCTGAATGCGGCTTTCCTAGTAATTGTGCTGTCATGGCCTATAGGTAGCTCTGGTTCGCCATTTTCAACCTTATTGTTACTAGTATCATCCACCTTTCTTTGAAAGCCTTTTTTCGCTTTGCCAGGGCAATTGTTGCTCAACCCCAAAGGATCCACCCACCCCGTAGGGTTAGGTACGTACTGGTAGCTATTCAACCCACCCGCAAGCTTGATCGGATCCGGTGTCAAGAACCGTCCAGTCCCCGGATTGTAGTAGCGGTGGCGGTTGTAATGTAACCCTGTCTCGGCGTCGAAATACTGTCCTTGGAATCGCAGCGGGTTGTCGATTTCGCCGACATCCAGCGCTGCGAGATTACCGTAGGCGCGGTATCTCGCAGACCACATGATTTCGCCGCTGTAATCGGTCAGTTCCTGCGGCGTGCCGAGATGGTCGAGTTGGTAGTAGAACGGGGCCGCTTTTAGTGGGCCTTCTCCATCGAGCATGGCCAACGGCCGGAAGCTGCCCGGTTCGTAGATGTAGCTGCGATAGCGGTTCTCTGCGCTTTCAGCGATGAGGCGTTCGCCTTGCCAGAGAAATTCAGTGGTGTGGCCGTCGACGGTTTTCTCGATGCGGCGGCCGAAGGCATCGTATTTGTAGGATGCGGTGCTGCCGCCTGGCAGGCTGACGCCGATCAGGCGGTGTTGGCAGTCGTAGCGGTACTCGGTGACGAGTTTTTGTCCGGCGCCACGGCGTTCACGAATCAGGTTGCCGTACGCGTCATAGTCGTAGTGGCGGTCGCCTTGCATCAAGAGGCGATTGCCTTTGACGTTGGCGAGGTTGGCTGCGGGCAGTTCATTTTGGCTGAGCAGGTTGCCTGCCGGGTCATGGGCGAAGCTCTCAGGCATAGCACCGCGCACGTTGATCAGGCGATCCAGTGGATCGTAGTGATAGCTGCGGTCACCTTTGCGGCTGTCGTTAATGCCGGCGAGATTGCCGTTGGCGTCGTAGTTGTAGCGACGCTGGAACAGGTGTTTTTCCCGCTGGCTGACGCTGTGCGCTTGCAGGCGGCCCTGTTCATCGTATTGGTATTGGCTGAGCAGCAACCCTTGTTGGCGTTGTTGTTCGCGACCAGCGCTGAATTGGTGAGAGGTCAGGCGTGAACCGTTCAGGTCGATACTGCTCAGGCGTCCACCGGACAAATGACGGTAATCGAGCGTGCAGCCATCCGGCAGACGGCAGTGGCTGAGCTGACCGACGTTGTCGTATGCGTAACGCGTGGTGCCCCAACCTTGATGCTCGGTGATCAAGCGATCTTGCACGTCGTATTCATAAGCGAGCGGCCAATGGCCGTCGTCGACGTTAACCAATCGACCCAGCGCGTCATAGCTGTAATGAATTTCTTCCCCATCGGGCAGTGTCTTGACCAGCAAACGGCCTGCGGCGTCGCGCTGGTATTCGGTTACCAGTTCGCTACCGTCATCGCCGAACTCGGTTTTCTTCAGCAGTTGGCCGTTGAGGTCGTATTCGTACGCGGTGCGGCGGCCGTCGAAGCCGGTTTCCTGCTGGATCAGGCCGTTCGGGTGGTAATCGAGTTGATAGCGTTCGCCGCGCTCGTTTTCGATCTCGGTGAGGTTGAGTTGCGAGTTGTCGTAGCGGTAGCGCAGTTGGCTGCCGTCGGGATTAATGCGGCGGCTGACCAGATGCAGGTTGTCGGCGTATTCGTAGCGGGTGATACGGCCGAGCTCGTCGCGTTCGGCGGTGACGCGGCCATACGGGTTGTAGGTAAACGCACGTGTGGCGCCGCCGGGCAGGGTGACTTGGATCAGACGGTCGACGGCGTCCCATTGGTATTGGGTGATCGCACCGAATTCGTCCTGGCGAGTGATTTGCCGGCCGAGGGCATCGTAGCGGTATTTTCGTTGACCGCCGTCCGGCAGGCGCTCTTCCAGCAATTGGCCGAGGCTGTTCCAACCCAGGTGATGACGACTGCCGTCGGGGTGGCGGATCTCTACCAAGCGGCCCTGGTGGTCATAGCTGTAGAAGGTCTCGTTGCCGTCAGGATCGGTTTGTTGGGTAATGTCGCCCTGGCGGTTGCGTTCGTATTTCCAGCGGGCCTTGCCGCGCTGGACATCAATAAGTTGACCGTTGAAGTAGTTGTAGCGCGTCGGAACACCTTCAGGAGGGATCCATCCGGATCGACCTTGGCGACGAGTCGAGCCTTGTCATCGTGGGTGTAGACTTCTTCGCTGCCGTCGGCATTGTTTACTGGGACGACAAATGGGGACAGACTTATTTCAGTGCTTAAAAAATAAATCTGCCTCCATTTTTCTAAATTTTTTACACTTCCAACATAAAGGATTCGATTTTCTCGATAAATTCAAGTTTGCTCTTGGTTCTGAATTCTCCAAGGAAAATTTCTGAGTTTTTTATCGGTTTCCCTTTGTGGTCATATTCAATTGTTAGAAAGTCAATTACGAAATACCCTTCGGGATCACCTTCCGGCTCCACTCTAGAATCAAAACAGTGCCCAGTGCTTCGGCGGACTCCACCAATCAAAACCGAGCTGGAGAACCATTCACTTGTATCAGGTGTAAGCTCGACTTCAAATAGGTTGTTGATTGTTATCGTCCAACCGCTTGGCACGCGTATAGGGTGAAGCTTGTGCTCTAGTTTTGGTCTCATTTCACATTGCCCATATATTTTTTTACCTGTTCAGGGGCGGCTGGAAAACTATGGATGACAGGCTCGCCGGCTTTGGATAGCTCTATCCTGACCCAGTTTGTCAGTTCTCCATTGTTGTAGCCGACTGGAGCTTCTGATCTATAGAACATATATCTTGAGCCGCCGTGATCGAACACATTGCCATCGCGCACTGCTGAGTACGCTGCTTGTTTCTCAAATCCGCTCACATTATTAGCGATATCGGGAAGATAGGAGGCCTCAGGTTTTCCGTCTCTGGTGCCTTGGCCTAGACTTAGCGATTTCGCTTGTTCTGCCGATTGTGCATTTGTGTGCTTTGTCGCATGCCTACCTTCTGGACGTTTCGCATCATAAATATCTGTTCGTAGATCTTTACGCGTTTGGTACTCGCTTGTATCAATCTTTTTCGGGCAATTAGTGCTGTTCAGCCCCAACGGATCCACCCACCCCGTAGGGTTAGGCACGTATTGGTAGCTATTCAACCCACCTGCAAGCTTGATCGGATCCGGCGTCAAGAACCGTCCGATCCCCGGATTGTAGTAGCGGTGGCGGTTGTAATGTAACCCTGTCTCGGCGTCGAAATACTGACCTTGGAAGCGCAGCGGATTATCGATTTCGCTGACATCCAGCGCCGCGAGGTTGCCGTACGCTCGGTACCTCGCGGACCACATGATTTCGCCGCTGTAGTCGGTGAGTTCTTGAGGGGTGCCGAGGTGGTCGAGTTGGTAGTAAAACGGGGCCGCTTTTAGCGGGCCTTCGCCGTCGAGCATTGCCAACGGGCGGAAGGTGCCCGGTTCGTAGATGTAACTGCGATAACGATTTTGTGCGCTTTCGGCGATCAATCGTTCGCCTTGCCAGAGGAATTCAGTGGTATGGCCGTCGACGGTTTTCTCGATGCGGCGGCCATAGGCGTCGTATTTGTAGGTGGCGGTGCTGCCGCCTGGGAGGCTGACGCCGATCAAGCGGTGTTGGCAATCGTAGCGGTATTCGGTGACGAGTTTTTGTCCGGTGCCGCGACTTTCACGGGTCAGGTTGCCATAGGCGTCGTAATCGTAGTGGCGGTCGCCTTGCATGAGCAGGCGATTGCCTTTGACGTTGGCGAGATTCGCAACGGGCAGGTCATTTTGTCCGAGGAGGTTGCCGCCGGGTCATGGGCGAAGCTCTCTGGCATGGCGCCGCGCACGCTGATCAGGCGATCCAGCGGGTCGTAGTGATAGCTGCGGTTGCCTTTGCGGCTGTCGTCGATTCCGGCGAGGTTGCCGTTGGCGTCGTAGTTGTAGCGACGCTGGAACAGGTGCTTGTCCCGTTGGCTAACGCTGTGCGCTTGCAGACGTCCCTGTTCATCGTATTGGTATTGGCTAAGCAGCAGACCTTGTTGGCGCTGTTGCTCTCGACCGGCGTTGAACTGATGAGAGGTCAGGCGAGAACCGTTGAGGTCAATGCTGCTGAGTTGCCCGCCAGGTTGGTGGCGGTAATCGAGTTTGCTGCCATCGGGCAAACGGCAGTGCTTGAGCTGGCCAACGCTGTCGTATTCGTAGCGCAGAGTGCCCCAGCCTTGGTGTTCTTCGATGAGTCGGTCTTGCAGATCGTATTTATAGGCGAGCGGCCAGTGGCCGTCGTCGACGTTAACGAGGCGACCAAGTGCGTCGTAGCTGTAGTGAATCTCCTCACCATCGGGTAGCGTTTTTACCAGCAAGCGGCCTGCGGCATCGCGCTGGTATTCGGTGACCAGTTCACTACCGTCGTCACCGAACTCGGTTTTCTTCAGCAGTTGGCCATTGAGGTCGTACTCGTATGCGGTGCGGCGTCCGTCGAAACCGGTTTCTTGTTGAATCAGACCGTTGGCGTAGTAATCGAGATGGTAATGCTCGCCACGCTCGTTTTCGATTTCAGTGAGCAGCAGGCGGGAGTTGTCGTAGCGGTAGCGCAGTTGGCTGCCGTCGGGGTTGATGCGGCGGCTGACGAGGTGCAGGTTGTCGGCGTATTCGTAGCGGGTGATACGGCCGAGCTCGTCGCGTTAGGCGGTGACGCGGCCATACGGATTGTAGGTAAAGGGCTAATGGTGATCGCTTTCTAAGCGCAGATTGAAGGGCTGAACTTTGGATAGTTGTTACCATAATTTCCTATGGTATATTCGAGCTTTGACATGAGCCAGCTTTTGTTGGCTGCGTAAGTTTTTTTGATAAATGTTTAACAAGTTTTTAAGGTTTTCCTGTTTGGGGTGTTATATGCGTGATTCTCTTGAAGAATTCAGTAAATTTTTGAGTTATGTGTTGCGTCACAAACCCGAGGTAATTGGCTTGCTGTTGGATGTTGAGGGGTGGGCAAGTATAGAAGACTTAATCAAAGGAGCGGAGAGTGTAGGAAAGTTTTTAAGCTATGAAACTATTAGTAATATTGTATCGCGCAGTGATAAAAAGCGTTTCGAGATATCCGAGAATGGGGCAAATATTCGAGCTGTACAGGGGCATTCGTCAGAATCGGTTAAGCGAAAATACTCTGCACTTCAGCCTCCTGATTTTCTATATCATGGCACGGCCACACGCTTCCTAGATTCTATTCGGAAGGAAGGACTGTTGCATGGAGCCAGGCATCATGTTCATCTGACCGAAAATGAGGTATTAGCTCACGATGTTGGGCTACGTTACGGTAGGTCTGTAGTTTTACGTATCAAGAGCTATCAAATGTTTTTAAATGGCTTTAAGTTCTTCAGGGCGGAGAATGATGTTTGGCTAACTTTGACTGTGCCGCCAGAATTTATAGATATGTGGGATTGAATTATTTTTCTGTAAGCATATCTATTCCTCTTGGTTCCACTCGGCGTGCATATCAGTGGCACTTCTTAGCCAGTCAGTAAAACGGGGGTACTCGTTATGTAGCTCCCACCCTTCGGATGCGTATGCATGGATTATTAAAATTTTTGGATCGCCAGAGAGATCTTCGCCATCAAAACATGCAATATCATCATTCGCGCTGAATTTGGCAAATGGTACCAGCGTGCGCTTGGGATAGAGCTCTTTCAATTTATTATGCCAACTGTTGATTTTTCCCTCTTTGTATACAAGTAACCACCATGGCTCAATGTCAATTTTCGGTTCTGCTTGTGCAAACTCGACAAATCTTTGCGGGAAAGGGTAGTTGGGTAGTTTGTCAATATCTAAATATAAGTTCATTTTTGTCCCGTCAGCTTGGGTAGTTCGTGAGATCCATATGGATTATCGTTGCCAAATCTCTTAGGTTTTTGCTTCTGAATTCTAAGTTGCAATGCTTCTCCCCAGGTATCAGGCGTTACATCATTGACTTCGAATCGCTCTTTATTACTTTGAGATAGCGGATCGTCCATCTTCCATTCTCTAGCTTCTACCTTGATACCCGCCTCGCGTGCGGCACGCACTCGAGTGTTATCCATACTGGTAAGATGACCATCAGGCATGCGCACTACATCAATAGGCTCGCCCTGCCAACCGTTCCTTTTCATCGAGCTTACAAGATCATCGTAACTAAAGTTTTCGCCGGTAGCCCTGTCAATCTTATTATAAGAAACACTATTTTGGGAAAAGCGAACTTCGTTGGGATTTATCGATTTAACTATTGGACATGCACCTGGTTTGCAACTCAGCCCCAACGGATCCACCCACCCCGTAGGGTTAGGCACGTACTGGTAGCTATTCAAACCACCCGCAAGCTTGATCGGATCCGGCGTCAAGAACCGTCCAGTCCCCGGATTGTAGTAGCGGTGGCGGTTGTAATGTAACCCTGTCTCGGTGTCGAAATATTGCCCTTGAAAACGCAACGGGTTGTCGATTTCGCTGACGTCCAGCGCCGCGAGATTGCCGTAAGCGCGGTATTTTGCCGACCACATGATTTCGCCGCTGTAGTCGGTGAGTTCCTGCGGGGTGCCGAGGTGGTCGAGTTGGTAGTAGAAGGGAGCCGCTTTTAGCGGGCCTTCGCCGTCGAGCATTGCCAACGGGCGGAAGCTGCCCGGTTCGTAGATGTAGCTGCGATAGCGGTTCTCTGCGCTTTCAGCGATGAGGCGTTCGCCTTGCCAGAGGAATTCAGTGGTGTGGCCGTCGACGGTTTTCTCGATGCGGCGGCCGAAGGCGTCGTATTTGTAGGATGCGGTGCTGCCGCCTGGCAGGCTGACGCCGATCAGGCGGTGTTGGCAGTCGTAGCGGTATTCGGTGATGAGCTTTTGGCCGGTGCCGCGACGCTCGCGGATCAGGTTGCCGTAGGCGTCGTAATCGTAATGGCGGTCGCCTTGCATCAGCAGGCGGTTGCCTTTGACGTTTGCGAGGTTCGCAACGGGCAGGTCATTTTGTCCGAGGAGGTTGCCTGCCGGGTCGTGAGCGAAGCTCTCTGGCATGGCGCCGCGTACGCTGATCAGTCGGTCGAGTGGATCGTAGTGATAGCTGCGGTTGCCTTTGCGGCTGTCGTCGATGCCGGCGAGGTTGCCGTTGGCGTCGTAGTTGTAGCGACGCTGGAACAGGTGTTTGTCCCGTTGGCTGACGCTGTGCGCTTGAAGGCGGCCCTGTTCATCGTATTGGTATTGGCTGAGTAGCAGACCTTGCTGGCGCTGTTGTTCGCGACCAGCGCTGAATTGGTGGCTGGTCAGCCGCGAGCCGTTGAGGTCAATGCTGCTGAGTTGCCCGCCAGGCTGGTGGCGGTAATCGAGTTTGCTGCCATCGGGCAAGCGGCAGTGCTTGAGCTGACCGACGCTGTCGTATTCGTAGCGCAGAGTGCCCCAGCCTTGGTGTTCTTCGATGAGTCGGTCTTGCAGATCGTATTTATAGGCGAGCGGCCAGTGGCCGTCGTCGACGTTAACGAGGCGACCCAGCGCGTCGTAGGTGTAGTGAATCTCCTCACCATCGGGTAGCGTTTTTACCAGCAAGCGGCCTGCGGCATCACGCTGGTATTCGGTGACCAGTTCGCTACCGTCATCACCGCACTCGGTTTTCTTCAGCAGTTGGCCGTTCAGGTCGTACTCGTATGCGGTGCGGCGGCCGTCGAAACCGGTTTCTTGTTGAATCAGACCGTTGGCGTAGTAATCAAGGTGGTAGTGCTCGCCGCGCTCGTTTTCGATTTCAGTGAGCAGCAGGCGCGAGTTGTCGTAGCGGTAGCGCAGTTGGCTGCCGTCGGGGTTGATGCGGCGGCTGACGAGGTGCAGGTTGTCGGCGTATTCGTAGCGGGTGATGCGGCCAAGTTCGTCGCGTTCGGCGGTGACATTGCCATAGGCGTTATAAGTAAACGCTCGGGTTGCACCGCCCGGTAGCGTGACCTGAGCGAGTCGATTGGCGGTGTCCCATTGGTAATGCGTAATCGCGCCTGACTCTTCCTGGCGGGTGATCTGCCTACCCAGTGCGTCGTAGCGGTACTTGCGTTGACCGCCATCAGGCAGGCGCTCTTCCAATAGCTGGCCGAGATTGTTTTAGCCCATGATGGCGGCTGTCTAGGCTATATACCTGAGCTTCGCTTGTCTCTCTTGATTTCAGTGGTGTGTGCTTTTATCTGCTTAAAATCGGTTCAAAAATCTTTATTGTATGACTCGAAAATGTGGCCAAGGTTATATAAATAATAAGGTGGTTAATTACTGTTCATTAATTATTCTAAGTGTTCGTGGGGTGAAGTGAGATCTTATTTGAGATTAGGTCGATAAACATCGGGAGGTCGTGTTTCTGATATTCTTTTTCAATCGAGATCAGCATGATCGAGTCTCCCATTCTTAGTACTCCACAACCGTCCTCTTCGATTGCTATTAACTCGACTGACATCAGGGTTTGGTCTGAGTGATACTTTATTGAGGGTGCACATTGTTGGGCTTGCGTTAAATTGCGCCCCCAAAAAAAGTCATCGTCGATATTGATTTCTACGTCATATTTTGAGTTTATTTTAGGGTGTGGACCTATGAAAACTGCTTTCCCATTTCCATAGGGGGTCGAATACTCGACAAACGATCCTTCGGGATGCTCTCTTAAGATGTTTTTAATTGTAATGTTCATTATTTCACTCCTAGGGGCACTCGAATTACGGTGTTGTCGACGTTCATTGCTTTGTTTATTAAATCCAAAGTCCAAATTTCTTCATGGTAATGATGTTTGTTCGGCTTGCTGTTCATCTCATGAGCGCCATACCGGATGCTTCTCATACCGTCTGCAGAGACGATACGATCATTGTCTGGTAGTCCCGTCCTCGGATGAATATTTGTATATGGTCCCTCACCCAAAAAATCTTCCCAGCGTTTTACGGCATCTTGTGGTTTAACTGGCTTACTTCCATAAACCTCATTGTGATACCCCTGCCCAATTGGCGGTGGGGCCGGAGGCGAAGAGGGGCCTGCGTCATGAACAGTATTTCCCGACGTAGTCCCAGGCTTTTCCCCGTTTTGTAGCTTTTGATCGGCATCTGGGCAGTTGCTGCTCAACCCCAACGGATCCACCCACCCGGTAGGATTAGGCACGTACTGGTAGCTGTTCAACCCACCCGCGAGCTTGATCGGATCGGGCGTCAAGAACCGCCCAGTCCCCGGATTGTAGTAGCGGTGGCGGTTGTAATGTAACCCCGTCTCAGCGTCGAAATATTGCCCTTGAAAACGCAACGGGTTGTCGATTTCGCTGACGTCCAGCGCCGCGAGATTGCCGTAAGCGCGGTATTTTGCCGACCACATGATTTCGCCGCTGTAGTCGGTGAGTTCCTGCGGGGTGCCGAGGTGGTCGAGCTGGTAGTAGAACGGGGCCGCTTTTAGCGGGCCTTCGCCGTCGAGCATTGCCAACGGGCGGAAGCTGCCCGGTTCGTAGATGTAGCTGCGATAGCGGTTCTCTGCGCTTTCAGCGATGAGGCGTTCGCCTTGCCAGAGGAATTCAGTGGTGTGGCCGTCGACGGTTTTCTCGATGCGGCGGCCGAAGGCGTCGTATTTGTAGGATGCGGTGCTGCCGCCTGGCAGGCTGACGCCGATCAGGCGGTGTTGGCAGTCGTAGCGGTACTCAGTGACAAGCTTCTGGCCGGTGCCGCGACTTTCGCGGATCAGATTTCCGTGGGCGTCATAGTCGTAGTGGCGGTCGCCTTGCATCAGCAGGCGATTGCCTTTGACGTTGGCAAGGTTGGCTGCGGGCAGGTCATTTTGTCCGAGGAGGTTGCCTGCCGGGTCATGGGCGAAGCTTTCTGGTGTGGCGCCGCGTACGCTGATCAGTCGGTCGAGCGGATCGTAGTGATAGCTGCGGTTGCCTTTGCGGCTGTCGCTAATGCCGGCGAGGTTGCCGTTGGCATCGTAGTTGTAGCGACGCTGGAACAGGTGCTGGTCCCGCTGGCTGACGCTGTGGGCCTGCAGTCGGCCCTGTTCATCGTATTGGTATTGGCTGAGTAGCAGACCTTGCTGGCGCTGTTGTTCGCGACCAGCACTGAACTGGTGGCTGGTCAGGCGTGAACCGTTCAGGTCGATACTGCTGAGTTGCCCGCCAGGTTGGTGGCGGTAATCGAGTTTGCTGCCATCGGGCAAACGGCAGTGCTTGAGCTGGCCAACGCTGTCGTATTCGTAGCGCAGAGTGCCCCAGCCTTGGTGTTCTTCGATGAGTCGGTCTTGCAGATCGTATTTATAGGCGAGCGGCCAGTGGCCGTCGTCGACGTTAACGAGGCGACCAAGTGCGTCGTAGCTGTAGTGAATCTCTGCGCCATCGGGCAGCGTTTTTACCAGCAAACGGCCGGCGGTATCTCGCTGATATTCGGTGATCAGTTCGCTACCGTCATCGCCGAATTCGGTTTTCTTCAGCAGTTGGCCGTTGAGGTCGTATTCGTACGCGGTGCGGCGGCCGTCGAAGCCGGTTTCTTGTTGAATCAGCCCGTTGGCGTAGTAATCAAGGTGGTAGTGCTCGCCGCGCTCGTTTTCGATTTCAGTGAGCAGCAGGCGGGAGTTGTCATAGCGGTAGCGCAGTTGGCTGCCGTCGGGGTTGATGCGGCGGCTGACGAGGTGCAGGTTGTCGGCGTATTCGTAGCGGGTGATGCGGCCAAGTTCGTCGCGTTCGGCGGTGACATTGCCATAGGCGTTATAAGTAAACGCTCGGGTTGCACCGCCCGGTAGCGTGACCTGAGCGAGTCGATTGGCGGTGTCCCATTGGTAATGCGTAATCGCGCCTGACTCTTCCTGGCGGGTGATCTGCCTACCCAGTGCGTCGTAGCGGTACTTGCGTTGACCGCCATCAGGCAGGCGCTCTTCCAATAGCTGGCCGAGATTGTTCCAGCCCAGCTGATGGCGGCTGCCGTCCGGATGACGGATTTCCAGCAGACGACCCTGAGGGTCATAGCTGTAGAGGGTGGCATTGCCGTCCGGGTCGATCTGCGCAGTAACATCGCCCTGACGGTTGCGTTGGTACTTCCAACTGGCTTTGCCGCGACGAACGTCGCTGACGAAACCATTGATGTATTCGTAAGTGGTGGCTTCGTCTTCCGGCGGGATGACCGCGGTCATCAATCCGTTATCGTCATAGCGATATTCGGTAACGGCGCCCAGCGGATCCTTTTCGGCGATCAATTGGCCTTTGTCGTTGTAGGCCTTGAAATGCTCGGCACCATCCGGATCGATCTTGCTGATCAATCGGGCCTGATCGTCGTGGGTATAGACCTCTTCGCTGCCATCGGCGTTGGTTACGGTGACGCTGCCTTTGTCGTCCCAGACGTACTGCGCTTCCATCTGCGAAAAGTTGGCCCAGTGACGAGTGCAGCGAGACAGTTTGCCTTCGTTTTCCCATTCCCAATAGAACGCCGCGCCGCCTGCCAATTGCCGCTCGAGAATGACGTGCTGCTCGTTGTAGCGATAACGCTCGGCTTCGCCCGCCGCGTTTTTCGCCTCGATCAGGCGATGTTGCGCGTCGTAGCTATAGGTGACCAACGTCTGCACGGTATTCCAGACGTCTTCCAGATTATCGGCGGGCAGAAACTGCTGATAATCGACGGCGATGATGTGCTTGCGGTCGTAGCGCAGAAGCAGGGCGCGACCGGCGCCGTTGTCGAGGCGCTTGATGCGACCGTGGATGTCGCGGGTGACCTGCAGGCGATTGCCATAGCTGTCGCTGATGGCGATCAGGCTTGCGCCTTTGCTGTTGTGACGGAAATGGTAAAACGATGGGCGCTTGCCAGCCTGAGCCAAAATCAATTCAGCTGGGTCGTCACCCAGGAAAATGGCTGCTCGCGAGAGACTGTTGGTGATGGCGGGACGCTGCTCACTTGGAAGCGGAAATGCGGTGGAGCGGTTTTCCTGGTCGGTCCAGATGACTTCATCGCCATTGATCTCGATGCGATGAGCGAGCGCGTGACTCCAGCCATAGCCAAGGCCGCAATCGATTTCTACGGCGCTGGTTCTGTAGAGGCGGGTCCATTCAAATGGGAGCAGGCCGTCGAGGTGGCCGTCAGTTAACGTCAGTAACTCTTCGCCAGTGACCATCGAAACAGGGCAGCCGCTGGTGCAAGTCTTTGCAGCAGGTTCTGCGCTCTTTTCGGCGGGATTTGTCGCCTGGGTCGATACGTCATCAGCGACTCTGCCTTCAGCAAGGCTGGCGTTTTTCTTCCCATCAAAACGCAACTCGGAAATCCCGTTCCTGACCTTCGCCGTCACCCCACGCGCCGCCACAGCGGTGTACTTGGCGACATACTCCATAAAGCCGTTGATGATCTTGAACACCGACTTCACGAAGCCGATGACAGCCTTGATGACAAGCTCTCCATACTTCTTCAGCCGGGCGGCAAGGTAGATGACGCCGGTACCTTCCGCGGCAACGGTCAATACGACACCGATCACGATGTCGATCGCAATGCCGACGACAATGGCCGTGGTCATCTTCGCTACATCGCCCGCCATCTTCATCGGCGGCAAGGCCGCCAGCCAGATCACCGCACTGCGCACGAGCAAAAACAAAGCGGCTTCGTCACTGGCCAGCAACATGGCTTTTTTCATGACGTCCGGCGTGCTTTTTGCCACTTTGATCAGTTCGTCCGCGCCAGCGCCGAGATCCTTCGCAAACTTTCCTGGGTCCTGAAGGATGTCGAGTACGAGACTGATGCCGTCCCATACACCCTTGATCGCTTCCCAGCCACCTTCCAGAATGCCGTTGCCGATGGCCATGGCTGTACCGGAAGTCGACAGATTCGACCATTGCGGTTTGAAGCCGACCCACTCCTTGCGCAGGAAACCTTCGAGGTCAGCGGTCACACCGCTATAGGAGCTGAAGAGGGCGTCGATCTGCGCCGGAGTCACTACGTTATGCACACGAATTTTGTAGAACTTGCCTGGCACACCGCCGGTCCATGCGGCTTTGCCTTGAGCGTCGAGTTTGACCTTGCTGACCGCACCACCGTCCACGGCCACGATTTCGACTTCGATATCGCCGACTGGAATGTCGTAAACCGATTCGAATTTGCTCTCGATCAGCAACGGCCCTTTGAGCGGGCATTGAGCCACGTTCGAAGTGAAGTTACCGTCGGTCATGCTCACCGCTTTGCTGGTGTTGCCCACCTTGATGACACGTTCCATGCCCAGCAAAGACGGCATGTCAGCGGCATGGCTACCTTTGTCTAGCGCCTGCGCGTACCAGGTTTTGGTTTGTTCCTGATACAGCTTCAGACTGTCCTTGAAGGTGTTCAGTTGGTTGTCAACAAAGGCAACGCGATCCATCAGCCTTGCTCCAGAATCAGGTGGTTTATCAATGCTTCTTTAAGATTTTGCGGCGCATCCGGGCGGCGCACGAAGCGGGTGATTTTCAGCTTCAGATTGTTCTCGGGCCACGCGGTATAGAGGTCCGGGCGGTCTTCTTCCAGCCACTGCATCAGGTTGCTGACCAGCGTCGCCGGATTGTCCTTGCTCAACCCCTCCAACAACCCCTTCGGCACCTCCCACCACGGCCAGTCCCTGACCTTCGGCACCACCCGCGTGCCCACGTCCAGCGCCTGCCCATTGATCAGATACCGCTCAAACACCGGCAGCACCTCTCCGGCCTTTTCCCCCAGACCCTGCAGGATCGGATAAATATGCCGTCCATCCCAAAACCGGAAAAACACTTCAGTGCCGTCCGGCATCTTCACCTGCGTCAGGCTGCGCAGATGTTCGAACACTTCGTTCGGTGCTGAACGCGATGTCGCCAGCCAGCCCCAGTCCAGCGCATCAGTTTCGGCGATCCAGGGCAGGAAGGCGGAGTTGGCTTTGAGTTCGGTGAGGTAGGGCATCACCGGTTGCCAGGTGGAGTAGGGCGTGCCGCCCCAGATCGGCAGGAGCTGGGCGGTGGGTTCGGTGAGGTACAGGGTTTTCAGTGCGTCGGCGTCGCTGGCGGCGCTGATGATCAGGTACAGGCGCTCGCCGCTTTGCAGTGGCTGTTGCGCCAGCCAGTCCTTGGGGGTGATTCGTTCAGATGGCACAGGCACCTGCCTTGCATTTTTCGCATTCTTCACAGAACGGCGCGTTACGTTTGAGGGTGTTGATCTGCGCCGGGGTCAGGACCTGGCCGGCCTTGTCCGCATCAGCCTGTTTCAGGATGCCTGGCATCAACGGCGCCGCACCAGTCCCACTTCCCGGGCTGCCGCCGGAATTCATGTTGATCACCGGGCCGCTCAGGGTCACGCCGCCGGCGTCGATCTTGATGAAGCTGCCGCCGCCGACCAGCGTGAGTTCCGCGCCAGCTTCCATCACCACTTTCATGCCGCTGCTCAGGTGGATTTCCTGGCCAGCGTCGATGAACTGGCCGGTGCCGATCTTGATGTGCTGATTCACACCGACGGTGAGGTGGTCGTTGGCGCGGGTTTCGACTTTGCGGTCGGCGTAGACGGTGTGGTGTTCTTCGGCCTTGAATTCGCTGTAGCTGTTTTGCTCGACGGTGTCGTGGCGTTCGTTGCCGACGCGGATTTTCTGGTCGTGCTCGATGTTTTCATCCCAGTCGCGCTGGGCGTGCAGGTAGATCTGTTCCTGGCCTTTTTTGTCTTCGATGCGCAGTTCGTTGTAGCCGCCACCACCCATGGAGCTCAGGGTCTTGAAGGTGCTGCGGGTCTTGTTCGCCGGCAGTGGATAGGGGACGGTGTTTTCCTTGTGGTACAGGCAGCCGCTGATCAGCGGTTGATCGGGGTCGCCTTCAAGGAAGGTGACCAGCACTTCCATGCCGATGCGCGGGATGGCGATGCCGCCGTATTGGGCGCCGGCCCAGGCGGATGAGACGCGCAGCCAGCAGCTGGTCTTGTCGTCCGCTTGGCCTTCGCGATCCCAGTGGAACTGGACTTTGACCCGGCCGTATTCGTCGCAGTGGATTTCTTCGCCTTTGGGGCCGGTGACTACCGCGCTTTGGCTGCCGAGGATGCGCGGTTTCGGATGGCGCAGCGGTGGGCGGTTGGGCACGTCCCACGGCGTGGCCTGGAAGCGGTTGCGATAACCCTGATGGAAGTCGTCTTTCAGCGCGGTGGTGTCGCTGGTCACCGACTCTTCGAGCACCTGCGGCTGCTTGCCTTCGTGCAGGACTTCGGTGAGCAGCCACAGGTCGTTCCATTTGGCTTTCGGGTGTTCGGTCAGGGCGAGGAAGTGGCCGCTGACCAGCAGTGGCTGATCACTCTTGCCTTCGGCCAATTGGAAGTCGCTGCGGTGGCGTTCGAGGGCGCGTTTGGCCAGGTGCTTGCCGCGCTCGCGGTCGATGAAGCGGCCCGGGTAATCGTAGTCTTCAAGGTCGGGCAGGGCGTCGCCACGGTTTTCGCTTTCGAGGGTCAGGCGCGGTTTTTCGAAGTCGTAGTCGCGGCGCGTGGTGCGGCTGGTGCGGGTTTCCAGACGCAGGTCGAAACGCTTGATCACCGGGTTGCTGGCGACCATGCCGGAGTCTTGCTGATAGGGCACAGGGGCCAGTTTCGGGAACACCGTCTGGTCGTCACCGAATAGCAACTTGTGCGCGTTGGCGCTGTGCTGGAAGTGGAAGTGAATGCCTTCTTCCTCGCACAGGCGCTGGATGAAATGCAGGTCCGACTCGTCGTATTGCACGCAGTAGATGCGCTCGGGATAGATCGAGCCGGTCTTGAATTCGTAGGCGTTGCTTTGGATGCCGTGCTCTTCCAGCACCATGCCGATGATTTTCGGCACACTGAGGTTCTGGAAGATGCGCTGGTTGATGCGGTGCGCGAGGTACGCCAGTTGCGGCCGCAGCGTCACCGAATAACGCGTCAGGCGCTTGCCGGAATCGCCTTGCGCGGCGCGGTAGATCTGCCCATGAATGCCGCTGCCGTCAGGTGACAGCTGCAGAAAGGCCGGTTTGTGCAGCAGGGTTTCGAGGTCCAGCGACGGCTGCTCACTGACCAGCTCCACCTCAAAGACAAAAGGCTGGCTGATGGCTTCCCGGCCTTGCAGGGTAAACACCTGAAAGTCGGCGGAAAGCCCTTCGATGGTCAGGGCAAAGTGGGTTTCATTGGCCGGCGCGAACATCCCTTGTTCCTCGTGCTGTACAGCGGCGCTCGTCGACGGCCGCAAAAAAAGCGACTCAACGTACGCGAAATTCTGGAGGGGCGTAAACAACATCGACCAGCAGAGCTGGCCGATGCGTGTAACGGTCAGCCGTAATTAAACGACTGGAGCACGCCAGTCATCGGAACCCGAAGTACCGGATACTTCGTGGGTCCAGGTGATTTTGCGGTAGGTGAACTGCACTTCTTCCAAGTGGGTGAAGTGCGCGTTGCCTGGATCCTGGCAGTTGTGCATTTTGTTGTTGATGGCGACGATGATCGCGTCTTCCAGTTTGGTGGTGTAGTAGTGCTCTTGGGTGCCTTGAGCCGAAGTGCGGTACCACTGGATAACGATTTCGCTCATGCGCTCGCCGGAAGTCAGAGCTGCTTGCAGCAGTGGCGAAGCCTTGTCGTAGACCTTGGTGATCACAACTGGCTTGTGCACGCGCTGACCGGTTGGCTGACCGGATTGCGGGTCACGCGGGATGATCACGTCGTGGGTGAAAGCCTGAACCATAACCTGGTCTTCGTGGCCTTCCTGGTAGGTGTTGCCAACGGAGTCGGCGGTGAAAGCGCCGGCAGTGATCAGGCCTTGTTTTTCGCCGGTAACCGACATGTACGCTGGTGTTGCCATGGGGTGCTCTCCTTGCGGATAAAGTTAGGGTGCCCGGAGGCGAAATCGCCCGGTGGGTGGCTGAGGGTTATCAAGGAGCGTGCCAGGTTTTGCGCGGAGCCCGGATGGCGGGGGCGCCACGGTCGTTGGTGATCATCCGGGGCGATTTTCAGCGGAATAATCAGGAGAAAGTGCGCAAGAAGTTGCGCAGTACTGCGCAACTTCTTGCGCACTTGGCTGCAGGGCTTGCAGCGCTTGGGCTGCAGAGGATTTAACCCCTGAAATATTACGACCAACTGCGCAACTTCTTGCGCAGTTGGGTATTTGCCGGGACCGAGGTGTCTGCTTCGCGAGCAGGCCCACATGAGATTTATGGTTTGCCCGAAAGCCCCGGTTCACCGCAGAACCTGTAGGAGTGAGCCTGCTCGCGATCGCGGCTGTTCAGGCAAAACATCAGCGACTGATACACCGCTATCGCGAGCAGGCTCACTCCTACAGGGGATTTGTGTGTTGCCCCGAATTCGTGTTCATCCGCGAAACCTGTGGCAGCGAGCCTGCTCGCGAAGGCGTCCGTTCAGGCAAAACATCAGCGACTGGTAGACCGCTATCGCGAGCAGGCTCACTCCTACAGGGGATCGGCGGGGGTAGTTAGCAAAGTCCGCTTAGGTTGATACGCAGCACCTCGGCACATTCCTCAATCGACCGCCATTGCGTCTCTGCATACAAGTCCAGCTCATCAATAGTCGAACGCCCCAGCGCCTGTTCGAATGCCTGGCGATTGGAATGTTCGGCGTAATGCGCCTGCGCAGAATCGCCGAGATTTGACTGAAAAATTCCCGCCGCGCTCACCGGCAGGAAATCTTCGTACACCAGCGGCTCCGCTTTCACATAGCCATCGCGCAGCAAGTCCTCCAGGGACGACTCACCAAGTCCTTCAGCGGCCAAGCCCTTTTCCGTAGCGAAATAACGAAAGTACGCCAACCCTTGTTCACGCATGCCCTCGACGCTGTCAGGAAATTCCGCAAAATGCTGAGTCATCAGCGCGTTGTAACGTGCGGCATTGGCTTCGTTGGGAAAGTCGCCCAGTTCATCGCGGGCGGAATTCAGCAGGCGGTCATACAGCGCGCGCCCCTTGGGCGTCAGTGCAGCGCCGCGTTGTTCGATTTCGCCGAAACGCGCGCTGTGGCTGCCACGGGTTTCGGGCTGATCGGTGAAGGCGATCGGCTCGTCCAGCGCCTTGAAACTGGTCTGGCGCAACAGGATCGGGCACTTGCGGCGCGGTGGGCCTTCGATCACCGCTTTGGGTGTGATGCCATGGGCAGGCATCTGTTGCTGCACGGTGTCGATGTCCAGCGTGCGCGGGGTCAGGTGGTTGATGTGCGGGCCTTTGAACGCAACGACATCGGCGATCAAGCGGTGCTGAGCGCTGAGTTTCTGGTACTGCGCGGCGCTGACGGTGGCGCTGTGGTGCCAGCGAAAAGTCTCCAGGGCCTGTCGGACGAATTCTGCGGCTTCGTCGTCATTCAGTCCGCCTTCCGTTTCCGCCTGTTCAATCAGGCGCAACGCCTCTTGAGTAAAAATCGAACGACGGGCCAGTACCGACTCGGCAAACGAACGCAATTCAGCGTCTTCAATCAGCTCCAGGCGCAGCAACGAGGTAAACACGCGAAACGGGCTGACCTGCAGCGCCTCTTCATGCACCGCGCGAAACGCCGTTGAATGCACCGGCACGCCCGCCGGGGTCAGGTCGTAATAACCCACTGGTTGCATGCCCATCACCGCGAACAGGCGGGCGAGGGTAGCCAGTTCGCTCGCGGTGCCGACGCGAATGGCGCCGTGGCGTTCCATGTCCAGGCGTTCGATTTCGCCGGTGCGCTTGAGCTGTCCGGCAATGTCAGGCTGACGTGCCAGCACTTCGCGATTGGTTTTTTCCACCAGTTCCATCAGCGCGCCGTACAACGGCACCTCTTCGCGGTACATGTCGGACATCGCTCGGGAGAAGCGTTGGCGGATCAGGTCGGGGCTGATGAACGGCTGCACGGTCATGAAAAAAATTCCTGCCACGGTGACGAAATGGATGCCGGAAAAGATCGCAGCCTTCGCCCACGCGGGCAAACGAAGAATCCTACGAACTTCATTCTGCCAACGACTGATCCACCAGTTCGATCCAGTGCCTGACCGGCGTGCGCCCGGCGCTCGCCAGATGGCTCTGACAGCCCACATTGGAAGTGACGATCAACTCGGGCCGGCCGCTTTCCAGGGCGTTGAGGCGCTGATCGCGCAGTTGCCGCGCCAGCACCGGTTGGGTCAGCGAGTAAGTGCCCGCCGAGCCGCAGCACAAATGGCCGTCCGGCACTGGCGTGAGGTTGAAGCCGAGTCGGGTCAGCACTGTTTCCACGGCGCCGCCGAGTTTCAGCGCGTGCTGCAACGTGCACGGGCAATGCACGGCGATGCATCTTTCGCTGGCGGCGCACACCTGTTCCAGCGGTTCCGCCGCGATGACTTGCACCAGGTCCCGGGTCATTTCACTGATCCGCCGAGCCTTGTCGGCATACACCGGATCGCCCGCCAGCAAATGCCCATAATCCTTGATGAACGCGCCACAACCACTGGCCGTTTGCACGATGGCTCCGGCGCCGTTCTGCAGATGCGGCCACCAGGCGTCGATGTTCTGCCGAGCGCGGTCGAGACCTTTGCCCTGAGCGTCGAGGTGATAGTCGAGAGCGCCGCAGCAACCGGCCTCGCTCACCGGGGTGACACTTATGCCCAAGCGATCGAGCACCCGCGCCGTCGCGTCATTGGTGTTCGGTGACAGGCCTGGTTGCACGCAGCCTTCGAGCAACAACACCCGGCGCGCATGCCGAGGAGCAGGGCGCGAACCCGTAGCGGCGACGTGCTGCGGCAGTTTGCTTTCCAGCAGGCGCGGCAGCAGCGGCCGAAACGTCGCGCCCATTCGCAACAAGCCTTTGAACAACCCTGGATTCGGTGCCAACGCGCGCAAGCCTTCGCGCATCAAGCGCTGGGCGGCCGGGCGCGGCACCGCGTCATCAACCACCGCGCGGCCAATGTCGAGCAGGTTGTGATAATCGACCCCGGACGGACAGGTGGTTTCGCAGTTGCGGCACGACAGGCAACGATCCAGATGCAGCTGCGTCTGCTCGGTGGCGGGTGCGCCTTCCAGCACTTGCTTGATCAGATAAATGCGCCCACGCGGCCCGTCGAGTTCATCGCCGAGCAATTGATAGGTCGGGCACGTCGCGTTGCAAAAGCCGCAATGCACGCAGGTGCGCAGGATTTTTTCCGCCTCGGCGGCGCGGGGTAATTGGCGCGATTGCTCACTGAGGGTGGTTTGCATGGCTAGACCTCCGCGTACATTCGTCCGGGGTTGAACAGCCCTTGCGGGTCGAGTTGCGCCTTGAGTTGCCGGTGGTAGCGCAGCAAGGTCGGCGCCAGCGGTTGAAACGGTGAATCGGTTGCACCATGGGTGAAGCATGTCGCGTGGCCACCAAACGTCTGCGCGAGGGCATGAATCTCGGCACTGTCGGATTTAAGCCAGCGTTGCGCACCGGCCCAGTCGATCAGTTGCTCGCCGGGCAGCTCGAGCGGGCCGAGATTGTTCGGCAATGACAGGCGCCACAGCGGCAAACCTTCGTCGAAAAAACTCAGGCGCTGTTCGTTTAGGTCGCGCCAGAAAACCGAGTCCAGCGGCTCGCCACCGAGGCGTTGATGCGCCGCCGTCACCGAACCTTCGCCACCTTCCAGACGCAGATACAGACTCTGGCCATCGTGACACGCGGCGCTGATCGGCAGCGGTTGCTGGCCCCACTCGGCAAATTTGCTCAAGGCGCGGACACAATCGAGGTCAAGGCGAATGCTCAGGCACTGGCGTGGTTTCGGCAGGACTTTCAGCGACACTTCGGTGATCACGCCGAGGCAGCCGAAACTGCCGGCCATGAGCCGCGACAGGTCATAACCGGCGACGTTTTTCATCACTTCGCCACCGAAGCGCAAATGTTGACCGAGGCCGGTGATCACCCGCGTGCCAAGAACGAAGTCGCGCACCGAGCCGGACCACGGCCGGCGTGATCCGGACAGTCCCGTAGCGACCATACCGCCGACCGTGGCACTGTCAGCGAAGGACGGCGGTTCGCAGGGCAGCATTTGCCCGGCGTCATCCAGCGCCGCAAGCAGCCCGGACAATGGCGTGCCGGCGCGCACCGTGACCACCAGTTCCGTCGGATCGTACTGGACGATGCCGCGATGGGCGCGGGTGTCGAGCACTTCACCGGCCACCTCGCGACCAAGAAACGCCTTGCTGTTGCCGCCCTGAATCCTCAGCGGCGTGGCATTGGCCCGCGCGGCATTCACTTGGTCGAGCAGGGCCTCGGCGCCATCGAAATCGGCCATCAGAAGCGCTCCAGCTCGGGGAAGGGCAGTTGCCCGGCGTGGATGTGCATCGCGCCAAATTCGGCGCAGCGGTGCAGGGTCGGGATGTTCTTGCCGGGGTTGAGCAAGCCCTGCGGATCGAACGCGGCTTTCACCGCATGAAACAGCATTAACTCGTCGCTGTTGAACTGCGCGCACATCTGATTGATTTTCTCGCGGCCGACGCCGTGTTCGCCGGTGATACTGCCGCCGACCTTCACGCACAGTTCGAGGATCTTGCCACCCAACGCTTCGGCGCGATGCAGCTCGCCCGGCTGGTTGGCATCGAACAGGATCAGCGGATGCATGTTGCCGTCGCCGGCATGGAACACATTGGCCACGCGCAAGCCATATTCTTCGCCAAGACGCGAGATGCCTTGCAGCACAGCGGGCAATTCGCGGCGCGGGATGGTGCCGTCCATGCAGTAATAATCCGGCGACAACCGGCCGATCGCCGGAAACGCGTTTTTGCGCCCGGCCCAGAAACGCACGCGCTCGGCTTCGTCCTGGGCCTGGCGCACCTCGGTGGCGCCGGTCGCTGTCATGACTTCCCGTACGCGCTGGCAATCGTCGTGCACGTCGGCTTCGACACCGTCGAGTTCGCACAGCAGAATCGCCTCGGCGTCGACCGGATAGCCGGCGTGGATGAAGTCTTCGGCGGCGCGGATGGCGAGGTTGTCCATCATTTCCAGACCGCCCGGAATGATCCCGGCGGCGATGATCTCGGCAACCGCACGGCCGGCCTTTTCCACTGAATCGAAACTGCCGAGCAAGACCTTGGCGACTTGCGGTTTGGGCAATAGCTTCACGGTGACTTCGGTGATGATCCCCAGCAGACCTTCGGAGCCGGTGAACAGCGCGAGCAGGTCAAAACCGGCTGAATCGAGCGCCTCGGAGCCCAGCGTCAGACGTTCGCCCTCGATGGTCAGCACTTCGATTTTCAGCACGTTGTGCACCGTCAGGCCGTACTTGAGGCAGTGCACGCCACCGGCGTTTTCCGCGACGTTGCCGCCAATCGAACAGGCAATCTGCGATGACGGATCCGGCGCGTAATACAAGCCGAACGGGGCCACCGCCTGGGAGATAGCAAGATTGCGCACGCCAGGTTGAACCCGCGCGGTACGGGCGGCAGGGTCGATATGCAGGATGTTGTTGAACCGCGCCATCACCAGCAGCAGGCCTTTTTCCAGTGGCAGAGCGCCGCCGGACAATCCGGTGCCGGCGCCCCGGGCGACCACCGGCACATTGTGCCGATGGCAAAGTTTCAGCAGGGTTTGCACTTGCTCGAGGCGCCGGGGCAGGGCCACCAGCATCGGCGTGGTGCGGTAGGCGGAGAGGCCGTCGCATTCGTAGGGTTTGAGTTCATCCTCGCGCCAGAGGATGTCCAGGTCAGGCAGGGCTTGTTGCAGAGCCTTGAGCAATTCGCCCTTGTTCACCTCGGGCAGGGCGCCGTCGAGGCGTTCGTCGTAAAGGATGTTCATCGCTGTCGTTCCAGAAATTCCCCGTACAGCCGCGCGGTATTTCCCGGCTGCTCGACCATTGGCATGTGCCCGACGTGGTCCCACACATCCACTTCGAGATTGGCAATGCCCTTGCTCCACACCGGTACGCTGCTGACGTCGATCAGACGATCCTTGCGCCCCCACAGCAGCAGCGCCGGGCATTTGATCTCGGCCAGTTTCGGCTCCATCGGCGGGCTGGCATGGAAGTCGCGAAAGATTTCTTCGAGCTCGTCACGTTGTTGCTCGTAGCGCTGGGCGACAGCGTCCAGCACCAGCTTCGGCACCCATGGCGGCGACTCCATGGTCATCGCATAAAAGCGCTGAAACTCTTCGCGGGAGTTGATCAGGAACGGGTTGTGCCCGCGCGCCAGATGGCGCTCCATGTCACTGGGCTGCGGCGCGGTGACGCCGGCCGGGTCGATCAAGGCCAGCGAGGCGATCCGCTCGGGATAGGTCGCCGCCAGCCACGCGGCGATGTAGCCGCCCATGGAGTTGCCGATGACATGGACTTTCTCCACGCCGCAGACGTCGAGCAACTGAATCATGCGTTTGGCCTGAACCGCGATGTCGTAACCGCCGCCAGCCTTGAAGCCGGTTTCGCCGTGGCCGGCGAGATCCGGGATGATCACCCGATACTGGCGGACGAAGTGTCGGGCGCAGCGCAGCCAGAGGTTTTTGTCGGCGCTGAAGCCGTGCAGCATCAGAATCGCGCTGGACGCCTCGTAGGGCCCGCCTTGCCAGGTCGACACGGTCATTTCGGCGATCGGCACTTCGATCTTGTGCAGTTTGTACAACTTGGCCTCGCTGGCCATGGCCAGGTCGTACAGCCAATGGCCGACCGCCGGGTAAGTCAACCAGCTCCAGGCCATGAAAACCGCGAGTGCGACAAACAGCAAAAGCATCGACGTCTTCCTTTTACGTGTTCAGGACAAAATATGGTCGCCCGGTTTCAGCGCCCGGGTCAGCAGGTGATAGCTGAAACTGAAGCCGGGAAACATCGCGATCACATGACCGCTCTTGCTCTGGTACCAACTGTGGCAGCCACCGGACTTCCACACCGTGCGCTGCATTTCCCGGTGGATCATTGCAGTGTAGGTACGTTCCGCGTCATGGCGCACTTCGATGCTGCGCAGGCCTTTGGCCTGCACGGTGCGGATGCAGTCGAGGATGTAGTTCATCTGCGATTCGATGATGAACAGCGCCGAGGTGTGGCCAATGCCGGTGTTCGGCCCGGTGACGATGAACAGGTTGGGGAAGTCCGGCAGGCTGGTGCCCAGATAGGCGCGCGGGTATTCGGCCCAGACATCTCTGAGTTGCACCGCGTTTTTGCCGCTGACCGGGTAGGAAATCATCCCGTCGGTGGCGTCGTAACCGGTCGACCAGACGATCAGATCAACATCGATATGCTCGCCGTCTACCGTCTTGATCCCGCTTTCGTCGATCGACGCGATGCCATGCTCGCGACTGTGCAGCGTGACGTTGGCGCGGCTCAGCGCCGGGTAATACGTGCTGGACACCAGCACCCGCTTGCAGCCGATGGTGAAATCCGGGGTGAGTTGCTGCCGCAGCAGTGGGTCCGGAACCTGGCGTTTGAGAAAACGCAGCGCATGTTGCTGGACCAGGTGAATCGCCGGTTTCGAGTATTTGAAGGCGATCACCCGGGTTTCGAATTGCCAGTAGATCAGCCAGCGCAGCAACTTGTATGCCGGTTTCAAGCCGAGCAGCCAGCGCTGGAACCTGCCGAATTTACGATCGGCACGCGGCAACACCCAATGCGCCGTGCGCTGAAACACATGCAGGTGTTCGACTTGCGGTGCAATCGCCGGAATCACCTGGGCCGCGCTGGCACCGCTGCCGACAATCGCCACGCGTTTACCGCGATAGTCGTAGCTGTGATCCCAATGGTTTGTGTGAAAAGTCTTGCCTTGAAAGCGATCCATCCCGGGGAAGTGTGGGATGACCGGCTGACTCAACGGCCCGGAGGCGTTGATCAGGAACTGCGTGTGAAAGATGCCTTTGGCGCGGGTGTGCACCGTCCAGTGTTTTTCCGCCTCGTTCCACTCGACGCGCTGGACATCAGCCTGCAGCTCCACGCGGTCGCGCAAACCAAACTCCTCGATCACCTGTTCGGTGTAGCGACGCAGTTCCGCCTGTCCGGCGAACATCTGCGACCAGCGGTACGGCGCGAACGACAGCGAATACAGCGGCGACGGCACGTCAACCGCCGCGCCGGGGTAGGTGTTCTGGCACCAGGTGCCGCCAAAAAAATCGCGTCGCTCCAGTATGCGAAAGTCATCGATCCCGGCTTTGAGCAGGTTGACCGCCGCGCACTGGCCGCCAAAACCGCTGCCGATGATCAACACATGGTAGATGTGCATGGGCCCCCTTTTTATAGTTGTTTTTCCATTTCCCCTGTTTCATTTATAGCCAACTCTGGGCTTCGTGTGCGGCGCTGATAGCGCTCTATTCAGGCCGCTGGCCGGTGATGGCTATTTAGCGGCGCCCTGATAGACTCCGAACACATCCGTGTCGGGGTGAAACCATTGCAGCGCGCGGTCGAGGCCCTTATGGGAAATACGCGGGGAAAGGGACTTTCACTGGCCAGGAGGCTGTACAGGTCGCGGGTGTTCGGGCTGCTGCTCGGGCTCATTTGCGTCAGCGTGGCGATGTATGCCCTCGATCCGCCGCTGTGGGTGTGGGGCTTGATGCTGTTCAACGGCCTGATCTGGCCGCATCTGGCGTTTCAATGGGCGCGCCGCTCGAGCGTGCCGTTTCGCGCCGAACACCGCAATTTGCTGATCGACGCATTCATGGGCGGCTTCTGGGTCGCCGCCATGCAGTTCAATCCGTTGCCCAGCGCAACCACGATTTCCATGATGGCGATGAACAATGTCGCCATCGGTGGCGGGCGATTTCTACTCGCCGGGACGGCGGCGCAGCTTTTCGGAATGGGCGTGGGCCTGGTGGTGTTTACTCCTGCGTTCATCCCGCAAACAACGCCGCTGCAGCTATACGCCTGTTTGCCGTTGTTGTTGCTGTATCCGCTGGCGCTGGGCTGGATCTGCTTTCTCCAGGCCGCTACTCTCGGCCGGCACAAGCGTGAGCTGTTGGCGCTGAGTCGTACCGACAGCCTGACCGGTCTGCTCAATCACGGCGCGTGGAAGGACCAATTGGATCTTGCGTTTCAGCACTGCAAACGGCAGCAGCAGGGCGCGGCGATTGCGCTGATCGATATCGATCATTTCAAAGCGATCAACGACACCTACGGCCACGTCGCTGGCGACATCGTCCTGCGCCAGTTGAGCAAACTGCTCAAGCACAATCTGCGCGCCACCGATGTCGCCGGGCGCTACGGCGGGGATGAATTCTGCGTGATCCTGCCGGAATTGCCGCTGTTCAACGCCGCTCAGGCCATGGAAGCCTTGCGCGAACGCTTCGCGACGCTGGGCTATGAGCAGAACCCGGCGTTGAGGGTCAGTCTGAGCATTGGCCTGGCCGCGCATGACCCGAGTCATGCCGATGCCACGCGGTGGCTGGATGATGCCGATCAGGCGTTGTACGAAGCCAAGGCGAGTGGGCGCAATCGGGTGATTTGCAACAGCGATAACAAGCCGAGGCAGGCGTTGCTGGATTCCGTCTGACAGGTGTTTGGTGACCCCGTGTAGGAGCTGCCGAAGGCTGCGATCTTTTTGGGACGCAGAGCGTCCGGGGCTGTATTCCCACGCAGAGGGTGGGAATGATCAAAATCAAAAGATCGCAGCCTTCGGCAGCTCCTACAGTTTGTTCGGTGTCGGTCTGGAGAGTGTCGCATTCGCTATAGAGCCTTGCGCCAATGTCGGTTACGGTTCAATCCCCCCGACACGAAACAAGGACTGCTTCATGACGTTCTCATTTTCCCGCTCTCTGCTGGCCGCCAGTCTCGGTCTGTCCCTCGCGTTCTCGGCCGCAAACGCCGCCGAACCACATAAACAAGTGCTCGCCGATGCCGAGCAGTACCAGCCCGAAGCCCTGAAGTTGTTGGAGCGACTGGTCAATATCGACTCCGGTTCAGGTTATGAACCGGGCCTCAAACAGGTCAGCGATATCGCCATCGATGAGCTGAAGAAACTCGGCGCCACCATCGAACTGGTGCCCAACACCCCGGAAAAATCCAGCCACGTGCTGGCCACGCTCAAAGGCACCGGCAAGGCGAAAATCCTCCTGATGGCGCACATGGACACGGTGTTCAAGGAAGGCTCCGCCGCCGACCGGCCTTTCCACATCAAAGACGGCCGCGCCTACGGGCCGGGGGTGATGGACGACAAGGGCGGCATCGTCGCCGGCATCTACGCGCTGAAAGTGCTGAAGAACCTCGACTTCAAGGATTACGCGCAGATCACCTTCCTGCTCGACGCCAGCGAAGAAACCGGCTCGGACGTCGCTACCGATCTGATCAAGAAAACCGCCAAACAGCATGACGTCACCCTCAACCTCGAACCGGGGCGCCCGGCCGATGGCCTGGTGGTGTGGCGCAAGGGCAGTGCGACGGCGCTGGTCGAAGTCAAAGGCAAGGCCGCCCACGCTGGCGTCGCGCCAGAGTTGGGACGGAACGCGGCGATGGAAGCGGCGCACCAGATTCTGCAACTGGGCAAGCTCGGTGATGAGGCGAAGAAGACCACCATCAACTTTACCGTGCTCAAGGCCGGTGATCGCACCAACGTGATTCCTGATCAGGCCACGGCCAAAGCGGATGTGCGTGCGGCAGTGCCGGAGGAATTTGATCGCATCGAGAAGGATCTGGCGCGGGTGTCGCAGGACAAGTTGATTGCCGAGACGGAAGTGAAAACGTCCTTGCAGCGCGGATTGCCGCCGATGCCGCAGACGGCCGAATCGGATCGCCTGATGGCCATGGCTCAGGGGATTTACGGTGAGATTGGCCGCAAGTTGACCGAGGAGGGCAGTGGTGGCGCGGCGGATGCCAGCCTGTCCGCAGGCGTAGGGACGCCGACGCTGGATGGCTTCGGAATCGTTGGCGGTAATATTCACACGCCGGAGGAATACGCCGAAGTGGCGAGCGTGGCGCCGCGGATTTATCTGTTGTCGCGGATGATCATGGAGTTGGCGAAGCCGCGGTGAAGGAGCGATCGTTCCCACGCTCTGCGTGGGAATGCCTCAACGGACGCTCCGCGTTCGGCTTTGTGTGGGACGCAGAGCGTCCCGGGCTGCATTCCCACGCGGAGCGTGGGAACGATCATTAGTAGCTCCCGAGCATCCCCAATCGGTTCCTTCTCCCTCTGGGAGAGGGCTAGGGTGAGGGGCTTTTGTGGGAAAAGTGGAAGTCGAGGACGGCGCACAAAAAATACCGAAAAGTCCGACAGAAGCTCTCGTTGCGACCGTTGGGCGCGGCTCTTATAGTCTCGGTTCGCAGATACCTCTGCAACGATCTTGGCCGGTCGAATACAGCACCAGACCCCTCTTTGGAGTGAACTTTATGACCGACCAAGTAATGCCGCGCTACCTCCCCATCGACACCTACGACGCCGAATCCCCGGTGCTCTTCATCAATACTCACACTGAACTCAGCGACATGGCCGCCTGTGCGATGCACCGGTTTGTGGTCGTGCGGGATCTGGCCGATACCTTTGCCAGCCTTAACCTCAAGGGCATCTCCGATTGTGATCTGACGCGGGTGACTAGCGCGGTTCATCTGCTGATGCGTGAGGGCTGTGCGATTCTGAATGTGATCCAGGCGCGGGCCGCGCAGCGGGAGGAGGGTTACAAGACGCCGGTTTAGCGGTGCCACAATAGACGCTTTCGCGAGCAGGCTCGCTCCCACAGGGGACCGCATTTCAACTGTGGGAGCGAGCCTGCTCGCGAAGGGGCCGGTGCAGCGTGTGCATCACTCCTTGACGCTCATGTATTCCTTGGCCCAGAGAATGTATTCCTCCGGCTGGGTATAGGTGTGGGTCAATTCGGTCGCGCTCAGGTCGGAGGCCTGGGTAAAGATCTGCCGCTGTTCGCGCAGGCTGTCGTAAGTGGCCTTGATCGCGGCGAAGTAGGCGCCGTGGCCGTCGATGGTTACGCGCACACCGAGTTCGGCCAGGCGCTTGTCGTCGCGCAGCGCCGGGTTGCCGTAGGTGACCAGCATCAGCGGCACGGTCAGGTGCTCGGCGATCTGTTCCAGTTGGTCGAAGTCCTGCACGCCGACCATGCAGATACCGTCAGCGCCCGCCGCCTGATATTGGCGGGTGCGGCTGATGATTTCCTGATTCGGCAGAATGCCGGCGTTTGTGCGGGCGATGATTGCCATTTCCGTGTCGACCCGGGCTTCCAGCGCCGCGCGGATCTTGCCGACGCCTTCGGCAACGGTGATCAGGTCGGTGGATTTGCGGCCGAATTGCGCCGGCAGCAACGTGTCTTCGATGGTCAATGCCGCCACACCGGCGCGCTCCAGTTCGACAATGGTGCGCATCACGTTGAGGGCATTGCCATAGCCGTGATCGGCGTCGGCGATCACTGGCAATTGGGCGACGCGGCCAATGCGCGTTGCCTGTTCGGCGAATTCGCTCAGGGTGATCAGGGCGAAGTCCGGGGCGCCGAGCACCTGCAACGAGGCCACGGAGCCACCGAGAATACCCACTTCGAAACCCAGGTCAGCGGCGATGCGGGCGGACATCGGATCAAACACCGAAGCCGTGTGATAGCAGGTGTCGGAGGCCAGCAGCTGACGGAAATTACGGCGCAAATCTTGATGGGAAAGCCTGGTCATACGAGTCCACCAATACATAAGGAATGGAGAGGCTTGAGCAAAGGTGTCAACGCCGAAGAATGAAAAGGCTATCACGCGGATGGGTCAGGAATCATGACGAATTTGCGCGGCAGGACTGGCGGCTGAAAGGTTTAACCCTCTGTGCTGAACCTATCAGGCCGCCACGGCGTGCTGCTGTTGATGGGGCAGCAGCACTGCGCGCACCGAATTGCCCGGCTGCAATTGCAGGCGTTTGGCCGTGAGACGATCAACCATCAGGCTATTGCCCACCAGTCGCCCGGGCGCCACGGTGATGCGGCAGTTTTCCAGGCGGCGGTTGTGAATCAGCCATAGCGGCGCCTGCTCGTCCGGGGTGCCGAGGCTCAGGGTCAGTTCGAGGCTGTCGCGTACCGTGCGGATGCTGCGCACCGGCGCTTCGATGACCGGGCCTCCGTCGAAAATGTCGATGTAGCCTTTGTGCGCAAAGCCTTCGGCCTGCAGGATTTTCAATGCCGGCTGGGTGTTCGGGTGAGTCTGGCCGATCGCGGCCTGCGCCTGTTCGGTCAGCAGGCAGGTATAGAGCGGCTGACGTGGCATCAATTCGGCGATGAAGGCTTTGTTGCCCAGGCCGGCCAAGTGATCGGCGTGGGTGAAATCAATCTGGAAAAAATGCCTGCCGAGGCTGTCCCAGAACGGCGAACACCCGTTTGCATCGGCACTGCCGCGCAGTTCGGCAATCATCTTCTCGCCAAACAGGTGCGGGAATTCGGCGACAAACAGCAGACGCCCCAGCGACAGCAAACGCCCATTGCTGCCGCTGCGCTGGTCGTGACGCAGGAACAGCGAGCACAGTTCCGATTGCCCGGTCAGCTCGTTGTTGAGAAACAACGTCGGGATCTGTCGTTGAATACCCAGGTCGGGTGCCGAACTGACGGTCACGCCCAGCCGGTAGTTGTACCAGGGCTCGCGCAAACCGACGGCGCCGGCCACCGCACTGACGCCGACTACGCGCTGGTCATCGTCCTCGAGGACGAACAGGTAATCGGCATCGGCCCGTTCCACCTGCTCGGCGAAGGCCCGTTGCGCCCAGCGTACCCGGTGCGCCAGTCGATCCTCGTTCGCCGGAAGGGTGGTGAAGCCTGGCCCTGCCTGTTGCACGAGGGTCATCAACGCAGGCAGGTCACTGACTTTAACTGGACGGACAATCATGCTCTAACTCCTTCGGCGTACCGATTCAGGCGCGAACGGGGGAGGCGGATCACAAGGCGACCAACCGTATCGAACTGCCATCGCTCACTTTCAGCGCCGCACAGATCTCGGGGGTGAGGGGCAGCGGTTGATCGGGGTGATAGTCGAGCTCGGTGACGATGGCGCGGTAGTCATGCAGAGCGTCGTTGCTCAACAGATAACGGCCACGAGCGTCCATCGAAGCGTGTTGTCGAACGATGGCGGTCTGGCTGCCAGTGATCGAACGAATGTTCGCGGTGCGCGCATACAGGGTCGGACCGGCATCGAACAGATCGATGTAGCTGTTGGTTTCGAAGCCTTCGCGCTCAAGGATGTCGAACGCTTCCTGACCGTCCGGATGGACCCGGCCGATGCAGTCCTGCGCCGCTTGCGGCAGCATCGGCACGTAGATCGGGTATTGCGGCATCAGTTCGGCGAGGAACGTGCGGCTCTGCAACCCGCACAGACGCTCGGCTTCGGCGTAGGGCAGGTCGAAGAAGTGCTTGCCCAGCGCATCCCAGAATGGCGAGTGACCCTGCTCGTCGCTGTAGCCGACGATCTCGGTAATCACCGCTTCGGAGAACCGCTGCGCATGGGCGGCAATGAACAGCAGGCGCGCCCGCGACAACAGTTCGGAAAACGGCGTGCGCACCAGCGTGGCGTCGATGTGGAACCCGCGCAGCAGGGTATGCCCGCTGAGGTCATGGCAGAGCGACAACGCCGGCACGCCATGCTCGATGTTCAATTCACGCGAGGCGCTGGTGAAATGGCGGTTGCGCAGGCTGTAGAACGGCTCCTTGAAGCCGGCGGTGGCCAGGATTTCCGAGCAGCCGACCAATTGCTGACGATCAGGATCTTCGAGCACAAAGAAATAGTTCTCCGGCCCCTGCGCCGTGGCCGCGCTGTCGAAGGACGCGCACGAGGCAGCGATTTTGTCGCGCAAGTGTTCGCTGTCATCGGGCAGCGAGGTCACGCCGATCAGGCTCTCGCGGGCCAGGCGCTGTAGCTGGGGCAGATCATTCTGCTCGACTGGGCGTAAGACCAGCATGGATGTACTCCTGTATCAAAAGGCTCGGCCGGTTCGCCGAACCTGACTATCACTGTCGGTTTCCACGCGTTGAATCGGCGGTCGCCTGATTTGTTGTCAGACGCCGCTCTTTTTCTTGTCAGCCATTGCTCGGATCGGGCAACACCGTACTGGCGCCGAGCTTGTTGAGGAAGAACAGGTAAACCAGGCCCAGAGCGATCCAGATCAGGCCGAGTTTCTGCGCATCGACGCCCATGTTGTACATGATGGCGGCGACGATGATGAAGCCGATCACCGGGCAGAGCAGATGGCGCACAAACTTGCCTGACTTCTGCCGACGCCAGTAGTGGTTGATCACCGTCAGGTGCAACAGCATGAAACCGCTGAGGGCGCCGAAGTTGATCAGCGAAGTGAGAATGTCCACCGCCTCGATGAACAGGTAGCAGATCAGCAGCGACAACACCGCCACCAGATAAATGCTCAGGTAAGGCGTGTTGTGTTTCGGATGGACCCTGGCCAGCACCTTTGGCAGTTTGCCGTCGCGGGCCATGCCGAACAGCAGGCGCGACACGGCGGCCTGCGAGGTGATCGCCACCGCGACGCCCCAGGCCAGCGCCGTCGCTACGGCGGTCAGGGTCGCCAGCCAGCTGCCGGCGGCCATTTCAGCGATTTCATAGAACGCAGTGTCGGCGGACTTGAAGCCCATGCCCGCCGCGAGATCGGTGGCAATCCACGTCTGTACGACGAAAATCGTGCCCATCACCGCCAGGGTAATCAGTGCTGCTTTGCCGACGCTGCGGCCCGGATCTTCCTTGATTTCCTCGGCGAGGGTCGAGATCGCATCGAAGCCAAGGAACGACAGCACGGCGATCGACACCGCTTGCATCAGCAGCGCGAAATTGAAGGTTTCCGGGTGATACAGCGGCGCCAGCGTCAGCTCGCCATTACCGCCGCCGTTGTGCAGAGCATTCCAGGCATAAAACAGGAAGATGCCCAACACCACCAGTTGCGCCAGCAGGAACAGGATGTTCATCCGTGCGGTAAAAGTGATGCCGCGCAGGTTGACGAACGTCGCGCTGATCAGGAACGCCAGAATGAAACCGACCTTGGGAATCTCCGGGTACAAATGGTTGAGCGCCATCGCCGCATACAGGTACAGCAGCGGCGGAATCAGCAGGTAGTCGAGCAACATCAGCCAGCCAGCGATGAAGCCGATGTGTTGATTGAGGCCGCGCTGGGCGTAGGAATACACGGAGCCGGCAATCGGAAAGGCCTTGGCCATGCTGCCGTAGCTCAGCGCGGTGAACAGCATCGCCACCATGCCGATGATGTAGGCCAGCGGCACCATCCCCGGTGCCTCGGCATTAACGTAGCCATACACCCCGAACGGGGCGATGGGGATCATGAAGATCATCCCGTACACCACCAGATCGGTCAGCGTCAGGCTCCGTTTCAACTCTTGCTTGTAGCCGAAATCTTCAATTTCCATGAAGCGCAACTCCTTGTCAGCCATCGGTCGTTTCAGTTGTTCTATCGGTCGATCATTTACCGCGATTCTTACAGCAAGGGTGCCAGGTAGCCGGCCCAGCGCGAGACGGCTTCGGGGCTGCGCAGCAGATCATTGCGCACTTCGATCAGCACCGCTTCAAGGCCGCGGGCATCGCCGTGCACCGGCACGGTCATGTCGCCTAGGGGATCAATTCTGTACGGCTGGTTGCCCGCGACTTTCAGCGGATGCGCTTGCAGCCCGTCGAGCAGGCGCTGGGCGTAGGCTTTGGCCTGGCCGAACAGCACGCCGACTTCCAGCGGTCGCGGCTGGCCGTAATACACCGGGGTGAAACTGTGAATGCCGACCACGCGCACCGCCTGGCCTTGGGCAATGCGCTCGTCGATCAACGTCTGTAAACGTGCATGAAACGGTTTGAACAGGGTCTGCCGGCGGTACTCGCGGGCCGCCTCGTCCAGCTCGCGGTTGCCAGGGATCTGGTAGATCTCGCTCTGCACGGGAATGCTGTCCGGTGCATGGCGCGGGCGGTTGAGGTCGATCAACAGCCTTGAATAGTTGGCGCTGAGCAACGTGGCGCCGAGCTGTTGCGACAATTGTTCGGCCAGTTGCAGCGCGCCGATGTCCCAAGCGATGTGCTCGCGCGCGGCAGTCTCGTCCAGGCCCAGATTGTCCAGGGCGTCGGGGATGTAGCGACTGGCGTGTTCGCACACAAGGATCAACGGATTCGTCGAGTCCTCGCGGCTCAGGTTGTAGACCGGGCGGGTGTACAAGCCCAGCTCGGCGGATTCAGTACAGGCGTGCATAGTGCTCACACAAGTCAGCGGGCGAGAGCTGTTCCGTCAGCGCCAGTTCCTCGGTTTTCAGGGCGTAATAAGTGTCGAGCAACGGCTTGGGCAGCCATTCGTTGAAGGCTGCACTGTCGCGCAGGCAATCCAGCGCCTGGGACAGTGAGGCGGGCAGGGCGACGATGCCCCGGGCCTTGCGTTGCTCGTCGTTGAGTGAATCGGGAATTTCATCGGTAATCGCGTTCAGGGCCAGACGCTGTTCGATGCCCAGTCGCCCGGCGATCAGCAACGCGGCCATGGCCAGATGCGGCGAGGCGGTGGCGTCCATGGCGCGGAATTCCAGGTTGAACTGCTGCGCGGCGGACTTGCCACCCAACGTCACGGTCGGGCAGATGCGCAGCGCCGCTTCACGGTTCTGCTGCCCCAGGCAGGCGTACGACGCGCTCCAGTGATGCGGCTGCAAGCGTTCGTACGACAGCGGCGTCGGCGCGGTAAAGGCACAGAGTGCCGGCAGATAATGCAGGACGCCGGCAGCCCAGTGCTGACCGATGCTCGACAGACCATTGCTGGTGCCGGCGTCGTACAGCATCGGTTGACCGGCCAGATCGAGCAGGCTGATGTGCAGATGCACACCGTTGCACACCGCTTCGGCGGCGGTCTTCGGCGCGAAACTCAATTCCAGACCCAGCTGCCGGGCGATTTCCCGGGTGATTTCGCGCACGTTGACTGCACGATCAGCCGCCGCCACGCCCAAGGTCGGGCGGCAGGTGATTTCGTATTGGTGCTTGCCGTATTCCGGCAGGAACATTTCCGGCTCGACGCCACCGGCGCGCAGGGCACTGAGCAGCCAGCCGCCGAACTCGGCGCCTTGGCGCTGCGCTTCGAGAGAGAACGCTGCGTGTTCGGCGACGCCTGCGTGCAGGTTGAACTCGTGTTCGAAGGCTGCGTAGACCTGCAAACCCAGTTCATCGCGATAGCGCTCGATTTCATCGCGCAGCAGCGTGCGCGGACAGGCGCCCCACGCCTGGCCATCGGTTTCGCGGATGTCGGCGTGGATGAAGTCCAGCGCCGGCGCGTTGGCATCCGGGCCGCTGCCGACGGTAACGCGGCTGCTCGGATCCGGAATCAGACGCAGGTCGCCGTATGCGCCCCACGGATTGCTCGAGGCGATGATGTCTTGTGGCGTCAACGCGCTGTTGGCCGGGACCCAGCCGCAACCCGCTGCCTGATAGTGCTCAAGCTCGTCGGTAGGGAACGAGCGGCCACGGGTGATACCGATCAGATCGGTGGTCACCAGAGTGGTCATCGGCAGCGGCGTCAGGCGTGTGCTCACGGCTGCATCTCCTGCAAACGCCCGAGCACGGTGTCGGTGTCGGTGATCCAGCAGTAACCCTTGATCGCATTCAGGCAGGCGTGGTGGCGTTCGGCTGTGTAAGTGGCGCAGGCGTCCTCCACCAGGGTCACCAGATAGCCACGGTCGGCGGCGTCGCGCACGGCCATGTCCACGCATTGGTCGGTGACGATGCCAGCGATGATCAAATGACGGGTCTGCAAGTTGCGCAGCACGTAGTCGATGTTGGTCGAATTGAAGACCCCGGAGGAGGTCTTCGGCAGCACGATTTCGTTCTCGGCCGGGGTCAGTTCAGCAATGACCTGAGCTTGCGCGCTGCCCTTGGGCAGGTGCATGTCCGACAGCTTGTGATCCAGCGAGCGGTCGCGACCGTCGGCGGTCAGGCTTTCGATAATCGTGTGCAGCACGTTTTGCCGCGCCTGGCGAAAGGCGCCAAGCAGACGTTGTTGATTGGGCACCACCTGGCTGCGCGCGCGCTGGAGGAAATACTCGGCATCCGGCCCGCTCAGGTGCGGGTCGAATTGCGGTTCGAGCCAGGCGCGCTGCATGTCCACCAGCAACAAGGCGGTGTGGTCGAACGCAAACGGCAGGTCCCGAGGCGAGCGGTGGGGAAGGCTGAACATCCTTATTTTTCCTCCAGCAGGTGAGTCGCAAAGTCATTGCGCAGGGCGTCGATGCCTTCCAGGCGATCGGCCGGGTCTGGCACGCGCAAGGTCAGGCAGGCAATCAGCGCCTCGACCTGCGCCAGCGCCGGCACCATGGTGTCGAACGGTGACGCCGATTCCACCGGGGCGCTGATGATCAGGTCGGCCATCTCGCGCAGCGGCGAGGCATAGATATCGGTGAACAGCACCACCCGTGCGTTGTTGTTCTTCGCCGCGGAGGCGACGCGCAGGGCTTGGGTCTGGTAGCGCCGGTAGTCGAACACCAGCACCACATCCTGGCGTTGCAGATCGAACAAACGGTCGGGCAACAGGGCGTTGTCTTCCAGAGCGAAGCAACCGGGACGCAGCAGGCGCAGATGGTTGAGCAGGTAATTGGCCATAAGGATGCTGAAACGGCCACCGAAGCAGTAAACCTGATGGCGGGTGTCGAGCAGCCATTCCACGAGGATCCGCACGTCTTCGGGTTGGGTCAGCGCCTGGGTGTCGACCAGCAAGCGGTGGCTGTCGGCCAGATAATGGCCCCAGGCATCGTCCTTGTTCTGCTGCGAGCGCGGCTGCAGCAGCGTGCGCGGCGAGCGCAAGCGATGGTCCATGTCGCTGAGCAATGCTTCCTGAAATTCGGCATAACCGCCAAAACCGAGCTTTTTAACCAGGCGCACGATGGTCGGATCGCTGACTCCGGCATGTTCGGCCAAACGCGCCATTGGACCGAGACCATTGCGCGGATACTGATCGAGCAGGGCGCGGACGACTTTGCGCTCTGACGGCGTCAGTTCCAGACCGGGGTCGGTGATCAGGTCTCTGAGAGGGGGCATCCGGGCTCCTGCTGGATGAGGGTGTCGAATTCGTTTCACAATCCGTTAAAAGAGTATTTATGTAATGGGCGCTACATGTCTAGCGAATTTTTGTACAGGTTCAGAAAGCACCAAAAGCGTGCAAGGAGCCCGTGTAACAAGGGCTACGTGGAAGTAGCAGGATGTTGTAGTCCATTGCCTTATACCGTGTCAGACATTGCCCATTCGGTTTGCGGCCGGCAGTACTGAAGTTCATGGTTTGCGGCACAATAGGCCGCGAATTGGCTAATTGCCGTTGGTTTCATATCTTTCGACCGAGTACCTGCCTGTGCCAAGTAGCCGTTTGACGTTGATTTGCCATGCGCGAACCGTCGCACAAAAACTGGCGCGTTTTCCTACGAACGAGCCTGTTGAAGATTTGGCTTTAGCGTCTGACGCATTCAGGGCGCGATTCCCCTCGCCACGGCGACTGATTTGCGCGCCTGAGTTGCGCACCCTGCAAACGGCGGCGTGGTTTGGCGCCGATGCGCAGATTGACCAGGCCCTGCGCGATTGTGATTGGGGGCGCTGGCACGGCCAATCGATCAAGGAGCTGCAAGCCTATGAGCCTGAAGCGTTACACGCTTGGCTGGCCGATCCTGAAGCAGCCCCCCATGGCGGCGAATCGGTCAGGCAACTGACGCAACGAGTTACGAAGTGGCTGGACACCATCGCCCCAACGCCCGGGCATGTGGTAGCGGTCACCCATCCGTTCGTCATTCGCGCGGCGCTGATGCAGGTGCTGCAGGGCGCAGCGTTCAATGCGATCGATGTCGAGCCGCTGTCGGTGATCGAGCTGCGCTTCAACGGCATCTGGCGTCTACGCTTGCCGGGCATGGCCCTTGAAGAGGAATTCTGATGAAACAGCTGCTGGTCATCGGCATTGGCGCCGGCAATCCGGACTACATCACGATGCAGGCGGTGAAAGCGCTGAATCGTGTCGATGTGTTCTTTCTGCTGGATAAAGGCCAGAGCAAGCAGACGCTGATCGATCTGCGCCGGGAGATCTGCGAGCGCTACATCACCGATCATGCTTATCGCTTTGTCGAAGCCAGCAGTCCCGAGCGCGAGCGCGGCGATGTCGACTACACGGCGAGCGTCGATGCACTGAACCGCGCCAAGCAGCTGACCTTCGAGCGGCTGATCAATGAAGAATTGTCCGACGGCCAGTGCGGCGGTTTTCTGATATGGGGCGATCCGGCGTTGTACGACAGCACGCTGAGGATCCTCCAGGCAATAGAGGCGTCGGGACAGTGTGAATTCGAGTACGAGGTGATTCCCGGGATTACCAGCGTTCAAGCCCTGGCTGCACAGCACAAGATACCGCTGAACACGATTGGCCGTTCGGTGGAAATCACCACGGGCCGGCGGCTGGCGGCGGGGCAGGTGAGTGAGGCAGACAGTCTGGTGGTGATGCTTGATGCCGAGGATTCATATCAGCGCGTGGCGGATCGGCAGACCGAGATTTTCTGGGGCGCTTACCTCGGCACACCGAATGAGATTCTGCTCAGCGGCCGGCTGGCGGATGTAGCGGATGAGATAAAACGGGTGCGCAAAGCGGCGCGGGCGGAGCATGGGTGGATTATGGATACCTATCTGCTGCGCAAGCCTTGAGTGGTTGGCGCCTGAACAAGCGCTTTCGCGAGCAGGCTCGCTCCCACAGGGAAATGCGTTGCAGAATGTGGGAGCGAGCCTGCTCGCGAAGGGGCCAGAACATTCACCACCGATTGTAGGCAGGCAAAAAGAAACCCGGTGCAACGCAAATCGCACCGGGTTTTTTGTTGCCAGCCAACGGCGGATGTCGTGGATCCGCCGTCAACCTTGAACTCCGTATCAGGCGCGTTCCAGCGCCAAAGCCACACCCTGACCGCCGCCAATGCACAAGGTCGCCAGACCTTTTTTCGCATCGCGCTTGAGCATTTCGTGCAGCAAGGTCACCAGCACGCGGCAGCCCGATGCGCCGATCGGGTGACCAAGAGCGATGGCGCCGCCGTTGACGTTGACCTTGTCCAGATCCCATTGCAGGTCCTTGGCCACGGCCAGCGATTGTGCGGCGAACGCTTCGTTGGCTTCGATCAGGTCGAGCTGGTCGATGCTCCAGCCGGCCTTGTCGAGGCAGCGGCGGGTGGCAGATACCGGGCCGATGCCCATGATCGCCGGATCGACGCCCGCGTTGGCGTAGGCAGCGATTCTGGCCAGAACCGGCAGGCCGAGGGCTTTGGCTTTTTCGGCACTCATCAGAATCACGGCGGCGGCACCGTCGTTGAGCGAGGAGGCGTTGCCAGCGGTGACGCTGCCGTCCTTTTTGAACGCCGGGCGCAGCTTCGCCAGGGATTCGGCGGTGGTGTCGCCCCGTGGCTGCTCGTCGACCTTGAACGCGACCGGATCACCCTTGCGCTGGGGAATCAGGATCGGGGTGATTTCATCGACGAAGCGCCCGGCTTCAATCGCGGCGGCAGCTTTCTGCTGGGAAGCCGCAGCAAAGGCGTCCTGCTGTTCGCGGCTGATCTGGTATTTGTCGACCAGATTCTCGGCAGTGATGCCCATGTGGTAATCATTGAACGCATCCCACAGGCCATCGCTGATCATGGTGTCGACGATTTGCGCGTGGCCCATGCGCAGGCCGGTGCGGGCGCCCGGCATGATGTAGTTGGACAGGCTCATGTTCTCCTGACCGCCGGCAATGATCACCTCGGCGTCGCCGCAGCGGATTGCCTGCGCACCCAGATGCAGAGCCTTGAGGCCGGAACCGCAGACCTTGTTCAGAGTCATCGCCGGTACCGCGTGAGGCAGGCCGGCCTTGATCGCGGCCTGACGTGCCGGGTTCTGCCCGGCGCCGGCTGTCAGCACCTGGCCCATGATCACTTCATCGACCTGCGCACCGTCCAGGCCGGTCTGCTCAAGCAACTGGCGGATCACCGCCGCGCCTAGATCTACCGCGGATACATTGGCCAGGGAGCCCTGAAAACTGCCGATCGCGGTACGCGTGGCGGCAACAATGACGACGTCTTGCATTTTCGAATTCCTCACTGGGCAGCGAACTGCATTTCCGGTACGTGATCCGGGACGATCAGTTTACCAGCGGTTTTGGCGACGATTTCTTCAACGCTGACGCCAGGTGCGCGTTCCTTGAGGACAAAAGCGCCATTTTCGATTTCCAGATAGGCGAGGTCGGTCAGCACGCGCTTGATGCAGCCGGCGCCGGTCAGCGGCAGGCTGCATTTGGCCAGCAGCTTGGATTCACCGTCCTTGGACGCGTGGGTCATGATGACAATGATGTTGTCGGCACCGGCCACCAGGTCCATGGCGCCGCCCATGCCCTTGACCAGTTTGCCGGGGATCATCCACGAAGCGATGTTGCCTTCGACGTCGACTTCGAACGCGCCGAGTACGGTCAGGTCGACATGGCCGCCGCGGATCATCGCGAAGGATTCGGCGGAATTGAAGATCGACGCGCCGATCCGCGCCGTCACCGTTTGTTTGCCGGCGTTGATCATGTCGGCATCGATGGTTTCTTCGGTCGGGAACGGACCCATGCCGAGCAAACCGTTTTCCGATTGCAGCATGACTTCCATGCCTTCGGGGATGTAGTTGGCGACCAGGGTCGGAATGCCGATGCCGAGATTGACGTAGTAGCCGTCCTGCATTTCGCGGGCGACGCGTTGAGCCATTTGTTCGCGGGTAAGTGCCATGTTGTTGTTCTCCGTAGGCCTGAATTATTTGCGGATGGTGCGTTGTTCGATGCGTTTTTCGAACGTGCCGCAAATGACCCGGTCGACGTAGATGCCCGGGGTGTGGATCTGCGTCGGGTCGAGTTCGCCGGGTTCGACGATTTCTTCGACTTCGACCACGGTGATCTTGCCGGCGGTCGCGGCCAGCGGATTGAAGTTCTGCGCAGTATGGCGGTAAACGACGTTACCGAAATGGTCGGCCTTCCAGCCTTTGACGATGGCGAAGTCGCCAGTGATGGATTCTTCCATCAGGTACTTGCGACCCTTGAATTCGCGCACTTCCTTGCCTTCGGCGACCGGAGTGCCGACGCCGGTGGCGGTGAAGAACGCCGGAATGCCGGCGCCGCCCGCGCGCATCTTCTCGGCGAGGGTGCCTTGCGGGGTGAGGATGACTTCGATCTCGCCCTTGAGCAGTTGCTCTTCGAACAGTTTGTTTTCGCCAACGTACGAGGCGATGACTTTGCTGATCTGCCGGTCGGTGAGCAGCACGCCAAGGCCGAAACCGTCGACGCCGCAGTTGTTGGAAACGACAGTGAGGTCGCGGGTGCCCTTGCGCTTGATCTCGGCGATCAGGTTTTCCGGAATGCCGCACAGACCGAAGCCGCCGGCAATGACGGTCATGCCGTCTTCCAGCCCGGCCATCGCTTCCTCGTAGGAACTCACACGCTTGTCGAAACCTGCCATAGGCACCTCTTTTATTATTTGCGGGCGGCTGGCTAGCCGAATGATCGGAGTGTCTCTCCGTGGGATATATTTGTTAAGTTGATTTTTGCGGTGGATTGATTGATAAAGCTCAATAGTTCAACGCCTCGATGATCGTTCCCACGCTCCTGCGTGGGAATGCAGACCGTGACGCTCCGCGTCACTGGACGCGGAGCGTCCCTAGAGGCATTCCCACGCGGAGCATGGGAACGATCACTGGAGCAACGCGACCATGACAATCAAACAGATCCGTGCGTTTCTCGCCGTGGCCCACAGCTTGAGTTTCGCCGTCGCTTGCGAGCGCCTGCACCTGTCCCAGTCGGCGTTGAGCCTGACCATCAAAGCGCTGGAGGAGGGCTTGGGCGGGCGATTGTTCAGCCGCAATACGCGCAACGTCGCGCTGACCCCGGAAGGCGAATCCCTGCTGCCGCTGGCGCGCCGGTTGATCGCCGACTGGGACAACGCTGAAGACGAGATGCGTCAGCGTTTCAGCCTGCAACGCGGGCGCGTGACGCTGGCGGCGATGCCGTCGTTTGCCGGCAATCTGCTGCCGCCGATCCTCAAGAGCTTTCGCGCGCGTTATCCGAACGTCAACGTGACGGTCAACGACGTGATCAATGAACAAGTCCTGGAAATGGTCCGCGACCGGCAGGTCGAACTCGGCGTCGCGTTCGCGCCGATGCAGAGCACGTCGATGATGTTCACTCCGTTGTATGTCGACCGCTTTGTCGCGGTGGTGCCAGCGGATTCAGCGCTGGCCGATCGCGTCGACATCGATTGGCAGACCTTGTTGCAGGAACCGTTCATCACCCTGCAGCGGCCATCGACCGTGCGAGTCATGCTTGAAGAGCATTTGCAGGCACGCGGAATGAAGTTGCCGGTGGAGTTCGAGAGTCATCAATTGGCGACGGTCGGCCGCATGGTCGCCAGCGGGCTCGGGGTCAGCGCGGTGCCGGCATTGTGTGCGGGCCAGATGCGCGAGCTTGGCGCGCACTGCCTGACCCTGGTTGATTCGGTGGAGCGGGCGATTGGTGTGTTGACCGAGCCGGGCAATGAATTGTCGGCGGCGGCGCAGGCGTTGTTCGAGATTCTCAAGGCTGAAGATCTGCAGCGCCAGTTCGATCTCCCCCTCACCCCGGGAGCGCGGAAACAGAGCGCCGAACGCTGATTCAGTGTGGGAGCGAGCTTGCTCGCGAAGAACGATAACGCGGCCTAACCCTTGGCCACCCGCCACAGATACCAGGCCGCCACCGTCCGATACGGGCTCCACGCCCGTCCAATCTCGATTATCTGTTTGCGCGTCGGCTGCACGTCCAGCCCCTTCAAACGCCGGTAACCCTCACGCACACCGAAGTCATCAGCCGGCAGGATGTCCATGCGTTCCAGGCTGTAGATCAGCAGCATCTCCACGGTCCAGCGGCCGACGCCGCGCAGACTGGTCAGACGTTCGATCAGGGTTTCATCGTCCATGACCCGCGCCGTCGGGTAATCCGGCACCACGCCGTCCAGCGTCGCCTGGGCAATCCCTTGAATCGTCGCAATCTTGCTCGCCGAAAAACCACAAGCACGCAGTTGCTCGACCTCACTCGACAGAATCTGCTCCGGACGCGGAAATGCCTGTCCGGGAAACAACCCCACCAGACGCCCGAGAATCGCATCGCCAGCCTTGGCGTGCAGTTGCTGATAGGCAATCGCGCGCAACAGCGACTCATACGGATCCCGCGCCGGGTGCGGCTGATGCAGGCACGGGCCCACGGCACGGATATGGCGCTGCCAGTCAGTGTCTATTGCGGCGAGAAAGGCGCTGGCCGCGTCGTACGCGTCAGTCATGCTGCCGTGGGTCGAGCGTAATCATTGAAATCCCTTGTCGCTTGATCAATCGAATGCTTCAGAAAGCCAGTTGCTGAGTCATTTGCAGCGCAGCGTTTTCCAGCCTGAGCAAAAACGCCTTGCGCGGCTGTCCGCCACCATAGCCGGTCAGCGAACCGTCCGCGCCGATCACTCGATGACAGGGCACCACGATCGACAGGCGATTGTGCCCGTTGGCCAGGCCTACCGCACGGCTGGCGCCGGGTTTGCCCAGCGCGGCGGCGATAGCGCCGTAAGTGCTGGTGTGGCCGTAGGGGATTTGCAGCAGCGCCGCCCACACCTCGCGGGCAAAAGCGCTGCCGGGCAGGTGCAACGGCACGCTGAATTGCGTGAGTTTGCCGGCAAAATAATCCGCCAGTTGCACCTCGATCTGCTGCAAGTGGACGTTGTGCCCCGGCGCGACCGCGTAGCCATAACGGTTCTGCAGCGCTTCGACTTCACGGGTCAGCGCCGGACGATCAAGAAACTCCAGCAGCACCAGCCCACGGCGCTCGGCCATGGCGATCATCGGCCCCAGCGGCGTGGTCAGGCGGGTGAACAGCAACGGCTCACTGTTGGCGGCGCGGCCCGGGGTGATGTGGAAGGATTTCTGAAACGCGTCGCGAAAACCGCTGAGCGATTCATAGCCGGAGTCGAATGCGGCATGATCGATCGACGTGCCTTGCCTGATTCCGCCCAGGGCCCTGCCGAGGCGGCGGGTACGCAGCCAAGCGTGGAAGGTCATGCCGAAGTGCTGCTTGAACCAGCGCCGCAGCTTCAGCGGCTCGATGCCTTCGGCGAGCAATTGTGCATCGCTCCAGCGCCGTTCGGGATCCGCGTCTACCGCGTTGAGCAGGCGCTGCACCCAGTCCGGCGCGATGGCCGCGGCGTCCAGCGGTTTGCAGCGCAGGCAGGCGCGGTAACCGGCGCACAGGCATTCGTCGGCGTGGGCGAAGAATTCGACATTTTCCGGTTTCGGCTTGCGTGCCGTGCAGCTGGGGCGGCAGAAAATCCCGGTGGTTTTCACCGCCGTGAAGAATACGCCTTCGTAGGCAGAGTCGCGTTCGAGCATGGCGCGAACCATTTCGGCGTGGGGTGGCAGGACAGCGGCTGGTATGTTCATGGCCTGAGAGTAAATCCGCTTTGTCGATGGCTCCACCGAAAAATCGACAGTGAATTTTTTCGCTGGTGCAGCACAATGAGCGGGTCGCCGCTTTCAAGGAAGCCAACCCATGCATCCGTTTTCCATTCAGCGCATCGATCACATCGTCCTGCGCGTCGCCGACCTGCAACGCAGCATCGATTTCTACGCCAGGGTATTTGGCGCCGAGGTGGTCAGGCATAACCAGCCGCTGGGGCTGGTGCACTTGCGGGCCGGCACGTCGATGATCGATCTGGTCGACCTGGCGGGCGAACTCGGGCGCAAGGGCGGCGGCGCGGCTGAGGCGCAGAAACGCAATGTTGATCACTTCTGCCTGCGCATCGAGCCGTTCGACGAAGCCGCGCTCATCGCTCACCTGCAGTCGTTCGGGTTGACCGTGGAGCGAGCCGCCAGACGTTTCGGTGCTGAGGGTTACGGCCTGTCGCTGTACTGTTTCGACCCGGACGGCAATCAGGTCGAACTCAAAGGCCCGTCCGAGACCGCTCAGCCAGCCGTTTCCTGAAGCAACAGTTCGGTCACTTGCGCCAGGGCCGAGCGGCCGTTTTGCGGCTGTTCAGACGCCAGGTTGAACAGCGCCAGTTGCCGATCGGCGCTGTTGCCGCTGTCAATGATCGCCCGCGCACGTTCGAACAATTGCGCCGCGCCCAATGCCTGCGCGGTCTCGGCAAAACGCTGCTCGGCCAGTTCCAGCCACTGCGCGGTCGAACAGTCACCGTCGATGCCTTCGACCAGAAAGCGCGCATGAATGCCCAAGCGTTTGGCCCGCCAGCGGTTCTCTTCCAGCATCGAACGCGCGGTCTGGTCGTACAGCAGACCGGGGCGCCGCTGTGCACTGGCATGAGCCACCACTACGCGAAAAAACGCCGCGAGCGTCAGCGCGACATCGACCCGCGGGCAAGCGTCGGTCATGCGCAGTTCGAGAGTCGGAAAGCGCGCGGCCGGACGAACACCCCACCAACACTCGCTCGGCTGAGTGATCGCGCCGATGCGCGTGAGAAACGCCAGGTGCTCGTCGTAATGGCGCTGATCGGCAAACAGCGGCGGGATGCCCATGCGGGGCCATTCGTCGCAGGCCGTCTGCCGGTAGCTCATGAAACCGCTGGCGGCGCCATCCCAGATTGGTGACGAACAGCTCAGCGCCAACAGGAGCGGCGTCCACGGCAGTACTTCGTTCATCACCGCAATGCGATCCAGCGGCTCGACCACCTCGACGTGCACATGCAGTCCCGACAACACGCTGCGCCGGGCAACATGGCCGTAGCGCTCGAACAGATATTGGAAATGTTCCTCGTCGGTCGGCACCTGCTCGCGCCAATCGGCCAGCGGATGACTGCCGGCGCTGAGCACGCCCAGGCCAAACGGTTCGAGGACTGCTCCCAAGGCCTGACGGCTGCCACGGAGAAAGTCGCCGGCATGCAGAAAGTCGCTGAACACCGGCGAGGCCACCTCGATCTGCCCCTGAAACATCTCCGTGGCAAACCACACACCCAGCGCCCCCCGGCAAGCCTCGATCGCCTGTGGTGGCGGGCTGCCGACCATGCGCAGGGTCTGCAGATCAGTGAGGAAATACTCTTCCTCGATACCGAATCGCGGATGGCTCATGGCGGTGCTCGAGTGAGTGTTTCTGTTGAGAACAGTCCGCAGTAGTGGTGGTTCAAGCCAGGCGACCAGTGCCGCGAATGCACCGTTGGTCTTGTACATTGCACTTGAGCGGCCAGGGCGTTTCCAAAAAGTCCGATCAACGTTTTCTGGAGGCATATATGAACCACCCATCCAGCAACGACAAAACCCTCGATGACACCGGCAATCCCAACGACGACGGCTTTGCCATCGGTACGGCCGGGCGTGATGAAGATCCCAACGCCACCACCGACTGGGACGTCAGCCGGGACAGCGAAGATGTCATGACACCGGACGATACTCGCGGTTTGCCCGGTTACCCTGGCGCCGAGCACAGTAACCCGTCAAAACGCAATCCCGACACCAGCGTGCCAGCCAACGGTGATCCAGCCGTGCAGAACGACAGCGCCGCTGACTGAGGCGGTGGAGGGTGGCAGGATAATGGCGTCGGTCGAACTTTTTCGATCCGGCGCCACTCTCAACCTGTCATAGGGGCGCGGCTCGACAGAAAAAACGCTTCTGCAGGCTGAAAAAGCCTCGTAGCGTGATAAATTCCCACCCCACGTCGTGCCCACCCAGAATGGCCCCTGCCGGGTCCCACCAAGAGCGATCTACATGCAAGCAAAGGCCCGTGAGGTTTATGTGCCACCGGTGCTGCAGGATCTGCGGGCCGGCACAGCCGAACTGCACATCGCACTGGAAAAACGCCTTCCTTTTTTCTCCGACACCCTCGATACCCCCGCTTTCGAACGCTTGATGGCGGCCTATTACGGTTTCTATCAGCCGCTGGAACGGGCGTTGCTGGCCAGCGGGGCGGTGCCGGACGATTTCAACCTGACGCCTCGTCTGAAGGCCGAAACCTTGCACGCCGACCTGCGCGCGCTGGGCGCGACGGCCAATGACTTGCCGCTGTGCGAAGACTTGCCGGTGATCGACTCCAGCGCCGCCAGCCTTGGGGTTTTGTACGTGCTCGAAGGCGCCACTCTCGGCGGGCAGATCCTGCGTCGGGAAATCGCTGCTCGACTGAACCTGGATGCCGACAATGGCGCCGCGTTTCTGGATGTCTACGGAGCGGCCACCGGGCGGCGCTGGCGCGAGTTCATCGAATACCTGAGCAACCGGCCCATGGATGCCAGCGAACGCGCGGCCGTGGTCAGCGCAGCACAAACCACATTCAGCTGTTTCGAGCAGTGGCTCGAGCGCCAGGAGGTACTGGCATGAACCTGCAAGACCAACAAGCCTTTGAAGAACTGCTGGCCAACTGTGCCGACGAGCCGATCCGCTTTCCCGGCGCGATTCAGCCCCATGGTTTGCTGCTGACCCTGAGCGAGCCTGCGCTGCAGATCATTCAGGTCAGCGCCAACGTCGAAACGCTGCTGGCCCGCGCGCCGGAATCGTTGATCGGCCAGCCGCTGTACAGCCTGATCGGCGCCGAGCACACCGGGCAAGTGCTTGAAGCCTTGCAAACAGCGTTTTCCGAAGCGGCGCCGCTGCGCCTGGAGCTTAACGGCACCGCGTTCGAAGGTTTGCTGCATCGGCACCAGGGCGTACTGATTCTCGAGCTCGAGATCCACGTAAAGAATTTCCAGGCGCGTAACGTCGCCGGGGTCAACACCCATCTGGGGCGGATGCTCCAGCGTCTGCAAGCGGCGACCACGCTGCAGGCCTTGTACGACATCAGCGTCAAGGAAATCCAGGCAATGACCGGCTACGACCGGGTGCTGATCTATCGCTTCGAGGAAGAGGGCCACGGTCAGGTCATCGCCGAAGCGTCCGATCCGTCGATGGAAGTCTTCAACGGTCTGTTCTTCCCGGCCTCGGACATCCCCGAGCAGGCACGCGAGCTGTATCGCACCAACTGGCTGCGGATCATCCCCAATGCCGATTATCAGCCGGTGCCGCTGGTGCCGAAGTTGCGTCCCGATACCCATACACCGCTGGACCTGAGTTTCGCCACGTTGCGCAGCGTCTCGCCGATTCACTGCCAATACATGAAGAACATGGGCGTGTTGTCGTCGATGAGCATTTCCCTGCTCAAGGGCGACAAGCTCTGGGGCCTGATCAGCTGCGGCAACCGCCAGCCGCTGCACGTGCCGCATGAGTTGCGCATGGCCTGCCAGACCATCGGCCAGGTTCTGTCGTTGCAGATCAGTGCCATGGAAACCCTGGAGCTGACTCGCCAGCGCGAAGAAAAGGTCGAAGCGCTGGCGCGGCTCAATCAAGCGATGATCGATTCGCCGCAGAACGTGTTCGACGGCCTCGCTCAGCAGCCGGCGACGCTGATGGCGCTGGCCAACGCCGGTGGCATCGCGATCATCGAAGACAAACAATTGCACCGTTACGGCAACTGCCCGGCGCCGGAAGAGATTCGTACGTTGCACAGGTGGTTGCAGGAGCGCGGCGAGCCGGTGTTTGCCAGTCATCATCTGTCCAGCGTTTACCCGCCAGCGGCGCAGTATCAGTCAGTGGCCAGCGGCGTACTTGCCATGAGCCTGCCCAAACCCGTGGACAACGGGGTGCTGTGGTTCCGTCCGGAAGTGAAGGAAAACATCAACTGGAGCGGCGACCCGCGCAAACCGCTGGACCTGGAAAACTCCGACGCCGGTCTGCGCCTGCGTCCGCGTACCTCGTTCGAGATCTGGAAAGTCGAGATGGCCGGGATCTCCACCAAGTGGAGCCACGGTGATCGGTTCGCCGCCAACGATCTGCGCCGCTCGGCGCTGGAAAACGATCTGGCCCGCCAGGTGCGGCGCGAGCAGGAGGCCGTGCAGGCGCGCGATGATCTGGTGGCGGTGGTTTCCCATGACCTGCGCAACCCGATGACGGTGATTTCCATGCTCTGCGGCATGATGCAAAAAGCCTTCAGCTCGGAAGGCGCGCACACTTCGCGGCGCATCTCCACGGCCATCGACACCATGCAACAGGCCACGGCGCGGATGAACACGCTGCTGGAAGACCTTCTCGATACCTCGAAAATCGACGCCGGGCGCTACTCCATCACCCCGCAGCCGCTGGACGTCGGGCATATTTTCGAAGAGGCGCAGGCCTTGCTTTTGCCGCTGGCGCAGGTCAAGGACATCAACATTTCCTTCCAGTCCGATCCCGATCTGCGCATCCATGCCGATCCTGAGCGGCTGTTTCAGGTGTTGTCGAATCTGGTCGGCAACGCGATCAAATTCACCCCGCGCATGGGTACGGTGGGTGTGCATGCCAGATCGGTCGGCGATGAGATCGTCTTCACTGTGCGTGACAGCGGCGAGGGCATTCCCAAAGAGCACTTGCCGCATGTATTTGATCGCTACTGGACGGTGAAAGAAGGCAACCCGACCGGTACCGGCCTTGGTTTGTATATCACCCAGGGCATCGTTGAAGCTCACGGCGGGCAGATCGTCGCCGAGAGTGAGCCGGGGCAGGGCAGCGAGTTCCGTTTCACCGTGCCGCGTCTGGCCTGAGCGCCCTGTAGGAGTGAGCCTGCTCGCGATGGCGTCCGTCCCGTCAGAGCTGTTCTGACTGATCCACCGTTATCGCGAGCAGGCTCACTCCTACAGGTCTTGTGGGGTGTGCGAGATTTGAGCCTCACACAAAACCCTGTGGGAGCGAGCCTGCTCGCGAAGACGTCAGCCCAGTCAACACTGGGCTGACTGACCCACCGCTTTCGCGAGCAAGCTCGCTCCCACAGGTGACTCGCATCCTCAGGGGCATTTTCTTCAATACCGCCACTCCCGCGCTGGCTACCCTTGCCATCTCGTTCCTCGTTTGAAGCAGGTGTGCAATGAGTCTGATTCTTTCCATGGCGGCATTTGCCCTGGCCGCTTCCATCACGCCCGGGCCGGTCAATATCGTTGCGCTGAGCTCAGGGGCACAATACGGTTTTCGTGCCAGTCAGCGCCATGTGGCGGGGGCGACGCTGGGTTTTGTGCTGTTGCTGGTGCTGATGGGCCTGGGCCTGCATGAAGTGCTGCAGTTGTGGCCGTTCATGACCCGCGTGGTGCAATGGGCCGGGGTGGCGTTTCTGCTGTTCATGGCCTGGAAACTCGCCAGCGACGACGGCCGGTTGAATGCCAGCGATTCTGGCCGCGCGCCTTCGATGCTCTATGGCGCAGTCATGCAATGGCTCAACCCCAAGGCCTGGCTGGCCTGCGTGGCCGGCATGGGCGCGTTTGTCGCCGACGGCGAGGCGCGACTGGTCTGGCAGTTCGCGGCGGTGTATCTGGTGATTTGCTATCTGTCGGTGGGCTGCTGGGTGTATGCCGGGACGTTCCTGCGCGGCTATCTGAGCAATGCGGCGGGGATGCGCTGGTTCAATCGGTTGATGGCGGTGTTGTTGGTGGCGAGCGCTATTTATCTGCTGTTCACTTGATTTCCTGACCGCATTCCCTCTGTAGGAGCTGACGAGTGCAACGAGGCTGCGATCTTTTGATTTTGCTTTTAACGATCAAAAGATCGCAGCCTCGTTGCACTCGTCAGCTCCTACAGGGGATTGGTGTGTGCTCGGAGATAGGGTTCAGCCGCGATACTGCCCCGGCGTCGCCGCGAGATGTTGTTTGAACGCTCGCTGAAAATGCGCCTGATCGGCAAATCCGGCCTCAAGCGCCACGTCAGCAATCAATTGCCCGCTGCGTAAGCGCTCGCGGGCGAACTGGATGCGCTGGTTGACCACGAAGGCATGCGGCGTCATCCCGTAACGCTGCTTGAATGCGCGAATCAGGTACGACGGCGACAGCTGCGCCGCCGCGCAAATCGCGTCAAGGCTCAACACCTCAGTGCAATGTTCGCGGATGAACCCGGCGGCGCGTTCAAGTTTGAAATTCGGCTCACGTACTGACTGATCAGCCGGGTTCAGGCGCAGCTGCAAATCACTGAAAAACTCCACTGCCGCGCTCTGCTTCGCCAGCGCTTCCAATTGATCGTCAACCAAAACCTCATACAACGCCATCAACTTGCCGAACAGTTCGGCATCGCTCAGGTGCGTGTCTGAAAAACGGCGAAATTCCAGCTCCGCCGCAAACCCCAACTGATGCTGCAAATCCGTCAGCCACGGCGTCTCGACATACAACATCACGTACGACCACGGCTGATCTTCGATCGGGTTGCAGGCGTGGACATCGCCGGGATTCATCAGCACTACGGTGCCCGCCGCAACCTCGTACTGTGCTTGCTCATGCACATAGGTACTGCGCCCGGCGGTGATCGCGCCGATGGAAAAGTGCCCGTGGGAATGCCGCGCGTAGCACACCTCACGGCCATCGGCGATGGCGCGCGCCTCGATGAAGGGCAGGGCGTCGTCGCGCCAGAAAAGCGGGGCTTTCTCGGGGTTTTTCGCAGCGGCGTGTTTCATCGTGGTCTTCCCGGCAAGTCTGCGCCCGAGTGTATTAGCTCTGGCCGTCGAATGCCCGTTGCAGTGCGGCAACATCGAGCTTTTTCATCTGGAACATCGCCTGCATCGCCCGCTGTGACTTGCGCGTGTCCGGGTCTTGCAGCATCTGCAGAAACCCCACGTGGACGATCTGCCACGACACGCCGAACTTGTCCTTGAGCCAGCCGCATTGCTGCGCTTCCACCGGCCCGCCAGCGGACAGATTGCCCCAGAAATGGTCGATTTCTTCTTGATCCTGGCAGTTGACCTGAAATGAAATCGCCTCATTGAAGGTGAACACCGGCCCGCCGTTGAGCGCGGTAAACGTCTGGCCGTCGAGCTCGAAGCTGACGGTCATCACCGCGCCCTCCGGCTGCCCGTGAAATTCCTGGCCGACTTTGCTGTAGTGGGTCAGCGCGGTGATTTTCGAATGATCGAAGATCGAACAATAAAACGCCGCAGCGGCCTCGGCCTGATCATCGAACCACAAGCACGGCGTGAGTTTCTGAACGCGTTGCATGGCAGTCACCCTTGGCTGATTACAGGCTGGACTATCAGCGTAGTCAGTTCTTCGGCAGATTGCGGTGCCGTAGATCGGCGCGTGCCGGGCGCATAGGCACCGACTGTTATAGGCTGGGTGGAGTTTCGCCGCAGGTCTTTTGAACGGCACCTGGCGATTGTGTTTATCAAGGGCGCAATGGAGATGAACCATGAATACATTTACCGGCGGATGCCTGTGCGGCGACGTGCGTTTTCAAGCCACTGGCGAGCCTTACCGGGTCGGGCTGTGCCATTGCCTCGACTGTCGCAAAGTCCACGGCGCGCTGTTTCATGCCTCGGCGATTTTTCCTGAGGACGCTGTGACCGTCAGCGGTGAAACCCATGATTACCAAGGGCGGCATTTTTGTCCGCGCTGTGGTTCGTCGGTGTTCAATCGCAGTGGTGATGAGGTCGAGGTCAATCTAGGCGCGCTGGATGCGTCGGATCAGTTGAAGCCGACCTATGAGAGCTGGATTGTGCGACGTGAATCGTGGCTGCCGGATTTTCCGCTTGCCGAGCATTACCGCGGTGATCGGGAAGGCACGGGGCGCGGAGAGGGGTAGAGGATTTATCGCAATCTCGCGCACACACCGACGATCCACTGTGGGAGCGAGCCTGCTCGCGAAGGCTTTTTTTGGGGCGGTGGGGTATTTTTTGAGTGAGTACATATCCGTTGCTGCGGTAACGGCTGCTTAGGGTTCCGCCCTTACGGCGGGTCACCTTTTTCAAACGCCAAAAAGGTAACCCAAAAGGCTTGCTCCTACGTTCGGCCCTCGCAGGCTCGGGTTCCTTCGCTGCGGGATCGATCCGGGCGCAGCGTCTCCGGTTTGCTTCGCTGCACCTCCTCTCGCTGTGTACGACTGCGTCGTACGGTCGCTGCGCTCCCACGCCCGGATCAATCCCTCCGCTCAGCCTTCCGACGTCGCCGGTGGATCAAGATCAAAAGCAGGCGAGCTGACACTCGGCCTAGAGGTGGACGCGGAGACTGTAGGAGCTGCCGAAGGCTGCGATCTTTTGCTCTTGCTCTTGCTCTTGCTCTTGCTCTTGTAGGAGTGAGTCTGCTCGCGATAGCTATATCAAAGATACGAATGAATAGCGGATCTACCCTGATCCCTCTGGGAGCTGGCTTGCCAGCGATGGCGGCCTGATAGCCGACCAGTCTCTGGCGCATATATACCCGGTCCCGACTGTGAGCGAGCCTGCTGGCGAAGGCTTTTTTTGGGGCGGTGGGGTATTTTTTGAGTGAGTACATATCCGTTGCTGCGGTAACGGCTGCTTAGGGTTCCGCCCTTACGGCGGGTCACCTTTTCCAAACGCCGAAAAGGTAACCCAAAAGGCTTGCTCCTACGTTCGGCCCTCGCAGGCTCGGGTTCCTTCGCTGCGGGATCGATCCGGGCGCAGCGCCTCCGGTTTGCTTCGCTGCACCTCCTTCCGCTGTGTCTGGCTGCGCCAGACGGTCGCTGCGCTCCCACGCCCGGATCAATCCCTCCGCTCAGCCTTCCGACGTCGCCGGTGGATCAAGATCAAAAGCCGCAGGCGAGCTGACACTCGGCCTAGAGGTGGACGCGGAGACTGTAGGAGCTGCCGAAGGCTGCGATCTTTTGATCATGCTTTTGCTTTTGCTCTTGCTCTTGTAGGAGTGAGCCTGCTCGCGATAGCTATATCAAAGATACGAATGAACAGCGGACCTGCCCTGATCCCTGTGGGAACCGGCTTGCCAGCGATGGCGGCCTGATAGCCGACCAGTCTCTGGCGGATATATACCCGGTCCCGACTGTGAACGAGCCTGCTGGCGAAGGCTTTTTTTGGGGCGGTGGGGTATTTTTTGAGTGAGTACATATCCATTGCTGCGGTAACGGCTGCTTAGGGTTCCGCCCTTACGGCGGGTCACCTTTTCCAAACGCCGAAAAGGTAACCGAAAAGGCTTGCTCCGACGTTCGGCCCCTCGCGGGCTCGGGGTTCCTTCGCTGCGGGATCGATCCGGGCGCAGCGGCTCCGGTTTGCTTCGCTGCACCTCCTTCCGCTGTGTCTGGCTGCGCCAGACGGTCGCTGCGCTCCCACGCCCGGATCAATCCCTTCAGTCAGCCTTCCGACGTCGCTGGTGGATCAAGATCAAAAGCAGGCGAGCTGACACTCGGCCTAGAGGTGGACGCGGAAACTGCAGGAGCTGCCGAAGGCTGCGATCTTTTGCTCTTGCTCTTGCTCTTGCTCTTGCTCTTGTAGGAGTGAGCCTGCTCGCGATAGCTATCTCAAGGATACGAATGAATGGCGGATCTACCCTGATTCCTCTGGGAACCGGCTTGCCAGCGATGGCGGCCTGATAGCCGACCAGTCTCTGGCGGATATATACCCAATGCCAACTGTGGGAGCGAGCCTGCTCGCGATAGCGGTGGGTCGGTCACTATTGAATTGACTGACCCACCGCTATCGCGAGCAGGCTCATTCCTACAGGGGATCGCGTAGGTCCGTGATGTCACCCGCGAATAAACGCCAACAAATCCGCATTGATCGTCTCCGCCTGCGTCGTCGGCATGCCATGCGGAAACCCCGGATACGATTTCAGCGTGCCATTGGGCAACAGTTTCGCCGACAACGGTCCGGAGTTGGCGTACGGCACAATCTGGTCGTCCTCGCCATGCATCACCAGCACCGGCACGCTGACTTTTTTCAGATCTTCGGTGAAGTCAGTCTGCGAAAACGCGACGATGCCGTCGTAGTGCGCCTTGGCGCCGCCGATCATGCCTTGCCGCCACCAGTTGGCGATGATCCCTTCCGACGCCTCGGCGCCAGGACGGTTGTAGCCGTAGAAAGGTCCGCTCGGCACATCGCGATAAAACTGCGCCCGGTTCGCTGCCAATTGCGCCTGAAAGCCATCGAACACCGATTTCGGCAAACCGCCCCGGGTTGCTTTCGGTCTGCACCATCAACGGTGGCACCGCACTGATCAAGACCGCTTTGCTGACCTTGTCCTGACCATGCCGGGCAATGTAATGGATGACCTCGCCGCCGCCGGTGGAATGGCCGACGTGGACAACGTTGCTCGTACCCAGATGATTGACCACGGCCAGCACATCGTCGGCGTAGTGGTCCATGTCGTGGCCGTCCCAGACCTGGCTTGAGCGCCCGTGCCCGCGCCGATCATGGGCAATCACCCGAAAGCCCTGCGCGAGAAAAAACAGCATCTGCGCGTCCCAGTCATCCGAACTGAGCGGCCAGCCGTGGTGGAAATGGATCACCGGAGCGTCGCGCGGGCCCCAGTCCTTGTAGAAGATGTCGACGCCGTCTCGAGTGGTGACAAAACCCATATTCGTTACTCCTGACCTGTGATGGACAACCGCGAGTTTCGCGGACCGGTTGCGCAGAGATACGACGACTCAGTGCGAGCCGTTATCAACTGTAGGATCAATGTCGGCCTCTGCATGACCGCTGGTCACAACGTCTGGCTTGGTGCGCAAATTAGGCTTTGCTGAAAGGGATAAGCGCGGGCGTCCGTAGGTTTTGCAGCCACAGCGACGCCCCTTCGCAACCCCGTGAGTCTGAGGAAACCCGCCGATGCTGACTCTGAATATCAATGGCAAGGATCAGGAACTCGATGTCCCCGCCGACATGCCGTTGCTCTGGGTTCTGCGTGATGTCGCGCACCTGACCGGCACCAAGTTCGGCTGTGGCATGGCCCAGTGCGGCGCGTGCACCGTGCACGTCGACGGTGCGCCATTACGCTCCTGCATTACCCCGGCTACTGCCGTCGCCCACGGGCAGAAAATCCTCACCATCGAAGGCCTGTCCACCGATGGTGCGCACCCGGTGCAGCAGGCGTGGGCGGAACTCGACGTGGTCCAGTGCGGTTACTGCCAGTCCGGGCAGATCATGTCCGCCGCCGCGTTGCTGGCGAAAATTCCCAACCCCACCGACAGCGATATCGATCAGGCGCTCTCCGGCAATATCTGCCGCTGCGGCACCTATCCGCGCATTCGCGCAGCGGTCAAACGCGCCGCCGAAATCGGCTGATTCATTCTGTGGGAGATAGACGATGAACAGTCCGGTATCGCGTCGAGGTTTTCTCAAGGGCAGTGCCGTGTTGGGTGGCGGTCTGATGGTGGCGTTTGTGGTGCCCGGGGCCAATCGCTTTGCCCGCGCGGCAGAGGATCAGAACAAGACGTTCGCGCCGAATGCGTTCCTGCGTATCGCGGCGGACAACAGCGTTACCGTGCTGCTCGGCCATTCGGAAATGGGCCAGGGCATCTGGACCGGCCTGACCATGCTGATTGCCGAAGAGCTCGACGCCGACTGGTCGAAAATCAGCGTCCAACACTCGCCAGCCTCGGCGGCGGATTACGGTTTGCCAGCGTTCGGCGGCATGCAGATCACCGGAGGCTCGACTTCGACCTGGATGGAATTTGACCGCTATCGCCTGGCCGGGGCGACGGCGCGGCAGATGCTGGTGGAAGCGGCGGCGAAACGCTTCGACGTTGCGCCTTCGACGATTCGCACTGAGTCCGGCGTGGTGATCGCCGGGGACAAACGCACGACCTACGGCGAACTGGCCGATGCCGCCGGGCAACTGCCGGTGCCGGACCCGAAAACCATCACGTTCAAGGAAGCCAAGGACTGGAAAGTCATCGGCAAACCGACCAAACGTCTGGACACCCCGGAAAAGATCACCGGCCGCGCCATATTCGGCATAGACGTGCAGTTCGAGGGCCTGATGACCGCCATGGTCGCTCGCGCGCCGGTGTTCGGCGCCACGGTCAAATCTTTCGAAGGCGCCGCAGCGCTGGCGATTCCCGGCGTGCACAAAGTGCTGCAGGTGCCCAGCGGAGTAGCGGTGGTGGCCGAGCATTTCTGGGCGGCAAAACTGGGCCGCGATGCCCTGACGGTCGATTGGGATCTCGGGCCGCTGGCCGACATGAGCAGCGAAAAGCTGCTGGACAGTTTCCGCAAACTCGCGGCGACGCCGGGTACGTCCGCCACTCAGGCCGGGGACGCCAAGGCCCATTTCGACAAGGCTGCGAAGAAAATCGATGTCGAATACAGCGTGCCGTATCTGGCCCATGCGCCGATGGAGCCGCTCAATTGCACGGTAAAGATCAGCACCGGCAAATGCGAAATCTGGACCGGCACGCAATTTCAGACCCTCGACCAGATGGTCGCCAGCAAGATCACCGGGCTCAAGCCTGAGCAGGTCGAGATTCACACCGAATTTCTCGGCGGTGGTTTCGGTCGCCGTGCCAACCCGACCTCGGATTTTGTCGCCGAAGCCGTGCAAGTCGCGAAAGCGGCAGGCCTGCCGGTGAAAACCGTGTGGGCGCGCGAAGATGACATTCGCGGCGGCTATTACCGCTCGATGTACTTGCATCAGGCCCGTGTCGGGCTGGGCGGCGATGGCCTGCCGATAAGTTGGCAGCATGTGCTGGTCGGACAATCGATCATGACCGGAACGATGCTTGAGGCGGCAATGGTCAAGAATGGCATCGATGCGACCTCGGTCGAGGGTGTGGCTGACAGTCCGTACATCAAGGACCTGCCTGATCATCAGGTCGATCTGCATTCGCCGCAGACCGGCATCAACGTGCTGTGGCTGCGTTCGGTGGGCCACACCCACACCGGGTTCGTCATGGAGTCGCTGATCGATGAACTGGCGACGGCGGCAGGCAAGGATCCGGTCGAGTACCGACGAACGCTGCTCAAGGCGCATCCGCGGCATCTTGGCGTACTCAATCTGGCGGTGGAGAAGGCCAACTGGGGCGCGCCGCTACCCGACGGCCATGCTCTCGGCGTAGCGGTGCACGAGTCGTTCGGCAGCTACGTGGCGCAAGTGGCGCAGGTGTCGCAGGACAATCTGGCGATTCGCGTGCATCGGGTGGTCTGCGCGGTGGACTGCGGCATTGCGGTGAACCCGCAGAGCATCACCGCGCAGATGGAATCGTGCATCACCTTCGGTCTCGGCATGGCGCTGCATAGCAAACTCACCGTCAAGGACGGCGGCGTCGTGCAATCCAACTATCACGATTACCAGGTGCTGCGGCTCAACGAAATGCCGGTGGTCGAAGTGCACATTGTCCCCAGCAGTGAGAAACCCGGCGGCATCGGCGAACCCGGCGTGCCACCGACCGCGCCGGCCGTGGCCAACGCGGTGTTCGCCCTGACCGGGCAACGCCTGCGCGAACTGCCACTGCAATTGTCGGGGGTGTGAGATGAAACGACATCTGGTGCTGGGCACCGTCGTGTTGCTGGGCCTAGGTGGCTACGCCTCGGACCTGTTTGCCGAGGATCAGCAGGCGTTGCAAGCCTTCGGCACGGTGCAGAAAGTTTTCCAGAGCCCGCGCTGCCAGAACTGTCACATTCCCGGCGATTCGCCGTTGCAGTTCGATGCCGGCATTCCCCATGCGATGAACGTGGTGCGCGGCCTGGACGGCAAGGGCGCCGCCGGTTTGCCTTGCGCCACCTGCCACGCTGAAAGCAATCCACCGGCCAGTTACGGCCCCCATGCACCTCCGGGCGCGCCGCACTGGAGCCTGCCACCAGCGGCGCACAAAATGGCCTGGATCGGCCTGCCTTCGGACAAGCTCTGCGCGATGATCAAGGACCGCGCGAGCAACGGCGATCGCGATTTCGCCGCGCTGTTAAAACACGTCAGCGAAGACAAACTGGTGCTCTGGGGCTGGAATCCCGGGGCAGGGCGCGCGCCGGTGCCGGTACCGCACGATATTTTCGTCGCGCAATTCAAACTCTGGGCCGATGCCGGCGGGCCGTGTCCGGTGGCGGGCGGCTGATGCGGAGCCCTTTCGTCCGGCGCTGAGTTATGCAACCTGCGAGCTTAGCCCCGCAACCATTCGTCCGCACCTGTCAGATCTGACAGGTGGCAACGCGCAATTTTTCCTGTTTCATGGCTTCTCCGTCCCCTCAGACCCGGAGCCTGCCCATGAACACCCCCGTGACAACAGACGAAACGCAATCGCAACCCGTCGAACCGCTGGTGCTGCGGCCACCGATTTTTTCCAGCATCAGGACGCCCGTCGAGGGCTACGACGGCGGCTTCGGTGTAGGAGCGGTCGAAGGTGGCCTGCGTTTTGTGATCAATCCCTGGGGCATCATGACGGCGGGGGACGAAGTCAGGGTTTACTGGGGCAATATCATTGACGATGTGTGGAGCCACACGCTGTTGGCCGGCGAGGAAAACAAGCCGCTGCACGGCCGCATTCCCTCCGGGCATGTGGTGCGGGGTGACGTTCATCCGTTGTTCTATTCGGTCAAGCGCTTGAATCAGGCGTGGGAAAATTCCACCCCGGAACTCAAGGTGCTGGTCAAGCTCGACCGCCCCGGCGGGTTTGATGATGATTACAACCAGGACGGTCATTCACACCTGCTGTACTCGATTCCGCAAGCCATCATCGACCATGGTATCGGTCCGGTCGAAGCGGAGGCGGGGGTGAAAGTCACCATCCTGCCGTATCCGTTCATGCGGGAGAACGACGTCATCCACCTTATCTTTGGCTCCAAGCGCCTTACCGAGCGCGTTACGCGCGAGCACGTTGAGGATCCGGTCAAACATCCACTGATCGTAAACATTGACGAGGCCAGCATTGTCGAGGTCGGCGATGGCACGCGGATCAGCGTGCACTATCAGGTGATCGACGAGGTCGGCAATTACCCGGACGAGCGCTCGCCCTGGTCGGCGCCCACCTATTTGCTGGTTGATCTCAAACAGAACCGGCTAAGCGCGCCCATCGTGCTGGAAGCTGACCCGGTGACGGGTGAAATCAAACTGGAAACACTGGGAGAAAAGGACGTCACCGTGCTGGTCAACACGTCGGAAGACCATTTCAGGGCCGGTGATATCGTCGTGATGACCTGGACGGGGACCCCGTCCGAAGGATCGCAAGTGGTCCACGGGCCGATCGAATTGCCCGTCGTTCGTGTCGGCCTGCAAGTTGTCTTCCCGATTCCCAACGCCAAGGTCAAGGCCATTGCCATGGGTTCGGCACTGGTGGCGTATACCTTGAAACGTGAGGGCGTCCCTGACCGTCCCTCGAAAAACGCCAGTGCCAGCGTCAAGGGCGAGATCAGCAATTTGCAGGCGCCGCAGGTGCTCGAAGCGTCCGGCGGCCACCTGCCGGCAGACGCGCCGCGCGCCACGGTGGCGGTGCTGTATTACCAAGGGCGCCGCAAGGGCGATCTGATCACGGTGCACTGGGAAGGTAAGCGTCCCGGCGGCGGCGATACGTATTACCCGATCCGCATCATCGTCGCTGACGAGCCGGAAGGCACGGCCATCGTCCGCGAGGTGCCGGCGAAGGAAATCCTGCTGCTGGACGGTGGTTCGGTGAAAGTCTGGTACTCCGTGGCCAATGACGACGTGATGCTCAACAGCGTGCGCAACTCGCTGCCGCTGAACCTCACTGTTGGCGACGCCCTGCCTGATCTGCAAAAACCGGAGGTGGCTCAGGCGGACGACAACGACGTCCTGCCGCCGGAGAACGCGCCGAATGGCGCTGATGTGACTGCACCGTTTGTCGATACAGTGAAAGACGACATTGTCGGCCTGCGCTGGGTGGGCTCGATCAGCGGCCCGCATCCAAAATATGAAATTCCCCTGAGCACACACACCGCGGGTTACCCCGTGCCGTTTCACGTGCACCTCGCGCACATCGAGGCCAATCGCAATGGCCAGGTGGACGTGAGCTACTACGTCATATTTGCCTCGGGCGAGCCGACACGCTACTCGCAAGTCCGCACCCTGAGCATCGGCGAGCCGCAACCGCAATGGGACGCGCCCAGCGTACTGGAAGCCCCCGGCGGACAGCTCGACCCCAATGTCCATCAGGAAGGGTTCACGGTACGCGTCGACACCACCGCGCTGCAGCAGGACGATGGTATCGATCTGATCATCGAGGGGCGTGCAGGGGAGGGTTCGGCTCGGCCGGAGCGGCGGTATGTCACGGGAACAACGCCTATCGATTTTCCGATTGCGGCCTTGATTACCGCGGCCAATCTCGGGAGAGAAGTGAGTGTGCGTTATGAGGTGATACGCGACAGCGGGCCGACGCCTTCCAAAACCTTGCCGTTACGCATCGGCTTGTTGCAGAACTTGCCGATGCCACAACTGGAAGGAATTGAGGGCGACGCGTTCGATCCTGCATCCATACGCGACACCACCCGGGTGTTGTGCAACCAATGGTCGTTTCAGTTGTATGGCGCGCCTGTGTGGGTGAGTTACATCGAACAGCTGAGCGATGGGACCACACGGCAATCGATACCCCCTGCGGGCATACCGAACAATCAGTCCGATGGACTGGCCATGGCGGCTGAAGTGCAGTGGTTGCGCGAGTGCAAGGAAGGTTCAACCCTGAGAGTCGAGCTGAAAGTTGGATTGTTCAAGGCGGCGACGCTGGCGGATGCGGTGGCTTGTCCGGTGCGGGTATATGCGGTGAAAACTTTGTTTGATGATTTGACGACGTTTACTGGATCGGAACGGAATGGTTGGCGTGACAATTATCCAGAAGAATATCCAAGTAGAATCTTCGAAGAAGGTGGTGAGTACTTTTTGGAATACGGTGGTGTATTTAATACGCTCTATATTACAAAGGGTTTCGTTGGTCTTGCTGTTGGTCAGACTTTTGAAATAAGTTTTGATTATCTTGTAAGTGATTCAGCCATTATAAGAATAGTTAGGCCTGAGTATCCTGTTTACAGTAGGGCGGTTGACCCAACAGGTAGTTGGGCTGGTTTTAAGTTTGAATATGTAAATAATGCGCCCTCCCCAAGTATTACAATAAAGATTGAACAAGGATATCCAAAGCTGGATAATATTCGGATAAGACAAGTTTCATGAAGAAATTCTATGGGTTAGCGCTCGGGTTGATTGCTAAAGTATAGAGCCCAAAAACGCCGTTATCAAAAGTCCAGCTCGATTTAATTCGCGAGGATATATCTAAAAAAGTAAACAAAGGGGCCTTGTGGCCCCTTCGCCAGTTCGCGGCATTACAACATCTGTCACTAAAGGAAAACCCAGGTTTTCCAGCACTGTTTTGATGAAGATTTTGCTATCCACAGCCCCAAAACATCCAATTAACAACTCAACCTATGCCCGCGGTTAGCTGCGAATAGGATGAGCCATCGCACATTTAGCGCTACTCTAAAGTCCATCAACGCTGATGGAGTATGTGATGTTGGCTCCCGGAAAACCTGCCAATGAAGCTGCACGAATTGACGCGCTGCATGGCCTTAACCTCGACTCGGCTCCCGAGGAGCGCTTCGATCGCCTGACGCGCCTGGCCAAGCGCTTGTTCAATGTGCCGATCGCGTTGGTCACGCTCGTGGACAAGGATCGTCAGTGGTTCAAGTCCTGTGTGGGGCTTGATGTCAGCGAGACGTCGCGCGATGTCTCGTTCTGCGGCCATGCGATTTTGCAGGACGAACTGATGCTGGTGCCCGATGCGCTGGAAGATCTGCGTTTTCATGACAATCCGCTGGTCACCGGCGCGCCGAATATTCGCTTTTACGCCGGTTATCCGCTGACCGTGCCCGACGGCAACAAGATGGGCACCTTGTGCCTGATCGATACCAAACCCCGCAACCTTGATGACGAAGAGCGGGCCCTGCTGCGTGACCTTGCGCAGATGGCCGAGCAAGAGCTGACGGCGGTGCAGTTGGCGAGCATGGATGAACTGACGCTGTTGTCCAATCGTCGCGGTTTCAAACAACTGGCCCAGCACGCGCTGGACGCCTGCGCGCGCCTGAACCGACCGGCGACGCTGCTGTTTTTCGATCTCAACGACTTCAAGCAGATCAACGATCTGTACGGCCATGCCGAAGGCGACAGCGCGCTGAAGACCTTCGCCGATGTGTTGCGCATTGCCTTTCGCGAGAGTGATGTGGTCGGGCGCCTGGGTGGCGATGAGTTTGTCGCGTTGCTGACCGGCTCCAGTCACGTCGAAACCACACGGATCATGGCGCGGCTCAAGGAAATCCTCGAAGAGCGCAACGCCACGCTGCACCGGGGTTACGCGATTCGCTTCAGCGTTGGCCAGATCGAATACGATCCCGCGCGCCATGACACCGTGGATCGCCTGCTGGCCGATGCGGATAGCGCAATGTATGCGCACAAACAGACTCTGAAAGGCTGCTAGTTCAGCCGCAAATCAAAGGCAGGAGTGAGCCTGCTCGCGATAGTGGTGTGTCAGGCGGTCCTGAAGTCACAGATAAAATGCTATCGCGAGCAGGCTCACTCCTACAGGTTTGGCGGTGTTGTTGATTTTTTGTTTGGCCGCCTACCCCTGTGGGAGCGAGCCTGCTCGCGAAGGCGTCAGCTCATTCAATGCAATCTCGCCAGGGCTCAGACTTTGGGCGGACTCAGCTTGCGGTAAAACGCCAGCCATTTCTCATGACTGGCAGCAGCATCCTTGAGGTCGGGCACTCGCAGCGCCTCTTGCAAGGCTTGCGCCTCATAGGCGTCGAACAGGTGCCGGACGGCGGTGCTGGCGATGGCGTTGACCTTCCTCGAGGCAAAGGTGTCAGGCACGGCGGGGCGTGCTTGTTGCTCCAGGGGGGCGCCTTCAATGTCGAGTCGGCTGATGAACGCGTTGCAGGTGGCGTTTGAGCGGGGAAGGGTGCCGTGCCGGTAGGCTTCGGCATCCAGGGGCAGCGATTTCGGCGCTTCTTTCGCCACCGATGGCGTGAGCAAGGTGATATCGATATCACGACGCACGACCACTTCATTCCTGCAGGTGAAAATTTCGCACACCCGGGTTGTCTCCCCATGCAGCAGTGCAAGGATGCCGAAGGGCGCTGCGGCGTCGGAAATTGACTTGTTCGCGGTCGTTGATGTGGGCCGCAGGGCCAGCAATTCCAGCCTGTAGTCTTCGATGTCGAGCCGTTGCGCCAGCGGCAAACTACAAAACGCTTCCTTGAGAAACGCGGTATGCGCGTCCTTCATCTGCTTGAGGCGTGCAGCCAGTGCCGCATGGAAAGAGGTTGCCACGCTTTGCAGTCTGGGCAGCGACGCCTTCATGGATGCCAGTTGCAGCTGTGGATTGCTCGATTGCCAACCCTGCAGGTCGCCTGCCAGCTTGCCGGCCATATGCAGTTCGCCCAGAGAGTAATGCGGCGCATCGGACTCGGCATTCGAGGCTGGGATAAACAGCACCTTCTCCGTCAGGTGTGGGTTATCGGAGAAGACCTGGCGCAGATCCGTCAGGGCAACCGTGGAAGGAGTGGGCGGTGTCGTCAGAAACGCCTGCCGGTCTAAATCGTCCAGCAAACGAGTGTGACCGCGAAAGAGCAGGTCGGCCTGCTTCATCGTCGTGGCGTCATAAATCGTGACCTGAAATTCGGCGTTGCGCTGAATCAACCCTCTGGCAACCGCCCAGTCTACGACAATCGAGGCACAGGCCTCCCCGCGCAGGAATTGGTAGAAGTCCGTCGGAGCCGGGCCTTTGGTCAGTTGGCTCAGTTGTGGGTAGCTCATCAAGCGCGCCACGCCCGGCAGGCGGCTTTCGATATACAGCACGACTTGCTTGAACCACACCCAGTGCAGGCAACTCATGTAGGAGAGTGATGCAGGAATGTCGCGGGTGAGAAACTCCGGCGCTATGCCGGACAACAACAGGTGGGTCGCCAATGTCTTGTTGGTGACCCTCGTGAGCTGCGGCTGCCGGTCGATGAACCGGCGTACCTCATCATAGTTGTCGCCCCAGAAATCGTGGCCCTCCAGACGCTGGTCGACGATTCGGTTCAAATCCTCACCGGCGCTCGGTTCCAGGCTGAGAATCAATGCAGCGAGCAACAGGCGATCGCGATTGGTGGCCAAAAGACGTTTTTTCCCGACCGGCGCCCCCAGGTTCTTCACCAACTGATTGCCCAGCGTCCGGGCGCGTGGCGTGATCAGGATACAGCTGATCAGGTAATCGGCTTTTGCCTTGAGCGTATTGAGCGGCAGGTCGGTATCGACGCCTTCACTGAGGTAGTCGATCAAGGGCGGCGAGTCTTCGGGCAAAAACCTTTGGATGGTGTCGATGATGCTCTGACGTTGTGACGTCGTGAACCCTTCGGTTTGTGTCCAGGGCTGACCTAACAGATACCAGTGGTTCATGTGTCCGGGACGCGTGTTCAGATCGACCCTGTACCATTTCGCCATGGCGAGTGCGTGCTCGACAGTTTTCGGCAAAGGCAGGTTGTAGAAGCGCAACATCTGCCCAAGCGTGACTTTACCGCTCGAACGCAGGGCTCCGCCGGCTTTGCGTGCCTTGGCTGTGAGCCGATCGCGATGAAGTTTCAGATCAGTGTTCTTTTCTACCTGAGTCGTCAAGGTTACCCAGCCTTTGGCACTGGCGGTACCGACATGACCGGTGTCGCTCACCAGCAATTGACTGTCGGCAGGCAACCCGAGCTGCTGCAGAATGGCTTGAAAATCCGCATTGGAGCTGAATATCTGCAATTGACGCTGGCCGAGCGTCATCCACTCCGCCAGCGCGGAATCCGGATGGGGCTCGCTGAATTCCTCGTAATCGATTTTGGCGTCGGGTGCCTTGTTCCAGCTCAGTGCCTCAAGGCGCCGGACAATATGCCGACCGTCTTCGAGGTCGGCGAAGCTTTCGCGATAGCTGCGGATGGGGTCGGCGGTCTGCACGTAGTCACTGACGTAGGGCAGTTCCGGCCAGCGGCGTTGCCGCAGGCGTTGTGCAAGCGCTTCAGCTTGCGCGGCATCTTCCGGCAATCGAAACCCGTAGCGACCCAGAAGCTCGCCCAGTTTGAGGCGCGGCCCTCTGACAGGAGCGGAAACAGAGGCTGAAGTGAGCGTCACCGCAGTGTCGAGAAAGCTGCGCTGCTCGAAGGGATCCCTCGTCAGCAACACTTCATCGATGCGCTCGGCGATAGCCTTGAAATCCTTCAGTTGCTCGATGCGTTCCTTGACTACGGCTGAAGTGGTGTGGCCGTCTTCATCAATGGGGGCAAAGCCAGTGTTTTTCAGTTCGGTCACAATGACCCCGGCCTGCACCGCGTTTTGCGGTTCCGGATAACCGTAGAACGCCAATACCACTTGCCGTGGAAAGCGGTACAGCGGGTTGGCCGACTTGCCGCCGATATAAGGCAAACCCAAGCCGGCAGGATCTATGCGCTGGGAAATCGACAGCAACATGGGCGCCATCTGCCACCAGCCAGAATCATCTTCCAGAGTGAAAGTGCGAACACCGCTTGAGCCATTGGCTGGCGTTTGTGCGTGCAGGGTGTCGCCTTTGATCTGCAGGGTGTCCAGGTCGATATGGAAGCGGCTGGCCCAGTCGAGAAACTCGGGGCGTTCGAGGGCGTTCCAGTAAAGCTCCATCCACTCGCGCAGCAGGCACGGACGGGGCACGTCCAGCGTACGCGCCGGCGTGGCGGCGGTGACCACCGGAACGGCAGTCAATTCCGTGATGAGATTCTGGAGCAGCGTCTGTTCATGTACCGGTGTGTCGTTCATTTGTGCCTCCCTGGCGGCTGACAAGCATTGAGAGCCGAGTATCGAAGGCAGAGCGCGGTGGTTGGCGGTACATATGTAGTGCGGCGACCTTTTCTCCAGGCGTAAAAAAACCCGCCGGATTCGGCGGGTTTTTTATTGGCTAACCGAAGATCACTCTTCGATGTTGCCCATGGCGGTGGTGTTGAAGCCGCCGTCGACGTACATGATTTCACCGCTGATGCCCGACGCCAGGTCGGAGCACAGGAAGGCGCCGGCGTTGCCGACTTCTTCGATGGTGACGTTGCGGCGCAGCGGCGTCTGCGCTTCGTTGGCGGCCAGCATCTTGCGGAAGTTCTTGATGCCGGAAGCGGCCAGGGTGCGGATCGGACCAGCCGACACGCAGTTGACGCGGGTGCCGTCCGGGCCGAGGGAACCGGCCAGGTAACGGACGCCGGCTTCCAGCGAAGCCTTGGCCATGCCCATCACGTTGTAGTTCGGCATGGTGCGCTCGGCGCCCAGGTACGACAGGGTCAGCAGGCTGCCGTTGCGGCCTTTCATCATTTCACGACCGGCCTTGGCCAGGGCCACGAAGCTGTAGGCGCTGATGTCGTGAGCGATGCGGAAACCTTCACGGGTGGTGGCTTCGGTGAAGTCGCCGTCCAGTTGGTCGCCCGGCGCGAACCCTACGGAGTGCACGATGCAGTCCAGGCCGTCCCACTTTTTGCTCAGTTCTTCGAAGACCTTGGCGATTTCTTCATCGCTGGCCACGTCGCACGGGAAGCACAGCTCAGGGCTCGAACCCCAGCCTTGTGCGAACTCTTCGACGCGACCCTTGAGTTTGTCGTTCTGATAAGTGAAGGCAAGCTCAGCGCCCTCGCGATGCATGGCGGCAGCGATGCCGGATGCGATGGACAGCTTGCTGGCGACACCGACGATCAGTACGCGCTTACCGGCGAGAAAACCCATGTGTTGCTCCTCTTTCAGGTTATTGCGCAGTGGCTGGTGCCAGAAAAGCGGCTTCCAGCAACTGCTGTGTATACGGATGTTGGGGGGCGGCAAAGATACTTTGCGCGTCTCCCTGTTCGACCACTTGGCCATGCTTGACCACCATCAGCTGGTGGCTCAGCGCTTTGACGACAGCCAGGTCATGGCTGATGAACAAATACGTCAGGTTGTACTTGGCTTGCAGTGAACGCAACAGCTCCACTACTTGCCGCTGCACCGTCCGGTCGAGCGCCGATGTCGGCTCGTCCAGCAGGATCAGCGCCGGTTTCAGCACCAGGGCCCGGGCAATGGCGATTCGCTGCCGCTGCCCACCGGAAAATTCGTGGGGGTAGCGGTGCCGGGTTTCCGGATCCAGACCTACCTCCTTCAATGCCGCGATGATCGCCGCTTCCTGTTCGGCGGCGGTGCCCATCTTGTGTATCCGCAGGCCTTCGCCAACGATGTCATTGACGCACATGCGTGGGCTCAGGCTGCCAAACGGGTCCTGAAACACCACCTGCATCTCCCGCCGCAGCGGACGAACCTCGCTTTGCGTCAGGCAGTCTAGCTGCTTGCCTTCAAAGCGGATCGCGCCCTGGCTGCCGATCAGGCGCAAAATTGCCAGACCGAGGGTGGATTTGCCGGAACCGCTTTCGCCAACGATCCCCAGGGTCTGGCCCTGAGGCAGGCTGAAATTGATGCCGTCCACTGCCTTGACGTAATCCACCGTGCGCTTGAGCAGGCCTTTTTTGATCGGGAACCAGACTTTCAGGTCCTCGACTTCGAGCAGCGGCGCACCGATTTCATTGCTCGCCGGGCCGCCGCTGGGCTCCGCGCCGAGCAGTTCCCGAGTGTACGGATGCTGCGGCGAACGGAACAGCTCTGCGCACGATGCCTGTTCGACGATGCAACCGCGCTGCATGACACATACGCGATGCGCAATTCTTCGCACCAGGTTCAAATCGTGACTGATCAGTAGCAGCGACATGCCCAATCGAGCCTGAAGCTCCTTGAGCAAATCGAGGATTTTCAGCTGAACGGTCACGTCCAGCGCGGTGGTCGGTTCGTCGGCAATCAGCAATTCCGGCTCATTGGCCAAGGCCATGGCGATCATCACCCGCTGCCGCTGGCCGCCGGACAATTCATGGGGCAGGGCCTTGAGGCGCTTGTGCGGCTCGGGTATGCCGACCATTTCCAGCAGCTCCAAAGTCCGCCTGGTCGCGACTTTGCCGCTCAAGCCCTTGTGGATGCCGAGAATTTCGTTGATCTGCTTCTCGATCGAGTGCAGCGGATTCAGCGAGGTCATCGGTTCCTGAAAAATCATCGCAATGCGGTTGCCACGAATGTGACGAATGGTTTTTTCGCTCAGGCCCAGCAGATTCTGCCCGGCATAATTGATGCTGCCGGCCGGATGCCGCGCCATGGGGTAGGGCAACAGGCGCAGGATCGAATGCGCCGTCACCGATTTGCCCGAGCCCGATTCGCCGACCAGCGCCAGGGTTTCGCCGCGCTTGATGTCGAAGCTCACGCCCTCGACCACACGATGCACCCGCTCGCCGAAACCGAATTCGACGGCGAGGTCGCGCACTTCGATCAGATTGTCCTGATTCATTTCACTTCCTCGGGTCGAAGGCATCGCGAGCGGACTCGCCGATAAACACCAGCAAACTCAACATCAGGGCCAGCACGGCAAACGCGCTCATCCCCAGCCACGGCGCCTGCAGGTTGGATTTGCCCTGGGCGACCAGTTCTCCCAGCGACGGGCTGCCCGCCGGCAAGCCGAAACCGAGGAAGTCCAGCGCGGTGAGGGTGCCGATGGCGCCGGTGAGGATGAACGGCATGAAGGTCATGGTCGAGACCATGGCGTTGGGCAGGATGTGGCGGAACATGATCGCGCCGTTCTGCATGCCCAGCGCCCGCGCGGCGCGTACGTATTCGAGGTTGCGCCCGCGCAGGAACTCGGCGCGCACCACGTCGACCAGACTCATCCACGAGAACAGCAGCATGATCCCCAGCAGCCACCAGAAATTCGGCTGGACGAAACTGGCGAGGATGATCAGCAGGTACAGCACCGGCAGGCCCGACCAGATTTCCAGAAAACGCTGCCCGGCCAGATCGACCCAGCCGCCGTAGAAACCCTGTAGCGCCCCGGCAATCACGCCGATGATCGAACTCAATACGGTCAACGTCAGGGCAAACAGCACGGAAATGCGGAAACCGTAGATCACCCGGGCCAACACGTCGCGGCCCTGATCGTCGGTGCCCAGCAGGTTGTCCGCCGAGGGCGGCGCCGGGGCCGGGACTTTCAGGTCGTAGTTGATGCTCTGGTAGCTGTACGGAATCGGCGCCCACAGAATCCACGCGTCCTTGGCCTTGAGCAGTTCGCGGATGTACGGGCTCTTGTAGTTGGCTTCCAGCGGGAATTCGCCGCCGAAGGCAGTTTCCGGGTAGCGCTTGATCGCCGGGAAATACCAGTTGTCGTCGTAATGCACGACCAGCGGTTTGTCGTTGGCGATCAGCTCGGCACCCAGACTCAGGCCGAACAGGATCAGAAACAGCCACAGCGACCACCAGCCACGCTTGTTGGCCTTGAACAGTTCGAAGCGCCGGCGGTTGAGAGGGGACAGGTTCATCTCAATGCTCCCGGCTGGCAAAGTCGATGCGCGGATCGACAAAGGTGTAGGTGAGGTCGCCAATCAGTTTCACCACCAGCCCGAGCAGGGTGAAGATGAACAGCGTGCCGAACACCACCGGGTAATCGCGGTTGATCGCCGCTTCGAAACTCATCAGACCGAGGCCGTCGAGGGAGAAAATCACTTCCACCAGCAACGAGCCGGTGAAGAAAATACCGATGAACGCCGAAGGAAAACCAGCAATCACCAACAGCATGGCGTTGCGGAACACGTGGCCGTAGAGCACTCGATGGCGGGTCAGGCCTTTGGCCTTGGCGGTGACCACGTACTGTTTGTTGATTTCATCGAGGAAGCTGTTTTTGGTCAGCAGGGTCATGGTCGCGAAGTTGCCGATCACCAGCGCGGTAACCGGCAATGCCAGGTGCCAGAAGTAATCGAGGATCTTGCCGCCCAGGCTCAGCTCATCGAAGTTGTTCGAGGTCAGGCCGCGCAGGGGGAACCAGTCGAGATAACTGCCGCCGGCAAACACCACGATCAGCAGGATCGCGAACAGAAACGCCGGAATCGCATAGCCGACGATGATCGCCGAACTGGTCCAGACGTCGAAGTGGCTGCCGTGTCGCGTGGCCTTGGCGATGCCCAGCGGGATCGACACCAGATACATGATCAGCGTGCTCCACAGCCCCAGCGAGATCGACACCGGCATCTTTTCCTTGATCAGGTCGATGACCTTGGCGTCGCGGAAGAAACTGTCGCCGAAATCCAGCTGCGCGTAGTTCTTGACCATGATCCACAGGCGTTCCGGGGCCGATTTGTCGAACCCGTACATGTGCTCGATTTCCTTGATCAGCGCCGGGTCCAGCCCCTGCGCACCACGGTAGGACGAACCGGCCACCGCGACCTCGGCACCGCCGCCGGCAATCCGGCTGGTGGCGCCTTCGAAACCTTCGAGCTTGGCGATCATCTGCTCGACCGGCCCGCCGGGTGCGGCCTGGATGATCACGAAGTTGATCAGCAGAATGCCGAACAGGGTCGGGATGATCAGCAGCAGTCGCCGAAAGATATACGCCAGCATCTGATTACTCCGTGCCCGCAGGGTCGGCTTGCAGTTGGGTTTCGACTTCTACGGCAGGCTTGGCGTCAGGCTTGACCCACCAGGTGTTGATGCCGATGTCGTACTTGGGCGAGGTTTTCGGGTGACCGATGTGGTTCCAGTAGGCCACGCGCCAGCTCTTGATATGCCAGTTGGGCACCACGTAGTAGCCCCATTGCAGTACGCGATCCAGCGCGCGGGCGTGGGCCACCAGACTTTTGCGCGAGTCGGCGTTGATCAGGCTTTCCACCAGTTGGTCAACGGTCGGGTCTTTGAGGCCCATGCTGTTGCGGCTGCTCGGTTTGTCGGCGGCGGCGCTCATCCAGTATTCGCGCTGCTCGTTGCCCGGCGAGTTGGATTGCGGAAAGCTGCCGACCATCATGTCGAAGTCCCGCGAACGCACGCGGTTGATGTACTGCGAGACGTCGACGCGGCGGATCACCAGATCGATGCCGAGGTCGCTGAGGTTGCGCTTGAACGGCAGCAGCACCCGTTCGAATTCGGTCTGGGCGAGGAGGAATTCGATCACCACCGGTTTGCCGGCGGCGTCGACCATTTTGTCATCGACGATTTTCCAGCCGGCCTCTTGCAACAGTTGATACGCCTCGCGCTGCTGGGTGCGGATCATGCCGCTGGCGTCGGTCTTCGGGTTTTCGAAGGCTTCGCTGAACACCTGGGCCGGCAGTTTGCTGCGGAATGGCTCAAGGATTGTCCGCTGATCGGCGTCCGGCAGGCCGGTGGCGGCCATTTCCGAGTTCTCGAAGTAACTGCGGGTGCGCACGTAAGCGCCATTGAACAATTGCTTGTTGGTCCATTCGAAATCGAACAACAGCCCAAGCGCCTGGCGCACGCGGACATCCTGGAACAGCGGACGGCGCAGGTTGAAGACGAAACCCTGCATGCCGGTCGGGTTGCTGTTGGGGATCAGTTCCTTGATCAAACGGCCCTCGGTGACCGCCGGAACGTTATAGGCGCTGGCCCAGTTCTTCGCGGTCATCTCCAGCCAGTAATCGAACTGCCCGGCCTTCAGCGCTTCGAGGGCGACGGTGTTGTCGCGGTAGTAGTCGGTGGTCATCGTGTCGAAGTTGTAGAAACCACGGTTGACCGGCAAGTCCTTGCCCCAGTAATCCTTGACCCGTTCGTAACGTACCGAACGGCCAGCCTTCACTTCGGTGACCTTGTACGGGCCGCTGCCCAGCGGAATTTCCAGATTGCCCTTGTTGAAATCGCGACTGGCCCACCAGTGTTTCGGCAGGACCGGCAACTGGCCGAGGATCAGCGGCAGCTCGCGGTTGTTGCTGTGCTTGAACTTGAACAGCACTTTCAACGGGTCTTCGACGATGGCTTCGGCGACGTCGTTGTAGTAGCCGCGAAACATCGGCGAGCCTTCCTTGGTCAGCGTCTCGAAGCTGAACACCACGTCTTCGGCGCGCACCGGGTGGCCGTCATGGAAACGTGCTTCCGGGCGCAGGTAGAAGCGCACCCAGCTGTTGTCGTCGGCTTTCTCGATCTTGCTGGCGATCAGGCCGTATTCGGTGAACGGCTCGTCGAGGCTGTGTTTGGTCAGGGTGTCGTAGATCTGGCCGATGTCATCGGCGGGCACGCCTTTGTTGATGAACGGGTTGAGGCTGTCGAAGCCGCCGAAACCGGCCTGACGGAACACGCCGCCCTTGGGCGCATCGGGGTTCACGTAATCGAAGTGCTTGAAGTCGGCCGGGTATTTCGGCGGCTCGTTGTACAGGGTCACGGCGTGTTGCGGGGCAGCAAAGGCCAGCCCGGCGAACAGCAAGCCGCTGGCCTGCACGAGCAGGATGCGAACAGGGTTCATCGATCTTTCTCCGAAGACTTCAGCCACCACGCGCTCAGGCCTAGGGTGTAGGGCGGCGTGGTGACAAAGGCCAACCGGTTGCGGTAGGCCAGACGGTGATAATTGAGGTACCAGTTGGGAATGCTGTAGTGCTGCCAGAGCAGCACGCGGTCGAGCGCCTTGCCGGCGGCGACCTGCTCGTCGCGGGTGCGCGCGGCGAGCAGTTGTTCGAGCAGGTGATCGACCACCGGATTGGCGATGCCCGCGTAATTCTTGCTGCCCTTGACGGTCACCTGGCTGGAGTGAAAGTACTGCCACTGCTCAAGACCGGGGCTCAAGGTCTGGCCGAGGGTCATCGAAATCATGTCGAAATCAAATTGATCGAGGCGCTGTTTGTATTGCGCACGATCAACGGTACGCAGGCGCGCGTCGATGCCGATGCTGTTGAGGTTCTCGATATACGGCTGGTAGAGACGCTCCAGGCTCGGATTGACCAGCAGCAGTTCGAAGCGCAGCGGTTGGCCATCAGCGTTTTGCAGACGCTGACCGTTGAGTTTCCAGCCGGCTTCGGCGAGCAGGGCCAGCGCCTTGCGCATGGTTTCCCGGGGAATGCCTCGGCCGTCGGTTTTCGGCAGGGTAAACGGCTCGGTGAACAGTCGGGCTGGCAGCTGCTCCTTGTAAGGCTTGAGCATCAGCCATTCATGGCCGACCGGCAGGCCGGACGCAGTGAATTCGCTGTTGGGGTAGTAGCTGGTGGCGCGTTTGTAGGCATCGCTGAACAGCGCGCGGTTGGTCCACTCGAAGTCGAACATCAGCCCCAGCGCTTCGCGGGTCTTGACGTCGGCGAAGGTCGCGCGGCGGGTGTTCATGAACAGGCCTTGGGTCTGGGTCGGGATCCGATGCGGGATCTGCGCCTTGATCACCTCGCCACGACGCACGGCAGGGAAGTTGTAGCCGTTGACCCAGTTCTTCGCCTGATGCTCGATGTAGATGTCGAACTCACCGGCCTTGAACGCTTCGAACGCCACATCGCTGTCGCGGTAGAACTCGACTTCCATGCGATCGAAATTGTACTTGCCGCGATTGACCGGCAGGTCCTTGCCCCAGTAATCCTTGACCCGTTCGAAGATCAACTGCCGCCCCGGCGTGACTGAGGTGATGCGGTACGGCCCGCTGCCCAGTGGCGGCTCAAAGGTGGTGGCCTTGAAATCGCGATCCTTCCAGTAATGCTGCGGCAGCACCGGTAACTCGCCCAGGCGCAGGATGAGCAATGGATTGCCCGAGCGCTTGAACACGAAACGAATGCGCTGCTTGTGGAGAATGTCGACCCGCAGCACTTCCTGCAGCGCGGTGCGATACAGCGGATGGCCGTCCTTGAGCAGCGTTCGATAGGAGAACGCGACGTCGTAGGCGGTGATGGGGGAGCCGTCATGGAAGCGCGCCTCGGGGCGCAGATTGAACACCACCCAGCTGCGATCTTCGCCGTACTCCACCGATTGTGCGATCAAACCGTAGCTCGACGCCGGCTCGTCGCCGGACGGCGAATACTGCCCGGTGCCGACCATCAGCGGCTCGTTCAGCTCGTTGATGCCGTACTGCAGGAAGTTCGCTGTGGTGACCGGGCTGGTGCCCTTGAAGGTGTACGGATTGACCGTATCGAAGGTGCCGAACGCCATCACCCGCAACGTGCCGCCCTTGGGCGCTTGCGGGTTGACCCAGTCGAAGTGGGTAAATCTGGCCGGGTACTTGAGCGTGCCGAACTGCGCATAACCATGACTTTCGGTAATCGTCGCGCTTGCGGGTGAGCTCAAGGCCAGGCTGATCAGGAGCAGGAGGAGGGCACGCTTCAAGTCAGATCCGATCCAGCGGCTTGGGCTTTGTGGGCCGTACAGTAACAGCTTGTCTGGACAGGAAAAAGATGCGGGTTAAAGAGCCCCTCACCCTAACCCTCTCCCGGAGGGAGAGGGGACTGATCGTGGTGTCTGGGCGAATTGCACCGACGTGCGATACCGAGTCGAACTCAGATTTTGAAAAGCCTGGAGATCGGCTCCCTTTCCCCCTCGCCCCCTTGGGGGAGAGGGCTGGGGTGAGGGGGATGGTTCTAAAGCACACCACAAAAACTTCATCCAAAAAAAGCCCCCGAAATCTCAGGGGCTCTTCTGTCAGTGCGGCTGATAAACCGTGAGCATCTGCCCCGGCTTCAACGCCTTGCCAGCACCCGGATTCCAGCGCTTGAGATGTTGCATCTCGACGTTGAAGCGCTTCGCCACCACGTACAGGGTGTCGCCGCGCTTGACCTTGTACTGGGTCTGCTGCTTGCTCTCGTCCTTGCCTTTGGTCTTGGTATTCGCCGCGACCACGGTGTTGACCCGACCGGACTTGCGCGCCGGAGCACGCTTGGTGTTGTCCTGCATGACCAGGGTCTGGCCAACCTTGAGATTCTTGCCGGTCAGCTTGTTCCAGCGCTGCAGATCCTTCACTTCGACCTTGTTGGCCTTGGCGATGGAGCCGAGGTTGTCGCCCCGCTTGACCCGATAAGCGCGTTTGAGCTGCGCGACTTCAGACGGATCGGCACCTTCGAATACCGGTTTCAGCGAGCGCGGGCTTATCAGCTCGTCCGGACGCATGGTCTGCAGACTGGCGGTCAGCAGTTGTGCCTTGGACGTCGGCACCAGCAAATGCTGCGGACCGTCGATGGTGGTGCGCTGTTTGAAGGCCGGGTTGAGCTGGAACAGTTCGTCTTCGTCGATGTTGGCCACCGCAGCGACCTTGGACAGGTCCATGCGCTGGTTGATTTCGACAACCTGGAAGTACGGTTCGTTGGCGATCGGGTTGAGGTTGACGCCGTAGGCTTCCGGCGCCAGTACCACTTGCGACAGTGCCAGCAGTTTCGGCACATACGCCTGGGTTTCCGCCGGCAGCGGCAGGTTCCAGTAGTCCGTAGGCAGGCCGAGCTTTTCGTTGCGCTCGATCGCCCGGCTCACGGTGCCTTCACCGGCGTTGTAGGCCGCCAGAGCCAGCAGCCAGTCACCGTTGAACATGTCATGCAGACGAGTCAGGTAGTCCATCGCCGCTGTGGTTGAAGCGGTAATGTCGCGACGGCCATCGTAGAAACGCGTCTGGCGCAGATTGAAGTAACGCCCGGTGGACGGAATGAATTGCCACAGGCCCACGGCATCGGCACGGGAATAGGCCATGGGGTTGTAGGCGCTCTCGATCACTGGCAGCAGGGCCAGTTCCAGCGGCATGTTGCGTTCTTCGAGGCGTTCGACGATGTAATGAATGTAGAGGCTGCCGCGTTCGCCGGCATTCTCGAGGAAAGAGGGGTTGCTGGCGAACCACAGGCGTTGCTGCTCGATGCGCGGATTGACGCCAAGGCCTTCCTGCAACTGGAAGCCCTGGCGCATGCGTTCCCAGATGTCCTGGGGCGCCACGGGGGTGGGCTTCTCGGTCAGCCAGATCGGCTTCTGCTTGGCTCGCGCAGCAATGTTCGGCGTGTGCGTCGCTTCAGTCTGCGGAGCGTGGCTGGAGCAACCCGCCAGCGTGGCGGACACAGCCACCGCGATGGCTTGCGCCAGGCGGGTCAAAGCATCTGAATTGACGGACTTACGTATGGATGACGACATTGGCTGGAAGTAAGTTCCGGGCAAAAATGTCGGGCGATTCTAGAAAGCGCACCCCCCGCGGTCAACCATTGAGAATTTCCGTGCCCGCCAGCCGCTTGCTCAGAACGTGTCTTTCCACGCTCGCAACGCCGCAAACACCTCACTCGGCGCCCGGTTTTGAGCGCCTTCCCGTTCGTCCACTTTTTGTGTAACCAATGTTTCAGAAGTGCGTAAAAACGGATTGGTGAGCTTTTCCAGCGCCAGCGTCGACGGCAGCGTCATTACGCCGTTCTGCCGTTGCTGAATGACCTTTTCCAGACGAGCGGCAGTGTGCGGATTGCCTGGCTCGACGGCGGCGGCAAACTTGAGATTGCTCAAGGTGTATTCATGGGTGCAATAGACCAGCGTATCTTCCGGTAGGCCCGCGAGACGGCTGAGCGAGTGATACATCTGCTCGGGCGTGCCTTCGAACAGTCGGCCGCAACCGGCGGCGAACAGCGTGTCGCCGCAGAACAACAGGCCATGGTGGTAATAGGCGATGTGCCCCAAAGTGTGACCGGGCACTGCATAGACGTCGAAGTCCCAGCCAAGCACGCTGACGCTGTCATTGTCCTTGAGCGCTACGTCGCGCGCCGGGATGCTTTCGCTGGCCGGGCCGTAGACTTTGGCGCCGGTCGCCGCTTTCAGGCGCTCGACACCGCCGACGTGGTCGTGGTGATGGTGGGTGATCAGAATATCGCTGAGCACCCAGCCCGGGTGCGCATCGAGCCACGCCTGCACCGGGGCGGCGTCGCCCGGATCGACCACCGCACAGCGCTGGGTCTGATGATCCTGTAACAACCAGATGTAGTTGTCGGTGAACGCGGGCAGGGCACTGATCTGTATCATCGTCGGAATTCGCCAAGCAGAAAACATTGGCGCATCTTAGTAGTTCCTGGCGCGTTGGAGAATGACATGACCGATAAAGCGTTCGCTCAGGCCGATCCCGACTGGCTGGCATTGATCAGCGCTGCCCGCGAATGGCTGTCGGGGCCGCTCGGGCAATTTCTGCTGGATGAAGAACGGCGCATGCTCGATGACGAGCTCGGCCGCTTCTTCGGCGGTTATCTGGTGCATTACGGCCCGTCCGCCGAAACCCCGCCGGCGGCGCCGCAAGTGCAGCGCAACGTACGTCTCGGCGCGCCGTTGCCCGGGGTCGAGATCGTTTGCGAAGAACAGGCCTGGCCATTGAGCGAGCATGCCGCCGACGTGGTGGTGATGCAGCATGGCCTGGATTTCTGCCTGTCGCCCCACGGTTTGCTGCGTGAAGCGGCCAGCAGCGTGCGTCCGGGCGGGCATCTGCTGATCATCGGCATCAACCCCTGGAGCACGTGGGGCCTGCGGCATTTCTTCGCCAACGATGCCCTGCGCAAGGCGCGCTGCATATCACCGTCGCGGGTTGCCGACTGGCTCAATCTGCTGGGCTTCGCGCTGGAGAAACGCCGCTTCGGGTGCTATCGTCCGCCGCTCGCGTCGCCCAAGTGGCAGAACCGCCTGGCCGGCTGGGAACGCAAGGCCGGGGACTGGCAGTTGTCCGGCGGCGGCTTCTATTTGCTGGTGGCGCGCAAGATCGTGGTGGGGCTCAGGCCATTGCGCCAGGAGCGCCGCGAGCCGATGGGCAAGCTGATTCCGCTGCCGATGGCCAAGGTCAACCGCCGCCGCATCGAACCGTAAATCTTCTTTTATTTGTGGCCGGGCTTGTCCCGGCCGCGGTCATTGTCGATCCGTGATTGGCAGGACAGGCATTTTTCTGGAAAGACTGGCATGAGCGAAAGCGTGGAAAGCGTCGACACCGTAGAACTGTTCACCGACGGCGCCTGCAAGGGCAACCCCGGCCCCGGTGGCTGGGGTGCTCTGCTGGTGTGCAAGGGCGTCGAAAAGGAACTATGGGGCGGCGAGGCCAACACCACCAACAACCGCATGGAACTGCTCGGCGCGATCCGCGGCCTCGAAGCACTCAAGCGTCCCTGCGAAGTGCTGCTGGTGACTGACTCGCAGTATGTGATGAAAGGCATCAACGAGTGGATGGCCAACTGGAAGAAGCGCGGCTGGAAAACTGCCGCGAAAGAACCGGTGAAGAACGCCGATCTGTGGAAAGAACTGGACGAACAGGTCAACCGCCACAAAGTCACCTGGAAATGGGTGCGTGGGCATATTGGTCATCACGGTAACGAGCGGGCGGACCAGTTGGCCAATCGTGGCGTTGACGAAGTGCGCGGTTACAAGCAGACCTGATTCCCTCCGTTGCACCGTGGTGCCCCAATCGCGAGCAGGCTCACTCCTACAATTGGAATGCATTTCCCTGTAGGAGCTGCGGGACGCTGCGATCTTTTGATCTTGCTGTAAAAAAAATCAAAAGATCGCAGCCTTCGGCAGCTCCTACAGGCTTCATCCCCAGCGTGTTAACATCCGCGTTTTTTTGCAAGATCGACCCATTGAGAGCTGAGCACTGATGGCCACCAGATCCGTTGTACTCGATACCGAAACCACCGGCATGCCGGTGACCGATGGTCACCGGATCATTGAAATCGGTTGCGTCGAACTGATCGGTCGGCGCCTGACTGGCCGGCACTTTCACGTTTATCTGCAACCGGATCGCGAAAGCGACGAAGGTGCGATCGGTGTGCACGGCATCACCAACGAATTCCTCGTCGGCAAGCCGCGCTTTGCCGAAGTTGCCGACGAGTTCTTTGAATTCATCAAAGGCGCGCAGCTGATCATCCACAACGCGGCGTTCGACGTTGGCTTCATCAACAATGAATTCGCGTTGATGGGCCAGCACGATCGCGCCGACATCACCCAGCATTGCACAATCCTCGACACCCTGATGATGGCCCGGGAACGTCACCCGGGGCAGCGCAACAGCCTCGACGCGTTGTGCAAACGTTATGGCGTCGACAACTCCGGCCGTGAACTGCACGGCGCCTTGCTCGACTCGGAGATTCTCGCCGACGTCTACCTGACCATGACCGGCGGCCAGACCAGCCTGTCGCTGGCCGGCAATGCGTCTGACGGCAATGGCACGGGCGAGGGCGCGGACAATTCGGCTACGGAAATCCGCCGCCTGCCGGTTGATCGTCAACCCGCGCGCATCATCCGCGCCACCGAAGAAGAGCTGGCTGCGCATCTGGTGCGGCTGGAAATCATCGCCAAATCGGCGGGAGCGCCGGCGTTGTGGACGCAGATTGCCGAGGCTGATGCGCAGGCCTGAAAGATCGAAAAATCAGAAGATCAGAAGATCAGAAGATCGCAGCCTTCGGCAGCTCCTACGGGGATTGCATTCCACAGTAAGGGACGAGGAAGGCGGCGGTTTTTTGCTTTTGGCGACATGAAGCCAAGTTGCCACCCTCGCCACATCCGCTGCAACCCTCTACCCTGAGTGCATTGGCGGGTGCAGATCTGCCGCCTCAGGACACTGAGTCTCATGTACGAAGATTTGAAATTTGCGCTGGCGATCTTCCATCGCGACATCAAGGTCGACTACGTCGGCTGCGTCAAGGAATGAGGGCTTTTCCCAGTATGCGACCGGTCATGAATCCGAAATACCCAGGGTTGTCGGTGCGTGTAGCCGACGAAGGTTTTGCGCCGTATATCTGGGGCAGTGACTTCAGTTTCGAGGTCGCCGCCTATGGCGCCGCCGTGATCGGCAAACCGGTCGAGCAATGGCCGGTGACGCCGATCGTGCCCTATCGCAAGTGCTACGGCATCGATCCGGAGGAGTTCAGCGCCTTTCACAACGCGCCCGACAGCGCAATTTTCATGGCCTACCTGGACGACGAACCGGTCGGCCACCTGGTGATCAGCACCAACTGGAACGGCTTCGCCCACATCGATGAACTGGCGGTGCACGCCCCGGCCCGGCGCCACGGGGTGGCCAAGGCGCTGCTCGATGTAGCGCAGTTCTGGAGTCGCAAGAAAAAGCTGCCGGGCATCATGCTCGAAACCCAGAACAACAACCTTGGCGCCTGCCGTCTGTATGAACGCTGCGGTTACGTGATTGGCGGTATCGACCAGTTGCGCTATCGCGGCATCGATCCGCATACCGCCGAAGTCGCATTGTTCTGGTATCGGCTGTTCGATAATCCGCTGGAAAACCCACTCAGATCGACAGCATCGCCTCGGCTTGTTCCGTGATGATCGCCAGCAGGGTCTGAGTTGCCGGTGCTGGCGCTGCGTGTTTGAAGGTCAGCGCGTAGAGGCTGACCGGCACCGCCGGTGACAGCGGGCAGACGTCCAGCCCGCCGGCGCGAGCACCCAAAGCGGTGAACGGATCGACGATGGCCAGGCCTTCGCCGGCCTCGACCATGCTGCGCATCATCTGATGGGTCTGCACGCGGGTCTGAATGCTCGGTGCCGGGCGCAAGGCCTGCAGTTTGTTTTCCAATGCCGGGCTCAGCGGATCCTGCCCTTCGAGACCGACCATGGCCTGACCGGCCAGGTCTGCCAGAGAAATATATTTCTGTTTCGGCTGCAGCCAGCCGTGCGGAGCGAGCAATTGCAGTTTGCCCTGGGCGAGCGGTTGGCAGTCGATATCGGGGTGTTCGGGGTCGTGCAGGCTCAGGCCCAGATCGCTCTCGCGCAGTAACAGGCTGCGGACGATGTCCCGGGTCGGCGCGCTGAGCAGGCTGCAAGGTGCATCCGGCAAACGTCGGCGCAGGGCTGCCAGGCTTTGCGGTAACAGCTGTTGAGCCAGCGGCGGGGTGCCGATGATGCGCAGGGGCGGGGCGAGGTATTGCTTGAGGCTGCTGGCCAGACGCTGCACCGGCTCCAGCGCTGCATAGACGTGCGCGATTTCCACCTGCAAGGCGCGCGCTTCGGGGGTCGATTGCAGGCGCCCGCGAACGCTGGCAAACAGCATGAACCCCAACTGGCCTTCGGCTTCGCGCAAACGCTCTTCGACCTCGGTCACCGGCAATTGCAGCCATTCGGCGGCGGTGCCCAGGTGACCGGTCTGCAAGAGCGCCTGAATCACTTCGATGTGGCGTAAACGCATGCGTGAAGTCCATGTTCAGCAAATGGGGTCAGGCGCTGAATCCTACCCCAAGTCTGCACGCATGACTTCTGCTCATAACGATCAGTTATGACGCGACGCTGGTCTCGGGTTCACGGGTAAGGGTTACGCCCGACTGAACCAGCACGAACTCGTTGTCATCGAGCTTATTGACCCGATCGCCAATGGCCAGTTTGTAGGTGGTAACGGGCTCCGAGCCAGTGGATCCGTCTGCAGACGGGTTCGATTCCTGGAATTCATGCACGGAATAAACACGGCCTTCCGCGTCTCTTGCATGAAACTGACCGACGAGTACTGCTGCCATCTGCTTAGAACCTCTGGAGATAAAACGCTTGATTTGCGGCTTTGTAGACCGTCACCAAGCTCGGTAAGTTTTCTTACAGGAAAAAAATATTCCTCGCGCAGGAAAAACCAATGATCACTGGTGAAAGCGTCACTGGATCATCTATAACTAGCGACTCTTCCCACAGACCATCGAGAGTCTTCCATGAGCAATGTCTACAACGTCGCTGTAGTGGTCGGTAGCCTGCGCAAAGCATCGATCAATCGCAAAGTCGCACTGGCCCTTGCCGAACTGGCACCGGCCAATCTCAAGCTCGAGATTGTCGAAATCGGTGAACTGCCGCTGTACAACGAGGACATCGACGGCGATTCTCCGCCCGCAGCCTACAGCACTTTCCGTCAGAAAGTGGCGTCATCCGACGCGGTGCTGTTTGTCACCCCCGAGTACAACCGCTCGATTCCGGCACCGTTGAAGAACGCCATCGACGTCGGCTCCCGCCCTTATGGCCGGAGCGCGTGGAGCGGCAAACCCGGCGCGGTGATCAGCGTATCGCCAGGCGCCATCGGCGGTTTCGGCGCCAACCAGCACCTGCGCCAGACCTTTGTTTTCCTCGATATCCATTGCCTGCAACAGCCGGAAGCGTATCTGGGAGGCGCGGGCAATGCGTTTGATGAAGCGGGCAAGCTGAGCGAATCGGTGAAGCCATTCCTGCAGAAATTCATTGATGCTTACGGCCAGTTCGTAGAGCAACACAAAAAATAATCTCACCGAGATTTTGGCTGCTTACAGAACCTGTGGGAGCGAGCTTGCTCGCGAAGGCGTCGTCAGCCGGTGCAAAATTGCTGACTGGACCAGCGCTTTCGCGAGCAAGCTCGCTCCCACAGGGGTATTTATTCACCTTGGCATTTGTCATCGTTCCACATCATCTCTTTGAAGGCTCCTGCGAATGCTCGCTGCGTCACTGATTTTCCTGCTGACCATTACCCTCGTCATCTGGCAACCCAAAGGCCTCGGCGTCGGCTGGAGTGCGACGCTGGGCGCCGTGCTGGCTTTGATCTTCGGCGTCGTTCATCTCACGGATATTCCGCTGGTCTGGCAGATCATCTGGAACGCCACCGGCACCTTCGTTGCGCTGATCATCATCAGCCTGTTGCTCGACGAGGCTGGCTTCTTCAATTGGGCAGCGCTGCATGTGGCGCGTTGGGGGCGGGGCAGTGGGCGCAAGCTGTTTGCCTTCATGGTGCTGCTCGGCGCGCTGGTGTCGGCGCTGTTCGCCAATGACGGCGCGGCGCTGATTCTTACGCCGATCGTGATTTCGATGCTGCTGGCGCTGCGCTTTTCCCCGGCGGCAACGCTGGCCTTCGTTATGGGCGCCGGGTTTATCGCCGATACGGCGAGCCTGCCGCTGGTGGTGTCGAACCTGGTCAACATCGTTTCCGCAGACTTCTTCCACATCGGCTTCAACCGCTATGCCGCGGTGATGGTGCCGGTCAACTTCGTCAGCGTTGCGGCGACGTTGGGCATGTTGCTGTGGTTCTTTCGCCGCGACATTCCTGCGTCTTACGACCCTGAACAACTGGAAAACCCGAGCACTGCGATCCACGACAAGGCGACGTTCCAAGCCGGTTGGGCGGTGCTGGTGATCCTGTTGATCGGCTGCTTCGCCCTCGAACCGCTGGGCATTCCGATCAGCGCAATTTCGGCGGTGTGCGCCGCGCTGCTGCTGGGTATCGCCGCGCGCGGCCACAAGATCTCCACGCGCAAAGTGATGAAAGAAGCGCCGTGGCAGATCGTGATTTTCTCGCTGGGCATGTACCTGGTGGTGTACGGCCTGCGCAACGCCGGGCTCACCAGTTACCTCGCCGGGTGGCTGGACGTATTCGCCGGGCACGGCGTGTGGGGTGCGGCCATGGGCACCGGGGTTTTGACGGCGCTGCTGTCGTCGATCATGAATAATTTGCCGACGGTTCTGATCGGATTGCTGTCGATCGACGCGAGTCAGGCCAGCGGGGTGATCAAGGAGGCGATGATCTACGCCAACGTGATTGGCAGTGATCTGGGGCCGAAGATCACCCCGATCGGCAGTCTGGCGACCTTGTTGTGGCTGCACGTGCTGGAGCGCAAGGGCATCCATATTGGCTGGGGTTATTACTTCCGCGTCGGGATTGTGTTGACCGTGCCGGTGTTGCTGGTGACGTTGGCGGCGCTGGCGGTGCGGTTATCCATATAGACCGAGTTGTCCTTTTCGCGAGCAGGCTCGCTCCCACAGAGAATGCATTTCAAATCTGGAATGCGGTCCCTGTGGGAGCGAGCCTGCTCGCGAATTCGGTCAGGCACCAAAAATCTCAGGCTTGGCCAGGGACATTCGGCCAAAGATCTGCCACCAGAAACAACCGCTCCGCCTCTTCCCATTCGCCCTGGGCATTCTCGGTCAGGCGCACCATCAGCTGCGCCGGGGCCAGCGCTGGCAGATCCTCCAGCCACAAACGCAAATGCTCATCCGCCCAGACCTGATCCGCCGGGTAATGCGCTGGGGCGAGCCAGGCGTGGCGGGGCAGGGGTTGCCAGCGTCCCGGCGGACGTTGCGCGACGAACGCCGGCCAGTCCCTCTGATGCAGCCAGCTGCCGCGCAGATGTTGCGGATGGGCGCCGTTCGGTGGGTCAGCCTGCCCGGGCCACGGATACAGCAGATAACCGCCCAGCCACAGCTGCGCGCTGAAGGTTTCGATGTCCAGCGCCGCGAGTACTTCGCGGCTTTCCGGACGCGCCGAGATCGGTAACTGATGCTCGGCCAGATGCGCCAGTTTGCGATCCAGCCGATCATGGCACCCCGGCCCCAGCCACTGCGCGGGATCGCGGCCGTCGCCAGCCTGCGGGCCGAGGTAGAGCTTGATCGCCAGTTCCAGATGGTGCACGCCGTCGCGGTCACGCAGCAGCATGTCGAGTTCGCCGAGGGTGTGCCCGGCGCGGCGGATCGGCAGGTTGGCGGCGATCAGGTCGATGCCCGGTGCGTGCTCCACGGCGAACTGCCACAGGCGTTCGTAATACAGGCCCAGACGCCGGGTGCGCGCCTGGGACAGCCATTGCAGCAGGCCGTAACTGTCGCGGTCGAGCTGACGCAGCCAGTGTTCGAGACGCTGTGGGTCGTGCACCCAGTCGCTGCCGGCCAGCGGATGACGCTGCGGCCACGGCGTGTCGGCGAGCATCGGCGGCGCGAGGATCACCCACGCCAGGTCCCGCACTTCGGGATGGCGTAATTGATGGGGCAGTTGAAGCAAATCGGGAAACAGGATCATCTTGCGAGCATAGCCTTAAACCGAGCCCACCCTTGAGGCTGAAAGGATTTTGTCTATCTGGCGCTTTCGCCCATAATCGGGTTTTCGCGTTTTCGATTGTCCGCAGAGGTCCCATGGAGCAATTTCGTAATATCGGCATCATCGGTCGCCTGGGCAGCTCCCAGGTGCTGGATACCGTCCGCCGACTGAAACGCTTTCTGCTCGACCGTCACCTGCATGTGATCCTCGAAGACACCATCGCTGAAGTCCTGCCCGGCCACGGCCTGCAAACCTCGTCGCGCAAGATGCTCGGCGAAGTCTGCGACATGGTCATCGTCGTCGGCGGTGACGGCAGCCTGCTCGGCGCCGCGCGGGCGCTGGCCAGACACAATATTCCGGTGCTGGGCATCAACCGTGGCAGCCTTGGCTTCCTCACCGATATTCGCCCGGACGAGCTGGAAATCAAGGTCGCCGAAGTGCTCGACGGCCACTATCTGGTGGAAAACCGCTTCCTGCTGCAAGCCGAAGTGCGTCGCCATGGCGAGGCCATCGGCCAGGGCGATGCGCTCAACGATGTGGTGCTGCACCCGGGCAAATCGACGCGGATGATCGAATTCGAGCTGTACATCGACGGCCAGTTCGTCTGCAGCCAGAAGGCCGACGGCCTGATCGTCGCCACGCCCACCGGGTCCACTGCCTACGCATTGTCCGCCGGTGGGCCGATCATGCATCCCAAGCTCGACGCTATTGTGATTGTGCCGATGTACCCCCATACCTTGTCGGGACGGCCAATCGTGGTCGATGGCAACAGTGAGCTGAAAATCGTCGTGTCCAAAGATATGCAGATCTACCCGCAGGTCTCCTGCGACGGCCAGAACCACTTCACCTGTGCACCGGGCGACACCATCACCGTGAGCAAGAAAGCGCAGAAACTGCGCCTGATTCATCCGCTCGATCACAACTACTACGAGGTGTGCCGGACCAAGCTTGGCTGGGGCAGCAAGCTGGGGGGCGGAGGCGACTGATGCTCGATCCCGCGCGCAGTTACGACCTGATCGGTGACGTGCACGGATGCGCTCTGACCCTCGAACACTTGCTGGACCGTCTCGGTTATCACAAGCAGGGCGGGGTCTGGCGCCATCCTTCGCGCATGGCGGTGTTCGTCGGCGACATTATCGACCGCGGCCCGCGGATTCGCGAGGCGCTGCACATCGTCCACGACATGGTCGAGGCGGGGCAGGCGCTGTGCATCATGGGCAACCATGAATTCAACGCCCTCGGCTGGGTGACCCCGGCGCCACCGGGCAGCGGCAAGCAGTTCGTGCGCGAACACACCAAGCGCCATGCGCGCCTGCTGCAGGAAACGCTGACGCAATTCGAAAACCATCCGGGCGACTGGCATGACTTCCAGCAGTGGTTCTACGAGCTGCCGCTGTTCGTCGATGCCGGACGCTTCCGCGTCGTCCACGCCTGCTGGGATGCCGGATTGATCGAGCCGCTGCGGGCGTTGTTCCCCAACGGCCGCGTCGATGAGCATTTCCTCCAGGCTTCAGCCGTTCCCGGCAGCTTCGCCTGCACCGTGTTCGACCGCTTGCTGCGTGGCACCGACATGCGCCTGCCGGGCGGCCTGACCATGACCAGCGGCGATGGTCTGGTGCGTTCGTTCTTCCGCACCAAATTCTGGGAAGACGACCCGAAAACCTACGGCGATATCGTCTTTCAGCCCGATGCGTTGCCGGAACCTGTCGCGCAGACGCCGCTGACTTCAACCGAAAAAAACTCACTGCTGCGCTATGGCGTCGACGAACCGTTGCTGTTCGTTGGCCACTACTGGCGCAGCGGCAAACCGGCGCCGATCCGCCCGAACCTCGCGTGCCTGGATTACAGCGCCGTGCTCTACGGCAAACTGGTGGCCTATCGTCTGGATCAGGAAACGCGCCTGGATCCGCAAAAATTCGTCTGGGTCGATGTCGAGCGGCCGGAGGTGCTGCAATGAGCGCGGTAGCGGTATTGCGCCTGCCGTTGGCGGTGGATTTGAGCGGCTTCGTCAAGCTGCTGCAACGTATGCAAGTGCCCCATCGGGTCAGCGAAGAAGCGGGCGAGCAGGTGCTGTGGGCGCCGGAGGAAATCAGCGAGGACGTGCGTTCGCTGTACGAGCGCTTTCCGGCCGGCGACCCGGATCAGCAACTGGACATGCCCGTGGGCCAGACCTTCAAAAGGCCGGGTTTTGCCGAACAGCTGAAACACGCCAGGGCCACCGGATTCGTTCTGCTGCTGAGCCTGATCGTCGGCGGTCTGACCTTCCTCGGTGAAAACCTCGAGACGCTGCGCTGGCTGACCTTCCTCGATTTCCGCGTGATCGGCGAGTACATCCACTTCACGCCGCTGGCCGACAGTCTGGCGGCAGGGCAGTGGTGGCGGCTGATCACGCCGATGCTGATCCACTTCGGCATCCTCCATCTGGCCATGAACGGCATGTGGTATTGGGAGCTGGGGCGGCGCATCGAATCGCGTCAGGGCAGCATCAACCTAATCGGCCTGACGCTCTTGTTCAGTCTGGTGTCCAACTACGCGCAGTTCGTCTGGAGCGGCCCGAGCCTGTTTGGTGGGCTGTCCGGCGTGCTTTACGGCTTGCTCGGGCATTGCTGGATCTTCCAGTTGCTGGCGCCGAACCCGGCCTATCGTTTGCCGCGCGGCGTGCTGGTGATGATGCTGGTGTGGCTGGTGGTGTGCATGTCCGGGCTGATTTCGCTGATCGGTTTCGGTCAGATCGCCAACGCCGCGCACCTGAGCGGGTTACTCATCGGATGCTTCACCGGTTTGTTGGGCGGTTTGTATAACCGCCGTAAACTCGCCGTCTAACATTTTTGTTTCAGCAAAGAGCACGGAGACCCTGATGTCCTCTTTCAACGACATGATCAGCAACATCACCCCGGACATCTACGAGAGCCTGAAACTGGCCGTGGAAATCGGCAAATGGTCCGACGGCAACAAACTCACTGCCGAACAGCGCGAGCTGTCGTTGCAGGCGATGATTGCCTGGGAAATCCAGAACCTGCCGGAAGACCAGCGCACCGGTTACATGGGCCCGCAAGAGTGTGCGTCGAAGTCGATCGAAGTGCCGAACATCCTGTTCAAGTCGGATGCCATCCATTGATCGAGATTGGCCGCGGTGCAATCAGCAAAATGTCGGCGCGCCTGGACGGGCCGAACGTGCAGTACGCGTTTCGTCTGGATGACGTCGAGGTGCCGGTCAATCCGTTGATCGGCAGCACCCTGCGTCTGGAGTTTTTGGGGGCGATCCATTGCAGCCATTGCGGGCGCAGGACCAAAACCAGTTTCAGTCAGGGTTATTGCTACCCGTGCATGACCAAACTGGCGCAATGCGACCTGTGCATCATGAGCCCGGAACGTTGCCACTTCGACGCCGGCACCTGCCGCGATCCGGAGTGGGGCGAGAAATTCTGCATGACCGACCATGTGGTTTACCTGGCCAATTCGTCAGGCATCAAGGTTGGCATCACCCGTGCCACGCAGTTACCGACCCGCTGGCTCGATCAGGGCGCGAGTCAGGCGCTGCCGATCATGCGCGTGTCGACACGCCAGCAATCGGGGTTTGTCGAAGACCTGTTCCGCAGCCAGGTGGCGGACAAGACCAACTGGCGCGCACTGCTCAAGGGCGATGCGGCGGCGGTGGATCTGGCGCAGGTGCGCGATCAGTTGTTCGAAAGCTGCGCCGAAGGTCTGCAAGGCTTGCAGGAGCGATTCGGCCTACAGGCAATTCAGACGATTGCCGATGTCGAACCGCTGGAAATCCGCTATCCCGTCGAGCAATACCCGGCGAAAATCGTCAGCTTCAACCTGGACAAGAACCCGATTGCCGAAGGCACGCTGCTGGGGATCAAGGGCCAGTACCTGATCTTCGACACCGGCGTGATCAACATTCGTAAATACACGGCTTACCAGCTCGCCGTGCATCAATAAGGATTCCAGCATGCGCACCGAACAACCGAAGATGATTTACCTCAAGGACTATCAGGCGCCCGAGTACCTGATCGACGAAACGCACCTGACCTTCGAGTTGTTCGAGGACCACAGCCTGGTTCACGCGCAACTGGTGATGCGCCGCAACCCGGAGCGCGGCGCAGGCCTGCCGCCGCTGGTGCTCGATGGCCAGCAACTGGAGCTGCTCTCGGTGACGCTGGCGGACCAGGAGTTGAGCGCCGCTGACTATCAAGTGTCCGACAGCCACCTGACCCTGCAGCCAACCAGTGAAACTTTTACCCTCGACACCAGCGTGCGCATCCACCCGGAAACCAATACCGCGCTGGAAGGCCTGTACAAGTCCGGCACCATGTTCTGCACTCAGTGCGAGGCCGAAGGCTTCCGCAAGATCACCTATTACCTCGACCGCCCGGACGTGATGAGCAAGTTCACCACCACCGTCGTGGCCGAACAGCACAGCTACCCGGTGCTGCTCTCCAACGGTAACCCGATCGCTTCCGGCCCCGGCGAAGACGGCCGGCACTGGGCGACCTGGGAAGATCCGTTCAAGAAACCGGCGTACCTGTTTGCGCTGGTCGCCGGTGATCTGTGGTGCGTCGAAGACACCTTCACCACCATGGGCCAGCGCAATGTCGCGCTGCGCATTTACGTCGAGCCGGAAAACATCGACAAGTGCCAGCACGCGATGAACAGCCTGAAGAAATCCATGCGCTGGGATGAAGAGGTCTACGGTCGCGAGTACGATCTGGACATCTTCATGATCGTCGCGGTCAACGATTTCAACATGGGTGCGATGGAGAACAAGGGCCTCAACATCTTCAACTCCAGCGCCGTGCTGGCCCGCGCCGAAACCGCCACCGACGCCGCGCACCAGCGGGTCGAAGCGATCGTCGCCCATGAATATTTCCACAACTGGTCGGGCAACCGCGTCACCTGCCGCGACTGGTTCCAGCTGTCGCTCAAGGAAGGCTTCACGGTGTTCCGCGACGCCGGTTTCTCCTCGGACATGAACTCTGCGACGGTCAAGCGCATTCAGGACGTGGCCTATCTGCGCACCCACCAGTTCGCCGAAGATGCCGGCCCCATGGCCCACGCCGTGCGCCCGGACAGCTTCATCGAGATTTCCAACTTCTACACCCTGACCGTGTACGAAAAGGGCTCGGAAGTGGTCGGCATGATCCACACCCTGCTGGGCGCCGAAGGCTTCCGTAAGGGCAGCGATCTGTATTTCGAACGCCACGATGGTCAGGCCGTGACCTGTGACGATTTCGTCAAGGCCATGGAAGACGCCAATGGCGTCGACCTCAGTCAGTTCAAGCGCTGGTACAGCCAGGCCGGCACCCCACGTCTGACAGTGACCGAGTCCTATGACGCCGCGGCGAAAACCTACAGCCTGACCTTCCGCCAGAGCTGCCCGCCGACCCCGGACAAGGTAGAAAAACTGCCGTTCGTAATTCCGGTCGAGCTCGGGCTGCTTGATAGCCAGGGCAACGAAATTGCCCTGCGTCTGGCTGGTGAAGCCTCGGCACAGGGCACCACTCGGGTGATCTCGGTCACCGAAGCCGAGCAGACCTTCACCTTCGTCGACATCAACGAACAGCCGCTGCCATCGCTGCTGCGCGGCTTCTCGGCGCCGGTGAAACTGAGCTTCCCGTATAACCGCGATCAACTGATGTTCCTGATGCAGCACGACAGCGATGGCTTCAACCGCTGGGATGCCGGTCAGCAACTGTCGGTGCAAGTGCTGCAGGAATTGATCGCTCAGCATCAGAAGGGCGAGGGCCTGACGCTCGACCCACGTCTGGTGTCGGCGCTGCGCACGGTGCTCTCCGACGAGTCGCTGGATCAGGCGATGGTTGCCGAAATGCTCTCGTTGCCGGGTGAGGCGTATCTCACCGAGATCAGCGAAGTGGCCGACGTCGAGGCGATTCATGTCGCGCGCGAATTCGCCCGCAAGCAACTTGCCGAAGGCTTGTTCGAAGCGCTGTGGCTGCGTTATCAGGCCAACCGCGACCTGTCGAAAAAGACCCCGTACGTGGCCGAGGCCGAGCACTTCGCCCGTCGCGCATTGCAGAACATTGCCCTGTCGTACCTGATGCTCAGCGGCAAGCCGGAAGTGCTGGCGGCGGCGCTGGAGCAATTCGAGACGGCCGACAACATGACCGAGCGCCTGACTGCGCTGGCGGTGCTGGTCAACTCGCCGTTCGAAGAGCAGAAGGCCCTGGCTTTGGCCAGCTTCGCCGAGCACTTCAAGGACAATCCGCTGGTCATGGATCAGTGGTTCAGCGTGCAGGCCGGCAGCACCTTGCCGGGCGGTCTGGAGCGAGTGAAGGCGTTGATGCAGCACCCGGCGTTCAACATCAAGAACCCGAACAAGGTGCGTGCACTGATCGGCGCGTTTGCCGGGCAGAACCTGATCAACTTCCACGCGGCGGACGGTTCCGGGTATCGCTTCCTCGCCGATCTGGTGATCGAGCTGAACGGCTTCAACCCACAGATCGCCTCACGCCAACTCGCCCCGCTGACCCGCTGGCGCAAATACGACAGCGCGCGTCAGGCACTGATGAAGGCTGAGCTGGAGCGGATTCTGGCGTCCGGAGCGTTGTCCAGCGACGTGTATGAAGTGGTAAGCAAAAGCCTGGCGTAACGCTGATTAAATGTTGGGGCGTTTCATTGATCGTTCCCATGCTCTGCGTGGGAATGCCTTTCTCGACGCTCTGCGTCGGCTTTGGGACGCAGAGCGTCCCTTGCTGCATTCCCACGCGGAGCGTGGGAACGATCAAGACACAAAAATGGCGCTCAACGAGCGGCATTTTCATTGGCACAACAACCAGCTATTTGCGCAGGTCAAACCGGTCCAGATTCATCACCTTCGTCCATGCCTTGACGAAATCATTGACGAACTGCGTCTTCGCATCGGAACTGGCATACACCTCGGCCAAGGCGCGCAATTGCGCATTCGAGCCGAACACCAGATCCACCCGCGTCGCCGTCCATTTCGCCGCTCCGGTCTTGCGATCACGACCCTCGAACTCGTCGGCATCCCGCGAGGTCGGCGTCCACTCCACGCCCATGTCCAGCAGGTGGGTGAAGAAGTCATTGCTTAGCGCTTCGGTTTGGTCGGTGAACACGCCGTGTCGGGTCTGCCCGACGTTGGTGTTCAACACCCGCAGACCACCCACCAGTACGGTCATTTCCGGCGCGGTGAGGGTGAGCAATTGCGCCTTGTCGATCAGCAGGGTTTCTGCCGCAACCGTGTATTTGCCTTTGCTGTAATTGCGGAAACCGTCGGCGATCGGTTCGAGGAAGCCGAACGATTCGACATCGGTCTGCTCCTGCGAAGCATCGACGCGGCCCGGTGAGAACGGCACCGACACCGAATGCCCGGCGTTTTGCGCGGCTTTTTCTACCCCGGCGTTGCCGGCCAGCACAATCAAGTCAGCCAGCGAGATCTTCTTGCCACCGGCCGCGCCGTTGTTGAACTCGTTCTGAATGCCTTCGAGTGTGCTCAGCACCTTCTCCAGTTGCTCCGGCTGGTTGGCCTGCCAGAACTTCTGTGGGGCCAGACGCAAGCGCCCGCCGTTGGCACCGCCGCGCTTGTCCGAGCCGCGGAAGGTCGATGCTGCCGCCCACGCGGTGGAGACCAGTTGCGAGACCGACAGTCCTGAATCCAGCACCTTGTTCTTCAGCGCCGTGGCGTCGCTGTCATCGATCAGCGCATGCGTTACGTCGGGCAGCGGATCTTGCCAGAGCAACTCCTCTTGCGGCAGTTCCGGGCCGAGGTAGCGAGAGAGTGGCCCCATGTCGCGATGGATCAGCTTGTACCAGGCGCGGGCGAACGCGTCGGCGAGCTGATCGGGATTGGCCAGGAAGCGTCGCGAGATCTGCTCATAGGCAGGATCGAAGCGCAGCGCCAGGTCGGAGGTGAGCATGGTCGGCGAGAGCTTCTTGTTCGGATCGTGAGCGTGGGGAACGGTGCCGGCACCGGCGCCGTTTTTCGGTTGCCACTGATTGGCGCCCGCCGGGCTTTTGCTCAGCTCCCATTCGAAGCCGAACAGGTTTTCCAGATAGTTGTTGCTCCACTGCGTTGGCGTGGTGGTCCAGGTGACTTCCAGGCCGCTGGTGATGGTGTCGGCGCCTTTACCGGTGCCGAATGCGTTTTTCCAGCCCAGGCCTTGTTGTTCGAGGCCGGCCGCTTCCGGTTCGGCACCGACATTGTCGGCAGGGCCGGCGCCGTGGGTCTTGCCGAACGCATGACCGCCGGCGATCAGCGCCACGGTTTCTTCATCGTTCATGGCCATGCGGCCGAAGGTTTCGCGGATGTCCTTGGCCGAGGCCACCGGGTCCGGGTTGCCTTCAGGGCCTTCCGGGTTCACGTAGATCAGGCCCATCTGTACGGCGGCGAGGGGATTTTCCAGATTGCGTTCGCCCTGATCGGTGCGGCTTTCTTCGCGGCCATGCAAATCGGGCTCAGCCACCAGTGTGCCGTCGCCGGGTTCCTGCACCGGGCCGTTGCTCTTGCCATAACGGTTGTCTCCGCCGAGCCATTCGGTTTCCGAACCCCAGTACACATCTTCATCCGGTTCCCAGACATCCGCGCGGCCGCCGGAGAAACCGAAGGTCTTGAAGCCCATCGACTCCAGGGCGACGTTGCCGGTGAGCACGATCAGGTCGGCCCAGGAAATATTGCGCCCGTATTTCTGCTTGATCGGCCACAGTAGGCGCCGGGCCTTGTCGAGGCTGACGTTGTCCGGCCAGCTGTTCAGTGGCGCAAAGCGCTGTTGTCCAGAGCCGGCGCCACCACGGCCATCGGCGGTGCGATAAGTCCCGGCGCTGTGCCAGGCCATGCGCACGAACAGCGGGCCATAGTGGCCGAAATCGGCCGGCCACCAGTCCTGAGAATCAGTCATCAGCGCTCTGATGTCTTGTTTTAGCGCCTGAAAATCGAGGCTTTTGAAAGCTTTGGCGTAGTCGAAGTCCTGGCCCAGCGGATCGGACTTGGGTGAATGCTGGCTGAGAATTTTCAGATTGAGTTGATTCGGCCACCAGTCACGGTTCGTCGTACCGCCACCGGCGGCGTGGTTGAACGGGCATTTCGATTCGTTTGCCATGTTCGTATCCCTATCAGGTCTGCGGCCGGCTCGTGCCGACTTCGGACTGGTAAGGCTAGACCCGAGTTGGCAAGTCGGCTAATAGCCCGACTATTGGATACCGATAGGCAAACTCTTTCACCGTCCCATGCAGGAGCCGCCGAAGGCTGCGATCTTTTGATCTTGCTGTTCGATGAAAAATCAAAAAGCAAAAGATTGCTGCCTTCGACAGCTCCTGCACGGGGTTAGCTCGATTGCGCGGTATCGTCCTCGGGCACTTCATCAAGTATGTCATCCTGCCCCGGCAGTTCAGTGATCACGCTGAAGTCCGAGACCTCGACCGCGCCATTGCCATACCCCAACAGATGAAACGAGAAGGCCTTGCGCGGCTGCGGGTTTTCAAAGCTGAAATCCATCTCCAGCGGCTGATCCGCCGTCGCCACCATTTCTGCCGGCAATCCCAGTTGCACGTCCTGTTCGAATTCCTTGGCCTTGAGCTGAATGTACGCCGCCTGCTGCGGATCGACCGAGCGCACGGTCAGGCGCACGCGGGTGTGCGAGCCTTTGGGCATTTCCAGGTATTGCGCGCCGATCAGGTTGTCGGCCCAGTCGTCCTTGACCTGCGCCTGCAGGGGGATGATGTTGTTGCTGCCGAACTGGTAGCGATGGTTGAGTGGCGTGCGCAGCAGGGACAGGTCCAGCGCATCGGCGCGGGCGGCGATCTGCCGGGCCGGGTGTCCGCTGTAGGTGCCTTTGTAGGTGGCGCTTTCGGCGATGAAGCCGGTGCTTTGGTAATAGCGGCAGCGGCGCGGCAGGTCGCACTCGGAGAAAATGCCCTGACCGTTGTGGTAGCGCAGTTTGCCGTTGGTGAACGACATGATTTCGCGCCCGGAATCGTAGTCGCGAAACAGCGACCGGCCGCTCAGCGCCGTCGGCACCGGCAGGTCGAAATAGTCGAGGATCGAAGTGCTCAGATCGACGTGGCCGTACACCCCGGCATTCAGGCGCGGCAGTTGCGCCTGCTCCGGCGCCAGCGTCAGGTTGAAACCCCATGAAGAGGCCAGCCGCACGCCGTCGATGCCGTGGGATTCATCCGAGGTGATCACCACCAGCGTGTCTTTCAGAATGCCCTGGCGTTCCAGCCCCGAAAGAAACTGGTCCAGCGCATCGTCGAGGTAACCGACGGCGGCCTGCTTCGGCGTCTCATAGCGCTGCAGATAATCGTCAGGTGCGGAGTAGGGCTGGTGGGTGCCGACTGTCAGCAAGGTCAGCATCCACGGCTGTTTGTGCTTTTTCAGTTGGCCGACGTAATCCAGCGCACCTTCGAAAAACGCCTTGTCATCCTTGCCCCACGGGAACTCCAGATAATTGCTGTTGCTGAACCATTCCAGGCCGTGGGTCGCATCGAAACCGATGTGCGGCATGATTTTGTCTTTGGCCATGAAGCGCAGGCCGGCACCTTGCAGATAGTGGGTGCTGAAACCGTGAGCGCGCAGCTGCGCTGGCAGGCAGGCCTGATTGCGCTCGTTCAGGGTGAGCATTTCCACGCCTTTGGGCGTGCCGTTGTTGAGCTTGTCGTAGTCACCGCAAAGCATGGCGTACAGACCGCGAATGGTCTGATGGCTGTGCAGCACGTAGTCCGGGGTGTTCATGCCGCGCTCGGCCCAGCGGCTGAGATTCGGCATCAGGTCTTCCTGATAATGACTGCCGATCGCCTCGCGGTTGGCACGGATGTAGGCGCCGGGAATGCCTTCCAGGGCGATGATCAACACGTTGCGCGCCTGACCCGGCGCGGTCAGCAGCTTCTGGCCATTGAGGTCGACGTCGGTGAGCCCCGCCATTGCGGGCGTCGGTTCTTCGAGGTCACCGTCCAGCCATTCCTCGGCCTGGATCTGCAGGTCGGCGACTTCACTGGCGAGCAGTTGATGCGGCAGGTTGTACAAGCGCCACGCGTCGCCGTCGTTCGGCCACAGGTTTTGCGCACCCCAGTGCGCGGCGAACAACACGATTGGCGCGACCCAGACCACGCGCGGTAGTGCCGGACGAGACAGACCACGTCCGGCCACTTGAGTCAGCAGCCAGAAACTCAATGCCCCCAACAAAGCGATCGCCAGGGCAGGGTGCGCAAGCCCGCCGCCGGTGGAATTCTCGACGAACTGCGGATCGATCAAATAGTGGATATCCGAAGGCGTCGGCAGGCGGCCGACGGCGCTGACCAGTTCTACCGTGGCGATCGCCAGCAACGCCCAGAACAACAGCACCGGCAAGGCCAGCCACCATGCGCGACGATGCAGTGCTACCACCAGCAGACTGCCGACGGCGAGATCCGAGAGAAAGCCCAGCGGTGTCGACCAGCCCAGGGCCGCGCGCAGACACACCGGCACGATCAATACCAAAACGATGAGGGAGAGGAGACGGGCATTCGGCTGCCGCAGCCAGTTGAAAAGAGCGCTCACAAAAAAGGCCTGCATGTCATCAAAGGGTCAAAAAAGTGTGGGTGATGATAACAAGGACAGGAATCCTGATCGGCTTTTTAAACTGGCGGCTGGCGCTCTCTGAAGAGGCGGACACCCAGCGCTGGCGGGCGTTTCGCACCAGCTGTAGCTTTTCAGTCAGGACACTTTTTTGTTTCAGACTGTTGTAGGTCCGGCCACCGCTGGTGATATTCACGCAGCAGACGTCAAATCCCCCAGTGCTATCGATATGCGATAAAGGTATTTAATTTCTATTTTTTATAGCTATAAAGTCAGTCCTTTCAGCCCACCCTATGCTGCGAGGTTGTCATGGCTACACCGTTCAAACGTTCTGCGCTGACTCTGTTGGCCGCAACTCTGGCAGCGGGCGCGCTGTTCAGCAGCGGCGCCCGGGCCGAGGGCAAAATCAGCATCGCCCAGCAATTCGGCATCGGTTACCTGATTCTCGACGTCGTGCGCGATCAACAACTGATCGAGAAACACGGCAAGGCCCAGGGCCTGGAGATCAAGGTCGACTGGAACAGCATTTCCGGCGCGACGGCCATGAACGAGGCGCTGCTGACCGGGGCGCTGGACGTGGTCTCCGCCGGCGTGCCGCCGATGCTCACCGTGTGGGACCGCACCAAGGGCAAACAGAACGTCAAAGCCATCGCCGCGCTGGGTTCGATGCCCAATTATCTGCTGACCAACAACCCGAACATCAAAACCCTCAAGGACTTCAGCGACAAGGATCGCATCGCCGTGCCGGCCGCGGGCGTAGGCTTCCAGTCGCGCACGCTGCAGATCGAAACCGCCAGGGAATTCGGCGACGATCAGTTCAAGAAGTTCGACAACATTTCGGTCAGCCTGCCGCACCCGGACGCCACCGCTGCACTGATCGCCGGCGGCTCGGAAATCAACTCTCATTTCTCCAGCCCACCGTTTCAGTACCAGGCTCTGCAAAACCCTAACGTGCACAAAGTGCTGAGTTCCTACGACATCCTCGGCGGTCCGGCGACGTTCAACGTGCTCTACACCACAGAAAAATTCCACAACGAAAACCCGAAAACCTACAAGGCGTTCTACGACGCACTGGCCGAAGCCGAGAAAATCATCAAAGCCGACAAGCCTGCCGCTGCCCAGGCCTACATCCGTGTAGAGCAATCGAAACTGCCGCTGGCGCTGGTCGAGCAAATCGTCAAAGACCCGGAAATCGACTTCACCGTGGTGCCGCAACGCACATTTATCTATGCGGAGAAATTGCAGGGACTGGGCGTGCTGAAAAACAAAGCGGCAAGCTGGAAGGATTACTTTTTTGAAGAGGCGCATGGTGGTGCGGGGAGTTGAAGGATCCGGCATCACCCGGCACTACTGTAGGAGTGAGCCTCTCGCGATGGCGTCAGGTCATTCGACATTTTCGTGACTGACACACCGTGATCGCGAGCAGGCTCACTCCTACAGGGGATTTGTGGCGGATGCGAAATGGGGCATCACCCGGAACTACCGTGGGAGCGAGCCTGCTCGCGAAAGCGGAGTTCAGCCACAGATGATTTGACTGACCTGACGCGATCGCGAGCAAGCTCGCTCCCACAGGTTTTTTCGGCGGTTGCAGAGTGGGGCATCACCCGGCACTACTGTAGGAGCGAGCTTGCTCGCGATGGCGTCAGGTCATTCGACATTTTTCGTGACTGACACACCGTGATCGCGAGCAGGCTCACTCCTAAAGGGGATTTGTGGCAGATGCGAAATGGGGCATCACCCGGCACTACTGTGGGAGTGAGCCTGCTCGCGAAAGCGGAGTTTCAGCCACAGGTGATTTGACTGACCTGACGCCTTCGCGAGCAAGCTCGCTCCCACAGGTTTTCTGGCGAACAGTATTTCCGTCAGCGATCAATGCATCTTGCTGTGATCGTGGCCGCCCATCTCGGTCAGCGCGCGAACCGGCGCTTTAACCTCGATGGCTTCTTTCTCGCCCTTGGCGTTTTCCACGGTCAGGGTCAGCGGCACGCTTTCGCCTTCTTTCAATCGACCGGTCAGGCCCATCAGCATGATGTGGTAGCCGTTCGGGTCGAAGCTCACGGCTTTGCCGGCGGGCAGCTCAACTGATTTCACCGGGCCCATGCTCATGACGTCGTTCTTCATGCTCATCTCATGAATCTGCACGTCCTTTGCCGCTGGCGAGGCAACGCTGAGCAGCTTGCTGTCGCTGTCGGCAGTGACGGTCATGAACGCGCCGCTGGCGGACTGGGTCGGCACGGTGGCGCGGACCCAGGCGTCGTCGACTTTGGTCTGCGCCGAAACCTGGAACGCCAGGCCGAGCAGGGACAGCACGCACACGGTGCGTTTGAAGTGATTCAGAACGGGATGCATCAGCAGACCTCCATAACAGTAAGCAAATCTTCCGTGCACTCTTGGGCTGTCAGCGAAGTGGACAGGCCCAGGCGCAACTCACCACGCGAGTCGTAGACGTAGCTGGTGGACGTGTGGGAGATGGTGTAGGTGTCGCCGGCCGGGACTTTTTCGTAGAACACGTCGAATTCCTTGGCGGTGGCCTTGGTTTCCTCAAGTGTGCCGTACAGCGCGACGAAGCTCGGGTCGAAGGCTTTGACGTAGGCGTCGAGGATCTGCGGCGTGTCGCGTTCGGGATCGAGGGTGATGAACACCACTTGCAGGCGGTCGCCGTCGCGGCCCATGAGCTTCTTGATCTGCGCGGCGCGGGCCAGGGTGGTGGGGCAAACGGCCGGGCACTGGGTGAAGCCGAAGAAGATCATCGGCATCATCCCGCGAAAGCTCGACAGCGACATGGTTTCGCCTTCGGGGTTCTTCAGCTTGAAGGTGCGTCCGAGGATCTTGTCGCTCAGATCCTTGCCGTACTTGTACGACAGTTGGCCACGGGTATCGCAACCGGCGAGCAGGCCGAGCCCGAGCACGCCCATTCCCGCAAGTACCTTGCGGCGAGTCAACAAAGCCGTCATCTAATACCGCCTTTTGCAGCCCGCAAGTCGGCAGGACTGGCGGGGGGTTAACCGTAAAAGCGCCGCATGATAGCAAACTGAGCCCGTTCGCCGGCCGCCGATCGCCGCGTGGTGCCGGATCGGGCGACAAAAGGTGTAAGAAGAAATGACCGGAGGTCAGCGCAGCGCTGGCTCCTCCGTCTGCCAGCCACCGCCCAGCGCGGTGTACAGATTGACCTCGGCCACCAGTTGCGCGAGGCGGTCGCTGATCAAGGCTTGTTGCGCAGTGAACAGCGAACGTTGCGCATCGAGAAAGGTCAGGCTGCTGTCGACGCCGTTGCGATAACGGTTCTGCGCCAGGTTGTAGTAGTCCTGCGTGGCTTGCACCAGATCGCGCTGGGCCTGCAGTTGCTGCGCATAGGTGCTGCGCGCCGCCAGTCCGTCGGCGACTTCCTGAAACGCCGTCTGGATCGATTTTTCGTATTCAGCCACCGCCACATCTTTCTGCAATTTCGAATAATCCAGACTCGCCCGCAGGCTCCCGGCATTGAAGATCGGCAGGCTGATCTGCGGCTGGAACGTCCACGCGCCGGAGCCTGCGCTGAACAACCCGGAGAGATCTCGACTGGCGGTGCCGGCATTGGCGGTCAGGCTCACGCTGGGATAGAAGGCTGCGCGCGCCGCGCCGATATTGGCGTTGGCGGCTTTGAGCCGGTATTCGGCCTGCAGGATGTCCGGGCGCCGTTGCAGCAGATCCGACGGCAGCCCCGCCAGCAGCGGCGATACCAGTTCACTGGCCAAGGGAAGCGCCGGCAATTGCTCGGATACCGGCGCACCCACCAGTAGCGTAAGGCTGTTCAGATCCTGGGCGACCAGTCGTTGATAGCGCGCAAGATTGACTCGCGAGCTGTCGACGCTGGTCCGCGCTTGCGCCTGTTCCAGCGCCGAAGATTTGCCAGCCTCGCGGTTACGCGTGGTCAGGTGCAGGCTCTGTTCGTCGGCGGTAAGCGTGTCACGGCTCAGCTCCAGCAACTGCTGATCGGCCCGCCACGTCAGGTAGGCATTGGCCACGTTGGCCACCAGACTCAGTTCGGCACTGCGCCGCGCCTGCTCAGTCGCGAGCCAGCTCTGCAACGCTTGTTCGCTGAGGCTGCGCACCCGACCGAACAGATCCAGCTCATAAGCACTGATGCCCAGATTGACCGTGTACGTCGAGGTGATTTGCGCCCGGCCGCCGGTGACGCTGGACGGCATCCGCTGGCGTAACTCGTTGGCGTTGGCCGACACCGCCGGCAGCAGGTCGGCGCGCTGGATCCGGTATTGCGCCTGAAACGCTTGAACATTCAGCGCCGCCACGCGCAGGTCACGGTTATTGGCCAGCGCTGTTGCAATAAGTTGCTTGAGAGCCGGATCGTTGAATAGCGTGCGCCAGTCTTCGCGGTTCGTCGCCGGCTGCGTCGCCACCGGGTACTGCGCGGCGCTCGGCGACGGCGGTCGCTCATAATCAGGGATCAGCGAACACCCGGCCATGAGTAGAGCCGTGCACAGTAGGGGAAGGCGTAAGCTCGAACAGCTGCGGTTCGGCTGAACATGCGGTAAAGGTCGAGAAGGGTTCAAGCGCCGGCCATCCATTTCGCCAGACCATGTCGCCCGCTGACACCCAGTTTGGCGGCGGCTCGCTTGAGATACGTCTCGATCGAGCTGTTCTTGACCCGCAGTTTTTCCGCCATTTGCGGCACGGTGGCGCCGGTCAGCAGACCCAGACAGACTTCCTTCTCGCGCGCTGACAAGACGACGTCGCTCAGGGCCAGACGTTCATCGAAGACCTGCGCCAGCGGCGCCTGCTCCAACTCGGCCAGGGCCGGACGTGGCTGCCGGGCAAGGCTTTGCCGGGTCATCTGCGCGTGACGTTCGATCAGCGGCAGCAAGGTGTCGGACAGGCTTTTCAGAAACGCCAGTTCCGGCAGGGAGAACACCCGCTGGGTGTGCGGCCGGTACACCGAGATCACACACCGGCGATTGGACGTGCGCGACACCAGATTGCATTGATGCACGCCGTGTTGCGGATGGCGTGGCAGCAAGGAGGCTTTCAACTGGATCAGCAGTGAGTCGTTCATCTCGATCATTTTCTGCAACAGCGGATGATCGTCCGGTCGTTCGATTGCTGCCTGGCATTCGCCGGCCTGCGGCAGACCCGCGCTGCCCAGCGGTTTGATCTCGACCACGCTGGCCTGGCGCTCATCCAGCGTCCATTCAGTGAGATCGAGGCGGTTGACCGGCACCAGCGTGTCGACCAACTGGAACATGTTGCTGGCGAAATGATCGTCGCCGGTGCTGGCTATCAGCTCTCCAAGTTGCCAGTAGAAGTGCGGGTTTTCCATGTTGCGAATACTGCCGGTCAGATTCATATCCTTCTCATCCCTGGTTCAGAGTCATCACCGCTTCGTCTACCGTTCATGCACACGTCACCGCGCAATCATTTCTCCTTGAACTGAGCTGCAGCGGAATTTAATCCTATGCATTTGTCCTGCGTCTGTAGGGGAAAACAGGGACACAAAGTGCCACTATTTGCGCTGAGATGCTGATGGCAGGCGCCTGCGCTCAATCGACATGCGTGACTGACGGGTCATGCCGAACGCCCGGATTATCGGCAGATGAAGTCTTCCCGGCGTCGACTGCCCAGCGAAAAGCGCTACCGCGGAATGGTGTTTTTCCTACAGATTTTTCAGTCGTTGCTTCAGCAAACAGGGCGCGGCGCGCCTGAGTTCGGGGGGTTCAGGGCGAGTGGGGCAGGGAAGCGTTGCGCTTGTCCGGGTTTCAGGTGTCATCCCGTAAACGGGGCCGATGCTTGAATATCCGGCAAATCACATGAGATGGATCTTATGCAGCCTACTTCTGCCAACGTGGCGGACGATCTGTCCGTGCCTGTCGAGACATTCCCGCTGACTGCCGCTCAACGGGATATCTGGCTGGACCAACTGAGCCGCGGAGATTCGCCGCTGTACAACATTGGCGGGTATGTCGAACTGACCGGGCCGCTGGATCCGGCACTGATGCAATCGGCACTTGAATCTCTGGTGGCAGCGAATGATGCCTTGCGCATTGTGCTGCTGGCAGACGTCGGTCACGACGGGCTGCCGTTACAAGGGTTCGCACAGACACTGCCGGTGGACATGCCGCTATTTGATTTCAGCGGGCATCCCGATCCACAGTCGGCGGCTCGGGCGCTGGTCGAAGAGCAAATGGCCCAGGCGTACGTGATGAGCGGCCAAGCGTTGTTCCGCTTCAGCCTGATTCGCCTCGATCATTACCGCCACTGGCTGGCAGCGCAGGCTCACCACTTGATTATCGATGGTTGGGGGTTTGGTTTACTGTTCAAATCGGTGGGCGACATTTACAGCGCGCTGTCCCGCGGCGAGCATCCAGGCGTGGCGGCACCGTCCTATGTCGGCTTCATCGAAGATGACGCGCGCTATCACCAGTCATCCCGCTATGAACTCGATCAAAGCTACTGGCTGGACAAGTACCGCAGCCTTCCCGAACTTTTGCTGACGCCCCGTTATCGCGAACCCCTTGATCCTGAAACGGCGCCAGCTCGCATCCACGTCGAGGCTTTTCCGGCCCTGCTGCACGAGCGCATGAAAGACACCGCGCGACACCTCGGCGGTTCGGCCTTTCATGTGTTGCTGGCGGCGCTGCACGTGTATTTCAGTCGCACCGCCCAGCGTGACGATTGGGTGGTCGGCTTGCCGATTCTCAATCGCTCTGGCGCCCGCTTCAAAAGCACCATGGGCTTGTTCACCCAGGTAAGTGCGATGCGCATGGACTTTGGCCGTGAATTGTCATTCGCTGAGTTGATCAAGGCGATCGGCGATAGCCTCAAGCAGGATTTTCGCCATCAACGCTATCCACTGAGCGAGATGAACCGCGCACTGGGCCTGTTGCGTGAAGACCGTTCGCAGCTGTTCGAGTTGTCGGTGTCCTACGAGCAGGACGACCATGACTACCGTTACGCTGAGACGCCGGGGCACGTGGTCAAGGTCTCCAATCAGCATGAAGCGACACCGCTGGCCCTTCACCTGCGCAGCAACCGTTTCAACGACAAGGCCTGGCTGCATCTGGTGTACTCGCCTGCCTATTTCGCGGCCGATGAGATCGCGGCGCTCACCGAGCGCTTGTTGCTGATTCTGCAGCAAGGCCTGGAATGCCCGGCACTGGCGATCGCCGATTTCAACCTCAATAGCCCGGCAGAGCTGGCCCTGCTCAAGGAGTGGAACGACACCCGCGTCAGTTATCCGCACGGGCAACTGATTCATAAGCGATTCGTATCCCGAGTGGCCGACCAACCGGACGCCGTGGTAGCAACGTACCAAGGACGAACTCTGAGTTATGCCGAGCTGAACCGGCAAGCCAATGGGTTGGCCCACCATCTGATCGGCCTCGGCGTGCGCCCTGACGATCGTGTGGCGATCGTTGCCCGCCGGGGCCTGGAAACGCTGGTCGGGCTACTGGCGATTCTCAAGGCTGGCGCCGCGTATGTGCCGATTGATCCGGCGCATCCGCCCGAGCGCCTGAGTTATCTGCTCAGCGACAGTGCTCCAGTGGCGTTGCTGAGCCAAAGCGATCTGCGTGAGCGTTTGCCCGCCACAGCGCTGCCGGTTATCGAGCTTGATCGGCGCGAATGGTCGCTCGACAACATGGTCGATCCCGACGTCCCGGGGTTGACCACCAGCAACCTCGCTTACGTGATTTACACCTCCGGCTCTACCGGATTGCCCAAAGGCGTCATGGTCGAGCACCGCACACTCGGCAATCTGGTCGACTGGCACTGCGCGGCGTTCGGCCTCGGCATCGGCCAGCACACTTCGAGCCTCGCCGGCTTCGGTTTCGACGCGATGGCGTGGGAGGTATGGCCAGCGTTGTGTGCCGGGGCGACCCTGCACTTGCCGCCCGCAAGCGAAGGCAACGAAGACATCAACGTGCTGCTCGACTGGTGGCGTGGGCAGCCGCTGGACGTCAGCTTTTTGCCAACCCCGATTGCCGAATACGCTTTCAGCAAACAACTCGACCACCCGACCTTGCGCACCTTGCTGATCGGCGGTGATCGTCTGCGCCAGTTCAACCGTGCCCAGGCGTTTGCGGTGGTCAACAACTATGGCCCGACCGAAGCGACGGTGGTCGCCACCTCGGGGCTGATCATGCCTGGGCAGGCGTTGCACATCGGCAAACCGGTGAGCAATGCCACGGCGTATTTGCTCGATGACCAGCAGCGCCCGGTGCCGATCGGCATCATTGGTGAGCTGTATGTGGGCGGCGCCGGGGTGGCCCGGGGTTATCTGAATCGCCCGGACCTGACCGCCGAACGCTTCCTCGACGACCCGTTCAGCGTGCAGCCGGAGGCGCGCATGTACCGCACCGGCGACCTCGCACGGTGGCGCCCCGACGGCAACCTTGAGTACATCGGTCGTAATGATGACCAAGTGAAGGTTCGCGGTGTGCGTGTCGAACCGGGTGAAATCGAAGCCGCTCTAGCCAGCCATGATGCGGTGCAGGAAGCCGTTGTACTGGTGCGCAATGGTCAGCTGTTGGCATGGTTTACCGAGCGTGAAGCGCTGGACATCCTGCAACTGCACGCGCATCTGACATCGCGCTTGCCGGCCGCGATGCTGCCGGCGGCCTACATCCGCCTGGCGACGTTGCCGCTGACCGCCAACGGCAAGCTTGATCGCCAGGCGCTGCCGGCGCCGGGGCCGGAAGCGTTGATCCGGCGCGAATACGAGGCGCCACAAGGTGACGTCGAAATCGCCCTGGCGCAGATCTGGGCCGAGGTCTTGCAGGTTGAACGGGTGGGGCGTCACGACCATTTCTTCGAGCTGGGCGGCCACTCCTTGTTGGCGGTCGGGCTGATCGAGCGCATGCGTCAGATCGGTATGAGCAGCGATGTGCGGGTGCTGTTCAGTCAACCGACACTGGCCGCGCTGGCAGCGGCGGAGGGCAGCGGCCGCGAAGTCGAGGTGCCGGCCAACCGCATTCCCCCCGATTGCACGCACATCACGCCTGACCTGTTGCCACTTGTGCAACTGGATCAGGCGATGATCGAGCGCATCGTTGCAACGGTGCCGGGCGGAGCCGCCAACGTGCAGGATATCTACTCCTTGGCGCCGTTGCAGGAAGGCATTCTCTATCACCACATCACCGCCGCGCAGGGCGATCCGTACCTGCTGCAATCGCTGCTGGCGTTCGACAGCCTCGAACGGGTCGAGGCCTTCGCCACTGCGCTGCGTCAGGTCATCGCACGGCACGACATCCTGCGTACGGCAGTGGTCTGGGAGGGGCTGACATCGCCGGTGCAAGTGGTGTGGCGCGAGGCGATTCTGCCAGTGCAGGAGGTCGAACTGGAGCCTGCTCACGGCGCGATCATCGATCAATTGCACGAGCGTTTCGACGCACGGCGCTATCGCCTCAATGTCAGTCAGGCACCGCTGCTGCGCCTGATGTATGCCCGTGATCCGGCGCACAACCGAGTGGTTGGCATCTTGCTGTTCCATCACCTGGCGATGGATCACATCGCGCTCGAAGCGATGCGCGAAGAGATTCACGCCAGCCTGTCCGGGCACCCGGAGACGCTAGCGCCGCCAGTACCGTATCGCAACTACGTGGCGCAGACGCGACTGGGCGTCAGCGAGCAGGAGCATGAAGCGTTCTTTCGCCAGATGCTCGGCGATATCGACGAGCCGACCTTGCCGTTCGCTTTGCAGAATGTGCAGGGTGACGGCAGCAACATTGAAGAAGCTGAGCAAGCCTTGGCATCCGATCTCTATCAGCGCATGCAGCAGCAGGCGCGTCTGGCGGGTGTGAGCGTTGCCAGCCTGATCCACCTCGCCTGGGCGCAAGTGCTGGCAGCGACCTCCGCGCAGCGAAGCGTGGTATTCGGCACGGTGCTGATGGGGCGCATGCAGGGCGGCGTGGGTGCCGACCGGGCGTTGGGGGTGTTCATCAACACTTTGCCGCTGCGGGTCGATGTCGGTGAAGGCGCGCGCGCGGCGGTGCAGTCCACCCACGCACGCCTGACCGCTTTGCTCGCCCATGAACATGCGTCTTTGGCGCTGGCCCAGCGTTGCAGTGGCGTTGCCGCGCCAGCGCCACTGTTCAGTGCCTTGCTCAACTACCGACACAGCGATGATGCTGAGCAAAAAACCTCCCGGCAAACCTGGCAAGGCATCGAAACCCTGGCCAACGAGGAACGCACCAATTACCCGTTTACCCTGAGCGTTGACGATCTCGGTACGGGCTTGCGCCTGACCACCAGAACCTTGTCGAATATTGGCGCGCAGCGGATTTGCGCTTACGTGCAAACAGCGTTGAGCGGTTTGGTCGAGGCGCTGGAAAACACGCCGCAGCGGCCGCTGAACAGCCTGCCGTTGTTACCGCAGGAGGAACGGCAACGGCTGCTGATCGAGTTCAACGCTACTGAAGTCGATTGCCCGATGGAGCAACCGCTGCAGGCGCTGTTCGAACAACAGGTGCAGCGCAAGCCGGATGCCATCGCCGTGCAGTTCGCCGAGCAACGCCTGACCTATCGCCAGTTGAACGAGCAGGCCAACCGCCTGGCTCATCATCTGCGCGAGCTCGGCGTGCAGCCGGATTCGCGGGTCGCGATCTGCGTCGAGCGCGGGCCGGAACTGGTGATCGGTCTGTTGGGGATTCTCAAGGCCGGTGGTGCGTATGTGCCGCTCGATCCGGATTATCCGCTGCAACGGCTCAACTACATGTTGCAGGACAGCGCACCGGTCGCGCTGCTGGTGCATGGCGCGACGCGCGATCTGCTCGGCGAAACCAGCGTGCCGCTGATCGATCTCGACCTCGGCGCCTGGCAGGACCAGTCGCACGACAACCCGCAGGTGTCGGGCCTCGGCGCGGCGAATCTGGCCTACATGATCTACACCTCCGGCTCCACCGGTACACCGAAGGGCGTGATGATCGAACACCGCAGCGCTTGCAACATGGTGCATTGGGGTTCGCAACTGGCGCCACCGAGCGAACACGGGTCATTGTTGCAAAAGGCGCCGTACAGTTTCGACAGTTCGGTGTGGGAGATCTTCTGGCCGCTGTGCTCGGGCATGCGTCTGGTGCTGGCGCGGGCCGACGGCAATCGCGATTCGGCTTATGTGACGCAAGTGATTCGCGAGCAGAACATTTCGGTGGTCAAGTTTGTACCGGCGTTGTTGCAGCAGTTCATCGAACAGGACGATGTCAGCCAGTGCACCAGCCTCACCGACGTGCTTAACGGTGGCGGCGAGTTGACTGTTGCGCTGGCCCGGCAAGTGCGCGAGCGCCTGCCGTGGGTGCGCCTGCACAACGTCTACGGGCCGACCGAAACCACCGTCGACAGCAGCGGCTGGACGCTGGAACCCGGTGAACCGGTGCCACAGACACAAGTGCCGATCGGCAAGGCGCTGAGCAACACGCGGCTGTATGTGCTCGATGCCGGCGATCAACCGGTGCCACTTGGCGTCAGCGGTCATTTGCACATTGGCGGGGTGGGCGTGGCGCGGGGCTATTGGGGACTGCCGCAATTGCAGGCCGAACGCTTTATCGACAGTCCGTTTGTGACCGGTGACCGGTTGTATCGCACTGGGGATCTGGTGCGTTACAGCGCTGACGGCAATCTCGAGTTCCTCGGTCGCAATGACTTTCAGGTCAAGCTGCGCGGGGTTCGTCTCGAGCTGGGCGAGATTGAAGCGCGTCTGCTTGAGCATCCCGATATTCGCGAGGCAGTGGTGCTGGTGCGCGATGAGCGATTGGTGGCTTATTACAGCGTGCGGGCCGAACGGGCTGCACCGACGCTGGAGGCGTTGCGCAACCACGTGTTGGCGCGGTTGCCAGAATTCATGGTGCCCGGCGCTTACGTCATGCTGGCGGCGTTGCCGTTGACGCCCAACGACAAAATCGATCGCAAGGCATTGCCGGAACCGGGGGCGGAAGCGCTGCTCAGTCGGCCTTATGCGCCACCTGAAGGCGACGTGGAAACCGCCTTGGCGCAGATCTGGGCGCAGGTGCTCAAGGTCGAGCAGGTGGGGCGCGGCGACAACTTCTTCGAATTGGGCGGGCATTCCTTGCTCGCGGTCAGTCTGGTCGCGCGCATGCGCCTGGCCGGCCTGCATGTCGACGCGCGCACGCTGTTCAGCCAGCCGACACTGGCCGCGCTGGCGGCCCAGACCTCGCGACAGGCGAAGCAGGTCGAGATCGCCCAGACCACCATCCCGAACCTCAACCGCAAACGCCGGCTCTGACGGCGCACACAAACCCTGCAGGAGTGAGCCTGCTCGCGATGGCGTCAGGTCAGGCGATATGTTCGTGACTGACACACCGCAATCGCGAGCAGGCTCACTCCTACAGGGGCCGGTTGTGTGGCCCTTATCCGATATGGCTTGTCCCCGCTTCCCATGTCAGACGCCCACGCCCCGATGTTTTAGTTTTTCCAGGCTGCGCGCCGCCTGCACGGACTCGCTGCTGCGCGCCCCTATTTTCCGTATTTACAGCAGGTTACCTCATGCATTTCAGCGAACTGATGGCTGTTATTTCCACCCATGCGATCCGCCTTCAACAGGAAGATGAAGACCTGGTCATTCTGGGCAGCGACGACGCGCTGGATGACGCGTTGTGGGACAGCCTCGCGGCGCACAAGGCGCAACTGCTGGAACTGGTTGCAGAACACGGCGGTGACTGGCTGAGCCCGGCCTTTCGCATCACCCCGGACATGCTGCCGCTGGTGACGCTGAATCAGGAGGCGCTTGACCGCATCGTCGCCACCGTGCCGGGCGGCGCCGCCAATGTGCAAGACATCTATCCGCTGTCCGCGTTGCAGGAGGGCATGCTCTATCACCACCTCTCGGCTGCTGCTGGCGACCCCTACATTTCGCAGGCGCGCTTCGTGTTCGACGGCCTGCAACGGCTGGACGCGTTTGCCGACGCGCTGCGTTGGGTGGTCAAGCGTCACGACATTCTGCGCACCTCGTTTGTCTGGGAATACCTCGACGAGGCGGTGCAAGTGGTCTGGCGCGAGGCGTCGCTGGTGTGTGAGAAAATCAGCGTCGACCGTGACCGCGACGTACTCACGCAATTGCTCGAACGCCATGACCCGCAGCACTTGCGCCTGAACATGCAGCAAGCGCCGCTGCTGCGCATGGTCTATGCGCAGGATCCTGCCCAGGAGCGCGTGGTCGCGCTGTTGCTGTTTCATCACATGATCATGGATCACGTTGCGCTGGATGTAATGCGCAGGGAAATCCAGGCGTTTCTGCTCGGGCAGACCGCGCAGGTGCCTGCGCCGGTGCCGTATCGCGATCACTTGGCGATGGCGCGCAGTGCCGGCAATCAGCAGGCGCAAGAAGCGTTTTTCCGCGAGATGCTCGCCGACATCGACGAGCCGACACTCCCGTGTGGTTTGCAGGATGTGCAGGGTGACGGCCACGCCATCGAGGAGTCTTCGTTGATGCTCGACAGCCGCTTGAGCCAGCAGTTGCGCGAGCAGGCGCGGCAGCTCGGCGTGAGCGTTGCGAGCCTGACGCATCTGGCGCTGGCGCGGGTGCTGGGGCAATTGTCCGGGCGCACGGCGGTGGTGTTTGGCACCGTGCTGCTGGGGCGGATGGACGCGGGCGAGGGTGGTGAGCAGGCGTTGGGCATGTTCATCAACACTTTGCCGCTGCGCGTTGATGTCGGCGAACAAAGTGTGCGTGCCGGCGTGCGGGCGACCCATCAGCACCTGACGGCGTTGCTTGCGCATGAGCAGGTTTCGCTGGCTTTGGCCCAACGCTGCAGCGCAGTGGCCGTGCCGACGCCGCTGTTCAGCGCGATCCTCAACTACCGGCACAGCAGTGTCGAAGAAGTCGCTGACGTGGTCGACATTGCCCCCGGTGTGCAGCTGCTCGGCGCCCGCGAGCGCACCAACTATCCGCTGACCATCAACATTGATGACCTCGGCGCAGATTTGCGCATCACCGCCCTGGCAGATGCAGCGCTGGGTGCCGAGCGCATGGCGGCTTACCTGAGCACTGCGCTGGAGAGCCTGGCTGCGGCGCTGCAATCCAGCGCCGATGTGGCGCTGCAAGAGCTGAAAATCCTCCCCGCCAGCGAACTCGAACACCTGCTGCACGGCAGCAATCTGCCTCTGACGCAGTTCCCCGAATCCCCGCTGATCCACCAGCAATTCGAAGCCCATGCGCAGGCCCGACCTGACGCCACGGCGTTGATCTTCGCGGGGCAGACGCTCAGCTACGGCGAGCTCAATCGCCGCGCCAATCAGGTCGCCCATCATTTACTGGCGCTGAACATCCGCCCCGATGACCGTGTCGCCATCTGCGTCGAGCGAGGCCCACAGATGATCATCGGCCTGCTCGGCGTACTCAAGGCTGGTGCCGGGTACGTGCCGATCGATCCGGCTTATCCGCTCGACAGAATCAGCTTCACCTTGCAGGACAGCGCACCGGCGGCGGTGCTGATGCAAGCGGCAACGCGCGATCGCGTGGCCGATCTCGACGCGCCGCAGATTGACCTCGACGGCGCTCACCTCGAGGCCGGACTCGACTGCAATCCGCAGATTCCCGAATTGACCACGGCGCATCTGGCTTACGTGATCTACACCTCCGGTTCCACCGGTTTGCCCAAAGGCGTAATGGTCGAGCACCGCAACGTGACGCGGCTGTTTGCTGCTACCCATGACTGGTTCCAGTTCAATCAGCAGGACACCTGGGCGCTGTTCCATTCCTTTGCGTTCGATTTCTCGGTGTGGGAAATCTGGGGCGCGCTGGCGCTCGGAGGGCAATTGCTGCTGGTCCCGCAAGCTGTCAGCCGGTCGCCGGATGACTGCTATGAATTGCTCTGCCAAAGCGGCGTGACCGTGCTCAACCAGACGCCGAGCGCCTTCCGCCAATTGATCGCCGCGCAGGGCCGCAGTCAGCTTCAACACTCGTTGCGGGAAGTCATTTTCGGCGGTGAAGCCCTGGAGCCGAGCCTGCTCAAACCGTGGTACGCACGGGTCGGCAATGCCGGTACACGGCTGGTGAACATGTACGGCATCACCGAAACCACCGTGCACGTGACCTATCGACCGCTGCAAGCCGCCGACGCGCAATTGCTCGGCGTCAGCCCGATTGGCGTGCGTATTCCCGACCTGCAACTGTATGTCCTCGATGCGCAGCGTCAGCCGGTCCCCGTAGGCGTGATTGGCGAGTTGTACGTCGGCGGCGCGGGGGTGGCGCGCGGTTATCTGAATCGCGAAGCACTGACGGCCGAGCGTTTTATCAATGATCCGTTCAGCGAAAACGCCGAGGCGCGTTTGTATAAAACCGGTGACCTCGCGCGCTGGGCCGCCGACGGCAGCCTCGAATACCTGGGCCGTAACGACGATCAAGTGAAGATTCGCGGTTTCCGCATCGAACTGGGCGAAATCGAAGCGCGCCTTTGCGCTTGCGCAGGGGTGCGCGAAGCCGTGGTCATCGCCCGCGAGGACAGCCCCGGTGATCAGCGTCTGGTTGCCTACTGGCTGGCCGACGCAGGCGCCGCGCCGGACGTGGCGCAGTTGCGTGATCATTTGCTGGCGGTGCTGGCTGACTACATGGTGCCGAGCGCCTTCGTGCGTCTGGACGCTTTTCCGCTGACCACCAATGGCAAGCTCGACCGCAAAGCCTTGCCGCAACCGGACAGCGAGGCCTTCGCCCATCGTGGCTTCGCAGCACCGGTCGGGGTCGTGGAAAAGCTGATTGCCGAACTCTGGCAGACCTTGCTCGGTGTCGAGCAAGTCGGTCGCCATGACAATTTCTTCGAACTCGGTGGCCATTCGCTGCTGGCGGTAAAACTGATCGAACGCATGCGCCAACAGGATCTGCATTGTGATGTGCGCGTGCTGTTCGGTCAGCCAAGCGTGGCCGCGCTGGCGGCGACCTTGAGCAGCGAACGCGTGATCGTCGTGCCGGACAATCTGATCGCGGCGGATTGCTCGCGCATTACCCCGGCCATGCTGCCGCTGGCCCATCTCGATCAGGCCGCGATCGACCGCGTGGTTGCCAGCGTGCCGGGCGGCATTGCCAATGTGCAGGACATCTACGGGCTTGCCCCGTTGCAGGCGGGGATTCTCTATCACCACTTGGCAACCAGCGCCGGCGATCCCTATGTGTTGCAGGCGCAATTCGCCTTCGACGGCCTGGCGCGGATCAAAGACTTCGTTCGTGCCTTGAATGGCGTGATCAAACGCCATGACATTCTGCGCACCGGCATTGTCTGGGAAGGGCTTGAAGAGGCGGTGCAAGTGGTCTGGCGTGAGGCACCACTGGCGCTGGAACGCGTCGATGCCGATGAACTCGTCGGCGATGTACTGGAACAGATGCAAGCGCGTTTCGATCCGCGCCACTATCATCTGGACCTCAATCGCGCGCCGCTGATGCGCTTTGTCTACACCGAAGATCAGCCGCACAACCGCTGGATCGGCATTCTCCTGCTGCACCATATCGTCCTTGATCACACCGCGCTGGATGTGCTGGTCGCGGAAATGAACGACGTCATGCGCGGCGTCAGCAGTGATCTGCCGCCGCCGGTGCAGTACCGTAATTTCGTCGCGCAGGCGCGGCTCGGTTCCGATGATCAGGCTCATGAACTCTTCTTTCGCGAGATGCTTGCTGACATTGACGAACCCACCGTGGCCTTCGGTTTGCAGGACGTGCACGGCGACGGCAGCGCGATCCTCGACAGTCATTCCGAGCTGGACGCCAGCCTTGGTCAGCGTCTGCGCGAGCAGGCGCGGCGGCTGGGTGTCAGCGTGGCCAGTCTGGTGCATCAGGCCTGGGCGCAGGTGTTGGCGCAGGTTTCCGGCCAGCAAGAGGTGGTGTTCGGCACAGTGTTGCTCGGACGGATGCAAGGTGGGGAGGGCGCTGATCGGGCGTTGGGCATGTTCATCAACACCTTGCCGCTGCGCGTCAGCGTCGGGGCGGATTCGGTAGAGAGCGGCGTGCGTGCGACCCATGCACGTCTGGCGCAGTTGCTCGGCCATGAGCAAGCCTCGCTGGCACTGGCCCAGCGTTGCAGTGGTGTTGCCGGTTCGCAGGCGCTGTTCAGCACCTTGCTCAACTACCGCCACAGTGCGCCGGAATCGGCCGCGGTAACGTGGGACGGCGTGCAGATTCTCAGCTCGCGCGAGCGCAGTAACTATCCGTTGGTGGTCAGCGTCGACGACCTTGGCGAAGGTTTCCGTCTGAGCGTGCAAGCCGTGCCGCAGGTGGATGGCACGCGGGTCTGTGATTTCTTGCAAACCGCGTTGCACAGTCTGGTCACGGCGCTGGAGTACACGCCGACGGCGCCGTTGCAGCAACTGACGATCGTGTCGCCGGGCGAGCGCCAACGGGTGCTGGTCGGCTTCAATATCAGCGGTCGTGAATACCCGCCCGCGCAAACAGTGCCGCGCCTGTTTGAAGCGCAAGTCCTGGCGCATCCCGAGGCGCTAGCGGTGGTGCAGGGCGAGCAACAGCTCAGCTACCGTGAACTGAATCAGCGCGCCAATCGCCTCGCCCATCACTTGATCGGCCTCGGCGTGCAAGTCGACGACTGTGTCGCGCTGTGCCTGCGTCGCGGCCCTGACATGCTCGTTGCGCAGTTGGCGATTCTCAAGGCCGGCGCGGGTTATGTACCGATCGATGCGGATTATCCGCCAGAACGCATTGCCTACCTGTTGCAGGACAGTGATCCGGTCGCGGTGCTGGCGCAGGCTTCGACGCGCCACTTGCTCGGCTTTGCGCCGGTGATTGATCTGGACGCCAGCGACTGGCGGCACTTGCCCGACGACAACCCGCAACGGTCGGGCCTGACCCCGGCGAATCTGGCCTACGTGATCTACACCTCGGGTTCCACCGGGCAACCGAAAGGCGTGATGGTCGAGCACCGCACTCTGGAAAACCTCGTGCACTGGCACGCCGAAGCTTTCGATCTGCACGCCGGCAGCCACACCGCCAGCATCGCCGGTTGCGGTTTCGATGCCATGGCCTGGGAAGTCTGGCCGGCGTTGTGCGTCGGCGCGACCGTGCATCTGCCACCGCCCTCGATCAAAAATGAACACCTCGACGAACTGCTCGAGTGGTGGCGTGCGCAGCCGTTGCAGGTGAGTTTTCTGCCGACCCCGGTGGCCGAATATGCCTTCAGTCGTGAACTGGGCCATCCGACCCTGCGCACGCTGCTGATCGGTGGCGACAAGTTGCGCCAGTTCCCACGGGAGCAGACGTTCGCCGTGATCAACAACTACGGCCCGACCGAAGCTACGGTGGTGGCGACGTCCGGGAGCATCCAACCCGGGCGGGTTTTGCACATTGGCCGGCCGATCGCCAATGCGCGGATCTATCTGCTGGACCGCCAGCAACAGCCGGTGCCGACGGGCGTGCAGGGCGAGTTGTATGTCGGTGGCGCCGGGGTTGCACGCGGCTATCTGAATCGACCGGAACTGACCGCTGTGCAGTTCCTCGACGACCCATTCAGCGACGAACAGCACGCGCGGATGTACCGCACCGGTGACCTGGCGCGCTGGCTGGACGATGGCAATATCGAATACCTGGGGCGCAACGACGATCAGGTGAAACTGCGCGGTGTGCGTATAGAACTCGGGGAAATCGAATCGGCGCTAAGCGCACATGATGCGGTCCGTGAATGCGTGGTGCTGGTGCGCGACGGGCGTCTTGTTGCGTGGTTCACTGACATCGAGCAGGTCGAGATCGGCGACTTGCACCGCCATCTGCAAGCGCAACTGCCGGACACTTTGGTGCCGGCCGCCTATGTGCGACTGGCCAGCCTGCCGCTCACGGCTCACGGCAAACTCGACCGCAAGGCCTTGCCCGAGCCGGATCAGGACGCGTGGCTCAGCCGTGAATATGAGGCGCCGCAAGGCCCGGTTGAAGTAGCGCTGGCGCAGATCTGGGCCGACGTACTGAACATCGAACAGATCGGTCGTCACGACAACTTCTTCGAACTCGGCGGCCATTCGCTGTTGGCGGTGAGCCTGATCGAACGCATGCGTCAGGCCGGCCTGAGCGCCGATGTACGCGTGCTGTTCAACCAGCCGAGCCTCGCCGCGCTGGCGCGGGCCTTGGGCAGTGGTCGGGAAATCGCAGTGCCGGCCAATCTGATTGCGGCCGATTGCACGCACATCACCCCGGACATGCTGACCCTGACCACGCTGGATCAGGCCAGCATCGATCGTATCGTCGCCACGGTGCCGGGCGGCGCCGCCAATGTGCAGGACATCTACCCGCTGGCACCGTTGCAGGAAGGCATTCTTTATCACCACCTCAGTGCCGAACAGGGTGATCCGTATCTGCTGCAATCACGTCTGGCCTTCGACAGCCTCGAACGTTTACAAACCTTCGCCACGCATTTGCAGCAGGTCATCGCGCGTCACGACATTCTGCGCACCAGCGTAGTCTGGGAAGGCTTGTCCAACCCACAGCAAGTGGTCTGGCGTGAGGCGCAGATGGTTGTGCACAAGGTGCCACTGGAGGTGCAGGACGGCGACATTCTCCAACAGTTGCACGCGCGATTCGATGCTCGGCATTTCCGCCTCGACTTGAATCAGGCACCGCTGATCCGCATGGTCTACGCCGAGGATCCGGCGCATCAGCAAGTCGTCGCCATCGTGTTGTTCCATCACTCGATTCTCGACCACACCGCCATGGAAGTGATTGGTCGGGAAATGCACGCGTTGATGTTTGATCAGCTCGACACGCTGACTCCCCCGATGCCGTACCGCAACTACGTGGCGCAGGCGCGCCTGGGCGCCGATGCGCAGGAACATGAGGCGTTCTTCCGCGAGATGCTTGGCGATATCGACGAGCCGACCTTGCCTTTCGGTCTGCAGGATGTTCAGGGCGATGGGCGTGGCATCGAAGAAGCGCTGCAAGCGGTCGATGCCACGCTCAATTTGCGCCTGCGCGAACAGGCGCGGCAGTTGGGTGTCAGCCCGGCGAGCCTGATGCACATGGCCTGGGCGCAGGTGCTGGGCATGGTCTCCGGACGCTGTGATGTGGTGTTCGGCACCGTGCTGATGGGACGGATGCAGGGCGGCGAGGGCGCCGACCGCACGCTCGGGGTGTTCATCAATACCTTGCCGCTGCGGGTTGATCTCGCACAAGGCGTGCGCGCCGGGGTGAAAGCCACCCATGCGCGGCTGACGGCGCTGCTTGGCCATGAACACGCGTCACTGGCGCTGGCCCAGCGTTGCAGTGGCATGGTCGGTTCCGCGCCGCTGTTCAGTGCCTTGCTCAACTACCGGCACAGCGCCGCCGCACAACAGCCGCGCGATGGTCAAGGAATTTGGCAGGGCGTGCGCATGCTTGGCGGTGAGGAGCGCAGCAATTATCCGCTGACCCTGTCGGTGGATGATCTGGGCGAAGGCTTTGCCCTCGACGTGCTGGCGGTCGCCGAGATCGGTGCACAACGGATTTGCAGTTACATGCACACCGCACTCGAACATCTGGTGACCGCACTGGAAGAAGCACCGCAACGTCCGCTCAACCGGTTGCCGGTGCTTTCGGTGGCGGAATACGAAGACTTGCTGGTCGGCTTCAACCAGCATGACGCGGCCTATCCGCGTGGCGCGACGATTCAGCGCTTGGTCGAGGTTCAGGCCGAGCAGCAGCCGCATGCACCGGCCGTGGTGCAGGGCGCGCAGCAGCTGACTTACGCTCAGCTCAATCAGCGTGCCAATCGCCTGGCCCATCACTTGCTCGGCCTCGGCGTGCAGCCCGATGACCGCATCGCCGTGTGTCTGCGCCGTGGCCCGGACATGCTCGTCGCGTTGCTGGCGATCCTCAAGACCGGCGCCGGTTATGTGCCGGTCGACCCGGCGTATCCGGCGGAACGCATCGCTTATCTGTTGCAGGACAGCGTGCCGATGGCGGTACTGGCGCAGGCTGCGACGGCTGATTTGCTGGGCGCAGTGCCGTTGATTGATCTGGACCATCCCACTTGGCAGCAGTTGTCCGACAGCAATCCGCAACTGTCGACGCTGACCCCGGCTCATCTGGCCTACGTGATCTACACCTCCGGCTCCACCGGCCAGCCGAAAGGCGTGATGGTCGAACACGCAACGCTGGAAAACCTTGTGCACTGGCACTGCGAAGCTTTCGACCTACGCGCCGGCAGCCAAACCTCAAGCGTCGCCGGCTGCGGTTTCGATGCCATGGCGTGGGAGGTCTGGCCAGCACTGTGCGTCGGCGCGACCCTGCATCTGCCACCGCAATCGGTGAGCAACGAGCACCTCGACGAGTTGCTCGCGTGGTGGCGCGCGCAGCCATTGCAGGTGAGTTTCCTGCCGACGCCCGTCGCCGAATACGCGTTCAGTCGCGACCTCGGCCACCCGACCTTGCGCACGCTGTTGATCGGTGGCGACAAACTGCGCCAGTTCCCCCGCGAGCAGACCTTCGCGGTGATCAATAACTACGGCCCGACCGAAGCCACGGTGGTCGCCACCTCCGGCGCGGTCGAGGCCGGGCAGGTGCTGCACATCGGCCGGCCGATGGCCAATGCGAAGATTTACCTGCTCGACGATCAGCAGCGCCCGGTACCGGTCGGCGTCGCCGGCGAGTTGTATGTCGGCGGTGCCGGTGTGGCGCGTGGTTATCTGCATCGGCCAGAGCTGACTGCCGAACGCTTCCTCGACGACCCGTTCAGTGACGAACCGCAGGCGCGCATGTACCGCACCGGTGACCTCGCACGCTGGCTCGCCGACGGCACAATCGAATACCTGGGGCGCAACGATGATCAGGTCAAACTGCGCGGCGTGCGCATCGAACTGGGCGAAATCGAAGCGGCATTGTGTGGTCACGAAGCCGTGCAGGATTGCGTGGTGCTGGTGCGCGACGGGCAGTTGCTGGCGTGGTTTACCGAACGCCTGAACGTCGAGATCGATGATTTGCGCAGTCATCTGCAAGCGCAGTTGCCGCAAGGCCTGGTGCCCGTCGCTTACGTACGTCTGCCAGCACTGCCGCTGACCGCTAACGGCAAACTCGACCGCAAGGCGTTGCCGGAGCCGGATCAAACGGCGTGGCTGAGCCGCGACTACGCCGCGCCGCAAGGTTCGGTGGAAATTGCGCTGGCGCAGATCTGGTCGGACGTTTTGAACATTGGACAGGTCGGCCGCCACGACAACTTCTTCGAATTGGGCGGGCATTCATTGCTGGCAGTGACGCTGATCGAACGCATGCGTCAGGTCGATCTGAGCACCGATGTGCGTGTGCTCTTCAGCCAGCCGACTCTAGCCGCGCTAGCTGCAGCGGTGGGCAGTGGCCGCGAGGTCGCAGTGCCGGACAATCTGATTGCGGCCGATTGCACGCACATCAACGCGGACATGCTGACGCTGGTGCAACTGGATCAGGCCAGCATCGAGCGCATCGTTGCCACGGTGCCGGGCGGCGCGGCCAACGTGCAGGATATTTATCCGCTGGCGCCGTTGCAGGAAGGGATTCTGTATCACCATCTCAGTGCGGCGCAGGGCGATCCGTACCTGCTGCAATCGTGTCTGGCATTCGACAGCGTCGAGCGTTTTCAGGCGTTTGCCGCGGCGCTGCGTCAAGTCATGAGCCGCCACGACATTCTGCGCACTTCGATTGTCTGGCAAGGGCTCGCAGCGCCGGTACAAGTGGTCTGGCGTCATGCCGAACTGCCGGTACAGGCCGTGGCGCTGGAGCCCGCGCAGGGTGAAGCCATCGAGCAGTTGCGCGCGCGCTTCGATGCGCGGAACTGGCGTCTGGAGCTGGATCAGGCACCACTCCTGCGCTTGGTGTATGCCCTCGATCCGGACCATCAGCGCGTGGTTGCCATGCTGTTGTTCCACCACATCGCCATGGACCACACCGCGCTCGCCGTGGTCAGCGAAGAAATGCAGGCGATTTTGCGCGGTGATGAGCAACTGCCGGTGGCCGCTGTGCCGTACCGCAACTATGTGGCTCAGACCCGACTTGGCGTCAGCGAACAAGAGCACGAAGTGTTCTTCCGCGAGATGCTCGGCGACATCGACGAACCGACACTGCCGTTCGGTTTGCAGGATGTGCACGGCGACGGCAATGACATCGAGGAAGTCCGCCGGGCGCTGCCTGCTGCGGTGGCGCAGCGTTTGCGCAGTCAGGCGCGGTTGCTCGGTGTCAGCGTCGCCAGCCTGTTCCATCTCGCCTGGGCACGGGTGCTGGCGGCAACGTCCGGCCAGGAGCGCGTGGTCTTTGGCACCGTGTTACTCGGGCGCATGCAGGGCGGCGCAGGCGCGGATCGCGGGCTGGGCATGTTCATCAACACCTTGCCATTGCGTGTGGATGTTGACGAAAGCAACGTGCGCGCCGGGGTCAAGGCAACCCATGCGCGACTCAGTGCGCTGTTGGCCCACGAACATGCGTCGCTGGCATTGGCCCAGCGTTGCAGCGGTGTGGCGGCGCCGTCGCCACTGTTCAGCGCAATGCTCAATTACCGCCATAGCGACAGCGAAGCTCAGCAAAATACCAAGCGTGAGGCTTGGCAGGGCATCGAATCCCTGACCGGTGAGGAGCGCACCAATTACCCGTTGACCCTTAACGTCGACGATTTCGGCAGCGGCTTCCAACTGACGGTGATGACCCCGGCGCGTATCGGCGCAGCACGCATCAGCCGGTTCATGCAGAACGCGCTGGTTGTGCTGGCTGAGGCGTTGGAGCAGACACCACAGCAACCGTTGAATCGTTTGACGGTGTTGCCGGACGAGGAGCGGCAGGCGTTGTTGTTCGGCCTCAACGCCACCGACGTCGATTACGATTTGCAGCAGACGCTGCACGGTTTATTCGAAGCGCAAGTGCTGCGTACGCCACAGGCTGTGGCCGTCGTCGCCGGCGAACAGGCATTGAGCTACACGCAACTGAACGAGCGCGCCAACCGCCTGGCCGGGCACCTGGTCGACCTCGGTGTGCAGGTGGATTCGCGCGTGGCGATCTGCGTGGAACGCAGTCTGGAAATGGTCATCGGCCTGCTGGCGATCAACAAGGCCGGCGCCGCGTATGTGCCGCTGGACCCGACCTATCCGCCGGAGCGCCTGGCCTACATGCTTGAGGACAGCGCGCCAGCCGTGGTGCTGGTACACACTGCTACCAGCGGGTTGCTGGGGGATGTCACGGCGGCAGTGGTCGACCTTGACCACAACAGCTGGCAATCACTGTCCGCCGACAATCCGCAAATCCCGGCGCTGACGCCCCGGCACAGCGCTTACGTGATCTACACCTCGGGCTCGACCGGCCAGCCCAAAGGTGTGGTCAACGAACATGCCGGGGTGGTCAATCGTCTGCTGTGGATGCAGGACGCCTATCAGCTGACCGCGGCCGATTCGGTGTTGCAGAAAACCCCGTTCAGCTTCGACGTGTCGGTGTGGGAGTTCTTCTGGCCACTGATGACCGGCGCGCGGCTGGTCATGGCGCAGCCCGGCGGGCACAAGGATCCGCAGTATCTGAGCGACGTGATCGAGCGTGAGAACATCACCACGCTGCACTTTGTGCCGTCGATGCTCGACGTGTTCCTCGCTAACAGCGATGCCACACGCTGCGATGGCGTGCGTCAGGTGATGTGCAGCGGAGAAGCGTTGCCGGGCAGTCTGGTGCGGCGCTTCAAACTGCAACTGCCGGGCAGCGCTTTGTACAACCTGTACGGCCCGACCGAAGCGGCCGTCGACGTCACGGCGTGGGATTGCGCCGGCTCCATCGAGCAGACCCCGGACAACACGCCGATCGGCAAACCGATCGCCAACACCCGCCTGTACATCCTTGATGCGCAACAGCAACCGGTGCCGCAAGGCGTGATCGGCGAGCTGTACATCGCTGGCGTGCAGGTGGCGCGCGGGTATCTGAACCGACCGCAACTGACGGCCGAACGCTTCCTCGAGGATCCGTTTCATCCGCATGGGCGCATGTACCGCACTGGCGACGTCGCACGGTATCGGCCGGACGGCAATATCGAATACCTGGGGCGTAACGATGATCAGGTGAAGATCCGCGGTCTGCGTATTGAACTGGGCGAAATCCAGGCACGCCTGACCCAGGTCCACGGCGTGCAAGAAGCGGTGGTGCTGGCCCGCGAAGACGTGCCGGGCGACAAACGTCTGGTCGCGTACTACACCGGCGAACGCCTGGAAATCGACCTGCTGCGCAGTCATTTGCTCAAGCCCTTGCCGGACTACATGGTGCCCGCCGTGTTCGTGCATCTCGACGCTTTGCCGCTGAGCCCCAACGGCAAGCTCGACCGCAAGGCGCTGCCGGCGCCGGATCAGCAATCGCTGAAAACCCGCGAATACGAAGCCCCGGTCGGTGAAGTCGAAATCACCCTCGCACGGCTCTGGGCCGAGCTGCTCAACGTCGAACGAGTAGGGCGTCACGATCATTTCTTTGAACTGGGTGGTCACTCATTACTGGCGGTCAGTCTGATCGGCCGGTTACGTCAGGAAGGCATGGAAGCCGATGTCAGGGCGTTGTTCGAACAACCGACCCTGGCCGGCTACGCCGCAATTACCGAAAGAATGGAGATCGTCCTGTGAATGTGCTCGAACTATTGGCAACCCTGAAGGCAAAAGACATTCAGTTGGCGGTGACCGATGAGCAATTGCGCGTCAACGGCAACAAACAGGCGTTGAGCGATCCGGCACTGCTGGCCGCGCTGCGTAAACACAAACCGGCACTGATCGAACTGATCAAGGCCGGGCAATACTCGGCCACTCGCGTCGGCCAGATCGACGTGCCGGCCAACGGCATTCTTCCCGGCAGCACGCACATCACGCCAGCGATGGTGACCCTGGCTGAAGTGGATCAGCCGACACTCGACCGCTTGATCGCCGACGTACCGGGCGGCGCCGCCAATGTGCAGGACATCTATCCACTGGCGCCGTTGCAGGAAGGCATTCTCTATCACCACGCGAGCAACGAGCAGGGCGATCCCTACGTCATGCAATCGTACTTCGCGTTCAGCAGCCGTGAACGTCTGCAGGACTTCGCTCAAGCGTTGCAAAAGGTCATCGATCGCCACGACATCCTGCGCACGGCGGTGCATTGGGAGGGGCTGGACGTGCCGCTGCAAGTGGTCTGGCGTCAGGCACAGTTGCCGATGGAAGAGGTTGTGCTGGCAGACGGCGAAAGCGCTGCGCTGCAGCAATTGCACGATCGCTTCGATGCGCGGCATTTCCGACTCGACGTCCGGTGTGCGCCGATGATGCGTCTGGCCTACGCGTGGGACGAGGACGGTCAGCGCGTGGTCGCGACGTTGTTGTTCCATCACATGGCCCTGGACCACTCGGCGCTCGACGTGGTGCGTCACGAACTGCTCGCCTGCCTCACCGGACAGGATCAATCGCTTGGCCGGCCGGTGCCGTTTCGCAATTACGTGGCGCAAGCGCGGCTGGGCATCAGCGAAGCAGAACACGAGACGTTTTTCCGCGAGATGCTCGCGGACATTGCCGAGCCGACGCTGCCGTACGGTTTGCAGGATGTGCAGGGCGACGGCCGCGGTATCACCGAGCTGAGCCTGCCGATCAATGCGTTGCTCGGCCAGCGTTTGCGGGCGCAGGCGCGGCAACTCGGCGTGAGCGCCGCGAGCCTGTTTCACCTGGGCTGGGCGCAGGTGCTCGCGGCGCTCACCAGCAAGCCAAACGTGGTGTTTGGTACGGTGCTGATGGGCCGCATGCAAGGCGCCGAAGCTACTGAACGGGCGCTGGGGATTTTCATCAACACCTTGCCGCTACGGGTCGATGTCGATGCGCAGGGCGTACGTGCGGCGGTGGAGGCGACGCACAAACGCCTGACTACTTTGATGCGCCACGAACACGCGCCGCTGGCATTGGCCCAGCGTTGCAGCGGCGTGGTCGCACCGACGCCGCTGTTCAGTGCCTTGCTCAATTACCGGCACAGCCATACGGCGGCGACGGCGAGTGCCGAGACCCTGGCTGCGTGGGAAGGGATCAGTACGCTCAGCTCCGAGGAGCGCACCAACTATCCGCTGACCTTGAGTGTCGATGATTTCGGCGATGCGTTCAGCCTGACCTTGCTGGCCACCACCGAGGTCGATCCACAGCGTATCTGCGATTACTTGCAATGCGCCCTCGATAGTTTGGTGCTGGCGCTGGAACAGGCGCCCGATACCGCGCTCAACCAATTGCCGATCCTCCCGGCGGGCGAGCGCGAGCAGGTGCTGTTGGCGTTCAATGCCACTAAGGCCGACTACCCGGCAGCGTTGACCATTGCCCAACGTTTCGAGGCGCAAGTGGCGCAGCGACCAGAAGCGCTGGCAGCACAGTTCCTGGGTGAGCAATTGAGTTATGCCGAACTCAACCGGCATGCCAACGCGCTGGCCCATCATCTGATCGAACTGGGTGTGAAGCCTGATGATCGCGTTGCCATCGTCGCCCGCCGTGGCCTCGATACGCTGGTCGGGCTGGTCGCCATTCTCAAGGCCGGCGCCGGCTATGTGCCGGTCGACCCGGCACACCCGGCCGAGCGTCTGCATTACTTACTCAGCGACAGCGCCCCCGTCGCCGTGCTGACCCAAAACAATCTGCGTGGTCGCTTGCCGGCGCTGGCGGTGCCGGTAATCGATCTTGACCCGCGCACCTGGCCGCTGAGCGAAACCCTCGATCCGCAGGTGCCGGGGCTGACCGCCGCACATCTGGCCTACGTGATCTACACCTCCGGTTCCACTGGCTTGCCCAAAGGGGTGATGGTCGAACACCGCACCTTGTCGAATCTGGTCGACTGGCATTGCTCCGCGTTTGATCTGTGCGCCGGTCGCCACACTTCAAGCCTTGCCGGCTTCGGTTTCGACGCCATGGCCTGGGAAGTCTGGCCGGCGTTGTGTGCCGGCGCGACCTTGCACTTGGCACCGACTCACGAAGGCAGCGAGGATATCGATGCGCTGCTCGCCTGGTGGCGCGCGCAGCCACTGGACGTCAGTTTCCTGCCGACGCCCGTCGCCGAATACGCCTTCAGCCAGAACCTCGAACACCCGACGTTGCGTACGCTGTTGATCGGTGGCGACCGCTTGCGCCAGTTCAGTCGCAACCAGCAATTCGACGTGATCAACAACTATGGCCCGACCGAAGCTACCGTGGTCGCCACTTCTGGGCGAATCGAGGCAGGCGGCGCCTTGCACATCGGCAAACCGGTGACCAATGCCACGGTGTACCTGCTCGATGAACAGCAGCGTCCGGTGCCGATTGGCGTCATGGGTGAGTTGTACGTTGGCGGTATCGGGATCGCTCGCGGCTATTTGAATCGCGCCGACTTGAGCGCCGAGCGCTTCCTCCATGACCCGTTCAGCGCCCTGCCGAACCCGCGCATGTACCGCACCGGCGACCTCGCACGCTGGCGTGCCGACGGTACGATCGAGTACTTGGGGCGTAACGACGATCAGGTGAAAATCCGTGGCGTGCGCATCGAACTCGGCGAAATCGAAACCCGCCTCAACCAGTTGCCCGGCATTCAGGAAGCCGTGTTGCTGGCGCGCGAGGATGAACCCGGTCAGCCGCGTCTGGTGGCGTATTTTACCGAGCAGAGCCAGGTCGAACCGCTGACGGTAGCCGAGTTGCGCGCGCACTTGTTGAGCCAGTTGCCGGAGTACATGGTGCCGGTGGCCTTCGTCAGACTCGACGCACTGCCGTTGACCGCCAATGGCAAGGTCGACCGCAAAGCCTTGCCGAAACCTGAGCGTGCGGCGCTGTTCACCCGCGAGTACGAGGCACCGCACAACGAACTGGAAAGCGCTTTGGCGCAGATCTGGGCGCAGGTGCTGCAGGTCGAGCGAGTAGGGCGTCAGGATCATTTCTTCGAACTCGGCGGCCATTCGTTGTTGGCCATGCGCATGGTGTCCCAGGTTCGCCAGCGCCTCGGCGTCGAGCTGGCGCTGGGCGATCTGTTTGCCAACGCCGAACTCGCTGCCGTCGCCGAGGCGGTGGCGCAGGCCGGGCGCAGCACGCAACCGGAGATTGTCGCGGTGGCCCGTGGCGGCGCCTTGCCGCTGTCGTTCGCTCAGCAACGCTTGTGGTTTCTCGCACAAATGGAAGGCGCGAACACCGCGTACAACATTCCCATCGGCCTGCGTCTGCGTGGCAGCCTCAATGAACAAGCCCTGCAACAGGCGTTGGCGCGCATCGTCGCGCGGCATGAAACCCTGCGCAGCCGTTTCGCCCAGTTCAACGACGAAGCGCAAGTGCTGATCGCCCCGGTCGACAGCGGTCTGCTGCTGCGCGTCGAAGATCTGCGCCAGCACCCGCAACCTGACGAAACCTTGCAGGCGCTGATTCAGGGCGAAGCGTCCGGGCCGTTCGATTTGCAGGATGACGCGCTGATTCGTGGACGACTGGTACGGCTGACCGACGATCATCACGTGCTGTTGCTGACCCTGCACCACATCATTTCCGATGGCTGGTCGATGGGGGTTCTGACCCGCGAATTGATGGCGTTGTATCAGGCGTTCAGCCAGGGTCAGGCGGATCCACTGCCACCGCTGACGCTGCAATACAGCGATTACGCGGTGTGGCAGAGACGCTGGCTCAGTGGCGAGGTGCTACAGCGTCAAAGCGAATACTGGCAACAGACCCTGGCCGGCGCTCCGGCACTGTTGACGTTGCCGACTGACCGCGTGCGCCCGGCGCAGCAGGATTACGCCGGCAGCACCGTCGACGTGGTGCTCGACGAACGCCTGAGTGCCGCACTCAAGGCCTTGGCCCAGCGTCACGGCGTGACGATGTACATGCTTCTGCTCAGTGCCTGGGCGAGTCTGTTGAGTCGTTTGTCCGGGCAAGCCGAAGTGGTCATCGGTTCGCCGGTGGCCAACCGTACCCGCGCCGAGATCGAAGGCTTGATCGGCATGTTCGTCAACACGCTGGCGCTGCGTATCGATACCTCTGGTGAGTTGAGCACTGAAGCGCTGCTGGCAAGGGTCAAGACGCGCACGCTGCAAGCGCAGGCGCATCAGGATCTGCCGTTCGAGCAAGTGGTGGAAATCACCCGGCCGCTGCGCAGCATGGCGCACAGCCCGTTGTTTCAAGCGATGTTCAGTTGGGACAGCGGCCACGGCGCCAGCCTGAGCCTGGGCGAGCTGACGCTGGAAAGCGTCGCCGAGCCGAGCCACTTTGCCAAATTCGATTTGTCGCTGACGCTGGCAGACGCGCCGGGCGGGATTCGCGGTGTGCTGGAGTACGCCGTTGCCTTGTTCGACGAATCGACCATTGAGCGGTATGTCGGTTACTTCCAGCGACTGTTGCAGGCAATGGTCAGCAACGACCAAGCCGTGCTGGAACAGGTGACGTTGTTGGCCGACGACGAGCGTCAGCACCTGCTGGTCGATCTGAACGCCACCGCCGTCACCCACGATCTCGAACAGACCGTTCATGGCCGCTTCGAGGCGCAGGTGCTGCGCACGCCAGACGCTGAGGCCTTGGTCGCCGGTGAACTGCGTTTGAGTTACGCCGAATTGAACCGCCGCGCCAACCGCCTCGCGCATCACTTGCGCCAGTGCGGCGTGGGCAGCGATTCGCGGGTGGCGATCTGCGTCGAGCGCGGGCCGCAGCTGCTTGTCGGTCTGCTGGCAATTCTCAAGGCTGGCGGTGCATATGTGCCGCTCGACCCGGGTTATCCCGCCGAGCGTCTGGCTTATATGCTCGCGGACAGCGCGCCCGTGGCAGTCCTGGTGCATGCGCCGACGCGTGCACTGATCGGCGAGTGGGCCGGCATGTTGGTCGATTTCGACCATTGCAGCTGGCAAAACCTTGCGCAAAACAATCCGCAGGTACCGGGCCTGAACGCTGCGAACCTGGCTTATGTGATTTACACCTCCGGTTCCACCGGCACCCCAAAAGGCGTGATGGTCGAGCACCGCAACTTGGGCAATTTGCTGCACTGGAGCACCAGCCTGTGTCCGCTGGCGACCGGCGCTGCGCTGTTGCAGAAAACCCCGTTGAGTTTCGATGCTTCCGTATGGGAGCTGTTCTGGCCGTTGACCTGCGGCATGCGCCTGATCCTCGCGGGCCCGGACGGTCATCGCAATCCGGCGGCGCTGGTGCAGCTGATTCGTGAGCAACAGGTCAATGTCATCCAGTTCGTACCGGCGCTGTTGCAGCAATTCCTTGAAGTGGAAGAAGTCGTTGAGTGCAGCAGCCTGAGCGATGTGTTTTGTGGTGGCGGTGAGCTGACTGGCGCGTTGGTGCGCAGCGTCCGCGAGCGTCTGCCGCAGGTGCGCCTGCACAACGTTTATGGCCCGACCGAAGCCACTGTCGACAGCACCGTGTGGACGCTGGAACCGCATTCGCCGGTACCGCATGGCGCGCCGCCGATTGGCAAACCGCTGTGCAACACTCGCGTGTACATCCTTGATGTTCACCAGCAACCGACGCCGCTGGGGGTGGCAGGCGAGATGTATCTGGGTGGCGTGCAGGTGGCTCGGGGGTATCTGAATCGGCCGCAGCTGACGGCCGAACGCTTCCTTGACGATCCGTTCAGCGATCAGGCTGGCGCGCGTTTATATCGCACCGGTGACGTCGCACGGTATCTGGCTGATGGCAACATCGGGTATCTGGGGCGCAACGACGATCAAGTCAAAATCCGTGGTTTGCGCATCGAGTTGGGCGAGATTCAGGCACATCTGGCGCACGTCGATGGTGTGCGCGAAGCGGCGGTACTGGCCCGTGAAGACGTGCCGGGCGATCAGCGTCTGGTCGCGTACTACAGCGGCGAGCCGCTGCAAATCGATCAGTTGCGCAGCCAACTGCTCAAGCACTTGCCGGATTACATGGTGCCTGCGGTGTTTGTGCATCTGCAGGCCTTGCCACTGAGCCCCAACGGCAAACTGGATCGCCAGGCCTTGCCGGCCCCTGACCCGTCGGCGCTGCTGACTCGCGCGTACGAAGCCCCGGTCGGTGAAGTCGAAACCGTGATTGCGGGTATCTGGGCCGAACTGCTGAAGGTCGAGCGGATAGGGCGCTTTGATCATTTCTTCGAACTGGGCGGGCATTCGTTGCTGGCGGTCAATCTGGTTGCGCGCATGCGCCAGGCCGGCCTGTCGGCGGATATTCGCGTGCTGTTCGGCCAACCAACGCTGGCCGCGCTCGCTGCAGCGGTCGGCGGCGAACCCGAGGCGGCGGTGCCAGCGAACCTGATTCCCGCCGATTGCCTGCGCATCACCCCCGAACTGCTGCCGCTGATGGCGCTTGATCAAACGGCCATCGACCGGATCGTCGCGAGTGTCCCCGGCGGCGTCCGGAATGTTCAGGACATCTACCCGCTGGCGCCTTTGCAGACCGGCATTCTGTTCCATCATCTGTCGGCCGCGCAGGGTGATCCGTACGTGTTGCAGGCGCAGTTCGCCTTCGCCGATGAACAGCGTTTGCAGACCTTCACCGAGGCACTGCAAAGAGTGATCGAGCGCCATGACATTCTGCGCACGTCGCTGTTCTGGGAGGGGCTGGAAGAGCCGGTGCAAGTGGTCTGGCGTCTGGCTTCGCTGAGCTGCGAGGCATTGCACCTGGATGCCGAAGCAGGCGATGCGCTGAGCCAGTTGCGTAACCGATTCAACGTCGATAACTACCGTATGCCGGTTACCGAGGCACCGCTGATGCGCGTGGTGTACAGCCGTGATGCCGCCCATCAACGCGTGGTGGCGCTGCTGCTGTTCCATCACCTGGTCATGGATCACGTGGCGCTCGAGGTGTTGCAGCACGAGATGCAGGCGTTTTTGCTGGGCAACGCCGGGCAACTGGGCGATCCGGTGCCGTACCGCAATTACGTGGCGCACACCCGCTCCGGCCTGACAGAGCAAGAGCACGCCAGTTTCTTCGGCGAGATGCTCGGCGCTGTTGATGAGCCGACCTTGCCCTACGGACAGAGTCTGGCCGACGACGGTCCCGCACAAGAGGCGCAACTGAATCTGGATAGTCCACTGAGCTACAGCGTGCGTCAGCAGGCGCGACGCTTGGGGGTCAGCGCCGCCAGCCTGATGCACCTCGCCTGGGCGCAGGTACTCGGGCAGTTGTCCGGGCGTGACACCGTGGTGTTTGGCACGGTGTTGCTCGGCCGATTGCAGGGCGGTGCGGGGGCGGAGCGAGCGCTCGGTGTGTTCATCAACACCTTGCCGTTGTGCATCGAGCTGAACGCTCATAGCGTCAAAGGTGCCGCACTGGCGACCCACGAACGCCTGAGTCAGTTGCTCGCCCACGAGCATGCGCAACTGGCGCAGGTGCAACAGTGCAGCGCCATGCCGGCGGGAACGCCGCTGTTCAGCACGCTGCTCAATTATCGTCACAGCGCTCCGGTCGGACCGATATCTGCCGAGGTGCAAGCCGCCTGGCACGGCATGCAATTGCTCGATGCCGAGGAACACACCAACTATCGCCTGACCCTCAGCGTCGATGATCGTGGCGACGATTTCAGCCTGAAGGTATTGGCCGGGGCCGGCATTGATGCGCAACGCATTTGCGGGTACATGCAGGCTGCGTTGAGCGTATTGCTTGATGCGCTGGAGCTTGAGCCGCAGGTGGGTTTCGATCGGTTGTCGATCCTGCCGATGCACGAGCGTGAAAAGGTGCTGGCGGGCTTCAACGCGACCGAGGCTGACTACCCGCGTGGGCTGACGATTGCGCAGCGCTTCGAATCGCAGGTCGCCGCGCGTCCGCAGGCCGTGGCAGCGCTGTTTGCCGGGCAGCCACTGACGTACTTGCAACTCAATCGTCAGGCCAATGCCTTGGCTCATCACTTGATCGCCATCGGGGTGAAAGCCGATGACCGCGTGGCCATAGTCGCCCGTCGTAGGCTGGACACGTTGGTCGGGCTGGTCGCCATACTCAAGGCCGGCGCCGGCTACGTGCCGGTTGACCCGGCGAATCCCACTGAACGGATCAGCTATCTGCTCGGCGACAGCGCGCCGGTTGCGGTGCTCACTCAAAGCGATTTGCACGAGAGACTGCCGCAGATGAGCGTGCCAGTAATCGATGTCGACCTGTGCGCGTGGCCGGCGCAGCCGCAGCACAACCCTGCGGTTCCGGGACTGAGCGCTGCGCATCTGGCCTACGTGATCTACACCTCGGGTTCGACGGGCCTGCCCAAAGGGGTCATGGTCGAGCATCAGACGCTGTCCAACCTGGTCGACTGGCACTGTGATGCGTTCGACTTACGCGCCGGCAGCCACACCTCAAGCCTTGCCGGGTTTGGCTTCGATGCAATGGCGTGGGAGGTCTGGCCGGCGCTGTGTGTGGGCGCGACCTTGCACTTGGCGCCGACCCATGACGGCACCGAAGACATCGACGCGTTGCTCGAATGGTGGCACGGGCAACCACTGGATGTGAGCTTCCTGCCCACGCCGATTGCTGAATACGCGTTCAGCCAGAACCTCGATCACCCGACTTTGCGCACCTTGCTGATTGGTGGCGATCGCTTGCGCCAGTTCAACCGCGACCAGCGCTTTGCCGTGATCAACAACTACGGCCCGACCGAGGCTACCGTGGTCGCCACTTCCGGGCGTATCGAAGTCGGCGCGGCGTTGCACATCGGCAAACCGGTGGCGAACGCGGCGGTTTACTTGCTCGACGAGCAGCAACGCCCGGTGCCAATGGGCGTCATGGGCGAGTTGTATGTCGGCGGTGCCGGTGTGGCGCGAGGTTACCTGAACCGCGTCGATCTGACCGCCGAGCGCTTTCTGCACGACCCGTTCAGCCCCTTGCCGAATGCGCGCATGTACCGCACCGGTGACCTTGCCCGCTGGCGCGAAGACGGCTCGCTCGACTACCTGGGCCGTAACGACGATCAGGTGAAAATTCGTGGCATGCGCATTGAATTGGGTGAAATCGAGACCCGCCTCAATCAGCTCCTCGGGATCAACGAAGCGGTACTGCTGGCCCGGGAGGACCAACCCGGTCAGCCGCGACTGGTGGCGTATTTCACCGAACAGGCCGGGGCCGAGCCACTGGCGCTGGGCGAATTGCGCGCACAGCTGTTGACGCAGTTGCCGGACTACATGGTGCCGGCAGCGTTTGTCCGGCTCGAGGCTTTGCCGCTGACCGCCAATGGCAAGGTCGACCGCCGGGCCTTGCCGAAACCGGATCTGGCCGCATTGCCGACCCGCGAATACGAGGCGCCGCAAGGCGAGCTGGAAACAGCACTGGCGCAGATCTGGGCCGAAGTGCTGCAAGTGAAGCAGGTCGGCCGTCACGATCATTTCTTCGAACTCGGCGGTCATTCGCTGTTGGCGATGCGCATGGTTTCGCTGATTCGCCAGCGTCTCGGCGTCGAACTGGCGCTGAGTGATCTGTTTGCCGATACCCGATTGAGCGCAGTTGCCGCAGTATTGAATCGCGCCGGGCGCAGCGTGCTACCGGACATTTTGCCGGCACCGCGTGATCAGGCACTGCCGATGTCCTTCGCCCAACAACGCCTGTGGTTCCTGGCGCAGATGGCGGGTGGCAACTCGGCGTACAACATCCCTGTTGGTCTGCGCTTGCGTGGTCACCTGGACGTCGATGCCCTGCAATCAGCGCTGGCGCGGATCGTTGCCCGCCACGAAACCCTGCGCAGCCGCTTCATCCGCTTCGACGACAGCGCACAGGTGTCGATTGCCCCGGTCGACAGCGGTTTGCTCTTGCGCGTTGAAGACCTGCGTCAACAGTCACAAGCCGAACACGCCTTGCAGGCATTGATGACACAGGAAGCTTCGACAGCGTTTGATCTGCAGCACGATCCGCTGATTCGCGGACGGCTGGTGCGTCTGGCCGACGAGCATCAGGTGCTGCTGTTGACCGTGCATCACATTGTTGCCGATGGCTGGTCCATGGGCGTGCTGACCGCTGAGTTGATGGCGTTGTATCAAGCGTTCAGCCAGGGTCAGCCTGATCCGCTGCCAGCCCTGACGCTGCAATATGGCGACTACGCCGTGTGGCAGCGGCGCTGGCTCAACGGTGAAGTGCTGCAGCAGCAAAGCGACTACTGGCAGCAAACCCTCGAAGGCGCGCCGGCATTGTTGACGCTGCCAACCGATCGCCCGCGTCCGGCGCAGCAGGATTACACCGGCGGCAACGTCGAAGTGCTGCTGGACCAGCGCCTGAGCGCAGGCCTCAAAGCGTTGAGCCAACGTCACGGCGTGACGCTGTTCATGACGGTGATGAGCGCCTGGGCATTGCTGATGAGTCGTTTGTCCGGGCAGTCCGATGTGGTGATCGGTGCGCCGGTGGCCAACCGTAGCCGCGCTGAAATCGAAGGCTTGGTCGGCATGTTCGTCAACACGCTGGCTTTGCGTATCGACACCTCGGGCGCACCGAACGTCGAAGCGCTGCTGGCACGGGTCAAGGCGCGGACACTGGAGGCGCAAGCGCATCAGGATCTGCCGTTCGAACAAGTGGTCGAAATCGCCCGACCAGCGCGTAGCTTGGCGCACAGCCCGTTGTTCCAGACCACACTGAACTGGGACAGCAGCGTCGGCCCGCAACTGGCGTTGGGCGATCTGACGCTGGAGGCCATTGCCGGATCGGGCGATGTCGCCAAGTTTGACCTGACGCTGACACTGGGCGAGGTCAACGGGGTGTTGCGTGGCTCGCTGAACTACGCCACGGCGCTGTTCGATGCGTCGACGATCGAGCGTTACGTCGATTACTTGCAACGCTTGCTCGAAGCGATGGTAACGGATGATCAAATAATCCTGGAACACACGCCGTTGCTGGCGGCCGATGAGCGTCAGCGCCTGCTGTATGACTTCAACGCCACGGCGCGTGACTACCCGCAAACACTCACCGTGCAGGGGATTTTCCAGCAGCAGGCAGCGGCGCATCCCAGGGCTGTGGCGGCGGTGCACGGCGCGCACTCGCTGAGCTACTTTGAGCTGAACGCTCAGGCCAATCGCCTGGCCCATCACCTGATCGCGCACGGCGTGCAACCGGGCGATCACGTAGCGATTCTGCTACCGCGTTCGCTGGAACTGCTCGTGGCGCAACTGGCCGTCGCCAAGTGCGCGGCGGCCTATGTCCCGCTGGACATCAATGCACCGAGCGAACGCCAGGCGTTCATGGTCGAGGATTGCCGGGCGGTGGCGCTGTTGACCTTGAGCGGTGAAGTCATCGACTACGTCGCGCCGCGTATCGATCTGGACACGCTGACCCTCAACGGTCAGTCGACGCACAACCCGAATCTGTTGCAGTCGTCGGAGACGCTGGCGTACATCATGTACACCTCGGGCTCCACCGGCACCCCGAAAGGGGTGATGGTGCCGCACCGGGGCATCGGTCGCTTGGTGCTCAACAACGGTTACGCCGATTTCAATGCGCAGGATCGTGTGGTGTTCGCCTCCAACCCTGCGTTCGACGCCAGCACCATGGACATCTGGGGGCCGCTGCTCAATGGCGGTCGCGTGGTGGTCATCGACCATCAGACCTTGCTTGATCCGAATGCTTTCGGCCGTGAACTGAGTGCCACTGGCGCGACAATCCTCTTCATCACCACCGCGCTGTTCAACCAGTACGTGCAACTGATCCCGCAGGCGCTCAAAGGCTTGCGCATTCTGTTGTGCGGCGGCGAGCGTGGCGATCCAGCGGCGTTCCGGCGAATGCTGGCCGAGGCGCCAGCACTGCGCATCGTGCATTGCTACGGCCCGACTGAAACTACCACGTACGCGACAGCCTTTGCAGTGCGCGAAGTGGCGGAAAGCGCCGAGAGCGTGCCGATTGGCGGGCCGATCGGCAACACGCAGGTTTATGTGCTCGACGCGTATCAGCAACCGGTGCCGATGGGCGTGACTGGTGAGTTGTACATCGGCGGGCAGGGCGTGGCGCTGGGGTACCTGAACCGGCCGGATCTGACCGCTGAGAAATTCCTCCGCGATCCGTTCAGCGATAAGCCTGGCGCATTGCTCTATCGCACCGGCGATCTCGCACGCTGGCTGGCGCCGGGGCAACTCGATTGCATCGGGCGCAACGACGATCAGGTGAAGATCCGTGGCTTCCGCATCGAACTGGGGGAAATCGAAAATCGCCTGCTGAACTGCCCGGGCATCAAGGAAGCGGTGGTGCTGGCGCGCCGTGACGGACAGGACACCCCGCGTCTGGTGGCGTACTACACGGCGCACGATGGCGTCTTGGACAGCGCCGGACTGTACGCGCAATTGCATGCCCGTCTGCCGGAATACATGGTGCCCACCGCGTGGGTGCAACTCAGGGTGTTGCCGTTGAACAACAACGGCAAGGTCGACCGCAAGGCACTGCCGGCACCGACGCAGGAGGCGCTGCGCAGTCGGGTTTACGAGGCCCCGGCCAATCCACTGGAAATCAGCCTCGCACAAGTCTGGGCCGAGGTATTGCAGGTCGAACGGGTCGGTCGCCACGACAACTTCTTCGAACTCGGCGGCCACTCGTTGCTGGCAATGCGCATGCTCTCCCAGGTCCGCCAGCAATTGGGTGTGGAGCTGGCGCTGGCGGATCTGTTCGCCAACCCGGAACTGGCGGCGGTCGCCGAAGTGTTGAGTCAGGCCGAACGCAGTAGCTTGCCGGAGATTATGCCGGCACCGCGCGATCAGGCGTTGCCGTTGTCGTTCGCCCAGCAACGTTTGTGGTTCCTGGCGCAGATGGACGGCGGCAACACTGCCTACAACATTCCTCTGGGCCTGCATTTGCGTGGCCAGCTGAACGCCGTGGCATTGCAACGGGCATTGGCGCGGATCGTTGCGCGGCACGAATCCCTGCGCAGCCGTTTCGTGCAATCGAACGACCAGGCGCAGGTGCTGATTGCCCCGGTCGACAGTGGCCTGCCGCTGACTGAGGAAGATTGGCGGCAACAGCCACAGAGCGAAGAGGCCTTGCGCACCTTGCTCGACACGGAGGCGCGCGGGCCATTCAATTTGCAGGATGGCCCGGTGATTCGTGGACGTCTGGTGCGTCTGGCCGATGAACACCATGTGCTCTTGTTGACGATGCACCACATCATCTCCGACGGCTGGTCGATGGGCGTGCTCGCCCGTGAATTGATGGCGCTGTATGGGGCGTTCAGCCACGGCGAGGACGATCCGCTGCCGGCGCTGGCCTTGCAGTACGCCGACTATGCGCTGTGGCAGCGCCGCTGGCTCAGCGGCGAGGTGTTGCAGCGCCAAAGCGACTACTGGCAGCAGACCCTGGCCGGCGCCCCGGCATTGTTGAGCCTGCCGACCGACCGTCCGCGTCCGGCGCAACAGGATCACCGCGGCGGCAGCGTCGAGATTCTGCTGGACGCGCAGACCAGCGCCGGTCTCAAGGCGTTGTGTCAGTGCCACGCCGTGACGCCATACATGGTGATCATGAGCGCCTGGGCGATGTTGCTCGCTCGCTTGTCCGGGCAGTCCGATGTGGTGATCGGCTCGCCGGTGGCCAACCGTACCCGCGCCGAGATCGAAGGGTTGATCGGAATGTTCGTCAACACCCTCGCACTGCGTATCGATACCTCAGGCGATCTGACGGGCGCAGCGCTGCTGGCGCGGGTCAAGGCACAGACCCTGGCCGCGCAGGCGCATCAGGATCTGCCGTTCGAACACGTGGTGGAAATCACCCGGCCGCTGCGCAGTCTTTCTCACACACCGTTGTTCCAGACCCTGGTGAGCTGGGACAGCAGCGTCGCGCCAGCCCTGGCGCTGGGCGGGCTGACGCTGGAAGGCCTTGCCGGGGAAAGTCACTTTGTGAAGTTCGACCTGTCGCTGAGCCTGGGCGAAACCCCTCAAGGAATTCGTGGCTCGCTGCGCTACGCCACGGCGTTGTTCGATGAGGCGACCGTGCGGCGGTTTGTCGGTTATTTCCAGCGTTTGCTGGCAGCATTGGTCAGTGATGACCAAGCCGTGTTGGCGCAGATCAACCTGCTGGCGGCGGATGAACAACTGCGTTTGCTTGGCGATTTCAACGCGACAGCGGTTGATTGTCCGGTCGAGCAACCGGTGCAGAGCCTGTTCGAAGCGCAAGTCCAGCGTCAGCCGGACGCCATTGCCGTGCAGACTGACGAACACTGTCTGACTTACCGCGAACTTAATGCGCGTGCCAACCGCCTCGCCCGTCACCTGCGCGAGCAGGGTGTGGGGCCGGATGCGCGGGTGGCGCTGTGCGTCGAGCGTGGACTCGATCTGGTGGTGGGGTTGCTCGGCATTCTCAAGGCCGGTGGCGCTTACGTGCCGCTGGACCCTGCTTACCCGGCGGAGCGCCTGGACTTTATGCTCAGGGACTGTGCGCCGGTGGCGGTGCTGGTGCAGACGGCGACTCGATCGCTGTTTGCCGGGACCGACGCAGCAGTCATCGACTTTGACCAATGCACGTGGCACAAGCAATCGGAGAGCAATCTGCAGGTGCCCGGCCTCAACGCCTCGAATCTGGCCTACATGATCTACACCTCGGGTTCGACCGGCACACCAAAAGGCGTGATGCTCGAACACCGTGGCTTGTGCAATCTGGTGCATTGGGGCTCGCAGATTTGCCCGCCAACCGCGCACGGCGCGTTGTTGCAGAAGGCGCCTTTCAGTTTCGATGGTTCGGTGTGGGAGTTCTTCTGGCCGCTGACGGCGGGGGTACGTCTGGTATTGGCACGGCCGGGTGGTCATCGTGAGCCGGCGTATCTGGCGCAAGTGATTCGCCAGCAACGCGTGACGGTGGTCCAGTTCGTGCCGGCGCTGTTGCAGCAGTTTGTCGAATTGCAGGCTGTCAGTGAATGCACCAGCCTCACCGATATTTTCTGTGGTGGCGGCGAACTCACTGCGGCGCTGGCCGCTGCTGTGCGCCAGCAACTGCCGTGGGTGCGCCTGCATAACGTGTATGGCCCGACCGAAGCCACGGTCGACAGCACGGCATGGACGCTGGAACCGCACACGCCGGTGCCGTCCACCGAATTGCCGATCGGCAAAGCGATCTGCAACACCCGCCTGTATGTGCTCGATGCGCACGATCAACCGGTGCCGCTCGGCGTTATTGGCCAGTTGCACATCGGCGGCATCGGCGTGGCGCGCGGTTATATGGGGCTGCCGCAGATGCAGGTCGAGCGCTTTATCGACAACCCGTTTGTGGCCGGTGATCGCTTGTACCGCACCGGCGATCTGGTGCGCTACCGCGCTGACGGCAACCTCGAATTCCGCGGGCGCAACGACTTCCAGGTCAAGCTGCATGGCTTGCGTCTGGAACCCGGTGAAATCGAAGCGCGGTTGATCCAGCACCCGCAGGTTCGCGAAGCGGTGGTGCTGATGCGCGACGAGCGTCTGGTCGGGTATTTCACTGCGGTTGATGGCAGGGCTGTGCCTGCGATCGACACGCTGCGCGCGTTCATCCTCGAACAATTGCCCGAGTACATGGTGCCGGGTGCGTTTGTTGCGCTCGACGTTTTGCCGTTGAGTCCCAACGGCAAGATCGACCGTCAGGAGCTGCCGGCACCGGGCCTCGACGCGGTGCTCAGCCGTCACTACGAAGCGCCTCAAGGCGAAATCGAAACCTTGCTGGCACGAGTCTGGAGTGAAGTGCTGAATGTCGAGCAGGTCGGACGTCACGACAACTTCTTCGAATTGGGCGGGCATTCGTTGCTGGCGATTCGGCTGGTCAACCTGCTGCAACGTGCAGGGCAACAGGTGACGCTGGCGCAGGTATTCCAGCGTCCGAGCATTGAGGCGCTGGCCGCGTTGCTCAGTCGGTCCGACGCAACGCTCGCGCAGCCCGAAGGCGTGGTCGTGGTGCGACCGGGGGAGGGCGGCAATGCGCTGTTCCTGATCCATGAGTTCAGCGGCCGGGACGTGTATTTCCCAGCATTGGGGATGCATATCGAAGGGCAGTTTCCCATTTATGGTTTGCCCGGCGTGCCGCTGGGACAACCGCAACTGCGCACCCTTGAATGCATGGCCACGCGGCTGGTCGGAATTATCCGGACGTTGCAGCCGCATGGGCCGTATCGTCTGGCCGGGTGGTCTTTCGGTGGTTTGCTGGCGTATGAAATCGCCCAGCAATTGCTCGGTCTCGATGAGGCGGTGGCGTTTGTCGGCCTGCTCGATACCTATGCACCGCATCCGGCCAGCCAGGATAAAACCCGTTGGGGCGGCGAGCATCACGATAAACGTCAGTTGATCGAGCATTGCCGTGCGCGTTCGCAGATGCGTGGAGAAGAAGGGCTGTCAGCGTTGGCTGAGGTCGAGCGGCTGGAGGCTGAAGTCGAGCTCATCGCGTTCGACCAACTGTTCCAGCGTTGCTGCGAGCAGCAGTTGCCGGACCCGGAACTGGCCGCACTGAGCGCAGCGGATGCCTGGAGTTACTTTGATCGCGAGGCCGCTCATGGCCTGGCGCTGGCGCATTACCGGGTCAGCCCGGCCAGCCAGCCAGTGCATTTGTTCCGCGCTCGGGCACTGATGCCAGGGCAGGCGAAGCCGAGTCCGACTCGTGGCTGGGAATCGAAAGTCGCCAGCGATTTTCTGCGTTGCATCGATGTGCCGGGGGATCATCGCAGCATGATGAAAAGCCCGGATATCGAGGCACTCGGCCAAGCGCTCAGTCAGGCAATGGCGGTAGCACAGGCACCGCAGCCACAGGCTTATCAGCCGGTGCTGACCATCCAGAGCGGACACGCCGGGCATGCGCCGGTCTTCTGTGTGCCGGGCGCGGGCGACAGTGTTACCGGGTTTATCCACCTGACCGAAGCACTGGGGCCGGAATGGCCGATTTTCGGTTTGCAACCGCGCGGGCTCGATGGCAGTGGCGTGCCGCACAGCCAGGTTGAAGCGGCAGCGAAGTGCTATCTGCAAGCTGTCGAGCAGTTGTATCCGGAAGGTGCGGTGCACTTGATCGGTCATTCCTTCGGCGGATGGGTCGCGCACGCCATGGCGGCGCAGTTGCAGGCGTCCGGGCGTGAAGTGGCATCGTTGACCCTGATAGACAGTGAATCTCCCGGTGGCAACGGTACGGCCGGCAGACCGTACACCACGACTGCCGCGCTGGAACGTTTGATCGAGACGTTGCAACTGTCCAGCGGCAAATCGCTGGGCATTGATCCGCTGGCGTTCGCCGAGGCTGACGAGCCTACGCAAATGTCCCTGCTGCACGAGGGCATGGTGCGCGCTGGTGTGTTGTCTGCGCGTTCGTCAGCGCAAGCGTTGCACGGGCCGGTCCGCACCTTCGCCACGGCATTGCGCACGGTCTATCAACCACTACTGGCCTACACCGGCCCGGTGGGGCTGGCGCTGGTCGATGACCCGACGCTGGATGCGTGGGGCAATCAGCGCGAGCAAGCGGCAATGGTTGAAGGTTGGCAACGCCAGGTCGCGGATCTGGCGGTGTGGTACGGGCCGGGCAATCACTTCACGATTCTCAAGGCGCCCAACGTCTTCAGTCTCGCGGCGTGGTGGCATGACGGCCTGAAAGTGCCGGCCGGCCAAGTGGTGTCCTGATTGTTGTTTATCTACCAGAGCCCGGCCGCTGGCCGGGCTCACCCCTGAACGGACTTGTGGTCATTTATGGAAAAGTCGAAGTTGCGCAAAGTCGGTATGGGTCTGGCGTTAGTGGCAGTAGCGGGATTGGCATTCTACGCGGTGCAGGCACCAGCCGAGGCGCCGCAATACCTGACCGCGCCGGTGGAACGCAGTGATATTGAAAACGCGGTGCTGGCCACCGGGTTGCTCGAAGGCATCAAGCAAGTGGACGTCGGCGCGCAAGTGTCCGGGCAGTTGAAGTCGCTCAAGGTCAAGGTCGGCGACAAGGTGAAGAAGGGCCAGTGGCTGGCGGAAATCGATCCGCTGGTATTGCAGAACACCCTGCGTCAGGCCCAGGTTGATGAGGAAAATCTGCAGGCGCAAAAACGTGCCACCCAGGCTCAACTGAGGCAGACCAAAGCGATTTACGAGCGCTACAAGAACCTGCAGGACGACGCGTCGATCTCGCGCCAGGATTTTGAAACCGCCGAGTCTGACTATCAGGTCCAGCAGGCCAATCTGATGTCGCTGGATGCGCAGATCAAAAGTGCGCACATCCAGATTGACACGGCCAAGGTCAATCTGGCGTATACGCGCATCGTCGCGCCAATCGATGGCGACGTGGTCGGCGTGGTAACGCAGGAAGGGCAAACGGTGATCGCCAGCCAACTGGCGCCGGTCCTGCTGAAACTGGCGGATCTGGACACCATGACGGTCAAGGCGCAGGTCTCCGAGGCCGATGTGATCCACATCGCCCCGGGGCAAGAGGTGTACTTCACCATTCTTGGCGAGGACAAACGCTACTACGCGAAACTGCGCGGCACGGACCCGGCGCCACAGAACTTTCTTGAAACGCCGCCCGCCGGTACACCGAAGCAAAGCAGCGCGGTGTTCTACAACGCCTTGTTCGAGGTGGCGAACCCCGACCATCGTCTGCGCATTTCGATGACCGCGCAGGTGCGCATTATCCTCGACACCGCCAAGGCTGTGCTGACCGTGCCAGTGGCGGCACTCGGGCCGCGCAATGACGATGGCAGTTTCCCGGTACGGGTGCTGGACGCCAAGGGCCACGCGCAGTCGCGCAATGTGCACACCGGGATCAACAACAACGTCAAAGTGCAGATCAATGATGGTCTGGCTGAAGGTGATCGCGTGGTCATCGGTGATCCGCTGACCAATGTGGGGGGAGCCTGAGCATGAGCAAGCCACTGTTACAGCTCACCGGCATCACCCGCAGTTTCACCGCCGGTGACCGCGAATTCCTCGCGCTGAAGAACATCGACCTGACGATCAATGCCGGGGAAATGGTCGCGATCATTGGCGCCTCGGGTTCCGGTAAGTCGACGCTGATGAACATCCTCGGTTGCCTTGATTACGCCACCGCCGGCAGCTACAGGATCAACGGCCAGGAAACCCGCGATCTGGACAATCAGGCCTTGGCTGAACTGCGCCGTGACTACTTCGGCTTCATCTTCCAGCGTTATCACTTGCTGCCCCATTTGAGCGCGATGCACAACGTCGAGATGCCGGCGATTTACGCCGGCACGCCGCAGCTTCAGCGCCATGCCCGCGCCCGGGAGTTGTTGGCGCGGCTGGGCCTGGAAGGCCACCTGACACATCGGCCGAGCCAGCTCTCCGGCGGCCAGCAGCAGCGCGTGAGTATCGCCCGGGCCTTGATGAACGGTGGCGAAGTGATCCTTGCCGACGAACCGACTGGCGCCCTCGATACCGCCAGCGGTAAAGAGGTGATGCGCATCCTGCTGGAGCTGCACGCGGCGGGGCATACGGTGATTCTGGTGACCCACGACCCGAAAGTCGCGGCCAACGCCGAGCGCATCATCGAAGTCAGCGACGGCGAAATCCTCAGCGACCGCGCCAACGAACGTGACACCACGCATCTGCTCAGCGACGCACCGGTGACGCCGAAAGCCACCGCTTCGCGGCGTCTGGTAGCCAGCCTCGGCCTGTTCAAAGAAGCGTTCGCCATGGCCTGGGTAGCGTTGATTTCCCATCGCATGCGCACCTTGCTGACCATGCTGGGCATCGTCATCGGCATCACCTCGGTGGTGTCGATTTCGGCGGTTGGGGAGGGCGCGAAGAACTATGTGCTCAAGGACATCGCGGCCATTGGCAGCAACACCATCGATGTCTATCCCGGCACGAGCTACGGCGACAAACGTGCAGCGGCCATCGAAACCCTGACACCGGCCGATGTCACCGCGCTGAATCAGCTGTACTACGTCGACAGCGCCACGCCGATGATTGGCCGCAGCCTGTTGCTGCGTTACCGCAATATCGATCTGGATGCGCAGGTGAACGGCGTCAGCGATCAGTACTTCAAGGTGCGCGGCATCAAGATGGCCGCGGGTATTGCGTTCAGCGAAAACGATGCTCGGCGCCAGGCACAGGTGGTGGTCATCGATCACAACACCCGGCAGCGCCTGTTCGGGCAAGACATCGATCCGTTGGGCCAGGTGATCCTGATCGGTAACCTGCCGTGCACGGTGATCGGTGTGGCCGCGCAGGATAAAAGCCTGTTTGCCTCGGGCAAGACCCTCAACGTCTGGGTGCCTTACGAAACCGCCGCCGGACGGATGTTGGGCCAGCGTTATCTGGACAGCATCAGCGTGCGCATGAAGGAGGGCCAGCCGAGCAAAGTGGTGGAGGAACACGTCACCCGACTGTTGTTGCAACGCCACGGCACCAAGGACTTTTTTACCAACAACCTCGACAGCGTCTTACAGACGGTGCAGAAAACCAGCCGCTCGCTGGCGTTGCTGCTGTCGCTGATTGCGGTGATTTCTTTGGTGGTTGGCGGTATCGGGGTGATGAACATCATGCTGGTGTCGGTCACTGAGCGTACCCGCGAGATCGGTATCCGCATGGCGGTCGGCGCCCGGCAGTCGGACATTCGTCAGCAGTTTCTGGTGGAAGCGGTAATGGTCTGTCTGCTCGGTGGCGCGATCGGCATTTCCCTGTCGTATGCCATCGGCCATCTGTTTTCGCTGTTCATCAAGGAATGGGAGATGGTGTTTTCAATGGCCTCGGTAATGATGGCGGTGTTCTGTTCGACCCTGATCGGCGTGGTGTTCGGCTTCGTGCCCGCGCGCAACGCTTCGCGGCTCGACCCGATCGAAGCGCTGGCGCGGGACTGACCTCGCGTGGTCAGGGGGAGGCCGCGCTGTCCTGCGGCGAATACATCCACTTCATCAGCGAGTGCCGACCGCTGATGCCCAGTTTGATCGCAGCGCGCTTGAGGTAACTCTCGACGGTGTTGACCTTCAGCTGCAACTGCGCGGCCAGTTCCGGCGCGGTGTGCCCGGCGAGCAGGCCGATGCACACTTCGCTTTCGCGGTTCGACAGCTTCATCCCCAACTGCTGCAAACGCTCGTTGAAGCGCAGGCGCAGTGTCTCCAGCCCGCTGGTTTCGCTGGCTGGCGCCAGACTTTGCGCATCGATCTCCAGCGGCTGCACAGCGTGGATGTGTTTTTCCACCATCGGCAGCAGCACCGGGGAGATGTCCTGCAACAGGCTGCGTTCCTGCGCAGAAAAACGTTCCGACTGATCGTTGCGGTACACCGAAATCACGTAGCGGTAACCGTCCTTGCGCCGGGTCAGGTGCAATTGCATGGCGTCGGCGGCGGTCGAGGATGGCTCGGGTGGCGGTCGGTCACTGTGCTCGCTGAACAGGGTATCGGCTCGCAGCGCCTCGTCCTTCATCGGCTCGGGTTCGCAGTGCTGCGTCACCGGTTCGACGCGCATCTGGCGGATATGTGTGGCGTCAATCGCCAGTTGCGTGCGGATCAAGTCATGCAGCATGCGCGGGAAATGGCGGCTGCCGGTGCTGGCGATGACTTTGCCGATGTGCGGAAACAGGTGTGAGTTCATGACTTCATCCGTGATTGGCAATGGGGGCTCGTGTCCTTGCAGCCCGGCGTAACGCTCCTTGGCCGGGAAAATTCTGCAGGTTTGGATCCTATCCTAGTACAACGTTTGAACTTGCGTTTAATCAACCGTCAATGTGTGCGTTGCGATGATGCGCGATTTAAATAGTATGACGATTGGAGGCCGGCGCAGAAACACGTACTCTTGCCGCTGCGCTGCAAAGATCAAAACAACAACAGGAGTCTGTAATGCAACCGATTCGTCTCGGCCTGGTGGGCTACGGCAAGATCGCCCAGGATCAACACGTCCCCGCCATCCTCGCCAACCCGGCGTTCCAGTTGGTGGCGGTCGCCACTCAGGGCAAACCTTGCGCCGGGGTGGAAAACTTCCAGTCGCTTGGCGAACTGCTCGAGAACGGCCCGGCCGTCGACGCGATTGCGTTCTGCACGCCGCCGCAGGGGCGTTTCGCGCTGGTGCAACAGGCATTGGCGGCCGGCAAGCATGTACTGGTGGAAAAGCCGCCCTGCGCGACATTGGGCGAGGCCATGGCCTTGGTCGATCAGGTTGCCGAACAAGGCGTCAGCGCTTTGTTCGCCTGGCATTCGCGCTACGCACCGGGTATCGCCGCCGCCCGTGGCTGGCTGGCCAGCCGCACCCTGCAAAGCGTGCAGATTGACTGGAAGGAAGATGTACGCAAGTGGCATCCGGGCCAGACGTGGATCTGGCAACCGGGTGGCCTCGGTGTGTTCGATCCGGGCATCAACGCTTTGTCGATCATCACCCACCTGCTGGCGTTGCCGCTGTTTGTCGAAGCCGCCGAACTGCGCGTGCCGAGCAACTGCCAGTCGCCGATTGCCGCATCGATCAAAATGTCCGATGCGCGTCGCCTCGACGTGCGCGCCGAGTTCGATTTCGACCACGGCCACGACGAACTGTGGAGCATCGAAATCCGCTGCGCCGAAGGCGTCCTGCGCCTGGACAACGGCGGTGCCGTGCTGAGCATCGACGGCATTCGGCAAAGCGTGTCGGAAGAGGGCGAGTACGCAGCGGTCTACCGCCACTTCCAGCAACTGATCGGCGACAAGGCCAGCGACCTGGATCTGCAACCGTTGCGCCTGGTGGCGGACAGTTTCTTTGTGGGCAGCCGGGCGTTGGTTGAGCCGTTTTACGATTGAGGTTGATTGTCCGGTTTGAGTGGACGGTGAAACGCTTTTCAGCCGATTTATCCCTTTGCTGTGCGTCAGTAATCTGTACCCAACTTGAACGCAACAACAAAACTTCAAACTTGAAAAGGGACGCACACCATGACCACTCCAACCTACAACCGCCTGAACAAAGACGACGCTATCGTGCTGCTGGTTGACCACCAGACCGGTCTGATCTCGCTGGTGCAGGATTTCTCGCCGAACGAGTTCAAGAACAACGTGCTGGCGCTGGCGGATCTGGCCAAGTTCTTCGACCTGCCAACGATCCTCACCACCAGCTTCGAACAAGGCCCGAACGGCCCGCTGGTGCCAGAGCTGAAAGAGATGTTCCCGGACGCGCCGTACATCGCTCGTCCTGGTCAGATCAACGCCTGGGACAACGAGGACTTCGTCAAGGCGATCAAGGCCACCGGGCGCAAGCAGATCATCATTGCCGGTGTGGTAACGGATGTGTGTGTAGCGTTCCCGACCCTGTCGGCACTGGCGGAAGGTTTTGATGTGTTTGTGGTGACTGATGCGTCCGGCACCTTCAACACCACCGTGCAGCAAGCCGCGTGGAGCCGCATGACTCAAGCCGGCGCACAAATGATGAACTGGTTCTCGGTGGCCTGCGAACTGCACCGCGACTGGCGCAACGACATTGAAGGCCTGGGCAACCTGCTGTCGCAGCGCATCCCCAACTACCGCAACCTGATGAACAGCTACTCGGCGCTGACGCAGCAAAAGTGAGTCATCGCTAACTAAAAAGCCTGCTTTGAAAGCAGGCTTTTGCGTTTTCACTCGATTGGCTGCGTTCTGTAAGTTTTATACAGTTGCTGAATGTCAGGATTGTCGAGATTCGCGTAAATGATTCCTTCCTTATCCAGACCGTCTAACCCTTTGATACCGCCAATCACTCCAGGCCATTCCTCACGGCTTGAGATGTCTACGACGTGGGGTTTCAGATATTCGTCCAAGTGACCTCTGAAGGGATCGCGGATCTCGTCGCTGAGCGCTCGCAAATATGCATCTTTGTTGGTCTTCGACCAATCGATGGCAAACCTGGCCCGATAGCACAGCTCCATGTAAACGAGCAGGATAGTCCGTCCGTTTCCATCCAGAAACGGATGAGCCGAAGCCAATTGCCCCATCACCTCGCCTGGGCGATCACGGAAACGTTTTTTGTTTGCAGCGAGCTCCAGCGCATATTCGATGGATCTTTTGATCAGCTCTGGACGCTCGAAAGGTGTGTGATGCGGATCGTCTAGCGATCCTTTGAAAACCGCCAGATGGGGAACCAGCTCATTTCTGTCTTTACCTGACCATGGATAGAAACCGGCGAACAGGATTTCATGAGTCTTGAGTACCGCTTGATAGTTGATGGGTCTTCTTTTTGCCAGATAGGCAAGCGCTTCTTCGATACTGGCCTCGAACGAGAGATGTTCCGATTCCTTGACTTCAACCGGGTCTTTGAGCTTGAGCGAGTTGCGAAGGTAGCCTTCAGTTTCGAAATCGCCGAAGGGGTCGAACGTCATGCGCTGAGCTGCTTCTTCGAATGCCTTTTTTCCTGAAGGTAACGTCCTTGCAAGGCCATGATTTCAGCCTTGTTCAAGACACCCTTTCGCTTCAGGTTGACCAGCAGTTGCTCCACACTGTCCAGTTCAACGGCATCACCGGCCAGCCGCGTTATCGTCAGCGCCATGCGACTCAGTCCGTCACGCTCGGCGCCCACCCGGTGTTTTTCCGCGAGCTTGCGAACTTCGCTCGCGACGCTGTCAGTGGCTGATTCGCTCATTTTCTAACCCCTCGTTGTCTCTGTCGGAGCATAGCATGGCGTCGTTCTGGGGGATTAACCGTCAAGCATTTCGACTTTTGGCATTGTCCGGTTTGAGTGGACGGTGAAACGCTTTTCAGCCGATTTATCCCTTTGCTATGCGTCAGTAATCTGTACCCAACTTGAACGCAACAACAAAACTTCAAACTTGAAAAGGGACGTACACCATGACCACTCCAACCTACAACCGCCTGAACAAAGACGACGCTATCGTGCTGCTGGTTGACCACCAGACCAGTCTGATCTCGCTGGTGCAGGACTTCTCGCCGAACGAGTTCAAGAACAACGTGCTGGCGCTGGCGGATCTGGCCAAATTTTTCGACCTGCCAACGATCCTCACCACCAGCTTCGAACAAGGCCCGAACGGCCCGCTGGTGCCAGAGCTGAAAGAGATGTTCCCGGACGCGCCGTACATCGCTCGTCCTGGTCAGATCAACGCCTGGGACAACGAGGACTTCGTCAAGGCGATCAAGGCCACCGGGCGCAAGCAGATCATCATCGCCGGTGTTGTAACTGATGTGTGTGTAGCGTTCCCGACCCTGTCGGCACTGGCAGAAGGTTTTGATGTGTTTGTGGTGACTGACGCGTCCGGCACCTTCAACACCACCGTGCAGCAAGCCGCGTGGAGCCGCATGACTCAAGCCGGCGCACAAATGATGAACTGGTTCTCGGTGGCCTGTGAGCTGCACCGCGACTGGCGCAACGACATTGAAGGCCTGGGTAATCTGCTGTCGCAACGTATCCCCAACTACCGCAACCTGATGAACAGCTACTCGGCGCTGACGCAGCAGAAGTGAGTCATCGCTTACTAAAAAGCCTGCTTTGAAAGCAGGCTTTTTGCATTTATGCCCGCCAGGCCAGCCACCGTTCGTCCATTGTCGGGCACTTGTCATGCGCTGGCATTTCACACGTTCAGGTACCTATCGCTGAATCACATTGGAGACCGACATGGACATTGACGAAAACGCACCGGGCAACCAGTCGCAACAAGCCGTGACGCGCACCACCGACAACGAGACCGGGCACGATCCCAAGCGGGAAAGTCCCGAGGTGCCCTTGCCGCCGGACGATGAAGCGCCGGTTGAGGAAGACATGTCGGATGTGGATGCGGCCAACTCGGTTTCGACGGAGCATCCACCTTCACGCTGATAGAGTGGTATCAGGGGAATGCTCCCTGTGATGGTCAACCCGGATAGTTCCCTCTCCTCGGGGAGAGGGCTAGGGTGAGGGGCTTTCCCTGGCTGCCTGATGCAGTTCAGTCACCGACATCGTGAACACCAGTTTCGAGCGCCCATGGTTGGCATACCCATGCGTCACATCCGTCCGCGCTACCGCCGAACACCCGGGCCCGACAATCAGCTCGGCATCGCCAACCGTCAAATGCAACGTGCCTTTCTCGACGTGAAATAACTCGGTGGTGCCGTTCGGGTGCCCGGCTGAAGCAAACGACTCGCCGGGAAACAACTCCCAGCGCCACAACTCGAGCATGTTCGGGCCGCTGGTACCGGCCAGCAATCGTGCCGAACCGCCCAGCTCGCCGCGCCACAGCGTAGGGATGTCCTGACTGTCGATCAGGTGCGCCGCCGGGGTCGCGGCGACATTGACGAAGTCCGCCACGGACAAGCCCAGCGCCGCGGCGATTTTGCACAAGGTGGCGATGCTCGGGTTGGCCGAGCCTTTCTCGATCTCGACCACCATGCCTTTGCTCACGCCCGAGCGTCGGGACAGTTCGTCGAGTGTGATGCTCTGCTGTTTGCGTGCCTGTTTGAGCGTGCGGGAAACCGCTGCGCTGACGGTCTGGACGTCGGCGCCGGCCTCGGTCGGTATATTGACTTTATTGGTCATTGGTCGCTAGCATCGTTGGAAATTCGGGTATGAGGGGGATTCTGGGATGCTGTCTGTCGTGCCGTCAATCGATCCGGCTATTGCGCAATTGGCGCCGGGCTTCAGAGCGCTGAGTATTGTCGTGCAAGCCGCACCGATTCTTGACGCTGAGGTGGCAGGTCTTGCGCTGGCCAGAGCCTGCCAGGCCGTCGCCGCCGGTGGCCCGCAGTGGGCGCCTGCGCATTTGCAGGCCTGGGCCGACGTGTTCCGCCAGTTCGGCGCCAAGCCGCAGCGCACGCCTTGCTCGGCCGAAGCACTGCGCAAACGCGTATTGCGCGACGGCAACTTGCCGAGCATCGATCCGGTGGTCGACCTGTACAACGCCATCAGCCTCGAATACGCGATTCCCGTAGGCGGCGAAAACGCCGAAGCCTATGTCGGCTCACCGCGCCTGGTCGTGGCCGATGGCAGCGAACCGTTCGATACGATGAAGGAAGGCCAGCCTGCGCATGAGTTCCCGGAAGCCGGGGAAGTGGTCTGGCGCGATGACCAAGGCGTGACCTGCCGACGGTGGAACTGGCGCCAGGGCGTACGAACCCGCCTTGACGCCCAGGCCCAGCACATGTGGTTCATCCTCGAAAGCCTGCCGGCCATGCCGCTGGAAGCGCTGACCGAGGCCGGCGACAGGCTGATCGAAGGTTTGCAGCAGATGATGCCCGGCGCCGAGATTGAAAGCATGTTGATCGGGCCGGGGGCGCGGTAGGTTCGATAATGTCACTGAATCTTCAGGCTGGCAGAGTTCCCTTGTAGGAGTGAGCCTGCTCGCGATCGCGTTAGGCCAGTCAACATCTTCATTGACTGGCGTGACGCGATCGCGAGCAGGCTCACTCCTACAGTTGATTGGGTTTTTTCAGGAGGAATGTAGCCTCAGTAAGGGCTTGCCGTTGGGCGCACGATCAGTTCGCTGACGTCGACATCTGCCGGTTGTTCAACGGCGTAGGCAATCGCGCGGGCGATGGCTTCGGCGGGGATGGCGATCTTGCGGAAAGACTTCATCTCGGCGCGGCCGCCTTCGTCGGAGATGCTGTCGGCCAGTTCCGATTCGGTCACGCCCGGTGCAATGACGGTGACGCGGACATCGCCGCCGACCTCTTGGCGCAAGCCTTCGGAAATGGCCCGTACGGCGTACTTGGTCGCGCAGTACACCGCCGCGGTAGGGCTGACCGCGTAGGCGCCGATCGAGGCGATGTTGATGATCTGCCCGGCGCGCTGGCGCTGCATCAACGGCAGGCTGGCGGCGATGCCGTGGAGTACGCCACGGATGTTGACGTCGATCATGCGGTTCCACTCATCGACCTTCAGCGCGTCCAGCCGCGATAACGGCATGACCCCAGCGTTGTTGACCAGCACATCGACGCGGCCGTAATGCTCGACGGCGAAATCGACGAAGCGCTGGACATCCTGCTGATCGGTGACGTCCAGTGCGCGGAACTGCGCGTGGCCACCGGCGCCGTTGATCTCCTCGGCAATCAGCGCCAGACGCTCGGTGCGCCGCGCGCCCAACACCACTTTGGCGCCACGGCTGGCGAGCAGACGTGCGGTGGCTTCGCCGATGCCGCTGCTGGCGCCGGTAATCACGATCACTTTGTCTTGAATATTCAGCATGATGTCTTCCTCTTCGCGGTGCCCGGGAGTGGGCTTGGAAGAAGGTTATGCGCGGAGGCTCTCAGGCTATTAATCGATTCCTCCACGCAATTTGCCCAATTCTGCTGCGTCGCTTTTCGAGCGGTTTTCAGCCGCCGCGCGGCGCATCGCGGTAGGCGCTCGGAGTCACGCCAACTTCGCGGCGGAACACTTGGGAAAAGTGGCTGGGACTGGAGTAGCCGACCTCCAGGCCAATGTCGATCACGCTGCGTGCGGTCTCCAGTAACAGATGACGCGCGCGGCTCATGCGCAGGCGTATGAAGTATTGCGAGGGCGACAAGCCGGTGGCGCGCTTGAAGGTGCGGCTGAAGTGGTAGTCGCTCAACTCGGCGATGCCGGCCAGATGACCGAGGCTGAAATCCTCCGCCAGATTCGCATTCATCGCTTCAAGCACCCGGCGCAATTTGTAGGCGGGCAGGGCATTGTCGCGACGCGGGTTGCTGTCCGGGTCGAGATAGTGACGCAGCAGATGGATCGCCAACGCCTGAGCCAGGCTGTGCACCAGCAGTGCGCTGGGCTGGCGTTGCTCGGTCAGTTCGATGCGCAGTTGCTCAAGGATGAAGCTGACCTGCTCGTCACGCGCACCGGACACGTCGATGAACGTCACCGCGCCGGCGTGTTCGCCGAAAGCTTCGCGGGCCGCTTGTTCGATCAGGCCCAGACTGAGGTAAAGGTGCATTACTTCGAAGACCTCGCAGCCTTCGGTCTGCCAACGCATTTCATAAGGTTCGCGGGTGTTGGTCAGGAAGAAATCGCCCGCCGTGACCTGGCTCGCCTGCCATTCGCCGCCCAATGAACGCTCCTCGACCCGGGCAGTGCCGGCCAATACCAGCACCAGCAACGGTTCGGCCACGCATGGCACGCGGATCGGCTCAAGCAGGGTCTGATGGCGGAACAGCTGCACCACCGCATCCTTGATCTGCGGCCGCGGTGTCGTCGTTTCCGCAACACCGGGCAAATGCTCCGGCATGGCTTCGGCGGCGATGCGCGCGGGCTGGCTGATTGGCGGCGTAGCAGGGCTGGCAGAGGGCACGGGACGCTCCATGAAAAGCTTCGGCTGCGGATGGTTTCGAAGATTAGGGCGGGCGGACAGGAAACTCCAGCGCAAAACTCCGACAGTCTCGGCAATCACCCGAAAGCCCGGCGGCGGACAGTGCGCGACAGTGAAGCCGTGTTTACGACAGCGCCATCAGGCGCAACACCGATTCGCTATCGAGGAGTTAAAACCATGACTGATTTCAATCACACCCTGCCACAAGAAGTCGCCGGTAAAGTTGCCCTGGTCACTGGCGCGGCCAGTGGCATCGGCAAGGCGATAGCGCTGATGCTGCACGCTCGCGGCGCCAAGGTAATTGCCGAAGATCTCAACCCGGCTGTCGAAGAGCTGGCGCGTCCCGATCTGCTGCCGCTGGTGGCGGACATCACCGAGGACGGCGCCGCCGAACGCGCAGTAGGCCTTGCCGTCGAGAAGTTCGGTCGCTTGGATATTCTGGTCAACAACGCCGGGATCATCATCAACAAAGCGGTGATCGACATGAGCCGCGACGACTGGGAAAAGATCCAGGCGGTGAATGCCACGGCGGCCTTTCTGCACTGCCGCGAAGCAGTCAAGGCGATGATCCCGAACAAGTCCGGCGCCATCGTAAATATCGCCTCCTATGCCTCGTACTTCGCGTTCCCGACGATTGCCGCCTACACCGCCTCGAAAGGTGCGCTGGCACAACTGACCCGCACGCTGGCGCTGGAAGTCATCGAGCATGGCATTCGCGTCAATGCCATCGGCGTCGGCGATGTGGTGACCAATATCCTCAATGATGTAGTCGAGGACGGCCCGGGATTCCTTGCGCAACACGGTGAAGCGGCACCGATCGGTCGGGCGGCGCAGCCGGAAGAGATCGCCGAAATCGTCACCTTTCTCGCCTCTGACCGCGCCAGTTTCATGGTCGGCTCAGTGGTCATGGCCGATGGCGGCATGACGGTAACCGCAGGCTGAAAGCGGCGTCGCAAGCCATGGGCCCGTGCGATCACGTGCCCATGGCTTTACCAGGATCCGAGCGACGCAGAATCAGGCAAATCTGCAGCATCTTTGATCTAGCAGTTGCTTCGCAAAACTGGCTAATCTTCATCCGCAGTTGACCCACCTTCGTCTGCTTTCGAGGCTCTTTGCATGGATAACCACGACGCTTCCATCCTCCACGACACGGCGGTGTATCGCGCCGAACTGGTGCGCCTGCTGACCCAGCGTTTCGACGCGCCGGGCACCTACGAAACGGCGATTGCGCCGCTGCACGTGATCCGTCTCGATGGGCCGTCCGAGCTGATCCATGTCGTGCACCGTCCGGCGCTGTGCCTGATCGTGCAGGGTCGCAAGGAAGTCGGGCTGGGCGACGAACGTTTCCTGTATGACCCGCTGAATTATCTGGTGGTGTCGGTGACGTTGCCGGTATCGGGCCGGGTGATCGAAGCCTCGCCCGAGGCACCGTATTTTTGCGTCCGCCTGGATTTCGACCCTGCACAACTGACGCAACTGATTGCCGAATCGCCGCCGACCGGGGTGCCGCAGGAAGCCGGGCGCGGCATGTTTCTCGACAAGATCGACGTGACCCTGCTCGACACCATGCTGCGTCTGGTGCGCCTGCTGGATAACCCGCGCGACATCGGCATGCTCGCGCCAATGGCGTTGCGCGAGCTGTATTACCGCCTGCTGCGCGGCCAGCACGGGCATCTGCTGTATGAAATCGCGGTCAGCGATTCGCAGACCCACCGGGTCACGCGGGCCATCGACTGGCTGAACAAGAATTTCACTGAACCGCTGCGCATCGACGCGCTGGCGCAGGTGGCCAACCTGAGCAGTTCGGCGCTGCACCATCGCTTCAAAGCCGTCACCGCGATGAGCCCGCTGCAGTATCAAAAGCAGCTGCGCCTGCAGGAGGCGCGGCGGCTGATCATCAATGAAGGGCTGGACGTGTCCAGCGCCTGCTATCGCGTTGGCTATGAAAGCGCTTCGCAGTTCAGCCGCGAATACAACCGCCAGTTCGGCTGCCCGCCATCGAAAGAACTCAGTCGCCTGCGCCAGACCGGTTGATGGCCTGACGCCCTGTTTAGCGCGCGGGTTCCGCCCATTCGTCACGAAACCCCAGCAGAAAATCCACAAATGCCCGCACCCGCTGTGGCACATAGCGGCCGTGCGGGTAGAGCAGGGTGTAGGGGCGCGAACGTCCGGCGTACGGCTGTAGCACTTCAATCAGCCGGCCATCGGCGAGTTCTTGCTCGACGATGAATCGGTAAGTCTGAAACAGCCCGGCGCCGTGCTTGGCCAGCGTCACGCCGCCGAGCACATCGTCGGAGCAGGAATAGCCACCGTCGGAAATCACTTCGCGGTCCCGGCCGTTTTCCTGAAACAACCAGGAAATCCGCCGGCCACTGCTGGGCAGCTCGAACTGGATGCACTCATGCTCGATCAGATCGTCGAGGGTTTGCGGCGTGCCGGCTCTCTGCAGATATTCAGGGGAGGCGACCACCACAAGGCTGGCGTCTTCCAGCAGGCGAGCGATCAGGGTCGAGTCCGGTTGCGCGCGTACGCGTATCGCCAGGTCGTAGCCTTCATCGACGAAGTCGATATTGCGATTGCCCAAGTGCACGTCCACCGTAACCTCGGGGTACAACGCCCGAAACTTCGGCAGCAGCGGCAGGATGCGGTGATGCCCGTAAGTGGTTGGCAGGCTGATGCGCAGTCGCCCCGACGGCGAAGTCTGCGCGCCCATGACTTCCTGCTGCGCTTCGACCAGTTGCGTCAGGGCCTGGCTGCATTGTTCGAAGAAGCTGCGGCCGGCGTCGGTGAGGCGGATGCTGCGCGTGGTGCGTGCGAACAGGCGCGAACCCAATCGTTGCTCCAGACGCAGAATCGACCGGCTGACAGCCGCAGGCGTGACCCCGGCCAGTTGCGCGGCGGCGGTGAAGCTGCCGGCTTCGGCAGCCAGGCAGAACAGTTCGATACTGCCTAATTGCAAGTCTTCAAAATGGCGTTTCATTGTGGCTCGCACCGAAGATCGACGGACGTTCATCCTCTGTGTACCACAACCCACGACGCCGCCGGTATCCACCGGCGGCGTTGCAGGGTTTCGATCAATGGCCGGCGCTCTGGCCACCGTCGACATGCAGGATTTCGCCAGTGACGAACCTGGCGCTGTCGAGATAGAGGATCGCTTGCACGATGTCGTCGATTTCACCCATGTGGCCGACCGGGTGCAGGCTGCCCAGCGCCTGATGGGTTTCCTCGGCGTGCATCGGCGTCTTGATGATGCCCGGCGATACCGCGTTGACCCGAATGCCGCGCTTGGCGTACTCGATAGCCAGGGATTTGGTCGCCGCGTTGATACCGCCCTTGGTCAGCGATGCCAATACCGAAGGCACGCCATCAACCGCATGATCGACCAGACTGGTGGTCACGCTGACGACGTGGCCGCTGCCGTGTTTTTCCATCTCGCCGATGGCCAGTTGCGAGATATGAAAGAAGCCACTCATGTTGGTCGCCACGACCTGGGCGTAGTCCGCCTGGCTGTAAGCGGTGAACGGCTTGGCCAGAAAGATCCCGGCATTGTTCACCAGCGTATCGACGCGACCGAACCGGGCCACTGCGGCGCGAATCACTCGCTCAGCGGTTTGTGGATCGGCGATGTCGCCAGCGACGGTCAGAACATCCGGGTCGCTCGACTCTTTGATCGAGCGCGAGGTTGCGACTACGTGATGGCCAAGGGCGCGAAAGCCTTCGACCAGACCTGCACCAATGCCTTGCGAGGCGCCGGTGATGACAACTACTTTTTTCGATGTGCTCATGATGATTTCCTCTGTCGCTGGCCCGTCGGGATGGCGGGTGGCTGTTGGAGAGGACTTTAGGAAGTTGCGAGGAGTTGATAAATGGGGGCGCAGGTACTTCATTTGTACTTCGGTGTATCTAATCGGGGATGCGTTTGTAGGAGTGAGCCTGCTCGCGATGGCGTCATTTCAATCGATAAAAAACGTTGGCTGACATGACGCTATCGCGAGCAGGCTCACTCCTACAGGAGGCATCTTTCGATTGTCCTGTTTGAGTGGACGGTGAAACGCTTTTCAGCCGATTTATCCCTTTGCTGTGCGTCAGTAATCTGTACCCAACTTGAACGCAACAACAAAACTTCAAACTTGAAAAGGGACGCACACCATGACCACTCCAACCTACAACCGCCTGAACAAAGACGACGCTATCGTGCTGCTGGTTGACCACCAGACCGGTTTGATCTCGCTGGTGCAGGACTTCTCGCCGAACGAGTTCAAGAACAACGTGCTGGCGCTGGCGGATCTGGCCAAGTTCTTCAACCTGCCAACGATCCTCACCACCAGCTTCGAACAAGGCCCGAACGGCCCGCTGGTACCGGAGCTGAAAGAGATGTTCCCGGACGCGCCATACATCGCTCGTCCAGGCCAGATCAACGCCTGGGACAACGAAGACTTCGTCAAGGCGATCAAAGCCACCGGCCGTAAGCAGATCATCATTGCCGGTGTGGTAACGGATGTGTGTGTAGCGTTCCCGACCCTGTCGGCGCTGGCGGAAGGTTTTGATGTGTTTGTGGTGACTGACGCTTCCGGCACCTTCAACACCACCGTGCAGCAAGCCGCATGGAGCCGCATGACCCAGGCCGGCGCACAAATGATGAACTGGTTCTCTGTGGCCTGTGAGCTGCATCGCGACTGGCGCAACGACATCGAAGGCCTGGGCAATCTGCTGTCGCAGCGCATCCCCAACTACCGCAACCTGATGAACAGCTACTCGGCGCTGACGCAGCAGAAGTAAGACATCGCTAACTAAAAAGCCTGCTTTGAAAGCAGGCTTTTTGCGTTCGCGAAATGAAACACGGGCAACTGTAGGAGCGAGCCTGCTCGCGATTGCGTCGGCACATTCAACATCTCCGTTGGCTGATGTACCGCTATCGCGAGCAGGCTCACTCCTACAGGAGATCGCGTGTGGCCTGACGACACAGTCAACTGTGTGCGAGCCTGCTCGCGAAGACTGCGGCACAGTCACCCGAGCAATTCGCTGATCCACTGCACCTCTTGGCTGATCTCCCGTACTTTGGCCTGCGGCAGTGCCTGTTGCGCTTTCGTGATCTGGCCCAAGGTTTTCGTCCGCTGACTTAGCCGGCGTTGCCACTTTTGCATAAACGCCGCGCTGCGCGCCTGCAGATGCAGCGGTCCGAAAAACAATTCCCTGGCATCGTAAGTCACCGGCTCAGAGGCTCGTTCGGCAACGATGATTTCGTAGTCGAAGCGGTTCTCGTGCAGCACCTCTTCACAGACGATCCGGTAGCCGTTGTCCATCAGCCACCGGCGCAACGCCTGCTCGCCGCCGTTGGGCTGCAGAATCAGCCGTTCGTGGCCATTGAGGTGGGCTTTACCGCTCTGGAAAATATCGCGAATTGTTTCGCCACCCATGCCACACAGGGTGATGGCGGTGATCGCATCGTCAGGTCTGATCGCCGCCAGACCGTCGGCCAGGCGCACGCTGATTTGTCCGTGCAGGTCGTGGTCATTGACGGTGCGTTGCGCCGCGTGGAACGGCGTCAAGGCGACCTCGCCAGCCACCGCCGCTGTAATCAGGCCACGGCGTATCAGGGCAACCGGCAGGTAAGCATGATCGGAGCCGATATCGGCCAGCCGTGCGCCGAGCGGCACGTGGGCGGCGACCCGTTCAAGGCGCATGGACAATGTCTGTTGGTTCAACGGCGACCCCTGTTCACCCAGTGGTGGAAAAAGGGGTGCGACTCTGGCGAGCAACGCGGGCGCTGTCAAATAGCGCCGATGGAGTCCCTCGATCCATCGGCAGCACAGCGCTGCCGATGGCTGCTTGCGCTTAGCGGGCGAGGGTTGCGTTGTCGATGACGAAGCGGTATTTCACGTCGCCCTTGAGCATGCGTTCGTAGGACTCATTGATCTGATCGGCACGGATCAGTTCGATGTCGGACACGATGCCGTGCTCGGCGCAGAAATCCAGCATTTCCTGGGTTTCAGGGATGCCGCCGATCATCGAACCGGCGATGGTGCGACGTTTCATGATCAGGTTGAACACGTTCGGTGATGGGTGCGGCGAGGCGGGCGCGCCGACCAGGGTCAAGGCGCCGTCGCGCTTGAGCAGGACGAGGAAGGCGTCGAGATCGTGCGGCGCGGCGACGGTATTGAGGATCATGTCGAAGCTCTTGGCATGTGCCGCCATTTCTTCGGCATTGCGCGACACCACCACTTCGTCTGCGCCCAGCGCCTTGGCCGCTTCGCGCTTGGATTCGGAGGTGGTGAAGGCGACGACATGGGCGCCCATGGCGTGGGCCAGTTTGATGCCCATGTGACCAAGGCCACCGATGCCGACCACGCCGACTTTCTTGCCGGGGCCGGCGTTCCACTGACGCAGCGGCGAGTACGTGGTGATGCCGGCGCAGAGTAGCGGCGCGACGGCGGCCAGTTGCGCCTCGGGATGACGGATGCGCAATACATAGCGCTCATGCACGACGATGTTTTGCGAGTAACCGCCGAGGGTCCAGCCCGGTGCGTCCGGGGTCGGGAAGTTGTAAGTGCCGATCATGCCGTCGCAGTAGTTTTCCAGACCGGACTCGCAGTCAGCGCAGTGTTTGCAGCTGTCGACAATGCAACCGACACCGACCAGATCGCCGACCTTGTAATCTTTGACATGATCGCCGACCGCCGAGACGCGGCCGACGATTTCGTGGCCGGGCACGCAGGGGAATTGCGTGCCAGCCCACTCCGCGCGCACCTGGTGCAGGTCGGAATGGCAAATGCCGCAGAAGGCGATATCGATCTGCACGTCATGCGCCGCCGGGGCGCGACGGTTGATCTGCATGGGCTCAAGGGGTTTGTCGCCAGCGTGGGCGCCGTAGGCTTGTACAAGCATGTGAGCATCCTCCATGGGGTAGTCGGACGCCCATTGTTGCGCTTGGGTCCGAGGGCGAAGTAGTGCATTTCTGTGAAATGCTTGCCTGATTCTGCCGCTGATTGCAGAACCAAAAGGCAGCCGTATTGCGCCGGCTGCCTTTCAGGGCTCAACGCGGATTGGGCTGATCGTCCATCTCGGCGTTATCGGTTTCCTGACGTACACGCTCGGGATCCAGCCCGGTATCGTCATCATCCAGCGGGATTTCGCCTTCGTTGTCGGGCAGTTCGTCGATGCCGCGCTCCTTCATCGGATCGACCTCGGTACGCCCCGGACTCAGCGGGTCGGGCCTGGTTGGGAGCGGATCGTCACCTTGCTTGCCTTGGTCGTTGTTCATCTCACACCTCGCTATAGCCGTTTTCTACGGCGTGTGCAGGTTGGAGGTGTGGGCGATTTTCGCCGTTCGATTTTTTTGCCTGCCTTCGGTCGCCTCGCAAAAAAGCGGAATTTCTCCGACGCGTGCGGCTCCATACACCAACAAGCCAGAGGCGAGGAGGCAATGATGAGCAGCTCATTCAAGGTCGGTGACGCGGTGCGCTGGAATTCCGAGGCCGGCGAGATTCACGGCAAAGTGGTCAAGGTGCACACCCGAGATATCGAGTTCATGGGCCGCCACCGCCCGGCCTCGAAAGATGCGCCGCAGTACGAGGTCAAGAGCGACAAGACCGGCCACTTGGCCATGCATCACGGCGACGCGCTGAGGCACGCTTAAAAACGTCCCAGTCGGTAGGGCTCGATGTCCGGCAACGACACGGTGGCGCCTGAGATCATCTGCCCGATCATCTCCGCTGTGACCGCCGCCTGGGTCAGCCCCAGATGTTGGTGACCGAAAGCAAGCAACACCTTGCCATCGCAGACCTGATCGATTACTGGCAGCGAATCCGGCAGCGACGGGCGAAAGCCCATCCACGGTGTTGCGCCATCAGCGTTCAGGTCATGGCGAAACAGGCCTTGGCTCAAACGCTGCAACTGCCAGGCGCGCGCCATGTTCGCTGGCTGCGCCAGCCCGGCGAACTCGACCGTGCCGGCCAGGCGCAGGCCCTCATTCATTGGCGTCATGATGAACTTGCGCTCCAGCGAGGTGACAGGGAAGGGCAGGCGATCATGCTCGTGCGGCAGCATCAGGTGATAGCCGCGTTCAGTGTCCAGCGGCACCTGCGTGCCAGTCAGCGCGGCGGTGAGTTTCGCCGAATGCGCACCGCAGGCCAGTAACACGCGGCTGGCCGTCATACCGCCGTTGCCCGTCACCAATAAAACCCCGTTTTCCTGCACGTAGCCGCCCTGAACCTGCTGCTTTAGAAAACTCACGCCGCTGCTGCGAGCCGCCTCGACCAGCGCACACACCACCCGATACGGGTCGAGAAAATGCCCGGTGCGCGGGAAAAACAGTCCGCCCTGAAGCTGCTCGCTGAGCTGCGGCGCCGTCTCGCGGATCGCCCCGGCCTGCCAGTAATCCACCGGCACTTGCTGATGCTTCAGGCGAGCCTGCAAGGCTTCGATGGCCTGCCGGGATTCAGGCTTTTCAAACACCAGCAACGAGCCGTCAACCTTGAGCAGATCCGGGCGCTGGATATCACTCAGCAAGCGTTGCCACGCGTCGAGGCTGCTTTCGTTGAGCGCGCGCAAGCCGGCGACGGTTTTCTGAAAAGGCTCAGGCCGCAGATTCAGCAGCAAGCGGGTGAACCACGGCAGGGCGCGTGGCAGGTATTTCCAGTCCAGACGCAGCGGCCCCATCGGGTCCATCAGCATGGCTGGCAAGCGCTTGAGGATCGACACGTCAGCGATTGGGAATACCTGCTCGGTGGCCAGATGCCCGGCGTTGCCGAACGAAGCGCCATGCCCCGGGTCCTGCTGATCGATGACCACCACGCGCAAACCCTGGCGCGCCAGACGCAGCGCGCAAGCGACGCCGATGATCCCCGCGCCGACTACGGCGATGTCGTGCGACGGGTTATTCGTCATGGCGTGTCGTTTCCCGTTGACCATCGAGCAGCCGCCGCAGGTGCAGCGGGTTGGCCTGTTGCAGCGCCGTCGGCAGCAAGCTGTCGGGGAAATCCTGATAGCACACCGGCCGCAGGAAACGCAGGATCGCCGCGGTGCCCACCGAGGTGCTGCGCGCATCCGAGGTCGCCGGGTAAGGCCCGCCATGGACCATCGCCTCGCAGACTTCCACGCCGGTCGGCCAGCCGTTGACCAGCAGGCGCCCGGCCTTGCGCTCCAGGGTTGGCAACAACGCGCGCGCCAGTGCAAGGTCGGCGTCGTCCATGTGCAGGGTCGCGGTCAGTTGGCCTTCAAGGTGTGCGCAGACCTGACGGATTTCTTCGTCGCTGCTGCATTGCACGATCAGCGATGCAGCGCCGAAGACCTCAGCCTGCAAACGCTGATCGGCAAGAAAATCCGCCGCCTCGGCGCTGAACACCTGTGCCTGACATTGATTCGGGCCGTTGCCGATCTCTCCAGCCGCCACGGCGCGTGCACGGGGATTGTCTCGCAACGCCGTCACGCCTGCTTGGTAAGCGCTGAAGATGCCGGGCGTCAGCATGGTTTGCGCCGGACTGCTTGTGATCAGCTTTGCAACGGCGCCGAGAAACCCGTCAAGTGCCGGGCCTTTGCAGGCAATCAGCAACCCTGGGTTGGTGCAGAACTGCCCGCCGCCCAGTGTCAGCGACGCGACAAAACCTTCGGCCAACGCCTGCGCCCGATTTTGCAGAGCGGCGGGGAACAGCAAGACCGGGTTGATCGAGCTCATTTCCGCATACACCGGAATCGGCTCCGGGCGCGCCTGCGCGGCTTTCATCAAGGCCAGCCCGCCGGTGCGCGAGCCGGTGAAACCAACGGCTTTGATGCGCCAGTCGCTTACCAGTGCGATACCCACTTCGTAGCCCGAATCGAACAACAACGAAAACACGCCCTCAGGCAAACCGCATTCTTTCACCGCTTGCGCCACTGCGCGGCCGATCAGTTCGCTGGTGCCGGGATGCGCGCTGTGCGCCTTGACGATCACCGGGCAACCGGCCGCCAGTGCCGCAGCGGTATCGCCACCGGCCACGGAAAATGCCAGCGGGAAGTTGCTCGCCCCAAACACCGCGACCGGCCCCAAGGCAATCTGCCGCTGGCGCAGGTCCGAACGCGGCGAAGGTTGGCGCTGCGGTTGCGCAGTGTCGACACGTACGTCCAGCCATTCACCGGCGCGCACCGTGCGGGCGAATAGGCGCAGTTGCGAGCAGGTGCGGCCGCGTTCGCCCTGGAGGCGTGCACGGGGCAAACCGGTTTCGGCGTGGGCGCGTTCGATCAGTTCATCGCCGAGGCTTTCGATGTGCTCGGCAATGCTTTCGAGAAATTCGCCACGGGCGCTCAGGCTGGTTTCGCGGTATTCGTCTTGTGCTGCCCAGGCCAGCGCGCAGGCCTGTTCCACCTGTTCGGCTGACGCCCCGGTGTACTGCGGTTCAAGTGCCTGGTTGGTCGCCGGATTGATCCCGCGAAAGGCTGGACGATGGCCCGCCACGGAGTGTTGGCCGATCAGCATGTTGCCCGTCAGAGTCATGGTGTCTTCCTGTGAAATGAGCGAGGCCTGCCGCGAATCGTGATGGCTCGCGGCAGGTGGCGGTCAGGCGAAGTTCTGCTCGGCGGACCAGTTCTCGTACCAGTGACGGAACAGCGAATACTGCTTCTCGGCATAGCGCCGTTGCGAGTCGCTCAGCACATCGGTTTCATTGAAGTGCAGGGTGTATTCCTTGTCGCCGTTGAGCACCATCAGGTGCTTGTAATAGAGCACCAGATCGCAACCCTCATCGAACGACGACAACACCGCGAGCGCCGACTCCAGCTCCCGCGCCTGCCGGCGGGCCTTGGCATCGCCTTGCGCGGCCTGCTTGCTCAGCGCAACCAGTTGCAGCACTTCGCGGGGCAGGGCGTTGCCGATGCCGGTGATGGCGCCGGTGGCGTTGCAGTTGACGAAACCGTGCACCACTTGCGTGTCGACGCCGACCATCAACGTCACGTCGTCATCCTTGGAGGTGATGTTCTCGGCCGCGTAGCGCAGGTCCGCGCCGCCGCCGAATTCCTTGAAGCCGATCAGGTTCGGGTATTCACGACGCAGTTCGAAAAACAGCTCGGCGCGGGTGGCGAAGCCGTAGTAAGGGCTGTTGTAGATCACCGCTGGCAGCTTCGGCGCGGCTTGCAGGATGGCGGCGAAGTGCGCCTTTTGCGCGGTCGCCGAGGCGCCACGGGAGAGGACGCGCGGGATGACCATCAAGCCTTGCGCGCCGACTTTCGCCGCGTGCGCCGCGTGGGAAACCGCCTCACGGGAGTTCACCGCACCGGTCCCGACAATGGTCGGAATGCCGGCGGCGACCAGGCGTGCCACGCCTTCCTGGCGCTCGGCTTCGGTGAGCAGCGGCCAGTCGCCCATAGAGCCGCAATAGACCACGGCGCTCATGCCGATATCGATCAGCTCGCGACCCTTGGCCACCAGCGCATCGAAGTCCGGTTTGCGCTGGGCAGTGCACGGGGTCATCAGGGCCGGCATGCAACCGGTGAAGATGTTGTCGCTCATGGTTCAACTCCTTGACATTTCGTTGGATTCGAGGTGGAAAATCGGCGTGGTGGCTCAGATGCCCCACGCGAACGGATCGCTGTCGTCGATCAGCAGGGTGCTGTCGGCGGTCATGTAGGCGCGGCCGGTAATGAACGGGCGAATGCGCTCGCCCTCCCATTCGAAACGGCCTTCGAACTGGCTGCCGGTGATGCTCGCCTGGATCCACGGTGCGCCCGGTTGCAGCTTGTCGTCGGCTGCCAGGCAGGCAAGTTTGGCGCTGGTGCCGGTGCCGCAGGGCGATCGGTCGTAAGCTTTGCCGGGGCACATGACGAAGTTGCGGCTGTCGGCCTGATCATCAGCGGCGAACAGTTCGATGTGGTCGATGACCGCACCGTCTTCGCCAAAGATGCCCTGATCTTCCAGCGCTTTGAGCATCGCCCAGGTGTAAGCGGTCAGGTGTTCGACGTTGTCCATGGTCAGTGTCTGGCCATGCTGGGAGACGAGGAAAAACCAGTTGCCGCCATAGGCGATATCACCGACCACGCGACCAAAACCGGGCACGTCCACCGGTACCTGTTTGCGATAACGGTAAGCGGGCACGTTGCCGAGGGTGACCGAGCCATCGTCGTGCAGCGTTGCGCTGACTTGCCCCACCGGCGTATCGATCTTGTGCACGCCCGGCCCGATTTTCCCCAGATGCTGCAACGAATTGATCAGGCCAATGGTGCCGTGGCCGCACATGCCCAGATATCCGGCATTGTTGAAGAAGATCACCCCGCAGGTGGCATCAGGCGAAACCGGCGGGCAATACAGCGCGCCGACCAGCACATCGTTGCCGCGCGGTTCGAGCAGACAGGCGCGGCGCCACTGATCGTGGTGGGTGCGCAGGGCGTCGCGTTTCTCGGCCATGCTGTTGCCGGGCAGCTCGGGGAAGCCGCTCATGACCAGGCGCGTCGGTTCGCCGCCGGTGTGGGAATCAATGACGTGTACTCGTTTCATGAAGAGATCCCGTTGGATGATTTCAGTAGGCGCCGGCAGGGCGGGCATTGACGGTGGGCGAGGGCGCAGGGCTTTCGCTTTCCTCGTCCTCGTCGTCCAGGCGCAGCAGATGCGCAGGCACACCGGTCGCCGCGCCCCAGTAGTAAATGCCGGTGGCGCAAGCGGCGACGACAATCGTGTCGAACGGATGGGCGAGGATGCCCAGGCCGCCGAAGGTGCCGAGTTTCGATAGCACGATGGTTATCGCGTAAAACGCGATCAGCCACGCCGAAGAACGCACCTGACGCGCCAGACTCAGGTGCGCCGTCGGCACGAAACGGCCGCAGAGCAGGTAGATGACAAACATCAGGATTTGCAGGCCCAGCAGCCACGACACGGTGTTCCAGCCTGACCAGTAGACGATCAGCGCGGCGATGATGAACGACACCGGCCCGAGCAGGCCCATGCTCTTGACCCGGAACGGGCGCGGCATGTCCGGCGCATTGCGGCGCAGCGCAGCAACCGACACGGGCGCCACCGCATAGCTCAGCACCAGCGCGGCGGAGACCACGTTGATCAGCGCTTCCCACGATGGAAACGGCAGGGTCCAGAACACCGACAGGGCGAAGGTCAGCCACAGCGCCGGACGCGGAATGCCGGACTTTTCGTCGATGTGGGTGAAGACCTTGAAGAAGGTACCGGTCTGCGCCCAGCCGTAGATCACTCGCGGGGTGGCGTTCATGTAGATATTGCCGCAACCGCTCGGTGAGATCACCGCATCAGCCACCACCAGCCAGGCCAGCCAGCCAACACCAAGGGCCAGGGCGATGTCGCGATACGGCAGGGCGAACTCCTTGCTGATGCCGGCCCAGCCGTTGGCGAGCATTTCCGTCGGAATGCTGCCGAGAAAAGCCATTTGCAGCAGTACGTAGATCAGAGTCGACAGCAGCACCGAGAGAATCAGCGCGATGGGAATGGTGCGCTGTGGGTTTTTCACTTCGCTGGCCACGGAAATGATCGGCGTCAGGCCGAGGTAGGCAAAGATGATCCCGCCAGCGGAGACGGCCATTTCCACGCCAGACAGTCCGAATGGGGCGAATCCCTGAACCTGGAAATTCTCCGGTTTGAAGAAAGTGAACAGCACGCCGATCACCAGCAGCGGCACGATGAATTTGAACACGCTGACCAGATTGTTGGCCTTGGCGAAGGTCTTCACGCTGCGGTAGTTGAGCAGGAAAAACACGCAGAGCAGGCCGAACTGCACCAGCCAGCCGAGGATCGTCGGATCGCCGCTGCCGGCCTTGGTCAGGCCCGGAAACCACGCCGCCGCATATTGCCGCGAGGCGACCACTTCGATCGCCACCAGACTGGAAAACGCGATCAGCGTGATGAAACCCATCAGGTAGCCGAGCAGCGGCCCGTGGGAATAAACCGGGTAGCGCACCACGCCGCCGGCACGGGGCAATGCCGCGCCCAGTTCGCAGTAGACGATGCCCAGCAGCAACACGGCGAAACCGCCCAGCAACCAGGAGAAAATCCCCGCCGGACCGGCAATCGCCGAGACATGGCTGGCGGCGAACAACCAGCCGGAGCCGAAGATCGCGCCGAGTCCGATAAAGGTGAGGTCGATCAATGAAAGCTGTTTTTTGAACTTGCCTTGGCCTGACATGGCATCGCCTTCTTGTGAGTTATTGGATAGGCAGTTGTGTCACGGGGACGACCAGACTTTGCACCGGTCGACCACGGCGGCGATTGATGTTTTATGCAGGGATCGATGACGAATTCAGCACAATGGCGCCGATGAATGCGCGGCCTCGACAGGGCCGCAACGTTGCTGCAATCTGTTCGCGGACGGCTTTTCTGGCGGTTCATCTTGAGCGGGGAAGTCTTTGATGCAGTCTGCGTTTTCGATCCTGTGCCAAGGCGCTGACGGCGTGCGTCCACAGACCCTCGAAGCGATGGTCGCGGGTGCCGCGCAGCTGTTGCCGATACTCGATGTGATCCCCAATGCGGCGATCTTCATCAAGGACCTGCATGCGCGCTATGTGCTGGCCAACCACACGCTGGTGCAGCGTTGTGGCTTGAAGGACCTGCGCCCGTTGCTCGGCAAAACCAGTGCGCAGGTTTTCCCCGCGCAGTTGGGGCCGGGTTACACCGAGCAGGATCGCAAGGTGCTGGAGGAGGGTTTCGTGCTGGAGGATCAGCTCGAACTGCACCTGTATGGCAGTCGCGAACCGGGCTGGTGCCTGACCCACAAACGACCCATTTATGATCGTGACGGGGTGATCTTGGGCTTGGCAGGGATCTCGGTGGATCTGCAATCAGCCAGCGAAACCCACCCGGCGTTCGAGCGCCTGGCGGCGGTCGATGAATACATTCGCGCCAACTTCAATCGGCGGGTGACCCTGAGTGAACTGACCCGAATCGCCGGAATTTCCGTGGCGCAACTGGAGCGCTACTGCAAACGCGTTTTTCACCTGACGCCACGGCAGATGATTCAGAAAGTCCGTCTGGAGCATGCGCATCGCTTGCTGCTGAGCGACTTGCCGATCACCGAGGTTGCGCTGCAATGCGGCTACACCGATCACAGCGCTTTTACCCGTCAGTTCAAAGCTTCGACCGGATTCACCCCGCGTGAATATCGCCACGCGACCGGGCATTAGACCAACACGGCCAGCCAGGCCGAGAGCAGCAGAAGAAAGGCCAGTGCCGCGTTCATTCGCTTGAACGCTTGCGGTGAGCTGAGCAACCGCGCGCTGCCGACGCCGAGCAACGCCCACAGCGTCATGCACGGCAGCGATACCAGCAGAAACGCCAGCGAGAGCACCAGCAGGCGCAGCGTCTTGTCGCCACCGCCAACGAATACGCTGACCACGGCCACCGCCATCATCCACACCTTCGGGTTGACCAGTTGCAGCAGCGCCGCGCCGAATACGCTCAAGCCTTGTTCCTGTGCGGCACTCGGGTCCAGCGACGGCGGCGGGCTGCGAAAGATCTGCCATGCCAGCCAGCTTAACCAGAGCACGCCACCCCAGGCCATCGCTTGCTGCACCCTGGGAAAGCGCAAAAGGGTTTCGCCAGCACCGAGCCCGACCACCAGCACGATCAACGCCGCCGCCCCACAAGCGCCAAAAATGATTGGCAACGTAGCGATCAGCCCGCGCCGTGAGCTGTGGCTCAACACCAGAATATTGGTCGGCCCCGGCGTGATCGAGGCGACGAAAGCAAACAGCAGAAAGGGCAGTAAAGAAGCCATGGTGCAGATTCCTGAAAGTCGAAACAGGACACCATGATCGTCAGCAGGCAGGTCTCAGTCTGGAAGATTTGAGCAGCGTTTGCGGTAGTCCGCCGGGGTCAGTTGATAGGCGCGGCGGAACCAGCGCCCCAAGTGACTCTGGTCGGCAAAACCGAGCACGCTGGCGACCTGCGCCGGCGTCTCACCGCGGGCAAGCAATTGCCGCGCCTTGGCCAGTCGCAACTGGATCAGGTAAGCGTGGGGGGCCAGGCCGAAAGCGGCCTTGAACGCGCGGGTCAGGCGAAAGCGATCGACGCCACAGGCTTGCGCAAGATCATCGAGGCCGATGTCTTCATAGGTGTGGGCATGCAGAAAGTCCCGCGCGACCTGCGCAACCAGGGGCAGGCGCGGATCGAAAGCCTGACGCTTGCGCCAGTCGAGGTGGCGGGTGAGGGACGCCAGCAGGCCATCAATGGCGGTCTGGCGGACGATGCGCAAGTCACCGTCGTGCAAGGCGTGGAAGGCTTGGCCAATAGCAGTCGCCAGGCGCGGGTCGTGGCTCAGGGTGTCGGCAAAGCCTGGCTGACTGTCGGCGGGCGCCTCTTCGAACAGCGCGTGCAGTTCGCGCTCCAGCCAGCACGGATCGAGGTACAGCATCGAGTAGGTAAAGCCATCCTCGGTTGGCGCATGGCCATCGTGGATTTCACCCGGCTCAAGCAGGAACACATGCCCCGGCGTACTGCGATGACGCACACGGCGACAATTGAATTGCTGCACGCCTTGCTCGGTGACCCCGACGAGAAAGCTGTCATGCCAGTGCGGATCGTAGGCATGCCCACGGAAATGCGCACGAATCGACTCGATCCCGGTATCGACATCCTGGGACAGGGAGATCCAGTTGCGTTTGTCCATGGGAGTACTCCGAGGGCGGTTGAGCAGGTGCGTTTTTAAAATAGCGCGTGGGGGAGGAGAATGTTTAGAAGATTTGTGCAGGTGGAATGGGGTAATCGAGTTGGGTGAGGCGATGGGAGAGGGCTTCGCAAGAAAACGCAGACGAAAAAAAACCGCCTTCGCGGGGCGGTTTTTTCATACCTCGGTTTGGAGCCGAGGCCGTGTGCATCACTAGCCACACCAACATGTCCGCGCATGGTATTGAGTTTCGGCCACCAGCGCAACGTCGGTTTATCGGGATGTACGAAGTTTTCTTGCAGCGCGCTGCGCATGCAATGGATTTCAGGGTTGTCAATAAACATTGTCAGAAATACGATTTTACAAAGGTTCGGGCGTAGCCGCAGGATAACCTTGGTTACTCGGGTTTTCTCTTCCGATTTCTGCGTTAAGATGCCAGCGCTCATATTGTTGGTAGAGCGGTGAGGTTTGGCTGGGGGCGCACAAGGTTTCACGCCCTTTGACGCGGATTCGCACCCGCGCCGGAATGATGTCTCGGAGGGATTTCAACCGGCCGCCTCACTAGCCACACCAACATGTAGGCTGAAAGCATGCGTGGTCCGGTAAGTTTGCTGGAGGTTTGGCCGCCAGCCCTGGAGGCCAAAACGTATGAAGCTTTTGCTGCGTACGCTGAGCCTTGTATGGAGATTGTTCAAAGCCTTGCGCTTTGACGAGTTCCTGCGAGACCGCTTTGACGACCTGAAATAAGGGTCGTCTGAGCGGGGAAGACCCGTTTCGGTTTCGATCGATTCGGGTCTTTTTTTTGCTTGCGTAAAGCTGTCATAAATACGATTTGTCAGTTTGGTGCTTTCCATGTCGTAGGGTGTTTCGGCTAGATACGTAGGCAACAGCTTGACGGTGGGATAAAAAGCGGCCTTTCGTTACTTCAATCATTGATTGCGTCAATAACAACCATTAAGTCAATGAAGTTCTCATATCCATGGCGCGGCGTAAGATCGGCTCCATAACCAACCACTGCAACTCGGAGCACATCATCATGAAACGCCAGACTATCCTCGGTATCGCTTTCTCGGTTTTTGCACTGAATGCCTTTGCCGCCACTGAAACCGACCCGCTGTTCAGCGACGCGGTCGCCGCTACTCAAACAGACCGTCTGTTCAGCGACGCCGTGGCGGCCACTGAAACCGATCCACTGTTCAGCGACGCCGTAGCCGCGACCGAAACCGATCCACTGTTCAGCGATGCAGTAGCCTCTGACGGTGCCGACCACCTGCAAGGCAATCGGGTCGCCGAAGGTGGTGCCGACCGTCTGCTCGAACGCCGCACTGCTTGAGCGTAACCATGAGCACCGATAACGAATGCCGCCCCAACCACAGGCGGCATTCGTTCTATTCAAGCATTACCACTCTGCTCTAAACCGCACTCGGCAACACAGCCTTGTCGCGATCGCGGCCCTTGAATGTCGCCCAGAAACACAGCAGCACCGCCACGGAAAAACCGGCGGGGAACAGCCAGATACTTTTCCAGTCATGACCCGCACTTGAAGTGAAGTGGTCAGTGATCCGTCCCGCAATCCAGAACCCGATCAACATGCCCAAACCGTACGTGGCCAAAGTGATCAAGCCTTGCGCCGAGCTGCGGAAGCGTTCCGGTGCCTTGGCATCGGTGTAGATCTGCCCGGACACGAAGAAGAAGTCATAGCACACGCCGTGCAGGGCGATGCCGATCAGCAGCATGAACGCCTGATCGTCGTTATTGCCGAAGGCAAACAGCACGTAACGCAATGCCCACGCTGCCATGCCGACCAGCAGGGCGATCTTGATGCCGAAACGATGAATGAATAGCGGTAACAGCAGCATGAACAGCACTTCCGAGACCTGACCGATGGCCATCTTCGCCGTCGGGTTGGTCACGCCGATCTCAGCCAGAAATGGATTGGCATTCTGGTAATAGAACGCCAGCGGAATGCAGATCAGGATCGAGGCGAGGAAGAACACCAGGTAGCTGCGATCCTTGAGCAAACCCAACGCATCGACGCCGAGCATCTGCTTGAGGCTCGATGCGCCCGCTGCGGTTTTCAGCGGCGCAGTGTTCGGCAGACTGAAGCTGTAAAGCCCCAACAGCAGCGACGCCACAGCGGACATCAGAAACGTATTGCGCAAGCCTCCCGCGGCGATGCTTTGTTGCGAGTCCCAGGCGAACACGAAGCTGATCACCACGCCGGCGACAATCCAGCCCACCGTGCCCCACACGCGAATGCGCGAGAATTCCAGCGCCGGGTCCTTGATCTGGCGGAACGCCACGGCGTTGACCAGTGCCAGCGTCGGCATGTAGACCATCATGTAAGCGAGCACATAGGGATAAAACGCACTGAAATCCGCTGCGCGGTAAAGCTGATAGAGCAACACCGCGCCGAGCAGATGCAGCACCGCCAGAATGCGCTCGGCATTGAAGAACCGGTCGGCAATCAGGCCGATGACAAACGGCGCCAGAATCGCGCCCCAGGATTGCGTGGCGAAGGCCATGCCGACCTGACCTCCGCTGGCAGCCAGCGTGGTGGCCAGAAAGGTGCCGAGGGTGACGAACCAGCCACCCCAGATAAAGAACTGCAAAAACATCATAACGCTGAGTCGCGCATTCATTACGTTCATTTCAGATCACCGTATTGTTTTTATGTCGGTAACGCGGATGAATCAGTCGTCAGCCAGGCCGAGCAGGCGCCGGTTGGAAGCGGCATCGGCGCTGACCCCGGCGAAATCGTCGAAGGCCTTGGTGGTCTTGCGGATCATGTGCCGTTCGATGAACGCCGCGCCTTCGGCCGCACCCTGTGCCGAGTCTTTGAGGCAGCATTCCCATTCCAGTACCGCCCAGCCGTTGAAGTCGTATTGGCACAATTTGCTGAAGATCGATTTGAAATCGATCTGACCGTCCCCCAGCGAGCGGAAGCGCCCGGGACGGTCGACCCAGCCCTGATAACCGCCGTAGACGCCGGAGCGCGCATCGGGGCGGAACTCGGCGTCCTTGACGTGAAACATGCGGATGCGTTCGTGGTAGCGATCAATGAAGCCGAGGTAATCCATTTGCTGCAGCAGCAGGTGGCTCGGGTCATACAGAATTGCGGCGCGGGGGTGATGGTTCACCGCTTCAAGAAACTGCTCGAACGAAGCGCCGTCATGCAAGTCTTCGCCGGGATGGATTTCGTAGCACAGATCAACGCCAGCCTCTTCGAAGCAGTCGAGGATCGGCAGCCAGCGCTTGCCCAGTTCGGCGAAACCTTGCTCGACCAATCCGGCCGGACGCTGTGGCCACGGATAGACGTAAGGCCAGAGGAGGGCGCCGGAGAAGGTCGCATGGGCCATAAGTCCCAAACGCTTGCTGGCGCGGGCGGCCAGTTTCAACTGTTCGATGGCCCACTCGGTGCGTTCCTTAGGTTTGCCGCGCAGCGCGGGTGGGGCGAAGTCGTCGAACAGGCTGTCGAACGCCGGATGTACCGCGACCAGTTGGCCTTGCAGGTGCGTCGACAACTCGCTGATGACTACACCGGCGCGGGCGCAGACGGCGATAAGTTCGTCGCAGTAGTCCTGGCTTTCAGCGGCGCGCTGCAAATCGATGAAGCGCGTGCCGAGGGTAGGTACCTGGATGGCTTTGTAGCCTTGAGAGGCCGCCCATTCGGCGATATTGGCGAGCGAGTCGAATGGCGCCTCGTCGGCGATGAATTGCGCAAGGAAAATCCCCGGGCCTTTCAGGCCTGTTGCGTTGTGCTGATCACTGTTCATTTTGGGTGGCTCCTGTCAGTTGGCCGGGGATCTCGCTCCACTTCTCGTTGCCGAGGTGATTGGCAATGGCGGTTTCAATGAAAGCCATGCCGCGCAGGCCGGTTTCAATGCCCGGAACGCCCGGCGCCTGATTGCTTTCGGCGCCATGCAAAATCGCCTCGGCGAGGTCGCCGTACAGATTGGCCATGGCTTCCAGATAACCCTCGGGATGCCCGGCGGGCAGGCGCATGCGCTGGTTTGCGGCGGCACACAACCACGGCTGACCGACCCCGGATCGCAGAACGCGCATCGGCTCGTTCAACGGACGATGAATCAGGCTGGCCGGTTCTTCCTGACGCCACTCCAGCCCACCCTTGTCACCGTACACGCGAATCTTCAACGGGTTCTCTTCACCGGCGCAGACCTGACTGGCAAGCAGTACGCCGCTGGCGCCGTCGTTCATCTTGAACAACATCGCCACATCGTCATCCAGCTGACGGCCCACGACATGCGCACCGAGCATTGCGCTGATGAACTGGATCGATTGCCCGGCGACGAACTCTGCGAGGGAAAACGCATGGGTGCCGATATCGCCGATGCAGCCGCCGATCCCGGATTGCGCCGGGTCGTCGCGCCAGCCGGCCTGTTTGTTGCCTTGCCCGGCAATGTCGGTGCTGAGCCAGCCTTGCGGATACTCGACGATGACTTTGCGCACGTCCCCGAGCACGCCGCTGGCGACCATCTCGCGGGCCTGCCAGACCATCGCGTAACCCAAGTAAGTGTGCGCAAGGCCATAAATGCGCTGACTGTTAACGACCACCGAATGCAGCGCCTGCACCTCGGCCAGGTTCAGCGCCGCGGGTTTCTCGCTGAACACATGAAAACCGGCGCTCAATGCCTCACGGGCAATCGGTGCGTGCAGATGATTGGGCGTAACGATGATCAGCAGTTGCATGCGCTGCTCGGCGGGCAGGGCGGCCTCGCGGGCGAGCAGGGTTTGCCAATCGTCGTAACAGCGCTCGGAGGCCAGACCCAGCACGGCAGCGGTGCGCTGATTGTTCTCAGAGTCGCGGCTGAACGCGCCGCAGACCAGTTCGAAGCGTCCATCGAGGCCGGCGGCTTGCCGGTGGGCGCGGGCGATGAAGGAACCTTCACCACCTCCGACAAAACCCATTCTTATTTTTTTTGCGGCAGCGTACATGGCAGTCGTCTCGGTTGCTGGGTGCAATTCTGATGAGTGATGTAACCGGTTACATCGTGGGCGAAATCTAGGCGTGAATTAGCCGAGTGTCAAATGCCAGCGGATGATCGACAGCGTTTCGATCCCTCGTCGCCTGCGGTAAGCTCCGCGCCTGATCGACGTGAAGAATGAGGTGGTTTTGTCCAATATTCGCGAAGTGGCTCGGCTGGCCGGCGTTTCCGTGGCGACAGTGTCTCGTACGTTGAAATCGCCCGAGCGCGTCCTCGCGCCAACCCGTGAGCGCGTCATGGCCGCCGTGGAGCAGGCCGGCTACCGGCCGAATCTGATGGCCGTGCAGTTCCGTTCGCGGCGCACCGGCAATCTGGTGATCCTGGTGCCGACCATCGCCAACACCTTTTTCGCCCGGGTGATCAGCGGCGCGCAGCAAGCGGCGCAGGCGGCCGGTTATCGCTTGCTGCTCTGCGACACCCAGGGCCGGGAAGAACTGGAGCGGCAATTCGCCGAGCTGGTCTACGCCTATCAGGCCGACGGCGTGATCCAGTTGCGCGCCTACGACCCGTTCGAAAACGCCCCGGCCGACGCCGATCTGCCGCCCATCGTCAACGCCTGCGAAGTGATCAAGGCCGGGCGTTATCCGACCATCAGCCTGGACAACGTCGCCGCTGCCAAAGCCATGACCGATCACCTGATTGCATTGGGACACCGACGCATCGGCCTGATCAAAGGCTCGAAGAACAGCCCGCTGACCCGAGATCGCCTGGCTGGCTACGAAGCGGCATTGCGCGAAGCCGATATCGCCTTCGACGAGGCACTGATCTGCCATGGCAACTTCACCCTCGAGGCCGGCTTCGCAGGCGCGGAAAAAATGCTCGCAATGGCTGAGCGACCCACGGCGCTGTTCTGTGAAAACGATGAAATGGCCATCGGTGCGCTCAAGCGCATCCGCCAAGCGGGATTGCGCGTGCCTGAGGACATTTCCCTGGTGGGCTTCGACGACATTCCAATGGCTGCCTACTGCGATCCGCCGCTGACCACTATTTCGCAACCGGCCGAATCCTTCGGTGAGAAAGCCGTCGAGATGCTGATCGCCCTGATCGAAAAACAGCCGCTGTCAGAAAAGCACGTGACTCTGCCGTTCGAGCTGACGCCGCGCAGCAGCACGGCCAGCGTTGGCAATTCGGGCGAGGGGTAACCGAATCACGCCGCCGGCGGCTTCGCCAGCGCAATGCCCGCGGCGCCCAAGCGCTTGAGCACTTCGAACAACAGATCACTTTTGGTCAGCCCGACGATCCTCGGGCTACCGACGTAACCGGTGACCGTGAGCGTTATCCCATCCGGCGACAACTTGCTGAAGCGCACGAACGGCGCCGGTTTATCGAGGATGGTTTCATTTTCGTGATAAGCGTCGAGCAGCAGCTGTTTGACCTCCTCAGGATCGATATCCAGTGGAAACATGAGCTCCAGCGACGCCACGCCCTGAGCACTGCCGCCGAGGGTGACGTTGCGCAGGTTCTGCGAGATCAACTGCGAGTTGGGCACGATCACGATCGAGCGGTCGCTGAGCTGGATTTCCGTGGCGCGCACGTTGATCCGGCGGATGTCGCCCTCCACGCCACTGATGCTGATCAAGTCGCCGACCTTGACCGGGCGCTCGGTGAGCAGAATCAGGCCGGAAACGAAGTTCTTGACGATCTCCTGCAGGCCAAAGCCGATGCCCACCGACAGCGCACTGACGATCCACGCCAGATTGGTCCACTGCACGCCGAGCGACGACAGCGTCAGCAGAATCACAAAGGCGTAGCCGATATTGGAAAACAGCGTGCTCAGCGACGCGCACATCCCGGGGTCCATGTCGGTCTTGGGCAGGAACTCGTCGTCGAGCCAGCGGCTCAGTGCGCGGATCAGCCAGATGCCGATTATCAGCGCCAGCAGCGCATTGAGCAGATGCCCGGGGACGATGTTCAGCTTGCGCAAACCGGCGCCGCCGAGGATCGACATGATGTTGGTGAGCAACTGGCCAAGCGTGGTGCCGATGCCGCCGACAAACAATGCAATCAGCGCCATCAGCATCAGTCCCGCGCGACTGAAACCGGACAGCAGAATCGAAATCTGATCGAGGCGCCGATCGCTGATGCCGAGCAGTTGCTTGAGCGCCTTGCCGCTCGCGTGTTTCGGCGAAAACAGGTGTTCGCAGGCGTCCTTGACCAACTGAATCAGCAGGTAGAAGCCCGACAGTACGATGTAGCTCCACACCAGTTCATAACTGATGAACCGCGCCAGCGACACGTAACCGGCAAGCAGTGCAATGGCCGTCACAAACATCGAGACACTGGCGACGCTGTAGATCAGCCCGGCGAACACGCTGTTTGCCGCCGAAGCGTCATTGGCCGCGACCAGTATCTTGCGCACTTTGCTGACGCGCAACAGCAGGGTGCCGATGATTGCCAGTACCACCATGGAAATCACACCGCGTCCGGCCATAACGATGTGGCTGCTCATGCCCGTGGCATTGCCGACCTGCACCAGCGTCACCAGCACCAGCAAAGCGCAGGAGAGAATGCGCGGATAGGGCTTGAGTGCCAGCGCCACCGGATCTGCGATCGCCGGCAGGCGCCATGACGGATGTTCGGTCGATAACAAAGCGCGGCTGAGCCCGGTGATCAGCACGCAGGCATATACGACTTTTTCGAACTCTTCGGAAAAGGTTTCCAGCACCGGCGGCAGGGCTTCGTGGCGCGTGCAAGCGTAAAACAGCAACTTCAAGGCGATGGCGGTGGTGATGAAGGTCGCCATGGCCGATGCGAAGGCCAATGCACTGCGGCGCAAGCGACCCTCCGCCACGCGGTGAATGCAGAACCAGGTCAGCCCGCGCTCGGCCAGACGTCGGCCGAAGGTCCAGACCAGCAGTGCCAACAGCACCAGCACGCAGGTATAAAAACGCTCACCCGGCGCCCAGACCGTGGTCCAGACGTCACCCACCTGCTCGATGAAAAGTCGCAGGCGCTGGCGGTCGTCCTCGCTTGGATTGACGAGAGGCGCCCAGAAATGTGGGCTCAGCACGCTGCGGGTGCTCAGGGTCAGTTCGCTTTCCAGCAATGTGCGGCGGATGCCGGCAATCTGCGTGATCAGATCGGCGGCGTTCTGTTTCAGTGCCGCGAGACTTTTCAGGGTGCCATCGACCTTGCTTTTCTGCTCCGCCAGCGCGGCCCGCTGCGCGACGATATCGGCTTGCTCGGCGGCCACCTCGGCGTCTGGCGCCGTGCCGAGAACACCCAGTTGCACCGCCAGTTGCGCCTGTTGCGGCAACAGCGCAGCCGACAACCGATCGACATCGAGAATGAACGCCTGGACCCGATCCTGCGGGCCTTCGAGCTGGTTGTAATTGTTCGCCGCCGAAATCTGCTGCTTGAGCCCGTCGAGCCGCTGCTGCAGGGCTTGCAGATCACTTTGCGAAATCACCGGCAGCGGTGCTGCGCCTGTGCTTGCTTGCGCGGGAAGGTCTGCTGCCGACAGCGCCGAGCTGCCCGGTATCAGCAGCAGGAACAGGACCAGAAACAATGACTTGAATGTACAGCGCATGGGGGCGGCGGGCTCAAATGGATCACACAGTCTATGAGGGTAGGTGATCGCGCCGAATGGGGCGGAAAACTTTCTCGGGAAGGGGGTTTTACGTGCCGATCGAATTCAGCGGAATGTTCGGCGCAGCGAGCGGTCAACCGGCAATAAAAACGTCGAGAGCACGCCATGTCCATTGCCAACGATACGATTGAATACCTGCGCCAGCATTCGCTGATGATCACCACCGCCGAGTCCTGTACGGCCGGGGAAATCGTCATGCTGCTGTCGGAGGTGCCCGGCAGCGGCGAACTGATCGAATGCGGCTACGTGGTCTATTCACCGCAGGCCAAGCAGCGCTTGCTGCACGTCAGCCCGGCGACCATGGAAACGTTCAACCTGACCAGTGTTGAAGTCGCCAGTGAAATGGCCATCGGTGCGCTGCGCGACAGTACCGCCAACGTCGCGGTCGCTACCACCGGCATTCTTGGCCCCGACGATATGGATGGCATCAAGGCGGGGACGGTGTGTTTCGCCTGGGCATTTCAGTTCGATGACCGGCATTTTCTGTTCAGTACCCGGCAATGGTTTCCCGGCTCGCGCAGCGAAGTGCAGACCCGGGCTTCGGAATTCGCCTTGCAGCAATTACCTGATTTCCACCGTCGCGCCTTGCGCGGTGAAGGAGGGTGGCGCCAATGAAGGAAGATACTGATCATCCCGATCTGCGCAGCAGGCACTTCCCGGTGCAGGAGGACATGGCCTATCAGTTGAAGGTCTGGCGCTTCGAGCACATCGGTTGGTGTCTGTTGGTGGTGTGCATGCTGCTCGGCCTGTTGGGGCTGTTTTCCCGTGGCGTGCTTAGTTCGCAGGACGCCCGCAGCGACGATGGCAAAGTCCAGGTCGAATACGAAATGTTCCACCGCAACGGTTCAACCAACCCGTTGAAACTCAGCGTGCACGCGGCGCCTGAAGCCACCGTCGAACTGGACATCGGCGGCGAGCTGCTCGATGGCTTCAGCATCGAAACGATGCAGCCGGCGCCCGTGCGTATGCGCAGCTCAGCGCAGGGCATGCGCCTGTGGTTGCAGGCGGATGCGCAGGGCCAGGCGACGCTTTATCTGACCCTGCGCGGCGACGGGCTGGGCCTGTTTCGCAGTCATATCAAGGCAGCAGGCTCGAACGACGTGCCGCTTACTCAATTCATTTTTCCGTAGGTGAACCATGGACTCGGTCTTGCGCGCGCTCGCGATGTATCTGGCACTGATGGTGCTGTTCAAAATTGCCGGCCGCCGTTCGCTGGCCGAGCTGACAACCTTCGATTTCGTGCTGCTGATGATCATTGGCGAAGCCACTCAGCAAGCCTTGCTGGGCGATGATTTCTCCCTGACCAATGCGTTTCTGGTGATCATCACCCTGATCGCCATCGACGTTGGGTTTTCCTTGCTCAAGCAGCGTTCCAGCTGGATCTCGCGCTTGATTGATGGCGAGCCTACGATCATCGTCGAGAACGGCAAGCTGTTGCACCGGCGTCTGCGCCATGCGCGGTTGGTCGAGGCCGATGTCATGGAGGCGGCCCGCTCCAGTCAGGGCATTGAAACCATCGAGCAGATCAAATTCGCGATCATCGAGCGCAACGGCAAGATTTCCGTGATCCGTCAGGATCCGGAAGGCGGCTGAGCCTTTGGCGCCATGCGCTCGCAATTTTTTTGAACGCTCAAAAGGCCCCGCAGCCCAATGCTTACCAGTCATTGGAGGATCGCGAAATGAACGAGGCAGCGAGTTATTTTTCCATCGCCGTGGCGGTGATCATTCTGCTGGTTGACCTGTGGGCGATCGTCAGCGTGTTTCGCAGCAACAAAAGCGTCGGCGTCAAAGCCGCTTGGGCGATCGGCTTGATCGTGTTCCCGGTGCTCGGCTTGATCGTGTGGGGCATCGCCGGCCCGCGCGGCATCAAGGAAGGGCCTTCGTCGCCGGAGCACAGCAAGGGCTGATATTTGATGCAACCTGACCACTGCTTTAAGGAGACCGTCATGAAAAAAATCTGTGTATGCCTTGGCTTCTGCTCAATGTTTCTGTTGCACGGCTGCTTCGATTCCAACAAAGCCACCAGCAAGGACGAAGACAACGGGAAGGCATCCGTGCAAATGGAGCAGAAGAAGGCGGATTAGCCCGAGTAACTTCTCGCGGCCATAGGCGCACGACACACGCAAACCCTGTGTGCGCGAGCTTGCTCGCGAAGGCAGCGCCTCCTTACCCGCCGGTGTCAGGCCCCTACGGTTTCGATGGGGGCCTGCCCTCTTGCGAAGCGGGCTTCCCAGGCCCATATCGATTTCCAGTCGACTCATAGTGAAGTGCGCGCAGGGCGCGCGAACATGGCATTGAAAGTGCGCTGGCCATAGAGACCCACCGCCAGACCGATCAAGATCAGTACCACCGCCAGCATTTTGTTAAGCGGCACGCTTTCGTTGAACACCACGACCGAGCCAAGCATGCCGAAAATCGGCACCAGCAACGACAGCGGAGCGACTGTCGACACCGGATAGGTCTTGAGCAACGAGTTCCAGATCCAGTACGCGAACAAGGTATTGGGGTAGACCTGGAACAGGACCGACAAGACCGCCGTGGTATCGATCTGGTTGACCAGTGTGGTGTAACCGACGCTACCGTTGACGGCGTAATCGAGCGCAAACAGCGGAATCGGTGCGAAAGCGCTCGACCAGACCAGAAAACCGAAGACATCACGGGTGCTGGCTTTCTTGTTGATTATGTTGGCGACGCTCCACGACGCCGCACCCACCAGGACCAGCAATACCCCGGAAAGGCTTACCGATCCGTCGCTGATGCTGATGATGCACAGCAGGCCGGCCAGCGCGATCAACATTCCCAGAACCTGAAAACGGGTCAGGGCTTCCTTGAACACCCAGCCACCGAGCAGGATGGTGAAGAACGCGCTGAACTGCAGCACCAGCGAAGCGATGCCCGCAGACAGACCGGCCTCGATGCCCAGGTTGACCACGCCCCACAGTCCGATGCCGAACACCAGGCCGTAGCCGATGATGTAGCGCCACGGGACATCGGGTTTGCGAATGAAAAAGATCGCTGGCAAGGCGCATAAGCTGAAGCGGATACCCGCCAGAATGAACGGATCTACCGTCGCCAGCCCCAGTTTTATCACCGAGAAATTCACACCCCAGATCGCCGTTATCAATACAGCCAACACTACGTGCATTGGTTTCATAGTTATTTGCCTTGTGGAGAAGCGGGTTGGCTCACGCTACGCAAGTCAGGTTGCGGGCGAGGCTCACCCGGTCGGACAACGCGCGCATGGAACTCATGCGGAGAATCAGACCTTTGCGAAGGAATGGTGAGTGTGTGCAACGCCATACTTACCTCGATTCCCTATTAAAGTTTGTGTGGCAGGCACACAGTTGCACGCTGCGTATCACTACGCACTCGAGCAGTTTGTTTGTCTGACGGTAAGTTATCCGGTGATCAGTTGAAGATATAACCAATAGAGCAGGGCGACGACGCTGATGCCTGCGCCCAACAGGCACACGGCACCCCAGCCGAAGTGCGCGTAGGTATAAGTAGCCGCGATCGCACCCAGGCCGCTGCCCACCGAGTAGAAGCACATGTAGGCGCCGACGAGGCGGCTCTGGGCGTCGGGTCGTGCGGCAAGGATCAGGCTCTGGTTGGTCACATGCACCGCCTGCACGGCGAAATCCAGCAGGACGACCCCCACGACCATCGCCAGCAGCGAACTTTCGACGAACGCGGTGGGTAACCAGGACAGCGTCAACAGCGCCAGCGCCACGCCCGTGGTGCGATTACCCAGTCCTTGATCCGCCAGGCGTCCCGCTCGGGCCGCCGCCAGTGCTCCCGCTACGCCGGCCAGGCCGAACAGCCCGATCTGCGTATGCGAAAGTGACAGGGGCGGAGCGCTCAGCGGCAAGACCATTGACGTCCACAACACGCTGAAAGCGGCGAAGATCAGCAGCGCGAAAGTGCCTCTGACACGCAGTGTGCGCTCAGTCAGATACAGCTCGAACACCGACCCCAGCAGCTTCCAGTAGCTGCCTTGCGCAGGCGGCTTGGCCGAGGCGGGCATGGTTCGAAACAGCACCAGGGCCATCGCCACCATCAACGCTGCCGAGACGAAATAAACGCCGCGCCAGCCCGCCAGATCGGCAACGGCTCCGGCAACGAAGCGAGCCAGCAGGATACCCAGCACGACACCACCGGTGACGGTGCCAACGGTTTCGCCGCGTTGTTCGGGGCTGGCCAGGGTAGCCGCGTAGGCGACCACCACTTGCACGACGACGGCCATCAATCCGACCAGGACCATCGCGCCGAGCAGCATGCCCCAATCCTGAGCCAGGCCAACGGCGGACAGCGCCACGGCTGAAAGCAACAGTTGTGTAAGGATAAGTTTCTTGCGGTTCAGCAGGTCGCCAAGGGGCACGATGAACAGCAAACCGACTGCATAACCGGCCTGAGTGGCGGTGACGACAATGCCGATCGTGCCGGGTGATACAGAAAGGCTGGCGGCCATGGACTCCAGCAAAGGCTGGGCGAAGTAGACGTTTGCTACCGCCATGGCGCAGGTAATTGCGAAGAGGAAAGTCTGGTAGCGGCTTAAAGTCGAAGGCGCTGTACCTCGAGACGTCCGGGTGTAGCCACCGGCCGCTTTGTCGCCCTCGACGTCCATCTTTACCGGGGCATGAGGCTTGTACGGCATCATTCCATCCTTGGATTGTGGTTTCGAATCGAAACCGATGCGTTGATTTTTAGCAAATCAGGTTGTTAAATACAACCACATTTCAAAAACATTTTCGTCTGACGTTGGATCATTCTATTCATCAGACCTGCAGCCCTGGAGAGACATGGCCAGACAGCAACTACTGGCACAGAGCGAATGCCCCGTGGCCCGTACACTCGAGGCAATCGGCGATCGCTGGGTTCTGATGATCATTCGTGACGCGTTTGATGATGTTCGTCGCTTCAGTGAGTTTCAGAAGCGTCTTGGCCTGGCCAAGAACATCCTGACGGTCAAACTGAAAATGCTTGTCGAGCTGGGTGTGCTGGAAATTCAGCCGGCGTCGGACGGCAGTGCCTACAAGGAGTACGTGCTCACCGACATGGGCCGCGCGGTGTTTCCCATCGTCGTCAGCCTGCGCCAGTGGGGCGAGCGCTTCCTGTTTGCGGAGGGTGAGGAGCACTCGATTTTGCTCGACAACGAGCGGGCCGAGCCCGTTGAGACCATCGCCGTGCGCTCCAGGGCCGGCGTGGTGCTGACCCCGACCGATTGTCACCGAAAAGTGGTCACGCGCAGGCGCTGAAGCGGCGCACAGCCGTCAACCTGTTCATGTGTCCATCGCGAGCAGGCACGCTTCCACTCTGGAACGCGGTCAAACTGTGGGAGCGAGCCTGCTCGCTAAGAGGCCGGCTTGAACAGCGAATAGCTCAGCCGGCCGGCATCACCCCGCCAATTCCAGATTATCCAGCACCCGATTCACCGCCAGCTCACTGAGCATGATCAGCTGTGCAATTCCCATCAATGTCCGGCGCTGCGACGGCTTCACCAGCCCGGCGAATTCCTGGGCGATGGTTTTCGCCGAGGCGAGGGTTTCGCAGGCGTTGGCCAGCAGATCTTCGTTTTTGGTGTCGGCGGTGACGGCGTACATGGCGCGGGGGCTTTGCGGCGGCGGGGTGGAGCCGGGCGGGCAGAGGTAATGGTCGAGGGCGCGGTCGGCGGCTTCGTGGAGTTTTTTTGAATCGAGGGATTCGTAGGGGGAGGTGGGGTCGGTTTCAGGTGGATTCGGTGTGGGTTTGAACATGGTCTTCTTTTTCCTGTCTGGAAGCGGCCACTCCGAGCTACTAAACAGGGGGTGGCAGCTGTACGCAGGTTAGTAGACCGGGGAAAAGAAGAAAGCCGGCGCGCCCGAAAGCGCCCTACGCACAGCCGCCATCAAGTGCAGGCCTGAAAAAGCCTGTGTGATGAACACCGGTGCAACCTTCTTTTGCCACGGGCTACTAAACCCGATCACTGGAAATCAGTGACGCGAATCAAGTTACCGATGGCCCTCCAGACGCACAAGCCGGCGGATTCTGGCGTAGTCGTAGGTAGCGGCGCAAGACGTTGTAGTCTTGCGCCGGTAACACGGCGTGTCTTTTAAACAGCAGTGCCGAACCATTTAAACAACTGCACATTCCCCAGCGGAATGCCCCCTATGAAATCATTGGATTTTTCTTCTCCGCTCCCACGGCGTAGCGTGCCGTGAAGACAAGGAGCATCGCCATGACCCAACCTGCCACTGATTCCACCGCCAAATTCGACACCTCTCGCGCCAACGAATACGCCCGACAAAGCCGCATTGCCCTGGCGGGTTACGATGCCTGCCACGACTTGTCCGCCTGCATGCTCGCCGCCAGCCTCGGCCCGTCGCGTTCGGCAAACGTGCTGGTGGTGGGCGCGGGCGGCACGGCGCAGGAAATCATCGCCATCGCCGCGCTGGAGCCGCAGTGGAACTTCACAGCGCTCGATCCTTCCGAGCCGATGCTGGAGGCTGCAACCGAGCATCTGCGCGCCAATGATTTATTGCACAGGACTCAGATACATCTGGGCCACGTCGAGGACTTGCCAGCGCAAGCGTCATTTGACGCCGCCACGCTGATCGGCGTGCTCCACCACTTGGGCGGCGACGCAGCCAAGCAGCAAATCCTGCACTCCATTCAGGCTCGTCTCAAGCCCGGCGCGCCGTTGATCGTGGCCGGCAATCATTACGCTTACACAAGTCAACCGTTGCTGCTGCAAGCCTGGAGCCAGCGCTGGCGACAGCAGGGCGCAACCGCCGACGAGGTGCAGGCGAAACTCGGGAAGATCTTGCAGGGCGCTGATCCGCCGCACTCGGAGGCGGCGGTTCAGGCGTTGTTGCATGACGCCGGATTCGGCGACGCGACCCGGTTTTTCAGCAGTCTGTTCTGGGGCGCATGGCTGACCTGCAAAATCAGTTGAACAATTCGGTTTGCCTAAGCCTCCGTCCAGTTCAGCGCAGCGGTTTCGCGCCACTTCACCTCGGTAATCCCATAGCGCTCGGCCTGGGGCTTGGAAACCACTTTCAACGGTGGCTTGCCGGGTTTCGGAATCGGCGCAATACCGGCGTCACAGCTCGCCCAATGCCAAGCGTCGGCGTTGCGCATACTCTTGGCGCGGATGACGAATGATTTTGGCTGGTCGTGCAGTTTGTATTCGATGACGAAAATATCGGTGTTACGCATGAGTTCCTCCTTACGCTCATACGTAAATGATTTTGTCCGACAAGAAAAATTCAAAGGATTTTCTGGCCAGATGATCGGCGTCACTCAGCGCTCTGGAACGCGGTTCTTCATGAAGCCGCGCAGGTTCATCAGGAACAGGCAAAGCTGCAGAACGATCAGCGCGTACGCCCCGGCGTAGACGCCCCAGATCACCCACAACAGATTGCTCAGACTGAAACAAACGAAACCGCTCATACGCCGTTGCGGTCGCTGCGAACCGATCAGCCACGCGGCCAGTACGGTGACCAGCATCGCCGGCCATTGCAGCCAATCCAGATATGCCAACATTCCATCCTCTGCATGGATTTGCTTGATGCAGAAATGGTACACAGCAACCGATTGTGGGTCACCGCCCGCACGGCTGCGCGTTGCAATGACGGTGCAAACAGTTTCGCCCGGCAGGTGCCGGGCGAAGATTTTTCAAGCGCGCAATCAGTAGTCCCAGATCGCCGGAATCCACCGGAACGCGTCGCCGTTGACCGCGACGCGACCGACCGAAGGGAAGGCCAGGTGCGTGGCGACAAACAACTCGCCGCTGGCGGCAGCTTCCTTGAGCAGACGCACGCGGACATCCACCGATTTGGCCGGATCGTGTTCAAAACCGTTGTGCCAGTCGGGGTGATCGAACGCCACCGGGAACAGCGCATCACCGGCGAAGGTCAGGCGTTCGCCGCCGGAGTTGACGTAGACCACGCAGTGCCCTGGCGTATGCCCGCCGGTGAGTTTGGCGACCACACCGGGAGCGACCTGACATTCGTCTTCGAAAATTTGCAGCTTGCTTTCATAGTGATTGATGAAGGCATTGGCGGTGCTGCGCAGGACGTCCGGCACTGGCGCGGGCATGTCTGTGTACGTGAAGTCCGGTGTAGTCCAGAAATTCACTTCGGCTGCGGTAACGTGGATGCGCACGTCGTCGCGCAGACGGCTTTTCACCGAGTCGACCAGCAAACCACCGATGTGGTCCATGTGCATGTGGGTGATGACGATATCGGTGATGTCGGCAAGGTCCACCCCGGCAGCGGCCAGGCGCTTGGGAAACTGCCCGGCGCGCGGGAAACCGGGGAATTGCCCGCCGAGCCCGGCGTCGACGAGGATGATTTGTGCGCCGCTGCGCACCACCAGCACATTGAGCGCCCAGTCGAACGCGTCAGGGCCCAGGTACATGTCCTTGAACCACGCGGCGCGGTCGGCGGGATCGGCGTTGGTCGACATGGTCTGGGTCGGCAACGGCAACACGCCGTCGCTGATCACCATCACGTCGATGTCGCCCAGGCGTAGGGCGTAGCGCGATGGCACCAGTTCTTCGCTCGGGTCTTGCAGGGTCACGGCACGGTTGGCGGTGAAGGAATCCAGATGCAGGGTCATGGTGTTCTCCTTGTTCTCAGGGCAAAAGTGCAGGGCGAAATCAAGCCACCGGGATCAGTGGGTCGGCGGCCGCGAGGGCAGTGCGACGATCGGCGGCCGGCGGGTAGATCCACACGGTGTTGATTTGCGTCTTCAGCTCTTTGGCTTCGGCCCTGACCAGTTTCAGCTGTCGATCCCAGCCCTCGGTGTACACCGCGCCCCAGGCGCCAAGGTCAAGGCACGTCACGTATTTCGGCTGACGGTAAATCGTTGGAGCCACGCCGAGCAGATCTGCCGCGGCGTTGTTGCCGGCATAACGACCCAGGCTGATCGCGTGCTGGCAGGACATCGCCGCGTAGTTGCCGAGGTCGTCGGTGGCAGCGCGGGCGACGTCGCCGGCGGCGAATACATGATCGATGCCTTGTACCTTGAGGTTGCCGTCAACGTGCAGGCGGCCCTGGCCATCACGTTCGGCGTCGAGCTGCTCGGTGAGCGGGCTGGCGCGGAAACCCACGGTCCAGATGACGGTGTGGCTTTCGATGTGGCGGCCATCGGCGAGCGTGACGCCGTTGGCATCCACAGCGGCAACGCTGGCGTCGACGATCCATTCGATGCCCAGTTCGTTGGATGCTTCGATGATCGAAGGGCGAATGCCATCGCCCATGGTTGCGGCAATATCCTTGCTGCGATCGACGATGATCACGCGCAGGTCTTGATCCTCACCGAGAATCGCGCGCAGGCGCGCCGGCATTTCCGTCGCGGTTTCAATCCCGGTGAAACCGCCACCGGCGACTACCACGGTGTTGCGGGCAACGCTGGCCGGTTGGTTGGCCAAAGCCATCAGATGGCGTTCCAGTCGCGCCGAGGATTCGATCTGATCGACGTCGAACGCATGTTCCTTGAGCCCGGGAACCGGAGGCCGGGCGAGTTGGCTGCCGCTGGCGAGAATCAGTCGGTCGTAAGAGAGTTGGCCCGGACGCCCGGCCTCGTCGCGGTAACCGACGTGGCGCGCCGAAGCATCGATGCTTTCAGCAGTGCCTTTGAAGAAACGCACGCCCACCGCATCGAACAACGCGTCCAGCGGCGCGTACATGCTGTGCACGTCCGGCTCATAGAAGCGCGGACGAATGCGCAATTCGGCTTGGGGGGCGAGCAGTGTGATCTCCACGTCCTGACGGTCATGCATGTCCAGCAAACGCGCGGCGCTCAACGCACTCCACAGCCCGCCGAAACCCGCACCGATCACCAATAATTGCTGTTTCATAATGTGCTCCCTGACGCTGATGGATGGATGAAACCCGAGCCCGATCCGGACTCTGGCGTGACGATCACTGGCCGCCGCAACTGCTTGCCGTACTGCCTGGCGCTCAATCGTTCGCTGTCGAGAGTCATGCTAGGGCGGGGAGGCCGCGGGCGCAGTTGTCCATCGGTGTGCGGGGGGTACGCATGGGTGGAAGGGGGGTATACGAAGGTATGGGGGGGGCGGAGGCGGGAGTTTCAATGCATAAAGGATGGACGACCATCAGCCGATGTTTCCAGTGGTCCCTTTAGCCGCAGCGCGATTCAGTCTCCTGGCTAGTGGCGAACTGCTGAGCCGTCCTGGAGCATAAATTTCAGCCCAATGCCCACGCCTTTAAGTACCTCGGTCACGCGGTCGATAAAGATTTGACCTTGGTCCGGCAGTTCATAAAGGCCATTGATACGAATCTCCGGATTTTTGCCTTTGGCTGGCGGGTAGCTTTGCAGCAGTTCACCGCTCTCAATGAACGCGATGTAGGTGTTGATCTTCTCTTGAAGCAGAAGCAAGTGTTCACCCTGTTGGGCTTTGGCGCCCCATTCCAGATGATCCGATGACGAGTACGACGTTGTCAGGTTCGCACTCGGGCACCGCGATGATGTCGACGACTTTTGTCTCGGTGATGGAAATGTCTGTTCCCTTAGGCACGTGCAGCAGTATAAGTGTGGCCATCTGGAATGGCCGCAACGTACATGATCGCGAGGCCGTTATTCCGCTTTGAGCACAAATTCGAATCCAATCCCCACTTCCTTTAGGGTCTCGACCACGCTATCTACGAACAGCTCGCCTTGTTCGGACAATTCATATTTGCCTTGTACGCGGATAACAGGTGACTTGCCGAGTGCGCCGGGGATTTCGGTATAGATTTCACCACTCTCGATGAACGCGATGTAATTGTTGATCTTTTCCTGCAGCACAAGCAGGTGCTCGCCTTGTTGGGTCTTTTCCCCCCACTCGAGATGATCAGCAATGCCCAAGATAATTTTATTGCTGTCCCACTTTGGGATGCCCCACATGTCGATGGTTTTGGCGTCAGTTACGGACATTTGAGTTCCTTTGTTCCGTTATTTCTGCGGTGGCCGCAGGATTTCTACTCGGGTGGGCGGGATTTGGGTGCCGCCGAGAAAGCCGGGTTTGCCCTTGCCCATGATTCGGCCACCGCTCTGTTCGATTTCCGGAAACGCGCGCTTTTGATTACGGGTCAGCGGTGCCGTTTCGGAGGCTTTGCATTCGACGCATGCGATGTCGCCGTTTGCATCTCTGCCTATCATATCGAGGCGGGTTCGAGTGCCGCTCTGTGTTTTTATCGTGACTTGTTGGCCGGACTCTTCCATCTCTTCAGAAAAGCCGCTGTAAGCTTCTTCCTCGAAGGCGGCGCCCGCCGCTTTGTTCTTCTCTAGCTGCGTGCTGAGCACGATGTAGATCGGCTCAAGCCCCGCATCCTCCGGGAACCAGATGATCGCATCCTGAAACTCAGGTGGGTACGCGGGGTTGGCCAGCAGCGTGTCCGACTGTGGCGTCGGCGGGTAGACCCATACAGGGGGCAGCTGAGGCGCACCTTCCAGCGCTGGGATGCCCAGCACTCCATCGGGACTTGCTCCGGGTGTCCAGGTCAGACCGATGCCGTTGCCGATGTCGGCGATAAATTTTTCGCCGTCTCTTTGCGCTTTGATGACCGGGACATTTTCCCAGTCCTTTTTGCCGCCAGTGTAGAAGCCGTAAGCGTTGACGGAGCCGTCCGGCAATGTTTTTACGTTGACACGGACACGCGTTCGGCCGGTTTCAAGCGTGGCGTATTGTTCGTCCTTATAGAAGGCGCTGTCCGGGGCGATGCTGGTGTTGGGCATCAATAGCGCGACGGTGCCCACGGCCGCGCCTGCTGCCATGGCGCCTGCGCCGTCGAGTAGGCCTAGCGCGAGTGAGCCGCCCAGCCGTTGGGCAACGGCACTGCCTGTTGCGGAGCCGCCGACAAACTGAAGGGGCGTACCTTCGGCGGTAATCGCTGCGCCGGTGGCCAAAACGGCCCATAGCCCGTAGTCGGCAAGCTTTTCAACGGGGACAAACCCTGTCGGATTGCTGTGGTTGATTTCGCCGTCGGGCAGGTTGCAGCTTTTGGCGAAGACGCAGCCCTTGAGGTCGGGTTTCGCGTTAGGCGCTGGGGGGAGTTCTTTGTATTGCGCCCAGTGTTGGGCGTTCAGGTCGACGGGTTCGACACCGGTGTTGCGGTAACCCTTGGGTGGGTTTGGGACGTAGCCGCTCAATCCTTGGTTCCTTGTTCTGGTCCTTTTGAACGGGGAGAAGGGTGACAGGCGGAGTTTGCAGTGGCAATTAGTGGCGCTTTGATTCTAGATTTTGAGCTGCCTCTCATTTCCGTGTGATCAAGTCAGCGCTGGAGGGAAACGGGATAGTTCAACTACTTCGGTCATCTCTGAACTTCCCCTCTCCCCAACGAGAGGGTGCCGACCGTGTTGTCTTCTGCCATACATCGACATGATTGACCGAGTCGATTATGGGTCGATAAATCCAGGCGTCAGGCAATTCAATGCGCTGACGGCCTTATCAAGTGTTTTCAGATTTACGCAGTGCAACCTCGACCCAGGCAATTAACTCCTCCGGCGCAAAGGGTTTGCGCAGGCAGACAACGACATCGGCTTCTCGGGACTTGGCGCAAAGCAAATCGCTCTGATGCGCCGACACAAAGATCACTGGCATCCCCCAGCCTCGAGCCTGCAGCGCAGCATGCATCTGCAAACCCGTCATGCCCGGCATCTGAATATCGGAAATCAGACAATTGGTCTGCGCCGGCCCGTCCGATTCAAGGTAATCCGCCGGCCCCGCATAGCTGAGCACTCGATAACCCGAGGCACGCAGCAGGCTGCTCAGCGACGTTCGCATGGCCTCGTCGTCGTCCACCACCGCAATGACATACGTTTTATGCATAACGCTCCCGGGCCGGGTGGCCGAGCTGGGTGACTCCTGTCGTCCTTGCACCATACGCCGATGGCCTGCGGGCAAAACTATACCTAGGTATAGCGGCTCAGCCGTTGCGGCTGAAGCGGCTGCGGTAGTCGCGTGGGGAGATCGACAGGTGACGTTGGAAGCAGGCGCGCAGACGTTCTTCGTCGCTGAAGCCGCAGAGGCGCGCGATACGTTCGATTTTGTGCGGGGAGTTTTCCAGGAGGCGTTTGGCGGCTTCGAGGCGAAACAGCTCGAGCGCTTTTGACGGCGTGCGCCCGGTGTGCGCTTTGTAGACCCGCGTGAAGTTGCGCAGGCTCATCGCGGCTTGCTCGGCCAGACGTTGCACGGTGAGGTTGGGATCGCCGAGCCGCTCCATCAGCCACAGGTGCAGATCATCGAATAGCGAACCGTCCTGCGCCTGCGATTGCAGCAGCGTGCTGTATTGCGCCTGACCGCCGGGACGCTTGATGTAAACCACTAACTCGCGCGCTACTTGCAAGGTCACTTCGCGGCCACAATCGGCCTCGACCAGCGCCAGGGCCAGATCGATCCCGGCGGTCACGCCGGCCGAGGTCCAGACCTGGCCTTGCTGAATGAAAATCGCATCGGCATCCACCTCGATCGCTGGGAATCGATCACGCAAGGCGTCGCACATCGCCCAGTGGGTGGCGGCGCGACGGCCATCGAGCAAACCGGCCTGGGCCAGCAGAAACGCACCGCTGCACACCGAAACCACGCGGCGGGCGAGGCGGGCATGGCTTTGCAGCCAGTCGGTGAGTTCGCGGTGCTCGTCGAGGCTCTGGCAGATGTCGGGGGCGCCGGGCACGACCAGTGTGTCCAGCGCGGCGGTGTCGAGCGTACTCAACGCCCGGGTATCGATGGCTACACCTTCCACGGTCTGGATCAATCCACCGCCGAAGCTGACGGTGTGCAATTGATAGCCGGGCTGACCGCGTTCGGCCAAGGCTTTGCTTGCTGCCCAGAACACGGTCTGCGCACCGCTGAGATCGAGCAGGCTCATGCGCGGGTAGGCGATGAACACCACGTCGCGCGGGGCAGAGGGAAAAGCGGGAAGGGTGGACATCGCGGGCCTGCCTGTTTGCAGTGCCGAAGGCGGGACTGCCTCAGCCTGGCCGATTTTCAGGGGTTTCTGGCCGGCCGGCAATGGCGACGACTGTTAGCCTGATCGCTGACCGTCTGGCCGGTGTCTGGCTGCGGTCGCCATCCTGAACTAGATTTATTGACCAGCCCAATGCGTGCTGCGATCTCGCCGAGGAGACACCATGACCCTGTGGTCGCATTCCAGTCCTGCGCAAAGTTCCGGTGTGCCCAGCGAACCGGTGGTGTACGTGGTCGATGACGATCCCTCGATGCGCCAGGCGCTCGACAGCTTGCTGCGCTCAATCGGCCTGCAGGTACAGACCTACGACAGCGCCCGGGATTTTCTCGCTCAAGCGCAACGTGACGTGCCCGGTTGTCTGGTGCTCGATGTGCGCCTGCGCGGCGAAAGCGGCCTGACCTTTCAGGAGCAGATGGAAAAGAACGGCTTGCGCATCCCCGTGGTGTTCATGACCGGCCACGGCGACATTGCCATGAGCGTCAAGGCGATGAAGGCCGGCGCGGTGGATTTTCTCGCCAAGCCGTTCCGTGATCAGGACATGCTCGACGCGGTGGCCAGTGCGTTGGCCCGCGACCGCGCGCGGCTGGCCGCCGAACACTCCGGCGCCGTCCTGCGTCGCGCTTACGAAACCCTGACCACCCGTGAGCGCGAAGTGCTCGGCTTCGTCATTGCCGGGCTGATGAACAAGCAGATTGCCGGGCAACTCAACCTCAGCGAGGTCACGGTCAAGGTCCATCGCGGCCAGGTCATGCGCAAACTGGCCGCACGCTCTGTGGCCGAACTGGTGCGAATCGCTGAAGCGCTGGGCATCGAGCCTGTACAGCGCAGCCCCTGAACGTCATAGGCGTCGTTGAGCAACCGCAGGTCATGCCACCGTGCGGCGGAAAAACCCTGAGCGGTATCGACACTGATGGCCAACAAAAAACAGATTTTGTGGGACGACGGCGAGCGGGTGCTGTCCCGTGAACGCGGTCCGGGTGAGAGCAGCCAATTGGCGGTGCGCCCGGCACTCGGCCAGCCGTTGCCGCCGACCCTCGACCGACTGGCGCACGAGTACAGCCTCAAGGATGATCTGGACCCAGCCTGGGCGTTACAACCGATAGCGTTTGAGCGCGCCGGAACACGGATTCGTCTCTTGTTCGACGATCACGGTGGCGAGCCGTTATCGCGATTGCTGGTGGCACCGCTGGATATCGAAACCTGCCTGGTGATGGGCGCGAATATCGCCAAGGCGCTGGGCCACATGCACCAGCGCGGTCTGGTGCACAAGGACGTCAAACCGCAGCACATTTTCGTTCATTGCCAGGATGGGCAGGCGCGGTTAACGGGCTTCGGCCTGGCTTCTCGCTTGCCACGCGAACGGCAAGCGCCCACGCCGCCGGAGACCATCGCCGGCAGCCTGGCCTACATGGCCCCGGAACAAACCGGGCGGATGAATCGCTCGATCGATTCGCGTAGCGATCTGTATGCCTTTGGCGTCACGCTTTACCAGATGCTCACCGGCTCGTTGCCGTTCAGCGCCAATGACCCGATGGAGTGGGTGCATTGCCACATCGCGCGGCTGCCGATGCCAGCGTGTGAAAGAGTGGCAACGGTGCCGACGATGCTTTCGCGGGTGGTCATGAAGCTGCTGGCCAAGACCGCCGAGGAACGCTATCAGACCGCAGCCGGCGTCGAGCATGACTTGCGTCGCTGCCTCGACGACTGGCGCCGGGGTCGGCACATCGAGGCGTTTACGCTGAACCAGCAGGGCGCGTTGGAACGCTTGCTGATTCCAGAGAAACTCTACGGCCGCGAACAGGAGGTACAAACGCTGATCAATGCGTTCGCCAGCGTGGTGCAAACCGGCGCTCCGGCGTTGGTGCTGGTTTCGGGTTATTCAGGCATTGGCAAGTCGTCGGTGGTCAGTGAATTGCACAAAGTGTTGGTGCCGACCCGTGGCTTGTTCGCCGCCGGCAAGTTCGACCAGTATCAGCGCGACGTACCGTACTCGACACTGGTCCAGGCCTTTCAGGGCCTGGTGCGCACGCTTTTGGGCAAGCGCAGCGAAGTGCTTGCTGGCTGGCGTGAGGCGTTGTTGCAGGCGCTTGAACCCAATGCGCGGTTGATCACTGATCTGATCCCCGAGCTCAAGCTGATTATCGGAGAGCCTGCGCCGGTACCAGAGCTGGAACCGCAACAGGCGCAGCAGCGGTTTTTACAGGTTTTGCAGCGCTTTATTGGTGTGTTCGCCCAGGCCGAGCACCCGCTGGCACTATTCCTTGACGACCTGCAGTGGCTCGACGCGGCGACCCTCGATCTGCTCGAAGACTGTCTGACCCGTGCCGAGATTCCTCATCTGCTGCTGGTCGGCGCCTATCGCGACAACGAGGTGGATCGCGATCACCCACTCAGCCGCACCCTCAACACCCTGCGCCATGCCGGCGTGCAGATTGCCGAGATTCGTCTGGCGCCGCTGGCTGGCGCGCACATCGAACAACTGATCAGCGAGTCGCTGCGCTGCCCGCCGGCGAGCATCGTCGCGTTGGCGCGGCTGGTGCTGGACAAGACCGCCGGCAATCCGTTCTTCGTCATTCAGTTTCTGCATGCCCTGGCCGAGGAAAAGCTGTTGACCTACGAGCCTGCGCGTAATCGCTGGCGCTGGGATGTGCATTTGATCAATGCCAAAGGCTACACCGACAACGTTGTCGAACTGATGGTCGGAAAGCTGGCGCGGCTACCGCTGGAAACCCGCCAGGCCCTGCAACAACTGGCCTGCCTGGGTAATGTCGCGCGAGTCGACACACTGGCCACCGTTCTGGATTTACCGGTGCCTCGCGTTCACGCGGCGTTGTGGCCGGCCGTGCGTCTGGAGCTGGTCGAGCGTCAGGACGGCGCCTGCGCGTTTGTGCATGACCGCATCCATGAAGCGGCGTATTCGCTGATCGCTGAGACCGAACGGGCGCAAATGCACCTGCGCATCGGTCGGCTGTTGGCGCTGCAGACCCAGGGTGAGCGGCGCGAAGAGGCCATTTTCGAAATCGTCGGCCAGCTCAATCGTGGTGCGCATTTGATCAGCCTGCGCGCCGAACGTGAGCAACTCGCCGAATTCAACCTGCTCGCTGGTCAGCGCGCCAAGGCCTCGACCGCCTACACCTCGGCGCTGACCTACCTGGGCGCCGGGGCGGAGTTGTTGGGCGAGCAGGGCTATGACAGTCGGCATGAACTGGGTTTCGCCCTGGAACTGAACCGCGCCGAATGCGAATTCCTCACCGGCCAACTGGCGCTCGCCGACACGCGCCTGACGGCATTGGCCGAGCGCGCCGTGACCACCGTCGAGCGCGCGGCGGTGGCGTGCCTGCAAATGGATGTCTATCTGCTGCTCGATCGCAGTGACCGTGCGGTGGCGGTGTGTCTGGCCTATCTGCGCCAGGTCGGCATCGATTGGTCGGCGCATCCGGACGATGCCCAGGTGCGCGACGAATATGAGCACGTGTGGACGAACCTGCGCGGGCGCACTATCGAGCAGATGATCGACTTGCCGTTGATGGAGGATCCCGCCGCGCGGGTGACCCTTGACGTCCTCGGAAAACTCTTCGCACCGGCCGTGCAATCGGACTTGAACCTCGCCAGCCTGACCATCTGCAAGGCAGTCAGCCTCAGCCTGCTGTATGGCAACTGCGATGCCTCCTGTTTGCTTTACGCCAACTTCGGAAGAGTGGCCGGCCCGCGGTTTGGCGATTATGCCGCCGGCTACCGGTTTGGCCGCTTGGGCTGCGATTTGGTCGATCGACGTGGCCTGACGCGTTATGAGGCGAGCACCTACCTGTGCTTTTCGATTTTCGTGGTGCGCTGGATGCGGCCAGTGCGCGAGTGCCGTGAGCTGTTGCGCCGTGCACTCAACGCGGCCCATCGCAGCGGAGATCTGCCATATGCAGCGTTTGCCGGAAACAGCCTGATTTCCGATCTGCTGTATATCGGCGAGCCGCTACCCGAGGTGCAGGCTCAGGCTGAAGCAGGGCTGGCCTATGCACAGAAGGTCGGTTTCGGGCTGGTGGCGGATTTCATGCGCTGCCAGTTGGCGCTGATCCGCATGCTGCGCGGACAGACGCCGCAGTTTGGCTGTTTCAACGATGACGGATTCGACGAAACAGCTGTCGAGGTGCATCTGGCCAGCTCGGCGGATCTGGCGCTGGCGCGCGGCAAGTACTGGGTGCGCAAGTTGCAGGCGCGCTACCTGGCGGGGGATTACGCGGCGGCCGCTGAGTGCGCGGCACAGGCGCAGGGACTGTTGTGGGCGATTTCGGCGTTTTTCGAGGAGGCCGAATACCATTTTTATGCGGCGCTGACCTTGACGGCGCACGGCGATACCCATGCCGATGCGTTGCAGCGCCTGGGCCAGCACCATGCGCAATTGCAGACTTGGGCGCGCTTGTGTGCGGAAACCTTCGCCAGTCAGGTGGCGCTGGTCGGCGCGGAAATGGCACGCGTCACCGGGCAGTTGCTCGAGGCCGAGTTGCAGTACGAGCAGGCCATTCAGTTGGCCCAAGACAATGGTTTGCTTCATATCGAAGCCCTGGCCAACGAACTCGCCGCGCGGTTCTACAGTGCTCGCGGTCTGGCCAAGATAGCCCGTGTCTACCTGCGCGATGCGCGCTACGCCTATCTTCGTTGGGGCGCCAGTGGCAAGGTGCGGGAGCTGGATCGCAAACATCGTTTTCTGCGCTCTGAAGAGGCGCAGCTTAACCCGACCGCCACGCTCATTACGCCTGTTGAACACCTGGATCTGGCGACGGTGCTCAAGGTCTCGCAAGCCGTCTCCGGCGAAATCGTCCTCGACCGTTTGATCGAGACGGTGATGCGCATCGCGATCGAGCAGGCAGGCGCTGAACATGGCCTGCTGGTCCTGCTCGATGCCGACACACCGTATATCGCCGCGCAAACCCGGATCGGCGACGGAGCCACGCAGCTGTGCAACGAGCCGCTGCACGCAGTGGCGCTGGCCGAATCGGTGCTCTATCAGACGCTGCGCACCGGCGCCAACCTGTGCCTGGACGACGCTGTCGCCGACCCGGTGTTCGCCGCCGATCCATACATACATCAGCGTGGCGCGCGCTCGATTCTGTGCCTGCCATTGATGAATCAGGCGCGGGTGGCCGGGGCGTTGTATCTGGAAAACAACCTGTCTGCCGGGGTATTCAGCCCGGCGCGCCTCGCCGTACTTCGGTTGGTGGCGTCGCAGGCAGCGATCTCGCTGGACAACGCGCGCCTGTATCGCGACGTCGCCGAGCGGGAAGCGAAGATCCGTCGGCTGGTCGATGCCAACATCATCGGCATCATCGTGTGGAGCGTTGAGGGGAAGATCATCGAGGCCAACGACGCGTTCCTGCGCATGGTCGGTTACGCCCGGGATGAGCTGCTATCGGGTCTCGTTCATTGGCGCGACATGACCCCGCCGTCGATGCGCGTCAACAGCGACGCCGCACTCGCAACCGCCATCCGCACCGGTCGCGCCCAGCCATTCGAAAAGGAATACATCCGCAAGGACGGCAGCCGGCTGCCGGTGATTGTCGGTCTGGCCGCGTTCGAAGCGAGTCAGCAGCAGGGCCTGGCCTTCGTGCTGGACATCAGCGAGCGCAAGCAGGCAGAAGAACAGGTGCGCGAAGCCGAGCGCCGTTATCGCCAGGTGCAAACGGAACTGGCCCATGCCAATCGCGTGTCAACCATGGGCCAGTTGGCCGCGTCGATCGCTCACGAAGTCAACCAGCCGATTGCCGCCACGGTAACCAATGCCAATGCCGCGCTACGCTGGCTCAGTGCGTCTCCCCCGAATATCGACGAGGTCGAGCAGGGCCTGCGGCACATCATTCTCGACGGCAACCGCGCAGCCGATGTGCTCGGACGCATCCGCGCGCTGATCCACAAAGCTCCACCGCAGCGCCTGCCCGTCAGCCTCAATGTGCTGATTGAAGATATGGTTGGTTTCAGCCGTGGTGAAGCGGCCAGACACGGCGCCGAGGTAAGCATTCAGCTGGCAGCAGAGTTGCCTCTCGTGTTGGCCGACCGCGTCGAGCTGCAACAGGTGTTGCTTAACCTGATCATCAACAGCCTCGAAGCCATGGCGAACATGGAAGAAGGGCAGCGGCGCCTGCTGATTCGCAGTGAAGCGTCAGGCGACAACGTGCAAATCAGCGTGAGCGATTCAGGTCCGGGCTTCGCCTGCGAACAGGCAGAGCAGGTGTTCACGGCGTTCTACACCACCAAATTCACCGGGCTGGGCATGGGCCTGTCGATCTGCCGCACGATCATTGAAAGTCACGGCGGACGGTTGTGGGCCGAGCGCAATGAGCCGAGCGGGGCCCGGGTGGTGTTTGGGTTGCGGTGTTTTGGATCTGCGTGATCAACAACGAAGCTACCCGAGTATCGAACCGGGCGTTATTGTCAGTGAGTCCAAGCAACGCACGCGCCGACGAGCTCTGATCCGAGACCTCTGATAGGCTCTCGCAACCTAAAGCAATGGATTGAACAAATTGAATCTGGAAGCGCAACTGCGGGATCTGATTACCCGGGATCCCGTCCGGATGCACATCCTGCGCACAGTCAGTGATCTGAACTTGCCGGACAGCTGGGTTGCCGCCGGGTTTGTGCGCAGCCTGGTTTGGGATCATTTGCATCAACGCAATCCCTCGCCATTGCCCGATGACGTTGATGTCGTCTGGTTCGACGAAAACCGTTCCAGTGCGCAAACGGACTCAGCCTTGGAAGCCGAGCTTGCGACGCTGTGCAGCGCCGTGAACTGGTCGGTAAAGAACCAGGCACGCATGCACCAGCGCAACGCCGATGCGCCTTATGGGGCAGCTGCCGATGCAATGACGTTCTGGCCTGAAACTGCGACGGCAGTCGGGGTCAGGCTTGGCCAGAATGACGAAATAGAGGTTTTGGCACCGTTGGGGCTTGAGGATCTGTTCGCGCTGAAAGTGCGGCCAACCGCCCGATTTGAAAATGATAAATACGCGATGTTTGTGGAGCGCGTGCAGTCCAAGAGATGGCTCGAGATCTGGCCGAAGTTGACGCGGGGTTGATGCCGCATTTCGCGGTTGATCGTTTTACTACCGATAAGGAAATCGCTATGCATCCCGATAAGGCCTGTTCAGTCGTACTTTGTTTAGCGCAGCGTCCCAGGATTCTTTTGTTTCGTCATCCGCAGGCTGGGGTGCAACTGGTGAAAGGATCCATCGAGCGCGGAGAAACACCCGCTCAGGCCGCCTTGCGAGAACTGGCGGAAGAGTCCGGCATAGACGACGCGACAATCGCGCAGGATTTGGGATGCTGGGAGTCTGGCCACCAAGGACAGGTCTGGTCGTTCCAACTTTGCGCGGTGCTTGAGCCACTGCCCGAACGATGGTCTCACCAGACACTGGATGATCATGGGCATGTTTTCGATTTTTTCTGGGCCCCGCTCGATGACTTGCCGTATGACGATTGCCACCCTGTGTTTCGTCGAGCACTTGGGTTTTTGAGTGAGGTTTTGAAGGCCCAAGGGTGACTAGCGGCAGAGGACTTCAGTTGCCCAAACACCAATGATGTTGGACTAGCCCCAATCCCTTGTAGGAGTGAGCCTGCTCGCGATGACGCCAGCCCTTTCACCGCCACATAAACAGAAAACCCTCAGCCCGTTTAAACAGTAACTCCAGCCTTAAGCAAACGGCTACAACGCCTTGCGCCATTCCCTACGACTACGCCAGAATCCGCCGGCTTGTGCGTCTGCCGTTCCCTCCGTAACTTGATTCCTGTCACTGCTCATCAGTGATCGGGTCTGCAAGCCCGTCGGAAATCAGTCGCATAGCCCTGCCAAAGGACACTCGTTCGTGTGCTCAATGGCGGCTTTGTGCGGGAGACCTTCGGGTCTGCCGGGTTCCTGATTTCCCGGTCTTGCAGACCCGCACACAGCTGCCACCCATCATCTGCAAGTGATGTTGGCAGCGCCAGACGAATAATCAGGAGTTTCACCATGTTCAAAGTCACACCCAATCCGCCAACAACCGACCCCGCATCCCCCTACGAATCCAGCGCCTCGAAAAAACTCCACGAAGCCGCCGAGCGCGCCCTCGATCACTACCTCGGCCCTGCGGACATACTGGCCAGCACCAACACCCCGGAACAGATGTTCCTCGCCAACCCGAAATACGACACCGAATCCCTGCTGGCCAACGCCAGCGAATCCCTCGGCTCGGCCACCACCATGCTCTACGACTTCGCCGCGCTGCTCGACAACCCGCGCCGCAAAACCCTGCTGGGCATCGCCCAGGTCGTCATGCTCGGCGAAATCGCGGTAAATCAGGCTTTGGATAACGTCGAAATAGCCAAATAACCCGCAACGCGACGAGAGCAAAACCTCGTCGCATCCCATGGTCGTGCCATGGCTGGCACACCGCCACGGCTTGCACCACCCGGCCTCGACTGTCACCCTTCGGGCCGTTCTTCAAGGATCAGAACAAGGAATCAAGGATTGAGTGGCTACGTTCCAAACCCGCCGAAAAACTACCGCTACGAACAAGCCAAACCCGTCGACATACACGCTCAGCGCTGGGCCGAGTATGAGAAACATGGGAAAGAGCCCGCGCGCGAGCCAGAGAAGATTGGCATCGCGTTGAGGATTGGGGTGTTCTTTGATGGCACGGGCAACAATGCGAACAACTCTGCTGCGGGGTTGTTGTGTGGTGCTCAGCATCCGATTGCGCCGGAGGATATTCCAGCTAGCTGTATGCCTTACATGAGTGATCCGGACAGTAGCTATGGAGCCGGGCCTACCAATATCAAGAAATTGTATTCTCTATATAAAAAGACCCAGAAAGCCGAAGGCGATGGCTTTCTTAAGTACGTCTCAAGCCCAATATACGTCGAAGGTATAGGCACCGAAAGCAATCAGAAGGATAGCGCCGTGGCTTCTGGAACGGGGCGAGGTGAGACCGGTGTTACGAGTCGCGTACAAGCGTCCTTCACGCAGATAAAACAAGCTATCGAAGAGGCACTGCAAGAGAACCCCGACAGTGAAATTGCGTCCCTGACGTTCGATACTTTTGGCTTCAGTCGTGGGGCTGCTGCTGCACGGCACTTCGCAAATGAAGTGGTGCGGGGTAAGCAGGGAGCTTTAGGAGATCTGCTAAACCGGAACGCTGGAGATTTCAGTCGCACCTTTGATAATCAATACGGAAACGACATCAAAATGGGTTTTATCGGGCTCTTTGACACGGTGCCCTCGATTGCCGGCTTCACCAATCTCGGCCGGGTGAAAAGTCCTATAGCTCCCGGTGTGAGGCTTTAGACCGTCAATACTTCACGGATGTCGTACATCTCGTAGCACGTGATGAATGTCGCGCTAATTTTGCGCTCAGCCGAGTGAAACCCGCGCACCCTGAGTACACTCTTCCCGGGGTTCATTCGGACATTGGCGGCAGCTATCTCGATGAAGTAGAAGAATGCGTCCTCGTCAGCCCTATGCAAACTCTCGCTGTACCTCGGTACGTAGACGTTTCAACGACGTCGATTTATCACGACGCCGCGCGCGTAAAAAGCGAGTGGATTGCTAAAGGATGGCCTGCGCATCTGCTGGAGATTGTCACCCCGGCTTCCTTCGAAATCCCGCAAGAGCATCAAGACAGGCTTTCACCGGGGCAGAAACGCGTATATGCCGCTCTACAATTGAAACGTGCGGTGAGCGGAAAACTGTCGAGGGTTTATTTAAGAGTCATGCATCAGCTGGCAAAAGAAAAGGGAGTTCAATTCATCGACATCCCCGAAGATGACGAATACTCCGTGCCGGCCGAACTCCAATCTCTTTGTGATCGATTTCTCACAGGAAACTACAGAACAACTGCAGAAGAAGAGGGTTTGCTCAGGCTGAAGTACATTCATACCTCTGCGAACTGGAATCATCCCCTCGGAAGAAGAGACGGGAGCGGTATCGACGCGGTTTACATCAACGCCCCGACGGAAGACGCGATTCGTGTACAACATCCTCACGTAGCTGATTGGAAGCTTTGGTAATGAAGTTCGTAATCGCTCTGCTTGGCGCTTTATTATTGGTGGGCTGTCAGAAAGATGGCTTCGAAGAGGGAGAAAACGACCCCAAATCTCCTTGGTGGCAGATAGGATTCGTTGAGCCGAATTACATGAAAGTCTGGGTTGAAGACAGCTCAGTCCTGGATATCAATAACAGAATGTTTTTCAGAGTCGGCGGAAAATCTGCTCCTGGAGGGGAACCAGAAGATGGGACGGAGTCTGCACGCGGTTGGGGAACCGTCGGTGGTTCTGGAGTTTTGGTAACCGGGGCTGACCTTCCACGAATGATTTTTGTCCGTTGGCAGTCGATATCGGAGCAAAAAACCTATAAAGGCTTCATAGAGATTCCAGAAGAAGCGAGGCAACTGATGGTGCAGTCCACACGCCAACGGTGCCCGAAAACTCCAGAGAGAACCGCCCGTTACTCGGCGACGCTGCTTGTGGGTCTTGCTCCGGGGGGAGTGCTTCAAGCGTGGGTGAGAGACTCATGCCACCGCCCGATAAAAGTGTCTCATGCTCAAGGCGAGCTCGAACCTCTCGGCCCGGAGCAGGGCAAGCATGGCGGGCGCTATGCCTATCCGGTAAGTGAAAAGGCCAAACGGTATATCGACAAGTTCGGCATCCCGTACGGTAGTTGGTAAGTGGTGTGCCTTGGGATGCAATCACCCTGATTGGAGCGATTCTGCTGATCCGGTATCGAGGTGGCGGCGATAAGCAGGACTCACCAACCAAGAGTCCCGCCACCACAACCCCTCAAACCTCAGCTTTCGCCTCAACCTTCACCGCCGACTTCCGATACGTCAGCAACACAATCCCGCTCACCACAATCACGCCACCTACGATCTGCCCCCTGCTGAGCATCTGATCCAGCACAATCCAGCCCATCAACAATGTCGCCAATGGCTCAATGTTCATCACCGGTGCGTTGCGCGGCATGTCCAGTCGGGGTACGGAGATGAACAGCACAATAAAACCGGTGCCATACAGCACCACGAGCGTGGCGAGGGCCAGCCAGCCGGTTGAGGTGGCGGGGAGGTTGAGTCCGCCGGGGAGGGCGCCGATCAGTCCGGCCAGGTTGACGCTGCTGAAGACGATGAAGATGGTCAGCAGGCTGCGCACCGAGCCGCGCACTTGCGACAGCTTGTGATCGGTGATCCACAGCGCGCAGGCGAATACGCTGGCGGCGCAGAACGCGAGTGCGACGCCCAGCAGCCATTGCGGGCCGACGCTGGCGCTGTCTGACAGACGTCCGGGAACGTCCAGTACGAACACCAGCCCGACAAGGATCAAGCCCATCAACATGGCGGTGCGCGCGCTTGGTCGCGGGCCGCCCAGCGCCCAGGTCAGCAAGGCGAGCAGGATCGGAAATACGTTGGCTACCAGCAGCGCCAAAGCGACCGGCACCCGTGCGACAGCGGAGTACAGACACAGGCTCTGCGCGGTAATCAGCAGGCCCAACAACAATTGCCAGCGCCAGGCGCCCGCTGGCAGACGCAGACTTTGCCGTTGCCACAGTACGAGAATGGCGAGCACCAGCAAGGTCCCGCCGGACCGCATCAGGATCGCCAGCAACACCCCCGCGCCATCATCAAAAGCCACACGTGCCGCGACGTGGTTGCCGGCGAACGCACAACCCATGCACAACAGAATGATCACGGCGAGATAGCGGGGGAAGGGCGGCGGTACGGTTGGCGCAAATTCAGGGCGGGACATGGCAGATCTCAAAAGTGATAGCCACTCGGGGCGGCTCAGGCTTTTATTATGTTGTCGTACAACTGCTCGATTTGTACCGTAAACGAGCAGAGGCGGCAAGCTTGAAAGGCTTGATAAAGCGCTCGGTTGCGGTGCTACGTTGGTTTTAGAGATCGTATAACTCCGCCGCTAAACCCGAGCATCGAGCCGAGTCATCCACCCATCCTCTCGAGCCTCAGCGACCAGGAAATCGACAAAAGCCCGGGTCTTCGCCGGCAACAATTTCTGGCTGGGGAAGTACAAATGGATCTGCCCCGCATCGACATACCACCCCGGCAAAACCCTTTCCAGCGTACCGTCCTGCAGATACGACAGCACATCCGGAACCGCCAACAGCGCAACCCCCAATCCCAGCCGCGCGCACTGACACAGCGCTTGCGGATCGTTGACCAACAGGCGCGGCGTCAACTCCAATGGCGCTCGTTGCCCCTCGGGCCCTTGCAGCATCCAGCTGCGCACCTTGCCGGTCTGCACCGAGCGCATGGCCAGGTGATCCAGCGTCGACAACTCTTCAATGCGCCGGATGCGCTTGTGTCCCGAGAGATATTCCTTCGAAGCCACCAGAATCAGATGCGCCGGAGCGATGGCTCTGGCAACTACGCCCTGAGCCAACTCGATGCCGCCGCCGATGGCCGCATCAAATCCATCCGCGATGAGATCGACCTGACGATTGTCGAGGTGCCATTCAGGAGTTACCGAAGGGTATCGCTTGAGAAATTCGGGCATCAGCGGCAGTAGAAAATCCCGGGCGAAACCCGGTGACGCACTCAGACGCAGGATGCCTGAAGGCTCTCCCGCGTTGCCTGCCACGTCGGCGATCGCCGCTTGAACACTTTCCAGTCCCGATCCGACGTTGGCCAGAAAGCGCTCTCCTGCCTCGGTCAGCGTGAGTTTTCGCGTACTGCGCTGAAACAGGCGTACGCCGAGGTTGGCCTCCAGTTGCGCGACGTTGCGACTGACCGCCGCGGGCGTCAAGCCCAGGCGCCGCGCGGCTGCGGAGAAACTTCCCGCCTCGGCGCTGCGCACGAATGAGAGCAAATTGCCTAAGGTTTCCATCTGGGCACCTTCAACGAATGATTGAAAGTGATTCTAGGCGGCTTCTACTACTGATAGAAGATCAAAAAGCGTCTCATGGCCTCACCAACTACGTGAGGAAAGAGACATGAACATCAGCATCATTGGTACTGGCTCGATCGGCACCGCTATCGCTCGCTTGCTCGTCAACGCCGGCCTGCCGGTCAGCCTGGCCAACAGCCGCGGACCGCAGAGCCTTGCCGATCTGGTCGGCGAATTGGGCCCACTCGCGCAAGCCGTAACTGCTCAGCAGGCGAGTCAGGCGGACATCGTCTTTCTGGCGGTGAACTGGTCGAAAATCCCGGATGCCGTGCGCGATCTCGGTCCCTGGGACGGGCGCATCGTGATCGACGCCAACAACCCGATCGAGGCGCCATTGTTCAAACCGTTCGATCTCGGCGGCCAGCCATCTTCGCAAGTGGTGGCGCAGATGCTGCCCGGCGCGCACGTGGTCAAGGCCTTCAATCATTTGCTCGCGGCTCTGCTGACCGATCCCACCACCGAGGGCGGCAAGCGTGTGCTGTTTTATTCCGGTGAGGATGCGGCCAGCAAAGCCAGGGTTGCAGAGCTGATAGACCGATTGGGTTTTTACGGCATCGATCTGGGCGGTGTGCAGCAGGGCGTGCTTGCGCAATTCCCGGGCGGACCGTTGCCGGCATTGAATCTGGTCAAACATGGTTAACCGCTGAGCCCGGGAAGCACAAGGTGAGTAGGGCGGACGGGTCGCAGATCCTGATGTCCTGCCGCCCGTCGCCGACTGCGAATCGCCTCAATATCCCGCATTGACATATCGAAAAATCTCGATATCCTCGGCGCATGGAACTGATCGAAATCTTCAAAGCCCTTTCGAACCCGACGCGCCTCAAGATCCTTGAAGGCCTGAAGGATCCCGTCAAGAACTTCCCCCCGCAGGATGAGGGTGACGTGCTTGTTGAGGGCGTCTGCGTCAGCAGCATCCAGGAAGGCATCGGCCTGTCGCAGTCGACGGTGTCGAGTTATCTGGCCACGTTGCAGCGGGTGGGGCTGGTTGAAGTGCGGCGCATCGGTCAATGGACCTACTACAAACGCAATGAGGCAGCGATCAGCGCGCTTGCAGAGATCATAGGGAAAGAGCTGTAAATTTTTTTACCGCAGGATATCGAGAAATCCCGATATCCCTCTTTATCGATACGAGGTATTTCCATGAAAGCGATGATTCTGAAATCTTTCGGCGGTCCTGATTCGTTCGAACTGAGCGACGTTACCAAACCGGTTCCGCAAGCGGGCCAAGTGCTGGTCCGGGTGCACGCCACTTCCATCAATCCGCTGGATTACCAGGTGCGGCGCGGTGACTATCCCGATCTGGTGCCCCTGCCGGCCATCACCGGGCACGACGTATCGGGCGTGGTTGAAGCTGTCGGGCCCGGCGTCAGCGCCTTCGCGCCGGGCGACGAAGTCTGGTACACCCCGCAGATATTCGACGGGCAGGGCAGTTATGCCGAGTACCACGTGGCGGCCGAGAGCATCATCGCCAGGAAGCCTTCCTCGCTGAGCCACCTCGAGGCGGCCAGTCTGAGTCTGGTCGGCGGTACGGTTTGGGAAGCGCTGACCGTGCGCGCCGTGCTTCGGGTCGGCGAAAGCATTCTGATCCACGGCGGCGCCGGCGGTGTCGGCCATGTGGCGATTCAGGTGGCGAAAGCCATGGGCGCCAGGGTGTTCACCACCGTGCGTGATGACAATGCCGAGTTCGTTCGCAGCCTGGGTGCCGACGTGGTGATCGATTACACCCGGGAGGACTACGTCGAAGCGATCATGCGCGAAACCGCTGGCCACGGCGTCGATGTGGTGTTCGACACCATCGGCGGCGATACCCTGACCCGCAGCGCCGACGTGCTCGCCCAGCTTGGCCGCGTCGTCTCGATCGTCGACATCGCGCAGCCACAAAACCTCGTCCAGGCCTGGGGCAAGAACGCCAGCTATCACTTCGTTTTTACCCGGCAGAACCGTGGCAAGCTCGATGAGTTGAGTGCACTGGTCGAACGCGGTCAGCTGCGGCCACATGTTGGCGCCGTCTACTCATTAGCGGACATCCCACTTGCCCACGCTCGGCTGGAGAGCGCCAACAACGGACTCATAGGAAAAATCGCCATCGCCGTCGAGCCTTCGCTCATCGTCTGACCCCGTTCATTTTGGAGAACCATCATGGTTTACGAGATCGCTGTGCTGCCCGTCCACCCGCAACAGACTGAAGCCTTCCGACGCGCATTTGCCGAAGTAGAACCGTTGCTCACTCGCGCCAAGGGATACGGCGGCCACTTGCTGGCGCAGGGTATCGAAACGCCCGAGCAATTCAATTTGATCGTGCGCTGGCGGTCGCTTGAGGATCACTCTCCGGGGTTTGAAGAGAGTGACGACCACCAGCGGTTCATGCTGGGCCTGGAGGATTATTTTTCCGCAGAACCGAAGGTCTATCACATTGAGGGTGGTGCTTTTCCGGGTGGCGACTTTGGCGTTCCGGACAGCGGAGCCAGCGCAGGTATCTGAGGGGAGCGGGTGGCTGTTCGTCACAAGCGGCTGTGGCTGGTCGCGCACTGCTTGTGATGAATCGCCACATTCATTCCGCTATGGCCTGTTCATGGGGCAGGGATGGCAGGCAAAATGCCGCGTTTTCCATATGTCTCGTACTGCTGCTCATCCAAGGAAGGTTACTTGAAGCACGTCACTCTCCAAGCTTCCCTGCGCCCCGAAATCTGGCCAGCCGTTCTTTCATTGGTGCTGGCAAGCCTGATCACTACCGGCTGTTCGCGCTCCCATTCTCCAAAACCGGTGGAGCGCGATCCTTGTCTGGATGCCGGTCCAGCGAATACAACGGCCTACAACACATGCATGAGCGAGCGGGAAGAGCGCAAAGCTGAAGCGCTCAGAATACTGCTCAGTGATGATCCTGCTGACAATCGGCAACGGCAACTGGCCGAGCCCGGAGACGGCCATTTTCAACTGTCTGATTTTCCTGACGAGCCGATGCCGGCAAGTTTCCGCATGCCTGACAGTCTGCATCTCAAGGACACGCAAGCGTTTCCTTACAAGACTCGAATCAGCTGGAAATACGTGTCGGATCACCTCCTGCCAAGTCCAAAGGAATATGCGCGGATGATGCAAATGGACCGTCTGATCCAGGCAGCCGTAGCGGCGGATGGTTCAGCAAAGTGGGGGTGCACGGTCACAGGCGGACAACGCCTGGAGTGGGTTTTCTACACTCTGGATGACGCGGCCTTTGTCAGCCGTGTGCAGGCAGTTCTTGCTCAGACCGGGCCCTATCCTGTCGAGTTCAGCAGCCGTAAACAGGCAGATGTCAGTGCTGCGGTGCTGAATGCCGGAGAAATTCGACTCACGCCCAAACGATGCCTGGAGTGAAACAACCCTCGATGCATAAGCTTCTGAAACGTATTTCTCGCCATGCTTGAACGAAACAAACTGGTTCCTGAACTGATGGTCACCGAGCTGTCGAAGAGCTTGGCGTTCTGGGTGAACTGTCTGGGCTTCAAAGTGGCCTACCAGCGCCTTGAAGACGGTTTCGCCTACCTGGATCTGAACGGCGCGCAAGTGATGCTGGAGCAGTCCGATCCGCAGGCTGGCCAGTGGCTCACCGCGGCTCTGAGCAGGCCCTTTGGGCGCGGCATCAACCTGCAAATAGAGGTAGTCGCGGTCGCAGCTGTCCTCGAACGAATCGAACAAGCCGGTTTTCCCCTCTTTCGAAACTGCCAGGACACCTGGTATCGGGCAGACAGTGTGGAAACAGGGCAGCGGGAATTCATTGTGCAGGATCCCGACGGTTATCTCGTCAGGCTGGTTGAGCGATTAGGTGAGCGGCCGATCAGGGCCGCGGAGTAGGTGAGGTCCGCGGCACTTCGGCCCCTCGATTTTCCTCCCGCGTTAGCCCAGCGCTTTGGTGGTAGGCTGCATAACGTCAGCCGTACCTTCTGTACTCCTGAGTTTGCTCTTTTTGCTGTCTGCGCCGGCTCGACTGCCTGCGCCGATGGATTCCCTTTGCGGACTACAGCCATGCGCCTGCCAGATTTCATTCTCGAAAACCTAGAGCCGATCCTGCAGGCCTGGGAAGATTTCGCCCGCACCATCGAGACGCCTGGCGCGGAACTCGATAACGCCGCGCTGCGCGATCACGCCGAGCAGATGTTGCGCGCCATCGTCATCGATCTGCGCACCCGGCAGACGGTCAGCGAGCAACTGGCCAAGGCTCATGGCCAGGCGCCGCGCGACGATGAGGAAACGGCTGCGGAAACCCACGCGGTGACGCGATTAATGGCCGGTTTCACCATTGATCAGATGGTTTCCGAATACCGCGCGCTGCGTACCAGTGTGCTGAGCCAGTGGCTGCGTCAGGTCAAGGATGGCAAATCGGTGAATGTCGACGACATGACGCGTTTCCACGAAGCGATCGATCAGGCACTGGCTGAGTCGATTGCCAGCTATTCACGCGCCGTCGAGGCTTCGCGCAACGTGTTTCTGGGGATTCTCGGCCATGACTTGCGCACGCCGCTGGGGGCGATTCTGCTCGGCGCGGATATGTTGCGGCGTACCGAAAACGTCGACCCCCGTACCGGCAAAGTGGCCAGGCAGATTTATGCCAGCGTGCAGCGGGCCACTCAGATCGTTGGCGACCTGCTGGATCTGACGCGCTGCCAGATGGGACCGGGGATTCCGGTGAAAAAAGTCCAGATCGATCTCAATCCGTTGTGCGAGCGGGTTGTCGAGGAAATCCGCGCCTTTCATCCGCAGGCCAACGTTCTGTTCGATGCGAAGGAACCGGTGATGGGAGCGTTCGATGGCGCCAGGATGGAGCAGGTCTTTTCCAACATCATCAGCAATGCGGTGACCCACGGCGACAATCAGTTTCCGGTCACGGTCGAGTTGCAGGCGTTGGAGGAGGGTGCGGTCTTTACGGTGCACAACGGCGGTGAGCCGATCCCGGAGGATGTACTGCCGTTCATTTTCAACCCGATGGGGCGTTTCTCTCAGCGCTCCGTGGTGGATCACGGGCCCGTCGCTGGACTTGGGCTTGGCCTGTTTATCGCCTCGGAAATCGTCGCCTCACATGCGGGCTCGATTGAGGTGAGTTCTGATGGGTCAAGCGGAACCGTGTTTCGCGTCAAGCTTCCGGTTGATGCTGTTGGCCCTTTCGGCGTGTAGCCGATTTCATAAAGGGTCGAAGCGAACGCTTCGACCCTTCATCCACTTATTCCTCCATCACCTCAACCAAACCGCGATCCTCACCGAGGAAGCCGCCACTCTGGTGCTGCCACAACCGCGCATAGGTGCCGTTCTTCTCGAGCAATTGCGCGTGGGTGCCTTGTTCGATGATGCGGCCTTCGTCCATGACGATCAGCCGGTCCATTGCTGCAATGGTCGACAAACGGTGGGCGATGGCGATGACGGTTTTGCCCTGCATCATTTCATCGAGGCTTTCCTGGATCGCCACTTCGACTTCGGAGTCCAGCGCGCTGGTGGCTTCGTCGAGCAGCAGGATCGGCGCGTTTTTCAACATCACCCGGGCGATGGCGATGCGTTGGCGCTGGCCACCGGAGAGTTTGATGCCGCGCTCGCCGACCAGCGTGTCGTAGCCGCTGTGGCCCTGTTTGTCGCTCAACTGGCTGATGAACCCATCGGCCTGGGCGTTTACCGCGGCGCGGTGAATGTCCGCGTCGGTGGCGTCCGGGCGACCGTAAGCGATGTTGTCGCGGATCGAGCGGTGCAGCAGCGACGTGTCCTGGGTGACCATGCCGATCACACTGCGCAGGCTGTCCTGCGTCACCTTGGCGATGTTCTGGCCATCGATGCGAATCTCGCCGCGATCAACGTCATAGAAACGCAGCAGCAGGTTGATCAGCGTCGATTTGCCCGCACCGGAGCGACCAACCAGGCCGATTTTTTCGCCGGGGCGAATGTGCAGCGTCAGGCCGTCGAGCACCTGGCGCTCACCGTTGTAATTGAAGCTGACATTGTCGAAAACCACTTCGCCGCCGGCAGGCTCCAGCACCTTGGCGTCCGGCGCGTCCTGGACTTTCGGGCCGCTGGTCAGGGTGGCCATGCCGTCCTGCACAGTGCCGATGTTTTCGAACAGGGAGGTCATCTGCCACATGATCCAGTGCGACATGCCATTGATGCGCAACGCCATCGCAGTGATCGCCGCGACGGCGCCGGTGCCGACTTCGCCCTGGTGCCACAACCACAACGCATAACCGCCAGCGCCGAGAATCAACGCGACTACCAGCGCCTGATTGACGATCTCGAACTGGCTGACCAGACGCATCTGGCGGAAGCCGGTGAGTTTGAAATCTTCCATCGCCGCACGGGCAAAGTGCGCTTCACGCTTGGAGTGCGAAAACAGTTTGACCGTGGTGATGTTGGTGTAGGCGTCGGCAATCCGCCCGGTCATCGACGAGCGTGCATCGGCCTGCTCTTGGCCGACCTTGCCCAGACGCGGAACGAAATACACCATCGCCAGCCCGAACAGAACGATCCACGCCAGAAACGGCAGCATCAGCTTCAGTGCGAAGCCGCCGGCCAGCGCGATGATCGCGATGAAGTACACGCCGATGCCGGGGAGGATTTCGATCAGGGTGAACAACACCTCGCGCACCGACAACGCGGTTTGCATGACTTTGGTGGTGACCCGGCCGGAGAATTCATCGGAGAAGAACGACAGGCTCTGCCGCAGCATCAACCGGTGGAAGTCCCAGCGCAGGCGCAACGGCAAGTTGATCGCGAGGATCTGGTGCTGGACCATCGTGCGCATCGCGACCAGGCCGATACTGACCACCAGAACGATGCCGATGCCCCACAGCACGCGGCTTTCTTCGCTGCTCGCGGCACCGCCGGCTTTCCAGGTCGAGAGCAGATCCACCACTTGCCCGAGGAAGGAAAACAGCCATGCCTCGTAGATCGACACGCTGGCGCTGAGCAGGGCAAAGGCGAGAATGTAGCCGCGCGCGCCGCGGGTGCAGGCCCACAGAAATCGCATCAGGCCGACTGGCGGTGGCGGCGCCTCATCGGGTGGGAAGGGGTCGAGCCTTTGTTCGAACAGGCGAAGCATTGCGGTCTCCGAAGTGATCAGGGTGTGGGGATTCTGCCATCTATCGGCGGCGTTGCGGGTTTCACTGCCATCATCTGGATGAACCCCTGTGCCTTGTCTTGACCGCAGACGGGCGCAGAAGCTCAACGCAATCCTGCCAGGCGCAACCTTTCGTCGGTCATTCAAGCCTGACGTTGCACGCTCATCAACCTCTTTGAACTCTCGCGCCAGCTGCTCCGTCCTCTTCTATGTGGGGGCTCGAGGCATTCTTGCCGTGTAGTCCCGTTTTTCCGTTTTCAGTGAGAAGGCGAGGGGCGACATGAACACTTCAGACAGCAGGGCAGGGTTTGAGTCAGGCGATCCAAACGGCAAGCCTGAGCAGGGTTTTGACCATTTGAAAGACAACGTCAGCGAAGCACTTGGCGGCGCGCGGCAACAGGCCGATGCGCAATTCGGTCAGTATCGCGATACAGCGGCCGAGCAGATCGAAGCCTTGGCGCAAGGTGCGAAAAGCTTCGTCTCGGAACTGCAGGACAAGGACACCCTGGGCATGTCCGACTACCTGACCGACATGGCCGATTCCATGACCGGCCTGGCGGGCAATCTGCGCGGCAAGAGTGCCGAACAGTTATTGCACGATGCGGCGGATCTGGCGCGCAACAATCCGGGCTTGTTCATTGCCGGCAGCATTGCCATCGGTTTTGGCCTGTCGCGGTTTCTCAAGGCAGGCACGGCTGCGGCGGCAACGGTGAGCGCCGAACATGATCCGGCGGCAGGCTCGACATCGACGCCACCACCAGCCGATTACGGCGCTCAGCGACCTTATGAATCGTCAATGCCGTCATCGACCCAGCCCAATCCGGGACTTGCCACCGGCATCACCCCGACGTCACCCAGTGAGCATGATCACCCCTCTGATTTCGCAGCGGCTTCCGTACCGCATGCGCCCGACGCCAAAGGAGAACTGTGATGAACAGAGATGAATCTGATCTGAGCGGGGCAAGACCCCTCGGCCAAACGGATGACGCTTCGGTGGTCGGCTTGTTACGGCAACTGTCGCGCGAAGTGCCGGCGCTGTTCACCAAGGAACTGGCTCTGGCCAAAGCCGAACTGCAGAACAGTCTCACGACGTTGAAAGCCGGAATCGCTGCCGTTGCCGGCGGTGCGATCGTATTCCTCGCGGGCTTCATCATTCTGCTGATGTCGGCGGTCTATGGCCTGAGCATGTTCATGGCGCCATGGCTGGCCGCGCTGATCGTGGGCGTGGTGGTGATGATCATCGGCTTCGCCATGCTGCAATCCGGGAAAAAGCAATTCGAGCCATCTCACTTCAAACCTGATCGCACCCTCGACGCCTTGAACAAGGATCAGGAAGCGCTGCGGAGGAAAGTCTCATGAAAAGCGAACTGGATATCGAAGCCGAAAAAAGCCCGGAGCAGATCGAGCGTGAGATCGATGCGCAACGCGCGAGCATCGGCAACATCGTTGATCAACTGGAAAGCAAGTTCACTCCCGGGCAGATGATCGATCAGGCCTGGGGCATGATGCAGAGCAACGGCTCGACGTTCTTCACCAACCTCGGCACCAGCGTGCGCAACAACCCGGTGCCGGCAGTGCTGACATCGGTGGGCCTGCTCTGGCTGATGATCAGCCAGAATCGCCCGCCCGTGCCGCAACCGACCTATCGCAGTGGGCCGGATCAGGACAAGGCCGGCGCTTGGGCCGACGGTTTGACGGACGGCATCGACAGTGCGCGCGAGCACCTGCACTCGACCACCGACTCGCTGAAGGAGGGCTACCAGTCGCTGAAAGGCAAGGCCAGCCACCTCGGTGAAAATGTCGGTGCGGCGAAGGAAAACCTCAGCCATGCAATGCATGACGCCGGTGACCGCTTGTCGCGCAATTCGCAAGTGCTCGGCCAGCAGTTCAGTCACCTGCTTAAGGAGCAACCGCTGATGGTGGCTGCCGCTGGGGTTGCGCTCGGTGCGTTGCTCGGCGCGGCGTTGCCGACCACTTCCACCGAGCAGCGCTACATGGGCCGCACCAGTGCCGGCATGGTCGACAAAGCCAAGCAGAAAGCTCAAGAAGGTTATGAAGCGGTGCGTGACACGGTGACCCGGACCACCGAGCAGACCGAGGGTGAGACCAGACCGGATACGGCGCGGCCGTCGTCTTCGGATCTGTCGCAGGGGCTGGGTACGTCTTGACGCTGAGAGATAAGGGAGGCCTGTAATGGGCCTCTCTTTTTTTGCGCTCGAATCAAGTCGATACCTCGTTCTGCACACCTTGCAGATATTCCACCAACGTCTGCGCGCACGCCTCGATCGCGCCGTCGACCACCAGTTCGAACCCATGGGTGTTCTCGGTCGGGATCGCAATGCATCCGGCCTGGGCGCTGATTCCCGAGCTCATCACCGCGCTGGCATCCGAGGCGAAATCCACCAGCAGGGCGAACTGCGGATCGAAACCGCAACGCTTGGCCGCATCGGCCAAAGCCATGACCACGCCGCGCGAGTAATAGCCTTTCTGGTCGCCGGTATCGATGATCGGGTCGACGCTCAATCGCGTTGCGTACTCGCTCATCACCGGGCCGACTTCCACCGCGATTGTGGTATCGCCAGGCAAGTGCGCGGCCGCGTACATCGCACCTGCGTTGCTTTCTTCTTCGAGGGTGGTGAAGACGAAATAGGTGTCGTGCGGCAATTGGGTTTTGCTGTGCTTGAGCCGCTCGGCGGCCAGGAGCATGGCGACCACCGGCGCGCGGTCATCGAGAAAATGCGCAGCGGTGGCATCGCCCACCCGGAACGGCGTGCGCCAATGCTGGCTGAGCACAACCCGAGTGCCGGGACGCACGCCCATGTCTTGCAGAGCTTGCGGATCATGACGGGTGATGATGTGCACGTCTTTCCATTCCACCGCGCCGCTCATCACATCCTGGCCCTGCGGCGAGCCCGCCGTGGCGTGCATCGAACCGAATGACAGAACCCCGGGCAGGGTCTGCGCATCGCCGAGAATATCTACCGGGCACACACCGAAATTCACCGGGTTCGCCCCACCCAACGCCACCACCCGCAACGTGCCGTCCGGCTCGACGCGTTTGACCACCATGGCGATCTCATCCATGTGGCCCATGATGCGCACGGCGTGCTGGCCATCCAGATCTGGTTTGCCGCCCCTGAGCAGGCCGATGACATTGCCGGCCCGGTCGGTCCGGACCTCATCGCAATGGCGCTGCAGTTCTTCCAGGCAGATCGCCCGGACCTCGTCCTCCTGACCGCCGGGCCCGCGCGCCATGAGCAAGCGGCTCAATAGCGCCTGGGTTGATTCGTGGGAGTTGCGCGGCGAAGGCGCCTGAGTATCCGACATGCTGCTGACCCTCCTTGCATCGGCGGACGTGTATCGACCGCTCTGGGTTTTAGGGGGCAGATTGGCGGGAAAATTCAGATCGCGTGGTGCCAGGGTATCGCGATGCCGCTGGACCTGTGGGATGTTTTGTTTGGGATGGAGATCGTGGGTTTGCCCCGGACCACCGTGGGAGCGAGCCTGCTCGCGAAAGCGGTGTGTCATTCAACGCGGATGTATCTGATCTGGCGCGTTCGCGAGCAGGCTCTCTCCCACAGATGTTTTGTTTGGGATGGAGATCGTGGGTTTGCCCCGGACCACCGTGGGAGCGAGCTTGCTCGCGAAAGCGGTGTGTCATTCAACGCGGATGTAACTGATCTGGCGCCTTCGCGAGCAGGCTCGCTCCCACAGATGTTTTGTTTGGGATGGAGATCGTGGGTTTGCCCCGGACCACTGTGGGAGCGAGCCTGCTCGCGAAAGCGGTGTGTCATTCAACGCGGATGTATCTGATCTGGCGCCTTCGCGAGCAGGCTCGCTCCCACAGGGAATCGGTGTTTGGCTTAGGTGATTTGTTATGTCAGTGATTGTATTTCAACGCTTCGACAAACGCCGCGAACGCTGCCGAGCCTTGGCGCCGGTTCGGGTAATACAGGTGATACCCCTGAAACGTCGGGCACCAGTCGCTCAACACTTCCACCAATCGTCCATTCGCCAGATACGGCGCGACCAATTGCTCGGGCACGTACGCCACGCCGATACCATCCACGGCGGCATTGAGCACATGCATGATGCTGTTGAACACCAGTTGCCCGTCAACCTTCACGCTGAAATCCTGACCGTTGTGCGCGAACTCCCAGGCGTAAATCGCGCCGGCCGGTTGATGGCGGATGTTGATGCAGGTGTGCTCCATCAACTGATGAGGCGTGGCGGGGGGCGGGTGGCGGGCGAAGTAATCGGGCGAGGCGACCACGGCCAGGCGCCAGTCCGGGCCGATACGTACGGCGATCATGTCTTTGCTGATCGACTCGCCCAGACGGATACCGGCGTCGAAGCGCTCCTTGACCACATTGGTGAAGCCATAATCGACGTAGAACTCCAACGTGATGTCCGGGTAGTCCTTCAGAAATCCGGTAAGCATCGGCCGGATGCACAACTCGATCTGATCGTCCGTGCAGGAAATCCGGATAGTACCGCTGGGCTTGTCGCGCAGTTCACCGAGGGCTTCGAGCTCGGCGCTGATCTGCTCGAACAGTGGCGCAATCGAACGCATCAGGCGCTCGCCGGCCTCGGTCGGCGAGACGTTGCGCGTAGTGCGGGCGAGCAAGCGAATGCCCAGGCGCTGCTCCAGCGCGCGAACTGTGTGGCTCAGCGCTGACGGCGTAACGCCGAGGCGCGCGGCGGCTTTGGTGAAACTCTGCTCCTGCGCCACCGCCAGAAATGCCTGGAGGTCGTTGACTTTGGCGTTGCTCATTGCTGAATTTTTCTCAAAAGCACATGAAGATTACGGTTACTAATCAAGTTAAGCCCAATCCGTCAAGCTTTGCAGCCTGAGTAGCGCGGCAGAAATGCCGCGCCCGATTCTTCTCCAAAGCAGGTTTTTCATGACTGCCCAAGTAATTGATAACCCGACAGCCCAGTCCATGGGCACGTCCTCGGCTGGCGAGCAGCCGGCGTACTGGAGCGGCGTGTTCGCGATGACCTTGTGTGTATTCGCGCTGATCGCTTCCGAATTCATGCCGGTCAGTCTGCTCACGCCGATGGCAACGGATTTGCACATCAGCGAAGGCCTGGCCGGATACGGCATCGCCATTTCCGGCGCGTTCGCGGTGCTGACCAGCCTGACGATCACCAGGCTCGCCGGCTCCATGGATCGCAAGAGCCTGTTGCTGCTGTTGACCGCGCTGATGTGCGCCTCCGGGCTGGTGGTCGCTCTGGCGCCCAACTACACGGTGTACATGATCGGCCGCGCATTGATCGGCGTGGTGATCGGCGGCTTCTGGTCGATGTCGGCGGCGCTGGCCATGCGCCTGGTGCCGCCTGCCAGCGTGCCTAAGGCTCTGGCGATTTTTAACGGCGGCAATGCTTTGGCCACGGTGGTGGCGGCGCCGTTGGGCAGTTATCTCGGCATTCTGATGGGCTGGCGCGGGGCGTTTTTCTGCCTGATACCGGTGGCGCTGATTGCGCTGCTCTGGCAGTGGATCAGCCTGCCCGCGCTCCCCGCTGCGCCGCGCAAGGCGAATGCTGGCAATGTTTTCGCCTTGTTCAAAAGTCGCCGGGTGGCGTTGGGCATGTTCGGCGCCGGGCTGTTCTTCATGGGCCAGTTCGTGCTGTTCACCTATCTGCGACCGTTTCTCGAAACTGTTACCCGGGTCGACGTTTCGGTGCTGTCGATGATTCTGCTGGTCATTGGTGTGGCCGGGTTCATCGGCACCGTGGTCATCGGGTCAGTGCTGAAGTCAGGTTTGTACAGAGTGGTGATCGCCATTCCGCTGTTGATGGCGATGATCGCTGTGGCGCTGATCGGGCTGGGCAGCTCAGTGATCGCGGCATTCGTGTTGCTGGGCTTATGGGGATTGATCGCGACCGCCGCGCCGGTCGGCTGGTGGTCGTGGCTGGCGCGCACGCTGCCCGACGATGCCGAAGCGGGCGGTGGGTTGATGGTGGCGGTGGTGCAGTTGTCGATCGCTTCGGGGTCTACCGTCGGCGGTCTGCTGTTCGACGGCAGCGGTTATCGGCTGACCTTCTTCGCCAGCGCGGCGTTGCTGGTGCTGGCGGCGCTGATGACGTGGCTGACGTCGCGGCAGACAGCCTGACTCAGCTTTCGATGTTCTCGACCGGCGCCTGCGCAGCTTCGGCTTCCAGCTTCAGGCGATCGGCCTTGCAGATATATTTGGGCTTTTTCGGCGCCAGTTTGGCGTTGGCCTTTTTGGCCTTTTCCTTGAACAGCTGCTGTAGCTTCTTTTGACGATTCATGATTTTTCGATTGCGGGTGGAGAGGGTGGGAATCCTGACGCAAGGCCGAGTGGTCAGCAAGGAGAAATCCACTAAGCTGAGCACAATGCTTCAGACCCGCGAACCGAAGGAACCGTCCATGAGAAAAGCTCGCAGATTGATTGCCGCGTTATCCTGCCTCGCGCTGATAGTGGGCAGCACGACGGCGCTGGCCGACCCCGGCAATGGCAAGGGCCAGGGTGGACAGGGCAACGGCAAAGGCAAACCGCAGAACGTGCAGGATCACGGCAAACAGGGCGGGGGCGGCCAAGGCAATGGCAACAAGGGCCAGCAATCCTCGGGCAATCGCGGCGGCGGTCCGAGCGTTGACCGGGGCAATATTCTCGGCATCATCGATGGTTATCGCGGATACTGGAATCCGGAACCGCCGCTACCACCCGGCATTCAAAAGAATCTGGCGCGGGGCAAACCGTTGCCCCCGGGCATCGCCAAGAAGCTGGACGGGCGGATGCTCGGCCACTTGCCTCACTATGATGGCTACGAATGGCAACAGGTGGGCACCGACCTGATTCTCGTTGCGCTGGCCACCGGGCTGGTTTACGAAATTCTCAATGGTGCGTTCGATTAATTCGCGGTGAGGAGTGGCAGCATGTGCCGCTCCTTTTTATGCGTGTATTGCTGCAAGCTGTGCAGCAATGAACTGCATTCATTCCGGCTTGTTCGTGGAATCCTGAGCTTTCAGACTGAGCTGAACGATAAACGACTGAACGGAGATCAACATGGTCAACGCAATCCGCTTCACCGAAACGGGCGCTCCGGATGTGTTGCAACTGCAAACGGTCAGCGAGCAAGCCCCCGGTCCCGGCGAAGTCTGGCTGGAGCAAGAGGCGGTGGGCGTCAATTACCTCGACGTCAGCCAACGCAAAGGGGCGGTGCCGGTGGCGCTGCCATCCGGGCTGGGTCTGGAAGGCGCGGGCCGGGTTTCGGTTGTCGGTGCTGGTGTGAGCAATGTCCGCGTGGGGGATCGGGTCGCTTACGCTACGGGTCCTTTGGGCGGTTACGCCTCGGCGCGGTTGTTTCCGGCAGAGCGGCTGGTGAAAATCCCCGAGGAGTTGTCGTTCGAAGACGCGGCGGCGGTGCTGTTCAAGGGCATCACTGCGCAATACCTGCTGAAAGCGACTTACCCGGTCGGGCCGGGCACGACGATGCTGCTATATGGCGTCGCGGGAGGGCTGGGGGAAATCATGGTGCCGTGGGCCAAGCACCTTGGCGCGACGGTGATCGGTGTGGTGTCGAAACAGGCCAGTGTCGACAAGGCTCGCGCGTCGGGCTGTGACGAAGTGCTGGTGTTCAATGCCGAGACCCTCGCCGCCGATGTGTTGCGTATCACCGACGGGCTCAAGGTCGACGTGGTGTATGACCCGATTGGCCGGGTGTCTTTTCAGGCGTCGCTGGACAGCTTGCGCCCACGCGGACTGATGGTCTCGTTCGGCGCACAGACCGGCGCGCCGGCAGCGGTGGATATGGCCACGCTCAACGCCAAGGGCTCGCTGTTCCTGACCCGTCCATCGCTGGCCGCACACACAGCCACAACTGCGGAATATCAGGAACGTGCGCAAGATGTGTTGGCCGCTGTTGCCGCCAGTATCATCACGCCGCAGATCCGTGCGCGTTATCCATTGGCCGATGCGGCGCGAGCGCATGCCGATCTCGAGTCGGGGCGATCATCAGGGGCGATCATTCTAAAACCATGAATCTGGATGTTCTGAGCAATCCCCACAGCGATGAGATCGCTGCCTTTCTCGCCGTCGCCGCACAAGGCTCGTTTGTCGCGGCGGGCCGTTTGTTGCAACGCCATCCGACCATCGTGTCCAAGCGCCTCGCCGCCATCGAGAAACGTCTGGGCGTGCGGCTGGTCGAGCGCTCGACCCGACATGTGCGCATCACCGAGGCCGGCCTGCAACTCGAACAGCGCCTGCGCGCAGCCGTCGAGCTGATGAACGAGGCGCAGCAACAAGCGGTGCAGGGCGCCAGCGAAGTGCGCGGCACGTTGCGCCTGGCCTTGCCGGCGGCGATGGGGCGCTTGTGGCTGGGGCCGCTGCTGCCGGAATTTCTCAAGGCCCATCCGCACGTTTCGGTAATCGCCGATTACAGCGAAGGCCTCGTCGACATCATCGAGCAGGGCTTTGATGCGGCCATCCGCATCGGCGAACTGGACGACAATCGGCTGATCGCGAAAAAGCTCAGCGACCACCGACGGATTCTCTGTGCATCGCCGGCCTACATCGACGCGCACGGCATGCCGCAAACCCCGCAGGATCTGCTGCAGCACAATTGCCTGCGCTTCAGCGGGCTGGCGTCGTTCCCGTTGTGGCGCCTGTATCGCGGCAACGAACTGCAGACCATCACCCCTCGCGGCAATCTGACCGCCAGCGACAGCGAATCCCTGCTCGCCGCCGCCCGCGCCGACGCCGGCATACTCGGCGCTGGCGACTGGCTGATGAGCCGCGAGTTGGCGGCTGGGCGGTTGATCCAGGTGCTGCCCGACTGGCAGCTGGATTCGGCGGGCGGCGTTTATCTGGTCAGACCGTCATCACGGTTTCCGGCGGCGGCGGTGGTGGCGTTCAAGGAATGGATCGAAGCGAAATTCGATCCGGCGCCACCTTGGGCCCTCTGAACACCACAGCCTTCAGCGCCACCCCCGCCCCTGTAGGAGTGAGCCTGCTCGCGATAGCGGAGTGTCAGTCATAGTTGATCTGGCTGACCTGACGCTATCGCGAGCAGGCTCACTCCTACAGGGTTTGTGGTTTACTCAGAAAATTCCGAACACCACAAATCCAATTGTAGGAGTGAGCCTGCTCGCGAAAGCAGAGTGTCAGTCATAGATGCTCTGGCTGACCTGACGCTATCGCGAGCAGGCTCACTCCTACAGAGTTCGCGGTGTGTTCGGGATTGCGCCCACACAGGAAATCCAGTGTCGGCGGCACAAAAAAAGCCCGGCATCGATGCCGGGCTTCGGGGTCTTCCGCGCTTTAAGCGGCGATGTTGTTGGCCGCCATTTCCTTTTTGTGGCTCGCCTTCAGGGCTTCCATTTGCGCGCCCAGTTCCTCGAGCTTGGCTTTGCCCAGAAGCTTTTGCGCTTTGGGAAACATTTCCTCTTCTTCCTCTTCGATGTGGTGCTCCAGCAGCTCCTTGACCACTTTGACCCGGCCGGCGAATTCCGGGGTGCCTGGATCCGTCTCTTTCAGATCAGGCAGTACCAGCGAATCCACAGTGCGGTGCTCTTCCTTGGCTTCGTAGTACATGATGTCTTCTTCCTTGCTGCCGGCTTCCTTGAACGCGGGATACAGGATCTCTTCTTCCAGGCGGGTATGGATGGTGATTTCCATTTCCAGTTTGCCCAGCAACTCGACGCGTTTTTTCAGCGCACGGTCGGTGGATTCACTCAGTTGGCTGAGGATGGCTTTTACTTTTTCATGGTCGGCTTTGAGAAGGTCGATGGCATTCATTTTTTGTCGCCTCTGCTTTTCACGGATTGAACACAGCGTTCTTTTTTTCGCGCTGCTGTGTATTCAGGGAGAGGCTATCGCATGACTCATGCCAACTCGGCGATCGAGCTTACCCCGCGTAAATAAAGGGCTGGCGTAAAAGAAGGCACAACGCCTTCGTGCAACCTGCAAGAAAACTTCTCGGCGGACATTGCATATAACAAGCCCGGCAAATGCCGGGCTGTGGATGATGCTTGAAACAGGCCTGCGCGGGTGCTTCAGCGGTTGGCCTGCGAAGGCGAAACGCGCCCGATATGCTTGGGTCCCGCCAGTGCCCAAGCGATCAGGCCGAACAGCGGCACGAACACGATCAGCACGATCCACACGCCTTTGCTGCTGGATTTCCCCTGGCTTTTGCGCACCCGGTTGATGGCCCAAAGCTCGATCAGCACGAGAATGACCGCTAACACGATCCACACGGTTTCGATTTGCATAGGCTTAACTCCTGATGGTCTGTGCGTTAGGCGACGAGAGGGGCGTTGGGTTCATTCTTTTTGCCCGGCGGCGCTCACTTGAAAATACCGACTAGAGTTGTTAGCGCGGACACCGCACGTTCGTGTGGGAGCGAGCCTGCTCGCGAAAACGCAGTGTCAGGCACCATCATTTGAAACTGACACACCGCTTTCGCGAGCAGGCTCGCTCCTACAGTTTGCGCAGGCATTCAGCGTGAGACAGGGAGGTTTTCAATGGACGGTTTTCATGGGCATGGCGCCCCGCACTTCATGCGCAGCGCCTTGCTGGTCGCCATGACCAATGCCCTGCTGTTGAGTGACGCACAGGCCGCTTGCGGGCCGCTGGCGGCCGGGGCTTATAGCGTTTCGCAAACGTGCCTTCCCGCCGCCGGCATCGACGCGACCATCGCCACCCAGCCCGGCACAACCATCACCACCACCGCTGGTTCTTCGCTGTTGAGCAGAGGCAACAACGCCAACTCGACATTGAGCCTGAGCGGTACCACGATCAACAGCACACCGCCGACAGCGGCGAATGCCGTGTTCGCCAACGTGATCGGCAGCAGCGGCAATGCCAGCCTGACGCTCGATGGCGGCAGCAACACGGTCAACGTCGGTGGCAACGGGCTGGACGCTTTGGCTATCACCAACGCCGGCACAGGTTCGTCGACGTTCTCGGTCACCCCCGGCACCACGCTGAATATCCTCAACACTGTGGTCGGCAACGAGCACGACGGCATCGACATCAATGGCAGCGGCGGCGGGGCGATCAACGTTAACCATCAGGGCAGCGGTCAGATCACCTTGCTCGGTGGCAACGGCATCTGGACCAAGGCCACTGGCAGCGGCGCGACCAACGTCAATGTCGGCGCCGGGGTGAGCATTCTGGTCAACAACGACGATGCGCTATCCGCTGGCCCGCCGATCGGTGATGAAACCTTGCCGACCGCTGGCATCGGCAACCACGCCGGCGTGCACACCCGCGCAGTCAGTGGCAACACTACCGTGGTCAGCGCCGCCAATGTGCAGAGTGTCGGCATGAACGCTTTCGGGATCTTCACTGAGGGCGGTAGCGGCAACACGCGTTTGACCAACAGCGGAACGATCACCACCAACGGCTTGAACGGTTTTGGCATTCGTTCGTTCTCGACGGTGGGCAGCATCGCCATCGTCAATAACGGCGCGATCACCACCACTGGCGGCGCTGCGCACGGCATCTACGCCAATGACAACGTCGGCGCGACCGGTTCGATCAGTGTCGAAAACAACGCCGAACTCAACGTTGGCAGCACCGCCAATACTGCCGGCTCGCGGGCGATCTACATCATCAAGCGTGGGACCGGCGATGCCAGCGTCACCGGTAGCGGCAATATCAACGTTTTCGGCAGCCCCAACACTACCCGCGCCTACGCAATCATCGTCAGTGCCGAGAACAACACCCTGATCGATTATTCCGGCGATCTGTTCGCCAGCGGCTTCGGCGCAGGCGGCATCCGTGTGGACTCGACCGGCGGCAATGTCCAGGTCAACTATCGCGGCGATCGCATCGAAACCTTGCACAGCAATGGCAACGGCATCTACGCCTCGACGCAGTCGCCCACCGGCACAGTGAATGTCGACGCTGGCGGCACGATCATCACCCATTCGGACGCTGGAACGGGCGATGGCAGTGGCATCGGCGCGTTCGGGATTCAGGCGCTGACCCTCGGCGGCGATGTCGGCATCCGCTTCACCGGCCCGCTGATCGACGTCAACGGCGCGGGAGCGGCGCTGCTGGCCGGTAACGCCTTCAACGGCGGCAGCGGCCTCGGCACGATCAATATCAGCAACAGCGGTGAACTGGTCGCGCGTGGCGATCAGCAGCGTGGCATTCGCACGCTGTCGGTCAGTGGCGCGCAGAACATCATCAACACCGGGACGATCCAGACGCTCGGGGCCAGCAACAGTCAGGGCATTGTCGCCCAGGCCAGCGGCGCGGCGGATGTGACGGTAAGCAACAGCGGCGCGATCAGCGCACGCGGGACCGGCTCCTCGGCCATTGATGCGCTGACCGAGGGCGGCAACGTCAGCGTCAGCAACAGTGCGAGCCTGCAAGGTGGCTGGGCCGACAGCAGTGGGGTCGCCCTGGGCGGCGCCACGCAAACCCTGAACAACACTGGTGTCATCGGTGGGCTCAGCGATTCGGCGGTGCGCGCCGATGCGACCACGCCTGGCAGCACCTTCGCGCTGAACAACACCGGTCAGATCACCGGCTCGGTGAGTGCCGTCAGCGCCAGCAGCACAGTTGCCAACAGCGGCACGTGGATTCTGCGGAATTTTTTCGACAGCAGCGGCAGCGGCACTCGCGACAGCTGGAACGTCGCGGTGAGCAACCTTGGCACGGCGGGCTCCAGCAGTATCGACAACAGCGGCCTGATTCAACTGGCGGCGCAACCGGCGAGCGGCATCGTCAACTTCAGCAGCAGCGGCGCTTATCTGCCGTTGGGGCAAACCGCCAACACGCCGAAACCGGGCGGCGCGGTGCAGGGGCAGATACTCGGCGTCAGCCGTTTCAGCAACAGCGGCACGCTGGATCTGGCGGCGGGCGGTAATACGGTTGGCAATGTCTTGCTGATCAGCGGCGCCAACAGCGCTGGCACCGATGGCGGCGGGGTGTTTGTGTCGAACGGCGGGCGCGTGCTGCTCAACACCACGCTCAATGACGGCGGGGCCAACAGCCTGTCCGACATGCTGGTGGTGGACTCGACGGCAACCGCCAGCGGCGGCACCGGTGTCGTCGTGCGCAATGTCGGCGGGCAGGGCGATCTGACTCAGGGCAATGGCATTGCCGTGGTCGAGTTGCTGAATAAAACCGAAGCCGCGAGCGACGCCAACGCATTCCGCCTCGCCCGCCGTGTGGTCGCCGGGCCATATGAATATCGTCTGCAACAAGGCGCCGAGGATGGCAGCGCTCGGGATACCTGGTTCTTGCGTTCGGATGCGCTGACACCACCGAGCCCACCGGTTCCACCCGGTCCACCCGGCCCGGGCCCTGATCCAGCCCCCGATCCCGGCCCGGCGCCGGTACCCAATTATCGGCCCGAAGTGTCGCTCTACGGCGCCGTGCCCGCGCTGGCGCTGGTTTACGGCCGGACCATGGTCGACACACTTCACGAACGGGTCGGCGAAGAACGCCTGAACCGTGGCGAGCCGTTGCCCAAATAAGATGAGTCGACCCTGGCGCCATCGATGGGCTGGGGCCGGGTGATCTATCGCAGCGGCAAACAGGACGGCGATCGCAAGAATGCCTTGGGCAACACCCCGGAGTACAACTACGACCTGACCGCGTTTCAGGTCGGCACCGATCTCTATCGCAAAGTCCGCCCTGACGGCAGTCACGAACAGGCGGGCCTGTCGCTGTCGGCGGGCACCATCAATGCCGGCGTCAGCCATTACACACGCCGCGCCGCCGGCGAAGACACACTGCGCGCGTATGGTGTCGGCGCCTACTGGACGCACTTCGGCCCGTCCGGCTGGTACCTGGACGGCGTGGTGCAGGTCAATCGTTTCGACATCGAAGCCAAGCCCAATGACCTGGCAAAACTGAAAACCCGTGGCTGGGGCTACACCGCCTCGCTGGAAAACGGCTATCCCTATGAGTTTGATAAAAACTGGTACGTCGAGCCGCAGTTGCAGGCGATCTACAGCTACGTTGATCTGGACAGCAGCGACGACGCCGGCGCCAAGGTGCGTTTCAAGGACGTCGATTCGCTGGTTGGCCGCGCCGGCGTGCGCATCGCCAGGGACTGGGAAACCGAAGGCGTCGACAAGAGCGCGCGGCGCACCAACGCGTGGATCCGCCCCAGCGTCTGGCATGAGTTCAAGGGCCAGCCGAAAACTGAATTTTCCTCTGAGTCGGGTTACATCCCGTTCGAGTCGGACATTCAGGGCACGTGGGGCGAGGTCAATGTCGGGGTCGATTATCAAGCCAACCAACGCACGACATTTACCGCGTCGGCCGGTTATCGGCAGGGCTTTGATGGCGACAGCCATGGTTATGACGCAATGCTGGGTTTCAAAATAAATTTCTGAATGCCGCTGCGGCCTATATCCTCTGCGCCACATGTTTAGGCTGGAACAGGGACAGGGCAATGGCATTCAGGGTGATGGTCGTCGGTGGTTACGGCAATTTTGGCAGCATCGTTTGTCGGCATCTGGCGCTGATGCCAGAGATTGAGCTGCTGTTATCCGGCCGCGATGCGCGCAAGTTGCAGCGCAAGGTCGCTGAGCTGCAGGCGCAATCGGGCCGTCCGTGCGAAGGCTGGTGCGGCGATGCGCTGGGCGCGGAGTTTCAAGCGGCGTTACGCGAGCTGAATATTCAGTTGGTGGTGCACACCGGTGGACCGTTTCAGGGGCAGTCCTACGCCGTTGCTGAAAGCTGCATCGACGCCGGGGTCAATTACTGTGATCTGGCCGACTGCCGCACCTTCGTCAACGGCATTGATGTACTCGACGCCCGCGCCAAGGAGGCTGGTGTGGCGCTGCTCAGCGGTTGCAGTTCGGTGCCGACCCTGTCTTCGGCAATCATCGATCAGCAACGTCAGCGCTTTGCCCGAATCGATTCGATCGAGCACGGCATTTCTTCCTCGGCGAAGATGCCGGGGCTGTCCACGGTCGAGGGCGTGCTCGCCTACGCTGGCAAACCGATCAGGCAATTGAAGAATGGCCAGGTTCACGAAGTATTGGGCTGGCTCGATCTGACCCTGCGCAGCATGCCGCAACTGGGCACGCGGGTGCTGGCCAATGTCGATGTGCCGGACATGGATATTTTCGCTCGCCGCTATGGAGCACAGACGCTGCGCTTCAAGGCCGGCGCCGGCCTGAAACTCGGCGGCGTTGCCAACGCCTTGCTGGCGCAGGCTTTGCGTTTCGGTCTGGTGCGCGATCATCGGCGCTGGGCGGCGCGCCTGCATCGATTGGGCACGTGGTTTGAACGCTTCGGCGATGGCAAGAGCGCGATGTACATTGATGTTCGCGGCATCGGTGTTGACGGCCAGCTGCTGAGCATGACCGCGCAACTCACCGCGCTGAATGACAAAGGCCCGGAAATCCCCAGCTGCGCCGCCGTCGCCCTCGCAACCAAAATGGCTCGGGGTTATGTACCGCAGGCCGGCGCGCGGCCGTGTGTTGGCGAGATCAGCGTCGAGGAATATCTGGCGGCGATCAACGATCCGGCCAATCTGAGCATGTCGGTGCAGTTCGCCGAAGGGCAGCGTTGAGATGGTGTATCTCTGCCTGAAGTACCTGCATGTAATCGCGGCGATTTTCCTCTTTGGTTTCGGCATGGGCTCCTACCTCTACCTGATCGCCGCCAGCCGCACCGGCAACCCGCAAGTGATCGCCCATGTCGCACGGATGGTGGTGCGCTTTGACACGTGGATCACCACGCCGGCTGGGGTTGTGCAGGTCATCACCGGCTATCTGCTGATGCGGCTTTCCGGGCTGTCGATGAGCATGGAGTGGCTGCTGACTTCGCTGATCATTTTCTTCTGTGTGGGCGCGTTGTGGCTGCCGGTGCTGGTGTTGCAAAAGCGTTTGCAGAGCATCGCGCTGAGCGCGGGCGAGGGTGGCCTGGCTCTGGATGATCGCTACGCGAGCACGTACCGCTGGTGGTTCTGGATGGGCGTCGCCGGGTTCGCCGGGATGTTTGTCATCGTGCTGATGATGGTGACGAAGATGACGCCGCTGCAACTGATCGGATCAGCCGTGGGCCTTTAGAAAACGACTTTCGTGATCCGCTGTTGGTAGCAGGCAAGTGTTGTACTTGCCGAACAGCCGATAGCGATTCAGCGCGATGCGATCGTAGGCCCAGTCGCGCAGCCGGCGCGGGAAGATCCGCAGCAGTTTCAGCGGCTGCCAGCGCCCCGGCAATTGGCCGATCACTTGCAGAAACGCATCGGAACGCTCCCAGTAATGCCGGTCGCGAATCACCGCCATGGTGTCGAACTCATCCAGCGGCAAACCGGCCCACGCCAGCAACGCTTGGCCCTCGGGCGATTGCACCGCCGCCAGCCGTACTCGGCGCTGGTGATCGTGGCGTATCAAAAAGCGCGCCCAGCCGTTGCAGAGCTTGCACACACCGTCGAACAGCACCACGGTTTCGCCGGGCTTGAGCAATGGCGCGGGGGTAGGGCGGGTTTTCATGGCAGGCATGTCCTTGGCGGCGGTTGTCGCGATCATAACCTCGATCAACCGGCGCTTGTTCTATAGCGACGGATCGCGGCGGTATTGCCCCGGCGATCTTCCATGAACGCGGCGAAAGGCAGCGCCAAAAGCCGCGTCGGACAGATAGCCCAGCGAAGCGGCGACCGTCGCCACATTGTCCCGACCATTGCGCAAGCGAAACGCGGCCACGCGCATCCGCCAGCGTGTGGCGTATTCGACCGGCGCCAGGCCCATGCGCGTCTTGAACAGCGCAGCGAAACCCGATCGCGACATGCAGGCCATCTCGGCCATTTGCGTCAGGCGCCAAGGCTTCTCCGGAGCAGCGTGAATGGCGCGCAATACGCCGGCAATCGCCGGCTCTCGCATTCCACCGAGCCAGGCCAGTTGTTCGGCATCGGCGCTGTTGATGTGATGGCGCAGCGCATGGATAAAGATCAGCCGCAGCAGGTCGTTGCACATTGCCTGCGAGCCGGCCTGCTGCGAAGGCCATTCGCGGCCCAGTTCATCGAGCAGCCAGCCGAACGACGAAGCGCCTGCGGTCTCGGCGCGAATGATCAGCGAGGTTGGCAGCACCTCAAGCAGCTCCGTCGCGCCTGGACCCGACAACGACACGCTGCCTCCCAGCAACTCGACTCCCTCGCCGACGCCGAACGTCGCCGAGGCACCGTCATGGGCGAAAACATCCGCTGCATTCACCGCTTCGACATCGACGCCGCTGGCGAGAATGAACGGCGTGCGCGAAACCACAAAACAGTCGCCGGCCTGCAGCAACTGCGCCGGCATGCCCTGCATGCGCAGCCAGCATTCGCCACGTCGCACCACGTTGAATTTCAGTTCGATGGGTTGAAAGCGCAGCGCCCAGATGCCACCCGCCTGCAAACGAACCGAACAGGCTGCGCGCAGTTCAGAGAGCGCCAATACGGCAGAGAGTGGATCGCCAGCAGGATTTTGGATGATCACGACAGAAACCTGGATTTATCAGACTGGTTCGTCCCGACAGCTTAGCCAAGAATGAAAGCCTTCGATAGCTCACCCAGGATTACACCTCATGGTCACGCTTCAACAACCTGTGAAATCGCCGTTCAATGCCGCCAGCACAGCGGCCGAAGTCATGGCCGGCATTGATCTGAGGGGGCAGCTCGCTGTGGTCACGGGCGGCTATTCCGGCCTGGGTCTGCTGACGGTGAAAAGCCTCGCTGCGGCCGGGGCGCAGGTCATTGTGCCGGCCAGAGATACCGCGCGGGCCGAGGCGGCGTTGACCGGGATTGACGGCGTCAGGGTAATGCCCATGGATCTGATGCAGGCCGGGTCAGTGGCGGCGTTCAGTCGGGATGTGGTCAGCGCGGGCCAGCCAGTGTCGTTGCTGATCAACTGCGCCGGGGTCATGGCCGCACCGTTGCTGCGCGATGCCGATGGCCACGAGAGCCAGTTTGCGACCAATCATTTGGGCCACTATCGCCTGACCTGCGGCCTCTGGCCGGTGCTGGTCAAGTCTGGGCAGGCGCGGGTGCTGTCGGTGTCTTCACGCGGGCATCAGATTGCCGGGGTGGATTTTGACGACATCGATTTCTTGCAGCGCCCGTATGACAAATGGCTCGCTTATGGCCAGTCGAAAACCGCCAATGCCTTGTTTGCCATCGCACTCGATCAGCGTGGACGTAGCGATGGCGTTCGCGCGTTCTCATTGCATCCGGGGCAGATTCTGACGGATCTGGCACGGCACTTGAGCACGGCGGAACTCGCCGCCTTCGATGCGCTGGATGAACAGGGTCGGCCACGGCTGGATCCGCACAACGGTTTGAAAACTGTCGAGCAGGGCGCCGCTACCGGGTTGTGGTGTGCGACCAGTGCGCTACTTGCGGATTTGGGTGGTGTGTATTGCGAAGACTGCAATGTTGCGCCGATCAATGACCCTGAAACAGGCCGCAAGGGTGTGGCGCAATGGGCGGTGGATGCCGGGTTGGCGGAGCGACTCTGGGCGGTTTCGGAGCAATGGACTGGGCTCACGGTGGCATGAATCGAGTCAAAGGCCAAAAGCCCCTCACCCTGGCCCTCTCCCGGAGGGAGAGGGGACTGACCGAGGTGTTCAGTAGAGATACGCCGACCTGAAATACCGAGCCGAACGCAGGATTTGAACAGCCCCCAAATCGGCTCCCTCTCCCTCGGGAGAGGGCTGGGGTGAGGGGCTGCCGCGCCGCCGTAACCCAGTCGTACCCAAACACAACATTTCGCCTGCGCACCGCCATCGCGCTTCAGCCCGGTCGGATCAATCCCCCAGCTTCGCCCAGAATTCCTCCGCCGAATGACTGATCGGAGCCGTCGGGCGAGTCAGATGAATTTCCAATGGAATGTCCCAGCTTTCATCCAGTGCCCTGACCAGACGCCCATCGGCCATTTCCTGTTCTGTCAGGCTTTTCGGCAGCCAGGCGACGCCTTTGCTTTCCAGCGCCATCGACATCAGCACCGCCGCCAGATGGCTGCTGAACAGCGGTTTCAAGTGCAGATAATCGGCTTTGCCGTGCAGCCTGTGGGCGACAATTCGGCCCAGGCCGGATTCGTGGGTGTAGGCTAGATAGGGCAGGGTTTCGGGCGAAGTGCCGAATTGCGCCGAAGCGCTCGCCAGCGGGATGAGTACATCCTCGCCGACCTTCTTGCCAATGAATTGATCAGGCGCCAGCAACGGCGGTACGTCGGGGTGGCGATGGCATAGCAGGAACTGCACCTGGCCCAGAATCAGCATCTGTTCGCACACGGCCATGCTGTCGGAATGCAGGCGAACCGCATCGATCGGCGCACCCCTTTCGGCACTGCGCAACCAGCGCGGGAAGAAGGTGAATGACAGCGAATGAGTGGCCGCAAACTGCAAGGTTTTCGCGGCCATGCCCGCCACTTCCTGAGCTTCGGAACGCATGCGGTACAGGCGTCTGGCCGCTTCCTGAGCACTGGGCAAAATCTGCCTGCCGGCCTCGGTCAACGTCGCGCCTTGCGGGGTGCGCACGAACAATTCCACGCCCATCCAGTTCTCCAGCGAACGCACTCGGCGACTGAACGCCGGCTGCGTCACATGGCGCGCTTCAGCGGCCCGGACAAAGCTGCCGTACTCGGCCAGCGCTGAAAAATCCTCAAGCCAAACCAGTTCCAAGGGCAATGCCTCCTGTGCATAGGGCGCGGCATTAATAGCATTGGGCGGGTGTCGTCGCAAAGCATAACGTTGGGCCACCACAACAAGAGGAACCCGTCATGCGTATCGTCGATATCCGTGAAAAAACCGTTTCCATCGCTTCCCCGATCGCCAATGCCTACATCGACTTTTCGAAGATGACCTGCTCGGTCGCCGCGGTCATTACCGACGTGATCCGTGACGGCAAACCGGTCATCGGTTACGGCTTCAACTCCAATGGTCGCTACGGTCAGGGCGCGTTGATGCGCGATCGTTTTCTGGCGCGGATCACCGAAGCCGACCCGGAAACCCTGATCGATCACGAAAACAATAACCTCGATCCGTTCGCCATCTGGAAAACCCTGATGACCAACGAAAAACCCGGCGGGCATGGCGAGCGTTCGGTAGCGGTCGGCACCATCGACATGGCGGTGTGGGACGCGGTGGCGAAGATCGAAGGCAAGCCGCTGTATCGCCTGCTTGCCGATCGTTATCGCGATGGCGTGGCCGATGACAAGGTCTGGGTGTATGCGGCGGGTGGCTATTACTACCCGGGCAAGGACCAGAGCAAACTCAAGGCTGAAATGCAGGGCTATCTGGATCGTGGCTACGACGTGGTCAAAATGAAGATCGGCGCGGTGCCGCTGGACGAAGATATTCGCCGCATCGAAGCGGTGCTCGAAGTGGTGGGTGACGGCCAGCGACTGGCGGTCGACGCCAACGGCCGCTTCGATCTGCAGACCGGTATCGCGTACGCCGAAGCGATCAAGAAGTACAACCTGTTCTGGTATGAAGAGGTCGGCGACCCGCTGGATTACGCGCTTCAGGCCGAGCTGGCCAATCACTACGAACTGCCGATGGCCACCGGCGAAAACCTGTTCTCTCATCAGGACGCCCGCAACCTGTTGCGCCACGGCGGCATGCGCCCTGACCGCGACTACCTGCAATTCGACTGCGCGCTGTCCTACGGGCTCGTCGAGTACATGCGCACCTTGAAAGTGATGGAAGAGCTGGGTTGGTCTTCGCGTCGCGTGGTGCCGCATGGCGGTCACCAGATGTCGCTGAACATCGCTGCCGGCCTGCACCTGGGCGGCAACGAATCGTACCCGGACGTGTTCCAGCCATTCGGCGGGTTTGCCGATGGCATCCGTGTGGAAAACGGCTATGTCGGGCTGCCGGATATCCCGGGGGTCGGCTTCGAAGCCAAATCTGCGCTGTATGCCGTCATGCGTGAACTGGGCGAGCGCTGATTCAGTTTCATCTGCGGCCTCGTTTGCCGAGGCCGCACTTTCAGGCGTCATCCTGGGCGCCAAAGCCACATGCCCACCACAACAATAAAATGAGGTGCTTCCGTGGAAACTTCAAAATCGCGCTGGTACAGCCAGCTCTATGTGCAGGTGCTGATCGGCATCGTCATCGGCGCTGCCATCGGATACTTCGTGCCGGACATCGGCGCCAAGCTGCAGCCGTTTGCCGACGGTTTCATCAAGCTGATCAAGATGCTCCTGGCGCCGATCATTTTCGGCACGGTGGTGGTCGGTATCGCCAAGATGGGCAGTATCAAGGAGGTCGGTCGCATCGGTGTGAAAGCGCTGATCTACTTCGAAATCCTCTCGACCATTGCTCTGGTCGTCGGCTTGATCGTGGTCAACGTCGTCAAGCCCGGCGCCGGCATGAACATCAACGCCGGCACCCTCGATGGCAGCGCCATCAACAAGTACAGCCAGGCGGCGAGCGAGCAGGGCGGTACTGTCGATTTCTTCCTCAATATCATTCCGCAGACCTTCCTTGGCGCCTTCTCCAACGGCGTCATGCTGCAGGTGATTCTGTTGTCGGTGCTGATGGGCGTCGCCTTGGTGCAAATGGGCGAAACCAGCAAGCCGCTGATCAACACCATCGATCTGTTCCTGCAAGGCCTGTTCAAGATCGTGGCGATGGTCATGCGCCTGGCGCCGCTCGGTGCCGGTGCCGGTATGGCGTTCACCATCGGCAAATATGGGATCGGCACGTTGCTGTCGCTGGGGCAGTTGCTGGTCGCGCTGTACATCACGACGTTGATTTTCATTGTTGTGGTGCTGGGTGCGGTGGCGCGATGGTCGGGCATGCCGCTGATGCAGTTTTTGCGCTACTTCAAGGATGAAATCCTGATCACCCTGGGCACCTGCTCGACCGAAGCGGTGCTGCCGCGAATGATGATCAAACTGGAAAAGCTCGGCTGCAAGAAATCCGTGGTCGGCATGGTCCTGCCGACGGGTTACACCTTCAACGCAGACGGCACCTGCATCTACCTGACGATGGCGGCGATTTTCATTGCCCAGGCGACCAACACGCCGCTGACCTTCATGGATCAGATGATTCTGCTCGGCGTATTTCTACTCACGTCCAAGGGCTCGGCCGGTGTGGCGGGAGCAGGGTTTGTGACACTCGCGGCCACCCTCACCACCATTCACTCGATACCTCTGGTGGGCCTGGTGTTGCTGTTGGGCATCGATCGCTTCCTCAACGAGGCGCGAGCCGTGACCAACCTGATCGGTAACGGCATCGGCACCATCGCCATCGCCAAATGGGACAAGTCGTTCGACGTCGAAGCGTGCGAGCGGGAAATCGCCGCCATGAAGCAGGACAAGGCAGCGCGCAAGTCGCTGCTGGCGCACAAGTAATCTGCCAACGTGGCGGTCTTCCTCTGTTGGCGATCCGGCTTGCTGACAGAGGTTCTAATCGGATACCGGACGGGCTGCCTCGGTTGACACTCCTTTCGTTCTCATGAAATATATAGTGCACTATACAATAGCGAACTATGAAATGAGCTCGAACCGAAATCACGTGGGAACGCAGCTGTCGTTTTCACTCTATGCCGCAGCAAACCGGGTCGTGCGATTGCACAAGCCGTATCTGGAACCGCTGGGCATAACCTTTCCGCAATATCTGGTGATCCTCCAACTTCTGGATGGCGCGCCACTGTCGGTGGGCGAACTCGGTACTTACCTGGCCATGGATGCGGGAACCATCACGCCGCTGCTCAAACGGCTGGAAAGCGCCGGGCTGGTCACGCGCAAGCGCGATCCGGCAGATGAGCGCCGCGTGCTGATCGACCTGACGCCCGAAAGCCGGGCCATGGAAAACGACATCAGAGCCATCACCGGCAAAATCAAGACGGCCTGCCAGCTTGATGAGCAGGGGATTGAGGCGCTTCGTCTGACGCTGGATGCGCTTGCCCATCCGGCGGCCGACTGAGCCATGACTGAAGACAAACGCGCGCTCAACCGGGCGATAACACACGTACCAGAGAGGGTATTGAAATGAACATCGGAATCATCGGCGCCGGCCACATCGGCGCGACGCTGGCGCGCAAGCTGGCTGCGTGCGGTCATCAGGTCAAACTGGCCAATTCGAAAGACCCGCAAAGCATTCAGGCGCTCGCTGAAGAAGTCGGTGCCAGGGCTGTCACCAAAGAGCAGGCGGTGTCCGACGTCGACGTGATCATCCTGTCGATCCCTTTCGCCCGATACCCTGATCTGAAGCAGACGCTGAGCCAGGTTCCCGAGCAAGTCGTGGTCATCGACACCTCCAATTACTATCCGCAGCGTGACGGGGCGATCAAGGCAGTGGACGAGGGCAAACCTGAGAGCGTCTGGGTCAGCGAGCAGATCGGCCGCCCGCTGATCAAAGCGTGGAATGCCGTACTCGCCGCTACGCTGGCCGATCAAGGTCAACCTGCCGAATCCGCAACTCGCATCGCCTTGCCAGTCGCCGGCGATGATGTGCGTGCCGAGGCGATCGCGCAGGATCTGGTCGAAGAAACCGGATTCACCGCGCTCGCTGCGGGCAGCCTTCAGGACTCATGGCGTCAACAACCCGGGACCCCGGCTTACTGCACCGAACTGACTTTGCCGGAACTGAAACAGGCGCTCGAAGCTGCGGACAAGGCCCGCGCGCCGCTGAACCGTGATGCCTTGATGGCCCGATTCATGGCGCCCGACACTGAGTTCACCCGCGAGCAGATGGTTGCGATCAATCGGGAAATGACTGCCTGATTAGCGAGCCGACACGTTCAGGTCTGAAGTCGATGAATTTCAACAACCAGCCCCTCCGAAACATCCGGGGCACGAAAGTAGCTGGTGATCAGATCGAATTCGGCGTCGGTCGCCGCGAACTCATGCTCGGCGCGTGCATTGCGCTGATGCAGTCGGCGCCGGCAGGTGTCATCGTCGACTTCGAGGTAGTGCAGCCGATGAGCAACCTGCGCCGCGTCTGCGAGGCCGCGCAGCCATTGACGATCGGTCGGGGTATTGGCGGGGAAATCCAGCACCACGGCAACTCCCGCAGCGAGCATGTCCGTTACCAGCGGGCCGAGAACCTGACGGATCTGCTTCGCATGGCGGACGTAGTCGGCAACCGAATTGATCTGCTCAGGGTAAAGCCTGGCCAGCCAGTGATCTTCGCTCAGCAGAATGGCTGAGTGTTCAGCCTGTAACGATCGGGCCAGCGTGGATTTTCCAGCAGCGATTTTGCCGCACAAGAGATGGAGCACAGGTGTTGGCATCGGACAGTTCCTTCTTCCGAATTGGGGTGTTTCAACTTCGATGGTTTTAACCCGGAAAAGCACGCTTAAGCCAGTCGCAAGCGACGGTTATTTGTGGTTGCTGTGAAAAAGTGAGGCCTGTGATCAGGCCTCATTTGCGTTTTACGAACTCACCTGCAACGTTTCAACGCCGCGCCGTGCGCGTACTCACATCCACCCAGACCGCCAACACCAGAATGCTGCCCTTGACGATCATCTGCCAGTAACTGTCGACGTCGAGCATGGACATGCCGTTATCCAGGCTGGTGATCACCAGCGCGCCGAGGAGGGCGCCGTAGACGGTGCCGGAGCCGCCGCGCATGGAGGTGCCGCCGATGAAGCAGGCGGCGATGGCGTCGAGTTCGCCCATGCTTCCGGCCGACGGTGAGCCAGCGGCGAGGCGTGCAGTGTTGACCACACCGGCGAGGGCGCACATCACGCCCATGATGCCGAAGATCCACAGTTTGACCGCCTGCACATTGATCCCGGACAGGCGCGTCGCTTCCATGTTGCTGCCGACCGAATAGACCCGGCGGCCGAACACGGTCTGGCTGGTGACGTAGCTGAACACGCCGAGCAGAATTAGCAACAGCAGGACCGGCACCGGAATGCCGTCATAGCTGTTGAGGGTCTGGACGAAACCAGCGAGCACCGCGCCGATCACCAGCACGCGCACAACATCACGCACCAGTGAATGCGCCGCCAGGCCATGCAGGGCGCGATTGCGCCGTTGTTTCCAGGTCAGAAAAATCGTCAGCACGAACAGCAGCACACCCAGGCCGGTGCCGATCGCGTGGGGCAGATAACCCTGGCCGACATACACCAGCTCCGGCGATACCGGGGCGATGGTAGTGCCGCCGGTGATCCCCAGCAGAATGCCACGAAACGCGAGCATGCCACCGAGGCCGACGATAAACGACGGGATGCGTAAATAGGCGGCCATGTAGCCATTGGCAAGCCCGATGACCAACCCGCACAGGGCAACCAGGCTGAGATTCGCCAGCAGCGGAATGTGATAGACCACGTCGAGGATCGCCGCGAGTCCACCGAGCAGGCCGAGCAATGAGCCGACCGACAAATCGATCTCGCCGCTGATGATCACCAGCACCATGCCGCAGGCGAGAATTCCGGTAATCGACATTTGCCGCAGCAGGTTGGAGAGGTTGCGCGGGGTGAGGAAGCCGCCCTCGGTCTGCCAGCTGAAGAACAGCCAGATCAGCACCACGGCGAATACCAGCGCGAGCATCTTGTAGCGGGTGAACAGTTGTTTGACCTGATTCATTTACGCGGTTTTCCGATCATTATTGTTATGGCTGCCCGGCTGGCTGAGGGCGGCGGCGAGCACCTGTTCCTGGGTCAGTTCATGGTTGACGAAATCGCCGCGCAACTGGCCCTCGCCGATCACCAGCACGCGGTCGGACACGCCGAGCACTTCGGCCAGTTCCGACGAAACCATGATGATCGACACACCCTCAGCGGCCAGCGCGCCCATCAACTTGTAGATCTCGTACTTGGCGCCGACATCCACGCCTCGGGTCGGCTCGTCGAGAATCAGTACGCGCGGTTTGGCCAGGAGCATCTTCGCCAGCACGGCTTTCTGCTGGTTACCGCCCGACAAACTGGTGATCGGCAGGGACGGACTTGCGGTCTTCAGATGCAGGCGGGAGATTTCCCGGTCGATGCAGCCCAGTTCGGCTTCGGCATCGATGCGAGTCATTTTCGAATAGCTTTCGAGCACGGCGAGGGTGATGTTCTGGCCGACACCGAGGTCGGGAATGATGCCTTGGCGCTTGCGGTCCTCGGGCACCAGACACAGGCCGGCGCGGATCGCTTTCAGCGGCGTGCGCGTGTCGATCGGTTGGCCGTCCAGCCAGACTTCGCCTTCGTGACGGCCGGGGTAGGCGCCGAACAGCGCGGTGACCAGTTCGGTCCGGCCGGCGCCGACCAGTCCGGCGATGCCGAGAATTTCGCCGCGTTTGAGGCTGAAGGAAATGTCGTCGACCCGTTTGCGCTTGGGGTTGTCGATGTCGTAGCAGGTAATGTGGCGCGCCTCGAAAATCACCTCGCCGATCTCGTGCGGCTCGCTGGGATAAAGGTTGCTCATTTCGCGGCCGACCATCTGCGTGATGATCTGCGGGATGTCCATGTCGGCCATGGCGGTGGTGGCAATGTGTTTGCCGTCGCGGATCACCGAAATGGTGTCGCACACAGCGGCAACTTCATCGAGCTTGTGCGAGATATATACGCAGGCCACACCCTTGGCTTTGAGGTCGCGGATGATGTCCAGCAGCACCTCGATTTCCGAGCGGCTCAGGGCGGAGGAGGGCTCATCGAGGATCAGCAGACGCGCCTGTTTGTTCAGGGCCTTGGCGATTTCCACCAGTTGCTGATAACCGCCGCCGTATTGCGAAACCGGTAGCGAGACGTTCATGTCCGGCACTTTCAGCTCACGCATCAAGGCTTCGGCACGGTGGATCATCGCCGGGTAGTTCATGCGCCCACCGGGCAGCGTCAGCTCATGGCCCATGAAGATGTTTTCGGCCACCGACAGGTCGGGAACCAGGGTCAGTTCCTGATGAATGATGACGATGCCGGCGGCTTCGGTTTCGCTGATCGATTGCGCCCTGAGCGGTAGCCCGTCCCAGAGGATTTCACCGTCCCAGGTGCCATGGGGATAGACCGCCGAGAGGATCTTCATCAGCGTCGACTTGCCGGCGCCATTCTCGCCACACAGGCCCACGCATTCACCGGGCCTGACCTTGATGTCGATGCCGTTGAGCGCTTTGACACCGCCGAAGGTTTTGACGATGCCGTTCATTTGCAGCAGATAGTCGGACATGGAAAAGGCTCGTATACCAAGGACTCAAACACCAGACCTGTAGGAGTGAGCCTGCTCGCGATAGCGTCAGTGCAGATACTGCTCGGCTGGCTGACCCGCCGCCATCGCGAGCAGGCTCACTCCTACAAGGGTTTCGGACAAACCGTCCGGATCACTGCCCGGCGATTTGCGCCTTGGTGTAGAAGCCATCCTGTTCGAGCAAGTCGATGTTGTCCTTGGTCAACGGCGTTGGCGTGAGCAGGATGGTGTCGACTTTTTTGCTGCCGTTGTCGTACTGCGAGGTGTAGGCCGGTTTCTCGTTGCGCGCCAGTTGCACGGAGAGCTTGGCCGCTTCGGAAGCGATGAGTTTCAGCGGCTTGTACACGGTCATGGTTTGCGTGCCGGCGATCACCCGTTTGACTGCTGCGAGGTCGGCGTCCTGGCCGGAAATCGGCACTTTGCCGGCCAGTTGCTGCGCGGCCAATGCCTGGATGGCGCCGCCAGCGGTGGCGTCGTTGGAAGCGACGATGCCGTCGATTTTGTTGTTGTTACGGGTCAGGGCGTTTTCGACGATGCTCAGCGCTTCGGTCGGGTTCCATTCCTTGACCCACTGCTGGCCGACGATCTTGATATCGCCCTTGTCGATGGCCGGTTGCAGCACTTTCATCTGGCCTTCACGGAGGATCTTCGCGTTGTTGTCGGTGGGCGCGCCACCCAGCAAGAAGTAATTGCCCTTGGGCGCCGCTTTCAGCACGCCGCCGGCCTGCATCTCGCCGACCTTTTCGTTATCGAAGGAGATATAGGCGTCGACATCGGCGTTGAGAATCAGCCGGTCATAGGACACGACTTTGATTCCGGCCTTCTTCGCCTCGGCCACGGCGTTGGTCAACACGGTGGCGTTGAACGGCACGATGACGATCACGTCGACGCCGCGAGAGATAAGATTTTCGATCTGCGAAATCTGCTTCTGCTCGTTGGCATCGGCTGATTGCACAAAGACCTTGGCATCCATTTTTTCCGCCGCCGCGACGAAGTAATCGCGATCGCGCGACCAGCGTTCCAGACGCAGGTCATCAATGGAAAAACCGATTTTCGGATGGGTAGCGTCAGCCATTACCGGCAGGGCCAACAATGCCAGGGCACTGGCCAACAGCGTACGTTTCAAGTTCTTCATGGTGGTGCGTCCTTTTATTTTTGTTGGAAAGACACGGCCTGACGATGAATCGGGCTGGTAGAACTGTAGAGAATCTGCCGACGCAACAGGCACAGAATTGTCGTGCAATTGTCACAGCGTCGTTGCGTCGGCGGCCTCCCTTGGCGATCAGCGATAGAGGTAGCGATTGACGATGTTTTCCAGCATTTCCTGACGACCACTGACGGCTTGCGGGTTCAGTTCGTTGGTGAACGCGTGCTCGGCCAGCGACTCAAGATTGAAGTCGCCCGCCATTACCGCTTGCCCGAACGGCTGACGCCATCCGGCGTAGCGTTGGTCCTTGAGCACTTGCAACTGGTCGTTCTCAACCATTGCGGCGGCGCGTTCCAGCGACAGGGCGAGGACATCCATGGCACCAACGTGGCCGTGGAACAGGTCGATCTCGTCGAGGCTCTGCCGGCGCACCTTGGAATCGAAGTTAAAGCCGCCATTCTTGAAGCCGCCGGCCTTGAGGATTTCATAGGTGGCGAGGGTCATTTCCTCGACGCTGTTGGGGAACTGGTCGGTGTCCCAGCCGTTCTGCGGATCGCCCCGGTTGGCGTCGATGCTGCCGAAAATCCCCAGGGAGGCGGCGGTGGCAATTTCGTGATGGAAGCTGTGACCGGCGAGGGTCGCGTGGTTGGCTTCGATGTTTACCTTGATTTCCTTTTCCAGACCGTACTGCTGGAGAAAGCCGAACACCGTGGCGCTGTCGTAATCGTACTGGTGCTTGGTCGGCTCCTGCGGTTTGGGCTCGATCAGCAGATCGCCAGTGAAACCGATCTTGTGCTTGTGCTCGACCACCATGCGCATGAAGCGCCCGAGTTGTTCCCGCTCGCGTTTCAGGTCAGTGTTGAGCAGGGTTTCGTAGCCTTCGCGGCCGCCCCATAACACGTAGTTGGAACCCTTGAGGCGATGGGTTGCGTTCATCGCGCTGAACACTTGCGCCGCAGCGCAGGCGAACACTTCCGGATCGGGATTGCTCGCGGCACCGGCAGCAAAGCGTGGGTTGCTGAAGCAGTTGGCGGTGCCCCAGAGCAGCTTGATGCCGCTCTGTTCCTGATGTTGCTCGAGGCGATCGACCATTTGCCCGAAGTGTTCGCGGTACTCCTTCAGCGAGTTGCCCTCGGGGGCGACGTCCGTGTCGTGAAAGCAGTAGTAATCGATGCCCAGTTTGCTGAAGAACTCGAACGCGGCTTCAGCCTTGCCGATGGCCAGTTGCATCGGTTCGCCACTGCGTTGCCAGGGGCGTTTGAAGGTGCCGGCACCGAACACATCGGAGCCCGGCCAGACGAAGGTGTGCCAGTAGCAGGCGGCCATGCGCAGGTGTTCGCGCATGGGTTTGCCGAGGATCAATTTGTCGGCGTCGTAGTGGCGGAAAGCGAGGGGCGAATCACTGTTCGGGCCTTCGTAGCGAACCGGCTCGATATTGGGGAAATACTGCATGGACCTTGTCCTTGTTGTTCTTGGCGGTGTCTCGATACTAGCAACGGCCCCGTGCCTGCTGATTATGAAAAGCCTCAACAGCGAGTGCGATTTTGCGTATTGAGCTTCTGCGCTTGCAGGCCTAGTCTGTGCTCATCGTCGCTGCGACAAGGCGGCCCGGAACAGTACAAAAAAAATTTGAGGCCGCTTTCGCGAGCAGGCTCGCTCCCACACTGAATTTGTGTCGTTCATAAAACCGTGTGGGAGCGAGCTTGCTCGCGAATGGCTTGACGCAAAATCCGGAACCTGAATGAAAAGCCTACCGCCCGTGCACCGCATCGCCCTGTTGTTCAACGGCAGCAAGATCTATGACCGTGGAATCATCAGCGGCATCGGCAATTACCTGAGCAGCACCCGCGCTTCCTGGGACCTGTTTCTGGAAGAGGATTTCCTCTGCCGCTTGAAGGGCATCGAGCGCTGGCAGGGGGACGGCATCATTGCCGACTTCGACGATCCGCTGATCGGCGAGGCGCTGGCCGACATTCATTTGCCGGTGGTGGCGGTGGGCGGCTCCTACGAGGACGCACGCGCCTATCCGAAAGCGATCCCCTACGTTGCCACTGATAACAACGCATTGATCACTCTGGCTTATTCGCATCTGGTCGAGGCGGGGTTGCAGCGCTTTGCCTGTTTCAGTCTGCCGGAGGCGCAGGCCAATCGCTGGGCGCAGGAGCGGGAAAAAGCCTTTCGCAAACTGATGCAGCGCGACGGCCTGCACGCTGAGATCTATCGCGGCATGGGCACCAGCGCACCGCTGTGGGACAGCGCCGTTGAACAACTGATCGCCTGGCTGCACAGCCTGCCCAAACCGATCGGCATCATCGCCGTCAGCGACGCCCGCGCCCGGCAGTTGCTGCAAGCCTGCCTGACCGCGGGCATCGCCGTGCCGGAGCAGGTCGCGCTGATCGGCATCGACAACGATCCGCTGACCCGCAGCCTGACTCGCGTGCCGCTGAGTTCGGTAATTCAGGGCACCGAAACCATGGGCCGCACCGCCGCGCAGTTGCTGCACCAGATGCTCCACGGCATGCCGTCCACCGGTACGCAAATCCTGATTCCGCCGGACGCGGTCAATGTTCAGGTGTCCAGCCTGCATCAACCGCTGGGCAATCCCTACGTCATGCAAGCGCTGCTCTTCATCCGGCAATATGCCTGTCAGGGCATCAAGACCGCGCAAGTGGCGGCGTATGTCGGCGTGTCGCGCTCATCGCTGGAAGCGCATTTTCGTGCCGAGCGCGGTTGCAGCGTGCATGACGAGATTCTGCGTTTCAAACTGGCGGCGGCTACCAGCAGTTTGAAGAACACCGATGCGGCGATTGCCGACATTGCTCAGGCCTGCGGCTTCAAATCGGCGCAATATCTGCACACGGTGTTCCGTCGTGAGTTCGGCTGCACGCCCCGTGAGTATCAGCAGGGCGGGGCATAGCGCTGCGAATGGCTCACGCCAGCGCAGCGGCACTGGCTCGGGAACGCCAGGCAAACGCCAGCACCATCAGCAATCCCAGTGCCGCCATCGCCGCGCCGGCCAGAGAAATTGCCGGATAGCCCAACCCGGCGTTGATCACCGCGCCACCCACTGCTGCGCCGATCGCGTTGCCGAAGTTGAACGCACCGATGTTCACCGCCGAAGCCAGATTGGGCGCATCCTTGGCCGCTTCCATCACGCGCATTTGCAGCGGTGGCACCAGGGCGAAACTGGCGATACCCCAGATCAGAATGGCCACGGCGGCCGGCAGTGGCCAGCGCATCAGCACAGTGAACGCCAGCAAAACCACGATCAATGCGCTCAGCGACACAATCAGGGTGCGATCGATCGAACGGTCGGCAGCCTTGCCGCCCCACATGTTGCCCAGCGTCAAACCGATTCCGAACAGCACCAGCATCCCCGTGATGAACGCGGCGGAGGCGTGCGTCTCGCTGCTCAGGATCGGCGCGATGTAGGTGAACACCGTGAACATCGCACTTGAGCCGACCACGGTCAGGGCCAGCGCGGCGAGCACCGGACCGCGGCCCAGTACACGAATTTCCGCCAGGGCACCCGCGCCTTGCGGTGCTTTCAGGTTGGGCAGGGCGAACCACAAGGCGATCATGGTCAGCACGCCGAGGCCGGTAATGCCCCAGAACGCCGTGCGCCAGCCAAACAGCTCACCAAACCAGGCCGCCAGCGGCACACCACCAATGGTCGCCAGAGTCAGGCCCATGAACATCGCCGCGACCGCACCGGCGCGTTTTTCCGGCGCGACCACGCTGGCTGCGACCACCGAGCCCACCCCGAAAAATGCACCGTGATTGAGCGAGGTGATCACGCGGGCGACCATCAGGCTGTAGTAGTCGGTGGCCAGCGCCGACATCAGATTACCCAGGGTGAAAATCGCCATCAGGCCGATCAGCAGATAGCGCCGGGGAATTTTGCCGGTGGTCAGGGTCATCAGCGGCGCGCCGAGCAGTACGCCCAACGCGTAGGCACTGACCAACAACCCCGCAGCGGGGATGGAAACGCCGAGATCGGCAGCGATACCGGGCAACATGCCCATCGGCGCGAACTCGGTGACGCCGATGCCAAAGGCGCCGACGGCGAGTGCAACAAGTGGTGGATTGATACGCATGGAAAGTCTCCTCATCTATGCCGCCAATGCTACGATCCATCGTTTTCAGGCGGTAGATGGCGATTTTGGCAATCACCTTTGCGTAAGAGGCACGAATGGACTTCAACGGCAGATCAGGGGAAATGAGCGTGTTCGTCACCGTGGCGCAGGAGGGCAGCCTCTCAGCGGCGGCGCGTGCGTTGGGGCTGACGCCTTCGGCGGTCAGTCGGATCATCGCCCGCGCCGAACAGCGACTCGGCACTCGTCTGTTGCTGCGCACCACCCGCGCGCTCACTTTTACCGCCGAGGGCGAAGCGTTCCTGCGCGGTGCCCGACGGATTCTGGCCGACATGGACGAGGTCGAGGAAGCCATTGCCGACCAAGGCGTGCCGAAGGGCCGATTGCGCGTCAGCGCCGCCCTTGGCCATGGACGGATGACCATCGTGCCGTTGGTCACAGCCTTCAGTGCTCGTTACCCGAACATCGTCGTCGACCTCAGCCTCGGCGACGAGGTGGTCGACATCCTCGGCGGCCAGGCGGACGTCGCCATACGCTTTGGCCATCTACCCGACAGTCCACTCACCGCCCGCCGGCTCGGCCACACCGGGCAAGTCGTGGTGGCATCGCCCGACTATCTGCGACGTCACGGCACGCCTGTCGAGCCGGAAGACCTGCTCAAGCACAACTGCCTGCGCTTCAACTTCCGCCGCGCCGAAGCCAACTGGCCGTTTATCCGCGATGGCAAGGAGTTTTCCCTGAAGGTCAGCGGCAACATCGAATGCAGCAGCGGTGAAGCACTGGCCCAATTTGCCAGACTCGGCGCCGGCATCGCGCGCATTGGCGAGTTCACCGTCAGGGAAGACTTGCAGCGCGGCGACCTTATCCCGCTGCTGCAAGCCTGGAACCCCGGCGATGAGGAACCGATTCATGCGGTGTTCGTCGGTGGCGCGGCGATGCCGGCGCGGGTGCGGTTGTTTGTGGATTTCTTGTTGGAGCAGCATCGGATGTAGGCGGCGTCTGCGGTCGTTGTCGTGCTGACCAAGGTTTGAGTCGACTGTGCTATCAATAGGTTTCGAGTCGATGAGGAGAAGCTGATGATGAGCAACTGCCGAACCGCACTGATAACAGGTGCAACCAAAGGCATTGGTTTCGCGCTCAGTGCCCAGTTGCACCAAGCGGGGTGGAACGTGGTCGGTATTGCCCGACATCCGATTGATGATTTTCCCGGGAAGCTATTGCTCGCGGATTTAAGCGACGTCCAACAGACAGGCGAGATGCTCGGGACTCTGCTGGAGCAGACACCGATTGATGCCGTGGTCAATAACGCCGGCGTTGCGACTGCGCAAAGCCTCGAAACGCTCGATCTGGAAACGCTGCAAAAAGTCTTTGATTTGAATGTCAGAGCCTCCGTGCAAGTTACCCAGGCTTGCTTGCCGTCGCTCAAACGGTCTGCTGCTGGTCGCATCGTCAATGTGTGCAGCCGTGCCATTTATGGCGCCCGTGACAGAACGGCTTACGCTGCTGCAAAAAGCGCTCTGGTCGGCATCACTCGTACATGGGCGCTTGAATTGGCGCCGACGGGCATCACCGTCAATGCCGTCGCGCCAGGCCCTATCGACACCGAGCTTTTTCGCAAAACGCGCCCGGTGGGAAGTGACGGCGAGCGGCAAATAATCTCTACCATTCCGATGCAAAGATTGGGAACGCCCGCCGAAGTTGCCTCGCTCATTACTTTCCTGCTGAGTGCACAAGCTTCGTTCGTGACTGGGCAGGTGATCAGTGTCGATGGAGGCGGAAGCCTCGGAGGTAAATAGCGGACAGGCATATTTTGCGAATTTGCTGTGATAAGTGCGCGGTACATGGAACTGACAAGCAAGGAGCCTTTTGATGAGTATTCAAATACAAATCGCAAAAGATGCGGATGCGCCGGCTATCAGTGAAACGATCATCAAGACGCTCCGTGAGAGCAATGCCCGCGACTATCCACCCGATATCATTGATCGAGTGATTGACAGTTTTTCGCCCTCGAAGATCCTTCGCTTGTTGGCTGAGCGTCAGGTGCTGGTCGCTGCGCTCGACAATCAAATCGTCGCAACGGCAAGTCTCGATCGAGACGTTGTTCGAAGCGTATTTGTCGACCCGGACTATCAAGGAATGGGTGTCGGAAGACAGCTGATGAAGAGCATTCAATCACTCGCCATGGACGCAGGTTTCCACCTGCTGCGCGTTCCTTCCTCAGTCACCGCAGAAGGCTTCTATGCTTCGCTCGGCTTCAAGAAAGTCAGAGATGAATTTCATCAGGAGGAGCGCACGATCATCATGGCGAAGACGCTGGCACGTTAAAAGATCAATGCGAAGACACAAACGGTGAAGCAGTCGTCGGTGCCGGCAACGCATAGGCCTGTTTCATCCACGCCACTTCCGCTAGCGGTGTGCGGCCGAAGAGGCGTTTGAAGTCGCGGCTGAATTGCGAGGCACTTTCGTAACCGACCAGAAATGCAGATTTTGCCGCAGTCAGGTCGTTGCGCAGCATCAGCAATCGCGCCTGGTGCAATCGCGTCGACTTCAGATACTGCATCGGCGAGGAATCGGTGACCTTGCGAAAGTGCAGATGAAAATTCGGCACGCTCATCTGCGCCTCTTCGGCGAGGGTCTCTACGTCGAGGTGCTGGTGATAGCAACTGTGGATCTTGTGGATGGCGCGGGTCACTTTGCCGAACTGGCCTTGCTGGGCGATGGCGGCGCGCAGGGTGCCACCTTGTTCGCCGGTGAGGATGCGGTAGTAGAGCTCACGCAGCATCGCCGGGCCGAGGATTCGCGCGTCGGCATCGTTGCTCATCACTTCAAGAAAGCGCAGGGTCGATTGGCGTAGCGGTTCGTCGAGCGGCGAGGCGTACATGCCCATCGGCTGGGACGTGGGGAAATCCCACAGCTCATCCACTTGCTGAATCAGCTCGCCAGCCAGGGCGAAATCCAGACGCACGTACACCGCGAGCATCGGCTCCGTTTCGCTGGCGTCGGTTTCCATGGTGAAGGGTACCGGGACCGACACCACCAGATAGTGCTGCGCGTCGTAGACGTAGACATCATCACCGAGATAACCGCGTTTACGCCCCTGACAAAGGATCACGATGCCCGGTTCATACAGCACCGGCGTGCGTGTCAGCGGTCGGTTGGAGCGCAGGAAACGCACATCGTCCAGCGGGGTGAGGTTGTAACCTTCCAGCGGGGCGAGCTGGCTCATCAGCTGGACCATGCGTGTTGTGAGCGGGTCTTTCGGTTTTGGCATGGACTTGTGGGTTCTCCCTGTGATTGGCGCGTTTGAACGTGTCTGGCTGATTGGAGGGGTGTCAGACAGAGCCCTCACCCTAGCCCTCTCCCAGAGGGAGAGGGGACTGACCGTGGTGTTTGGTCGGGATATGCCGACCCTAAAAATCGCGCCGAATGCTGACCGCGCTGTTCTGGCGTAATAAGCCCTGCGGAAATCTTCGAGGCAGGCTCAGGATTTGAATCCACCGAGGTCGGCTCCCTCTCCCTCCGGGAGAGGGCTGGGGTGAGGGGCTCTTGATCTTCGTGCCTTCAGCCATCCGTCGAGCGGCTAAGGTCTTCCCATTGCTCAATACTCTCCGCCGTCTGCTGCAACTTGTCACGCACCAAGGCCAGAGCATCACTGCCAAGCAGTAGGTGAGCCGGCGGGTTTGGGCTGTCGATAATCGTCAGCATCGCGCGTGCAGCTTTCTGCGGATCGCCCAGTTGGCGGCCGTTTTTCTCCTCCCGGGCCTTGCGCACCGGATCGAAGCTTGCGTCGTAATCACTGATACTGCGCGGCGTGCGATGCATCGAGCGGCCCGCCCAGTCGGTGCGAAACGATCCCGGTGCGACGGCGGTGACAAAAATGTTGAAGGGCGCAAGCTCCTTGCTCAAGGTGTCGGAGATCCCCTCAAGCGCAAACTTGCTGCCGCAGTACCAGGCGATCCCCAGCATGGTGATATGGCCGCCCATGGAGGTGATATTGAGGATGCGCCCCGCGCGACGCTGGCGAAAATACGGGATGAACGCCTTGGTCACCGCGACCGCACCAAACACGTTGACGTCGAACTGGCGGCGCATTTCCTCCAGTGAGGACTCTTCGAAAATCCCCTCATGACCGTAACCTGCGTTGTTGACCAGCACATCCACCGGGCCGTTACGATCCTCCACCGCCGCAACCACCGCATCGATCAGATCAAAATCGGTGACGTCCAGCAGCACGCCATGTGCGCGCTCGGGCGACAGGGACTCGAACTCAGCCAGAGCGGATTCACTGCGTACTGTGCCGATGATCTTATGGCCTTGGGCAAGTGCTTCCCTCGCCAGCGCCTGGCCGAAGCCGCTGCTGACACCAGTGATGAAAAGGGTCTTCATGGATCTGTACTCCTGCAGGCGATGAGAGAGGCCATGCTAGGGCGGATAACGCTGGCGGGCGATGCCGAATCGGATCCGAGTATTGCCTGTTCCTATCAAGAGGGTTTTCGATCAGGTCTTGCCTCAAAAAGCGGAAAAGTCCTGCGGGTTGCAAACCCGCAGGACTTTTCTTTTCCGGGCATCACGCGCTTAGGCTGCGCGACGACCCGGGGTGCGGTCAGATCCGTCAGCGGCGAGGGCCTCACCCAGTGGGGTGCGGTCTGAACCGTCGGCGGCAAGGGTCTGCTGTGGCTCGCTGACCTGGGTGAAGAAACGATCTTCCTGATTGCTCGGTAGGGCGAATGCGTTGGCGCTCAGAGCGAAAGTGGCGACGGCGAGCAGTTGGCTTACAGTTTTCATGGCGGTGACTCCGGTCTGATTCAAGGATTGAGGTCCGGGTCGTTCAGATCAACATCTGGTTAACCCGTTGCAGGGGTGTGTTCTGCATGGGTTCAGATTAGGGGGCAGGGCGGTGTCGGCGTTAGGCAGATCCTGTTGGTGATTTGCCTGATTCTGTTGCGCTGAAGTGGGGCTCGTCCGCGTTCACTGAACGAGCCCGTCGCGCTTTCTATCGACGCAGCAAGTCATCGACCGCCCGTATCGCCAGCGCATAACCGTCGGCGCCCATGCCGCAGATCACGGCATTGACCACCCCGGACATGATCGAGTGGCGATGCAATTCATCCCGTGCGTGGATGTTCGACAGGTGCAGTTCGATCAGCGGTGTGCTGAGCAACTTCAGCGCGTCGAGTACCGGAATGGAATGAAACGACAGACCGGCCGGGTTGATGATCACGGCTGCGCCTTGTTCGAAGGCTTCCTGAATCCAGTCGACCATTACGCCTTCATGGTTGGTCTGGCGAAACACGCAGAGCAGATCAAGTTCCTCGGCCAGTCGCTCACTGCTCAGGCGTATCTGCTCGAGGGTGATGTGCCCGTAAATGTGTGGCTCACGGCGGCCCAGCAGATTCAGATTCGGGCCGTTGAGAATAAAGACAGTGCGGTTCATGGTCGTCCTGCAGCGTTATTTGGAGAGAAGGGCGGTGTGGCCGTGGCTTCGGCGTTGTCTGGCGTCACGGCGTTCAGGTCGATGCCGCGGGTTTCCGGGCCGATCAGAATCATCGCCAGCGAGATCAGATTGATCACCGCGCACAGCGTCACCAACGGCCAAGGCGAATTGCCGGACTGGCTCATCAGCCACACGGCAATCATCGGCATCGGGCCGCCGATCACCAGGTTGGCGCCGGTATAGGCGAGGGCCGAGCCTGAATAGCGCACCTGGGTGGGAAAGGCTTCGGCAAACGCCACTGGCTGGATGCCGCTTTGAAACTGGGTGAAACCGAGGAACAGACCCATGATTGCCATGATGGCGGCCACGTTCAGCGTGTTGAGAATCGGGAAGTACACGAACAGGATCAGCAGGGTCATGCACGAACCGAACGTCAGCGCTTTCTTGCGACCCCAGCGATCAGACAAGTAACCACCGGCCAACGCCCCGACAATCGCGAACAGGTTGGCGACCATCAGCGACATGAAACCTGTCGACTGACTGAAGCCGAGGTGCTTGGTCAGGTAGCTAAGGGAAAAGATCACGATCAGGTAGAACAGCGCCGCGGGTGAGCAGAAAAACAGCATCAGACGCAGGATGGTCTTGTAGTGGCTGCCCATGGCCGATTTCAGCGGGCTCTTTTCCTGTTTTACCGGGTTCTTCTTCAACGCGACGAAGGCCGGGGTTTCATCGACCTTCAGGCGGATATAGATCGCGACGATCACTAGCACGAAGCTGAGCAGGAAGGGAATCCGCCAGCCGAAACTTTCAAACTGTTCGCTGGAGAGGGTGGCAGCCAGGCCCATCAAAACGCCGTTGGCCAATATCTGACTCAGCGGTGAACACACACCGAGCAGCCCGGAATAGCGCCCGCGGCGATCGCGCGTGGCATGTTCCAGCGCCATCAGTTGCGCCCCGGTGGATTCACCGCCGAGCGCGAAGCCCTGGATGATGCGCAGCAGCACCAACAGAATCGGCGCGAGAATCCCCACCTGCGCATAGGTGGGCAACAAGCCTATCAACACCGATGCCAGGCCCATCAGGGTGACGGTGGCGAGCATCAGGTTGCGTCGGCCCAGTTTGTCGCCGAGATAGCCACAGGTAATCGCGCCCAGCGGTCGGGCGGCGAGTCCGACGCCGAACGTCGCTAACGATGCCAGCAGCCCGGCGGTCGGCTCCATGGCCGGGAAAAACAGCTTGGGCAGGATGGTTGCCGACACCGCGCCGTACAGGGTGAAGTCAAACCATTCCAGCGCAGTGCCGATGGTCGCAGCGGTCACCGCCTTGCGAGGCATGCGCAAATCATGAGTCTCGTGACTGGTTGTGCTCATTGAGGGGCTCGTCATTATTTTTATTGGTTACGGGGTCCCCGTACGATTTCGCTCAGCGCTGGCTTGGGCAGATCGTCGAAGTCAGTAGACAGTAGCCCATTCGCTCTAGAGAATAATTATCGAAATCCTGATAAATAGATAAGCCAGCCTTATGGATCATTGAAATGGAATTGCGTCATCTCAAGGCCTTCGTGGTCGCCGCCGAGCTTCAGCATTTCAGCCGGGCAGCCGAACAGCTGGACATCGCGCAACCGGCGCTGAGCCAATTGATGCGTACGCTGGAGTCCGAGCTGGGGCTGGCGTTGTTCCGCCGGGAAAACCGTAGCGTGGTGTTGACGGCCGCCGGCGAGGCATTCCTGCCGCACGCGCGGCAGTCCATAGAGGCCAGTGAACGGGCGACGGCCGCGGCGCGACGTGCACGGCGCGGTGAAGTCGGCGAAATCAACATCGGTTATCACTCGGCGTTGTTCGAAGCCAACCTGCCGCAATTGCTGCGGCATTACTTCAGCACATTCCCCGAAGTCAAAGTGTCGCTGGTGGATGCCGGGATCCGCGCGCAGTTCGACATGTTGCTCGACCACAAGCTCGATCTGGCCTTTGCCCGCGTGTTCAAGGATCACTTGCCGGATCGTCTGCGTACCCATCATTTCAGCCAGTCACGCCTGGTCTTGCTGATTCCCGACAACCATGAACTGGCGGACCGCTTCAGCGGCGAGCTGGCGACACTGCGCCACGAGAAATTCGTGCTGTTGCAGGACAGCGCCGGTATCGGACTTACCTCGCATACACTGCAGGCATGCCGCCAGAACCAACTGCATCCCGAGAACATCATGTACGTGCCGTCACTGATGAGCATCCCGGGCCTGGTGGCGGCGGGCATCGGCTTGAGTATCGTGCCTGAAGCGGTCACCCGGTTGAGCATGCCGGGCATTCGGATCATCCCGCTGACGCAACCGGAAATGGTCAGTGAGCTGTCGTTGATTTCACGCATCGATGAGCGCTCCAGTGCGGTGCTGCACTTCATCGAAGAGGCGCACGGCTGGGAGTGAAAAGGTCCGCCGTCAGTCCTCTACCCACGCCCTATACAACTGCACAAACCGCACCCGCAACCACTCGATAAACACCTGCACCTGCGCTGGCAAATGCGTGCGGCTCGGGTACAGCAGCGATACCGACCGAGGCAGCGGGCGCAGCGGTTGCAGAATTTCCATCAGAGCACCGTTAGCCAAATGCTCGGCAACCGCGATACCCGGTGCCTGAATGATGCCGAAGCCCGACACGCCACACTGCACGTAAGCGTTCGATTCAGTCACGGTAATGCCTTTGCGGCTGATGTAGGTTTGCTGCTTGCCCTCAACTGAAAACTGCCAGGGCAAGGTGCGGTTGTTCTGGCCAGACAAAAAATTCACGCCTTGATGCTTCGCCAGGTCTGCAAGCGTCTGCGGTGTGCCGTGCTCGCGCAAATACTCGGGCGCAGCGCAGGTGACCATGGTCGCCAGGGCGATGGGGCGGGCGATCAGGGTTGAGTCGGGCAGCTCGCCGATGCGCAGCGCGCAGTCGATGCCTTCGCCGACCAGATCAACCGCGCGATCAGTGACGCCCAGCACCATATCGATGCCGGGGTAGGTGTCGGTGAATTCGCGCAGGCTTCTGATGAATTCCAGCTGCGCGAACGCCGTCGGAATGTCGATGCGCAGGCGGCCGGACAGCGTGGCTCCGGTGCGATCGAACATTGTGGTGGCGGCGGTGATCTCGGCCAGAATTTCCTGGACCCGCTGATAGAAAAGCTCACCCTCGGCGGTGAGCGCCACTTTCCTTGTAGTGCGCTGGAACAAGCGCACGCCCAGCGATGTTTCCAGTTCCTGAATATAGCGAGTGACCTGGGGCCGGCCAATGTCCAGCGACTCGGCAGCTTTGGTGAAACTGCCCAGCTCAGCCAGTCGGGCGAACAGGCGCATCGATTGCAGTAATTCCATGACTTTTCCGATGAGCTTCAGTGTCTGGATTTGTTGCCTGAGAATAGAACAATCCTGTCTGTTTCCAAGCATTTATTGCGCTGCTGTGAAAGCCAATCATAAGCCCAAGGCAAACCTGCTGAGGGTTTGCGGCCAATAAATGCATTTGGAGACTCACCATGAAAGCGTGGTTACTGAAAGATTTCGGGCTCGACAATCTGCAACTGGGCGAGATTGAAACGCCGCAGCCCAAGCCTGGCGAGCTGCTGGTCAAGGTCGGCGCGGTGTCGCTGAATTTCCGCGACAAGGCCATCGTTGACGGTATCTACGAGCCGCACATGGTGCCGAAACCGCTGATCCCGGTCAGCGATGCCGCCGGTACCGTGGTCGCCATCGGCGACGGTGTTACTCGTTTCAAGGTCGGCGACCGGGTCAATTCGCATCTGTATTCGCGCTGGCTGGACGGCGAGCCGGGGCCGAACGAGCCGGATTACTGCTTCGGTTCGCCGCTGCCGGGCGGTTTGGCCGAGTACATGATCATTCACCAGGACAGCGCTGTCGGCGCGCCGGCCAACATGAGCGATGAAGAGGCGGCGACCCTGCCAATCGCTGCGCTCACCGCGTGGTACTCGCTGGTGGATTTCGGCGCGATTCAACCGGGCCAGACCGTGTTGGTGCAGGGCACCGGCGGCGTGTCGATCTTCGCCGTCCAGATCGCCACGGCGCTGGGTGCCAAGGTCATCGCAACCTCAAGCAGTGATGACAACCTGCACGCGGTAAAACGGCTGGGCGCGGTCGCCGGTATCAACTACCGCACCACGCCGGACTGGGCGGACGAGGTGTTGAAACTTACCGAAGACAAGGGTGTGGATCTGCTGCTCGATGTGGCGGGAGGCAATGGCATCAATCAGTCGGTAGCAGCGACCAAAGCTTCGGGCCGAATTGCGCAGATCGGCTTTCTCACAGGGCAGACCGTCGAACTGAATCTGATGCCGCTGATCTTCCGCCAGACCACCATTCGCGGCATTGCGGTGGCACCGCGTTCGTCGTTCGACCGGATGAACGTGTTCCTCGCCGAACATGACATTCGCCCGGTGATCGACCATGTGTACCCGTTTGAACAGGCGCGTGAGGCGTATGAGCATCTAGCGAAGGGGGCGTTTGGCAAGGTGGTGATCAAGGTGGGCTGACAACGAAAAAGGCGCCGGTGAAGGCGCCTTTCTCTTGTTTCGGTTTTACGGCTCGCCACGTTCAACCATCGCGCGAGGCGGCAGGGGTGATTTCGACGAATCTTGCCGCGTGACAATGGGGTTGCGGTGCCGTCGTGCAGATGAACACACTCACTTGAAAGGTCCCGGAAAATACCTATGATTCAAAGCCTGCGCACAGGATTTTCCATCGGCGTTCGCCGCATCAATTGAGAGATCGATCCACGTGGAGTCTCGCCCCGACGAACCGCACGCATCCAGCAACAGCCATTATGTTTTCGGCCCGTTCAGCGTTTTTCCGGCGAAACGGTTGCTGGCCAGGAACGGCATTGCCGTCGAGATTGGCGGCCGCGCGCTGGATCTGTTGATTGCGTTGCTGGCGCGACCGGGGCGGGTGTTGACCAAAAGCGACCTGCTCAAGCAGGTCTGGCCCGACATCATCGTTGAAGAAGGCAGCCTGCGTTTTCACATGGCCGCTCTGCGGCGGATTCTCGGCGAGGGTGATGGACAGGCCCGCTACATCGCCACTCAGGTCGGCGTCGGCTACGCGTTTGTCGCCACGCTGGAGCGACATGAGGGTGAGGCGCAAGCCAACGTAGTCGCTGCAGACCCGGCCGATGACTGTGCATTCGAACCGCGCTGTCACCTGCCTCCACGCGCGCAGCTGTTAGGCCGGGAAACCGACGTGCAACTGGTCACCGACCATTTGCTGCAACCCAAGCTGTTCACCCTTGTCGGGCCCGGCGGTGTAGGCAAGACCAGCCTGGCCGTCGAGGTTGCCCACCGCATCAGCGCCCAGGGGAATCAGACCGTTCGTTTTGTCGATCTGGCACAGGTCGAAGACCCGACGCTGGTGCTGTCGGCGCTGGCCCGGGCGTTGGACATCGCGGTACAGGCCGAAGAGCCGATGTTCGTCCTGCTTGCACATTTGCGCATGCACAGGCTGTTACTGGTCATCGACAATTGCGAACACTTGATTGATGCGGTTTCCTCCATTGTCGAGCAGATCAGCGACGCCGCCCCGAATGTCGGCATTCTGGCTACCAGCCGCGAACCGTTGCGCGCCCGTGGCGAATACATTCACTGGCTCAACCCGCTCGAATTTCCCCGTGAGCCGCAGCTCTTGTCGATCGAAGCGTTGCTCGGTTTCGCCGCCATCCGCCTGTTTGTCGAGCGGGCTTGTTCGGGTAACGCGGCGCTGGTGCTGGACGACGATGACGCGCAACTGATCGCTGACATGTGCCGGCGCCTGGAAGGCATGGCTTTGCCGATCGAGCTTGCGGCGATGCGCGTGGCCAGCCACGGCGTGAGGTCCACCCACGCCTCATTGGGCGAGCGTTTCTCGCTGGGCTGGTCGGGACGCAGAACGGCGACGCCACGCCATCAGACCTTGCGCGGGATGCTCGACTGGAGCTACGACCTGCTGACGCCGCTGGAGCGTCTGGCACTGGAGCGTTTTTCGGTGTTCGTCGGGCCATTCTCCCTGGACGCGGCAGCGCAGGTGATCGCTGACGCGCAGATCGACCCGGCCACGGCCGCAGCGATGCTTGATGAGCTGGTCTGCAAAGGCCTGATCAGCCTCCACCAGAGCGACCCGACAGGGTCGTATCGTTTGCTGGAAATGACCCGTGCTTACACGCGCGAGAAGCTGTCCCGGCGAGGCGAGGCCGAAGTCAGCACACTGTCGTTCCGCCATGCGGCGTTTTATCTGGAGCTGCTGGGGCGTCTGGGCACTTCGCCCAATGAGATCTATGCCAACTCGGCGCGTCTTGCCAGCCAGTTGGGCAACGTTCGCAGTGCCTTGGAGTGGAGTTTCGGCCCACACGGGGATCCGGGCCTGGCATTGCCGCTCGCGGCGGCCAGCGCGGCATTGTTCCTGCATTTTTCATTGCTGGTCGAGTGCCGCACCTGGTGCGCGCGCGCGGCGGAGCTACTCGAACTTGGCTACTTCGGTACGCCGACGGAAATGGAGCTGCAAGCGGCTCTCGGTCTGGTGTTGATGTTCACCCGTGGCAACAGCGAGGCGGCGCAGAGGGCGTTGCTGCGCGCGTTCGACATCGCTGTTGCGTTGGGCGATGACTGGTCGCAACTGCGCATGCTCGGGCGATTGCAGATCTTCTATGAACGCATCGGCGATTTCGCCGCCTCGCTGGCCTGGGCCGAGCAGGCCAGCAAGGTCGGCAAGGCGCTGAACAAGCCTGAAGCTGTCGCCATTGCCGATTCTCTGGCCGGCATTTCCCATCACTTGCTCGGTGATCAGCCGCTGGCGCGGCAACAGCTGGAAAGCTCGTTGCGTAATAGCCTGCCGTCCAGACGCAGTGGGACGATCTATTACGGCTTCGACCATCGCAATCGCACCGGTCTGGCCCTGGCGCGTACGCTTTGGCTGTTGGGTTATCCGGATCAGGCCCGGCGCTGGGCCGAGCAGATCGAAACCGAGGCTGCTGCGTTGCAGCATGCGGTGACCTATTGCATTGCGATGGTCTGGATCCTGTGCATTTACCTCTGGACCGGCGATTTGCGCAAAGCCCGAGCCAGTCTCGAACGCTTCGCCAGCATCGCCGAAACCAACGCACTCGGCCCTTACATCGCCGCCGCCCAAGGGTTGCGTGCGGCCATTGCGATCCGTGCCGAAGAGCCTGGCGATGCGGTCGAGCGGCTCGAAGAAAGTCTGGCGCAGTTGCATGGCATGCGTTACGAGCTGCTCACCACGTCATTCGAAATTGCACTGGCCGAAGGTTTGGTTCTGCAGCGCCAGTATGAAAAAGCGCTGCGCGTGGTCGACGGCACGATCAGCCATTGCCGTGCCAGCGGCGATGCTTTCGCGCTGCCCGAGTTGCTGCGCATCAAGGCCAGCCTGGTCAAGATAATGGACGGCGAAAGCCTGCAGCCAGCGATCGAAATACTGCAAGCGTCACGCCATATGAGCCAGCAACAAGGCGCCTGGTCGTGGGAATTGAGGGCGTCGATGGACCTGGCCCGGACATGGCTGGAGCAGGGCGACCGGGTACAGGCGCTAGAATTACTCGAAACATGCCAGCAAAAAGTCTCGGAAGGTTTCGACACGCTCGATGTTCGCCGGCTGCATGCGCTGGTGCAGCAAGCTCATTGAGTATCCGAGCGGCGAGCTCAAGGATCGGGTCTGATCAACGCCGCCATTTTCACCAGATCCGCCAGGGACCGCGCTTGCATTTTGCGCATGACTTTGCCGCGATGGGCCTTGACGGTGATCTCGCTGATGTTGAGGTCGGCGGCAATCAGTTTGTTCAGGCGTCCGCTGACGACCCGCGCCATGATCTCCTGTTCGCGCGGGGTCAGCGAACGGTAGGCCTGCAATAGACAGCGCTGGTGCTTCACCTCGTCGAGCGCTGCATGGCTGCTCTGCAGCGCGTCGGCCATGGCTTTGAGCAATACGTCGTCATCGAACGGTTTGGTCAGAAACTCCACCGCGCCAGCCTTCAACGCACGCACGGTCAACGGAATATCGCCATAGCCGGTAATGAAAATGATCGGCATGTGGCGCTTGTCACCGGCAATCGACGTTTGCAGATCAAGACCACTGAGGTCAGGCAAATTGATATCCAGCACCAGGCAACTGGGCACGAGCGGCCGTGGCGCATCGAGAAACGCTTGCGCCGAGTCGAAAAGACGCGGCTGCCAGCCGGCGAAACCGATCAACAGCTCCAGCGATTCGCGCACGGAAATATCGTCATCGACCACGAACACCACAGGTCGGTCTTCGCCCGGCGATGCTGCGTGTCCTGTGACCCATGTGTTTTTCGAATTCACGGTGTCTGCTCCCTGTGTAACGGCGACGGGCTCAATCGAGCGGCAGCGCGGCGCTCAAGGCTTTGAGCAACTGCGCCTCGCTGAATGGCTTGATCAGGCAATCCACCGCGCCGCACTGACGCAGTTGCGCCTGTTCGCGGGCATCGCTGTGCGCGGTGATGAAGATAACCGGTACGCGATAGCCGCGAAATACCAGCTCCTTGAGCAGTTCCGGCCCCGACATACCGGGCATGGCCACATCGAGAATCAGGCAGCGCGTGGAATCCAGACAGGGCGACGCCAGATAATCCTGCGCCGAGGCAAATGCCTGCACCGCGAAGCCGAATTCCTTGATCAGATCCGGCAGCGATTCGCGCACCGACTCATCGTCGTCGACGATGGAAACGAGCAGAGGCACACTCATCGGTTTTCCTCTCTGGCATCAAAGGCATGGTCATTCGCACCCGGCTGCAGGCTCTCGCCATGCTCAGTGGCCTGTGCGGTCAGTTGTGGGAGTGAAAACTGAAACGTGGCGCCCGGGCCGTCATTGGCGCAAGCCCACAGATTGCCCTCGTGCCGTTCGATGATGGAGCGGCTGATCGACAGGCCAATGCCCATACCCGTGCTTTTGGTGGTGTAGAAAGTGTTGAATATCCGCTCCATGTCCTGCGGGTCGACACCGGCGCCGCTGTCGCGCACGGCGAGGAACACCTGTTGATCAATGGTCACGCCGGTACTGACCAGCATGTGGCGGGTGCGCTCGGTAATGCTGTGCATGGCTTCTATGGCATTCATGATCAAGTTCAGAATCACCTGCTGCAGTTGCACCCTGTCACCCTTGACCGGCGGCAGGGCGTCGGCGAATTGCGGGTGCAGCACCACGCGACTGCGCTGCAATTCACCCAGCAGCATGGCGATGACCTCTTGCGCCGCTGCGTTCAGGTCGACACTTTCCAGGGTGATACTTTTTTTCGCGAACAGCGCACGCAAGCGGTTGATCACGTCAGCGGCGCGATTGCCGTCGCGAATGGTGCGCCGGGCGGTCTCGCGGGCGCCTTCGACGTTCGGCGGGTCGGCGCCGAGCATGCGCAGGCAGGTGCTGGCATTGGTGATGATCCCGGCCAGCGGCTGGTTGACCTCATGGGCGATGGACGCGGTGACTGCGCCGAGGCTCGCCGCTCTGGCCAGATGCGTCAGCTCGGAGCGTGCCTTGCTCAGGACCTCCTCGGCCAACCGGCACTGGGTGATGTCCTGCAGCGCGGCGATGTACTCCAGACCTTCGCGTGCGTCTGCGATCGAGTGTGCAACCAGACGAACGTATTTGACTGCACCGTCAGGCATCAGCAGGCGATGCTCATGTTCGAAGTCCCGACCCTGGCGGCGCTGGCGCCGGATCATTTCGCGATGGCTGGACAGGTCGTCCGGGTGAACGCGCCGATAGATCGCGTCAAAGCTCGGCGTGGTGGCCGGGTCCAGTTCGAGGATCCGGTAGACCTCGTCAGACCAGGTGATCTCGTCGCTGCTTACGCGCCAGGAAAACGTCCCCGTCGCGCTCAGACGCTGGGCTTTGGCGAGAAAGGCTTCGCTCTGCTTGAGCGCAGCCTCGGCGCGCACCCGGTCAATGGCAATGCTGGCCAGATGGGTGAACTGCGCAATGAGATTCTGTTGCCGTGCTGACAGTGCCGTGGTTGACCGGCGCAGCACTGACAGCACACCGCTGACGTCGCCACTGTTGGCGCTGATCGGCATCGAGCAGTGGCCCCGAAAGCCATGGGCCAGCGCCGCCGCGCCCCAATCGCTCCAGCGCGGTTCCTGCAGAAGGTCATCGCTCATGATCGGTGTATGGGTGGTGGCGGCCATGATGATCGGACTTTGATCGGCGCGCCGCAGTTTTGCGTCGATACCTGGCAACAGGTCTGCAGGCAGGCCTGTCGCCGTCCCCTGAAGCACTCGCAATGCCGGTTCATGTGTTTTTGCACGCCGCTTGGGTTCGACCAGCACGACGCTGGCGGCACAGTTTTCGATCAGGCCTTCGATGATTTCGCACAGTGTCTGCAGGATAACGGGCAAGGATGTGCCGCCGGCCATCAGGGCCAGCAGGCGTTTTTCCCCGTCGAGCAGCAGTTGCGCCTGCTTGCGGTCGTCGATATCGGTGTTCTCGCCATACCAGCGCAATACATGCCCGGCGGCGTCGCGCTGCGGTACGGCTCTGATCAGAAACCAGCGAAAAGTACCGTCGAAACGACGCAGACGTGCCTCGTACTCACCGGCGTTACCTGACTGCAACAGCCCGTGCCAATAGTGCTCCAGACGGTTGGCGTCGTCGGGATGGATCGAGGCCGTCCAGCCGCTGCCACAGGCTTCGCTGAGGGTCATGCCGGTGTAATCGCACCAGCGTTGATTGACGAAACTGACGCTGCCTTGCGGCGAAGCGCTCCAGACAAACCCAGGCACGGCGTCGATGATGTTGCGCAGGCGATCCTCCGAAGCGCTGACTTCCGCCAGCGCCTGGGCGATCAATGCCTTGTCGCGCCGACGTTCGTCGATATCCACCTGCAACACGCACCAACGGGTGATGTCGCCCTGGCTGTCGCGCAGTGGCAGGCCACGCACATGGAACCAGCGATAGGCGCCGTCACTGCGACGGATGCGGTGCTCGATCATGTAGGGTTCGCCGTTGGTGACCGAATGCGTCCACGCGGCGATGACCGATGGCAAATCGTCTGGATGCACGGTATCGCTGGCGGCCCAGTTTTTCAGCACGTCGAGGGGATAACCAATGTAGTCCTGAATCTGCCGGTTGACCTGCTCCAGTTCCCCGGTCGGGGTCATGAACGCGACCATCGCCGGGATGCTGTCGATGATCAGGTCGACGTCAAAGGGCTTGCCGGCATCGGCGGTGGCGATGGGCTCGGCAGACGTTGTTTCAGTGCCCAGCGCGCAAATTCCTGCGGGTCGGTCTGTGCTCGACTCCAGCCTGGAAAAACGCCACATGAACCGCCGATAACGGCCGTCATGGCGCAAGAGGCGGGCGGCGATCGGCTGGGAGCCGTCAACGTCTGCAGTGGCGCGCAAGCGCTCGAGCAGCACGGCACGATCATCGGGATGAATCGCCGATTGCCAGGCGCCACCCATGGCAGCAACGTCATCGCCTCCGGTGAAGGCCTGCCATTGCCGGTTGGCGTAATCGACAAAGCCATCCGGCGCTGCGGTCAAAACCACGCCCGGCAGCGCGTCCATGACGTGCTTGAGGTCATTCGCCATACCGATTCTCGTTGTGCTGTCGCCATTGAACAAAGATGCGCCTTTGGCCCGCGCTCGCCCATCATACTTTGGTGTCGCCCGAGGCGAATATCCCCGCCGTTGCGTCTTCCCAGGCATCTCACAGACCTCGTTCAAACACTCTGCCCGCACTTGTGTAAGCCACTGTATCAACGAGCAGCGCGGTTACATCAGCATGCAAACCGCGCCGTTGACGAAACATCGCAGATACACCCCCCGCGCAGCATTGGCAGCGGTTTCAACGTCACTCGACGCTTGAATGAATTCAACATGACGCCTGTTCTGCGGTGATGACATACGGCAGGGCAGAGCGTCCGCGCGGCAGGCTCGACACTTATGAAAGCGATGGTGATGCATACGTTCGGCGATCCCGATGTCATGGCCCTGGAGGACATCCAACTGTCGGCACCGGGCCCTGGGCAGGCGCTGGTCAAGGTCATGGCGGCGGGTATCAACTTCATGGACACCGGCACCCGCCGGGGCCTGGGCGCGGCATGGTCGTTGCCGCTGACGCCGGGCGTCGAAGGTGCGGGGCTGGTGATGGCCATCGGACCGGGCGTGCGCGATGTCCAGCCCGGCGATCGGGTTGCCTGGCACTACGTACCCGGCAGTTATGCGCAGCAAGTACTCGCGCCGGTCAGTCAATTGGTGCCACTGCCCGACGCCATCGACTTTGACACGGCGGCGAGCGTGATGATGCAGGGCCTGACGGCGAGCAATCTGGTCAACAGCGTGTATGCCGTTCGCCCTGGTGACATCGCCTTCGTCCATGCTGCCGCTGGTGGTGTAGGGCAGATGCTCACCCAACTGATCAAACTGCGTGGGGGCAAGGTAATAGGCCGGGTTTCCCAGGCCGACAAGGTCGATGCGGTCATTGCGGCGGGCGCCGACTATGTGGTGATCGGTCGGGCGAGCCAGGTTGCCAGCCAAGTGTTGCGTCTGACCGAAGGCCAGCGGGTCAATGTGGTCTATGACGGCACCGGGGCAGAAGGCTTTGCTGATTCGATCGAACTGCTGGATTACTTCGGCACGCTGGCCCTGTACGGGCCGTTCATGAATGCGATCGCGCCGATTGATGTCTTTTCCCTGCCGCGCAGCATCAAGCTGACTTACCCGTCGGTCATGCATTACGTGCGCAGCCGTGAAGCCTTGCTGGAACATTCCCGGGAGTTGTTCGCCTGGGTGCTTGAAGGCAAGTTGAAAACCATGATCGGCCGACGCTATTCGTTGGCGCAGGCCGCGCAGGCCCATCGCGATATCGAGTCACGACGGACGTCCGGCAAGTTGATCATCAATCCCTGACAACGTGGCAGCTGCCCATCCACCTGACCCGGAGCAATCGACATGAACTGGTAAAACCTCAGCCTCGACTCACGGTGTGCTGCATGCCTTCGAGCCTCTGCAGCCACGCCAGACCAGCAGTGCCGCCAGGACCTGATTGCCGGCGAAAAACATGAACAGATCCTGTGCGGTCCATCGTGCGTCCAGAAGCATGCCGGCGATGACCGGGGAGACGATGGCGCCGATGCGCCCCGTCGCCAGGACCACGCCAACGCCCGTGGTGCGAATCGCGGTAGCAAATGCTTGCGGAGTGAGAATGAAGATCGCCGCGATGGCGCCGTTGAGCAGCAGGCCGGTGGTGACGCACGCGACGATGGCCAAACCCGCCGCGCCCGTGGCTGGCACAATCAGGATCATCACGCCGGAATTGAACAGCAGAAAGCTCAGCAGCAATCGTCGGCAGCCAAAACGATTGGCCGCCAGCCCCATCAATAGCGCCCCGGACATGCCGCCAGCGCACAGCAGTACGCCACTGACCGCGCCCTGTTGTTCGGAAAAACCGTTTCGGGTCATCAGTGTCGGGGTCCAGCTCATCACAAAGTAAAAGCACGCCATCAATAACAGCAATGCCAGCGCGAGGGAGGTGGTCTGCTGCCACTGCCCGGCGACAAACAGCGGCCGGTACTGCGTGTAGGGCAACGTCTTCGTGCCGACCTGAATTGTTTGCCGGTCAAGCGCGAGAAACGGGCCCGACTCGCGCAGCCACAGAGCGCCCGCCAGGGTGGCCGCCAGTGTGATCAGCCCGCCCGTGAGAAATACGTAACGCCAGCCAGCGCCGACGTTCAGCGCATGGGCCAACAGGCCACCCAGGCTGGCGCCGCAAGCGAAGGCCATCGACTGGAGAGCGATGGCCAGGTGGCGTCGATTGACGCTGGCGCGTTCGTAAGTCAGCACATTGGCGGCCACCAGCACCACACCGGTACCGATGCCCGTCAGCACGCGCAACGCCATCAACCCGCAGTGACCCGCGCTCCAGAACGACAGCAGCATGCTCACGCCACTGAGCAATAACCCGGCCAGCAAGATCGGCCGCCGTCCGTAGCGATCTGCAAGCGGCCCGGCCAGCAGCGAACCGAGCGCCATGCCAACCAGACTGGCACTGAGCAGCAGGCCGGTCTGTGCACCGGTCAATGCCCATTCTCTGGCGACGCTGCTGGCAGTGAATGCCATGGCCATCACGTCCATGCCGTCAATCACGTTGAACAGCATGCACAGGCCGATCATCCGCCACTGGGAGAAGGGCGCGGCAGTGTCATCCGCCGCCTTGAGCATTGTTTCCCCGCGCATCGCTGTTTCCTGGACGTTATTGTTTTTTCGAGAGCCCCAATGCTGGCAATGCGCTGCGGCGGCGTCGAGCTTTTTCTCTGATCCTGATTTTGCCCAGTGTGCCGGGCTGCGCTGGCCTCTGATACCAAAGTATCGACCGACACCATCGTGTAATCGTCCGAGAAGTCAGCCGATGATTTGATCGGGCTGCGTCAACTGCGCTGTCGCGAATGACGCCGCTGAACCCTGCGTCCCGGCCGCGTCGCCGACCTCTGACACCGTCGTGGCAGCAGGCACCGACTTTCCAAGGAGATTGATCATGCGTGTGGCTTCCCCCCTTATTACATGGCGCAGACGCGTCAGGGCAGGCATCTTCGGTTTTGCGACCCTGGCGGCCAGTTGTGGTGCATGGGCGGCCAGCACGGCCGCCGAACAACCGGGCACCAGCGTGGCGGCGGCGCAGGCGCAAGCCATTCGCCCGTACCGGATTCATGTCGATGAAGCGCAATTGACCGACTTGCGCAAACGCATCGCCGACACTCGCTGGCCGGATAAGGAAACGGTCAATGACGACTCACAAGGTGTGCAACTGGCTCAGGTCAAGGAGCTAGTGAAGTACTGGGGCAACGGTTATGACTGGCGCAAAGCCGAGGCGAAGCTCAATGCCTTGCCCGAGTTCGTTACCACCATCGACGGTGTCGACATTCAATTCATTCATGTGCGCTCACGCAACCCCAATGCCATGCCACTGATTCTGACCCACGGCTGGCCCGGCTCGCAGTTCGAGTTCCTCAGCGCCATCGGCCCGTTGACCGACCCGACGGCATACGGCGGGCGGGCAGAAGACTCTTTCGACGTGGTGATTCCGTCGATCCCCGGCCACGGTTTTTCCGGCAAACCGACCGAGTTGGGCTGGGGACCCGATCGGGTAGCCAAAGCCTGGGATGTACTGATGAAACGCCTGGGTTACAGCCATTATGTATCTCAGGGCGGCGACCACGGCTCGGTTATTTCCGATGCATTGGGTCGCCTCTCACCGCCCGGACTCCTGGGGATTCACCTGAACATGCCGGCGACCGTGCCGCCGGAGCTGGTCAAGCCGATCAACAGTGGCGATCCGGCGCCCGACGGGCTGAGTGAACCCGAGCGTAACGCCTATAACGCCCTCAGCACTTTCTTCGGTCGCAACGCTGCCTACGGCGCCATGATGGTGACCCGGCCGCAGACCATCGGCTATCTGCTGGCCGATTCGCCGGCCGGCAGTGCGGCGTGGATGTATGAAAAATTTGCAGCCTGGACCGACAGTGACGGCCACCCGGAGCGCGTGCTCAGCCGTGATGAAATGCTCGACGACATCAGCCTGTACTGGCTGACCAACACGGGTGCGGCGTCCTCGCGTTTCTATTGGGAGAACAACAACAATAACTTCAGCGCCGCCGCGCAGAAGACCAGCGCCATCAAGGTGCCGGTGGCGATCACGGTGTTCCCGCATGAAATCTACCGCGCGCCGAAAGTCTGGGCGCAGCGTGCGTACCCATCGCTCTCCTATTACAACGAGGTCAGCAAGGGCGGCCATTTCGCCGCGTGGGAACAACCGCAACTGTTCAGCGAAGAACTGCGCGAGGCGTTCCGCCCCCTGCGGGCTGCGGTTCAGACAACCTCGCATTGAAGCTATCCATCACCGGACCAATCGGGGCCGCGCCAGCGCGGTTCCCTCAGGAGACGCATCATGAATAACCTCTCGTTGAATCACTCAGCAGCAGGGCATCGCGGTTTGCTCGCCCGATCCATTCTGGCGATCGCCTTGCTGCAAGCGGGCCTGTTGAGCCTGGTACCCGCGACAGCGTCTGCCGCTGAGGTGGCCGCAGGGAAAATCCCGGCCATTACCGCCGGCAGCAACGTTTCCTTCGGGCCGCTGAAGCACGTCAAGGCCGGACTTCTGGATGTCGCCTACGCCGAAGTGGGCCCGGCCGATGGTCCGGTGGTCATTCTGCTGCACGGCTGGCCCTACGATATTCACAGTTACGCCGATGTGGCGCCGGCGCTGGCGCAGAAGGGCTATCGGGTCTTGATTCCTTATGCGCGCGGTTATGGCGACACTCGATTTCTGTCCGCCAAGACCGTGCGCAACGGCCAGCCAGCCGCGTTGGCCAGTGATCTGATCGATTTCATGGATGCGCTGCACATCAAACAAGCCGTCCTTGGTGGCTATGACTGGGGCGCACGTACCGCTGACATTGTTGCGGCGTTGTGGCCTGAGCGAGTCAAGGCACTGGTGGCGGTCAGCGGTTATCTGATCGGCAGCCAGGACGCTGGCAAGGCACCGTTGCCGCCCGCTGCGGAATTGCAGTGGTGGTATCAGTTCTATTTCGCCACCGAACGCGGGCGCGTGGGTTATGAAAAGAACACCCACGATTTCGCCAGACTCATCTGGAAACTGGCCTCGCCGCAGTGGAATTTCGACGACGCCACTTATGATCGCAGCGCCGCAGCGCTACAGAATCCGGATCACGTCGCGGTGTCGATTTTCAACTATCGCTGGCGTTTGGGATTGGTCCAGGGCGAGGCCAGATACGATGCGCTGGAGAAAAAGCTCGCGGCTTTCCCGTCCATCAGCGTACCGACCATCACTATGGAAGGTGACGCCAATGGCGCTCCCCATCCGCCGGCCGAGGCCTACGCCAAGCGTTTTACCGGCAAATACGAATACCGCTTGATCAGCGGTGGCGTTGGCCACAACTTGCCGCAAGAAGCACCGCAAGCCTTTGCACAGGCCGTAATCGATGCCGATCATCTTTGAGAACGAAGGATGGCCACGATGAAGCTCAAGACTTTGGCCGCGCTATCAACGACCGTCACAGCTGTCGTGGCGATCGCAGCCGGTATCGCCATCGCCGACGACACTCGCGGCGACGCTTCGCCCATCTACGGCGTGAAACTGCCGGAGCACTATCGACTCTGGCCGCTGATCGCACCCGCTCAAGAGGCAGCGCCTCTGGATGAACTGCGTGCAGTGGTGGGCAATGACCGGGCGATCAAGGCGTACCAGCAATCGACGCTGCCATTTCCTGACGGCACGGTGCTGGTCAAGCTCGCCTGGAAACACGTGCAGTCACCAGAGTTCGAGCCGGCGTCGATACCTGGCGCGGCCACGACCGTGCAGGTGATGGTCAAAGACTCGAAAAAATATGCCGCCACCGGCGGTTGGGGCTTCGGTCGGTTCATCGACGGCAAACCGGCCGATGAAGCCCAGCACCAGACCTGCTTCGCCTGCCATCAGGCGCGGGTGCGTGATCACGATTTCGTTTTCACGCGATTTGCGCCCTGATCGCGTTAAACCCTGAACCTTCGCACAGAGAGAACGCCGATGCTTTTACATCTATCGACCTGGACAGAAATCGAACAATTTCTCAAGCGCAGCCGCACCGTGGTCATCCCGATCGGTTCCAACGAGCAGCACGGTCCCACCGGATTGCTGGGGACTGACTGGATGTGCCCGGAAATCATTGCCCATCAGGCGCAACAGAGCGCCGACATCCTGATTGCGCCGACCTTCAATATCGGCATGGCCCAGCATCATTTGGGCTTCCCCGGCACCATTTCGCTACGGCCGTCGACGTTCATCGCGGCGATCGGTGACTGGACGCGTTCGCTGGCGGCCCATGGCTTTGAAAAAATCTTCTTCCTCAATGGCCATGGCGGCAATGTCGCTTCGATTGAAGCGGCATTTTCCGAGTTGTACGCCGAGGCCAGTTTCGCCCGACGCTCGGCGGGTTTTGCCTTGAAGTTGTGTAACTGGTGGGATCTGGAGGGGGTCAATGACCTGGCACGCGATCAGTTCCCGACAGGCCACGGCGTGCATGCCACACCTTCGGAGATTGCCGTGACGCAGTGGGCTTACCCGCATGCGATCAAGTCGGCGGACTACTCGCCGCAGATCGCCAATTGGGGGCCGATTCGTGAAGCTGCCGATTTTCGCCATCGTCATCCGGATGGCCGCATGGGCTCGGACCCGGCGCAGGCCTCACCGGAAAAAGGTCGGCAACTGGTAGAAATGGCGGCGCGGGGGCTGGTGCGCGAAGTACAGGCCTTCAGTCAGGAAACCATGCCGGGCTGAGCAGGGTCACGGTTTGTCAGCGTGATCAGCGCCAGGATTTGCCTGGCGCTGATGTTTCATCACCGGGAAAACCTGATCAACGAGGTAAGCCACGATGTGGAAGATCAATCACAGTTACATTGACGGGGCATTCGTTGCGGTGCATGGCAGTGAAACCTTGTCCTGCATCAATCCGGCGACCGAGCAAGTGATCGGCACGGTCACTCTGGCGGATCGTGACGATGCCCGACGCGCCATCGCTGCCGCTTCGCGTGCGCAAGAGGCGATGAAGCGCAGCTCCAAGGCCGAACGCATCGAAATGCTCGAGCAATTGCAGGTCGCCGTGCAGGCCAGCACTGATGAACAGCGCGACGCGGCCATTGAAGAATACGGCGCACCGCTGGCTCGCGCGCAATGGGTCAGTCGTTACGCTTCGCAGTCGTTTGCCAATGCTGCGCAGGTGCTGAAGGACTGCGACCTCGTGCGCAAGATTGGCGACGCCACCGTAATAATGGAACCGGTCGGTGTCGCGGCGCTGATCGCCCCCTGGAACAGCACCGCCGGCACTGTGTGCAGCAAACTGGCTTCGGCGCTCGCGGCCGGTTGTGCTGCGGTGATCAAGCCGAGTGAGCTGAGTCCGTTGCAGACCGACGTCCTCGCGCAGGCACTGCATCGCGCAGGGTTGCCGAATGGCGTGTTCAATATTTTGCTGGGACGCGGCAAAGATGTCGGCGACGAGCTCAGCTCCAGCCCACACATTGCGAAAATCTCCTTCACCGGTTCCACGGCCACCGGCAAGCTCATTGCTCGCGCCGGTATCGACACCATGAAGCGCGTGAACCTGTCACTCACCGGCAAGTCGGCGTCCATCATCCTCGACGATGCCGACCTCGATACAGCGCTTCCCCAGGCAGTGAACGTCGCGTTCATGAACAACGGTCAGGCCTGCGTGGCCGGTACGCGTCTGCTGGTGCCGCGCGCGCAGGCTCAAGGCGTCATCGAGCGAGTCAGAAGTCTGGTCGAGGCACTCGTCGTTGGCCCTCCGCAGGATCCGGCTACCGTTATCGGGCCACTGGTCAATCAGGCCCAATACGAGCGCATCCAGCATTTCATCCGGCGCGGCGTGGTGCAGGGTGCGACACTGATTGTCGGCGGTGAGGGCAGGCCGGCAGGCCTGGACAGAGGCTACTTCGTCCGGCCGACGGTGTTTGCCGACGTCGACAATGACATGGACATTGCACGCGAAGAGATCTTCGGCCCGGTGCTGTCAATCATTGCCTATGACTCGGAGGAGCAGGCCATCGACATTGCCAATGCCAGTGACTACGGCTTGCAGGCTTATGTGTTCACCCGGCAGGCGCAACGCGCGCGACGCGTGGCGGCCCGGCTGCAGGCCGGCTCGGTATTGATCAACAGAATCGCTCCCGAGTTGCTGGCGCCGTTCGGTGGGGTCAAGCAGTCCGGTGTTGGCCGGGAGTTCGGCGTGTTTGGTCTGGAAGGCTTTCTGGAAGCCAAGAGCATCGTCCAAGACTAGCGCCGCCTGCGGCGGGGACTTCAGCAGAAGCAGGCATCGTCGCTTGCTTCTGCTGAAGGGTGAGATCAAACCAGCCGTTCAATCGCCAGGGCAACACCAGCGCCATACGCCGGATCGGCCTTTGTGCAGTGCTCGATATGGCGCTGGATCGACTGCGCCGACGCGCCTTTGATTGCGCGAGCGGTGTTGTCGAACAACGCCTGTTGCTGCGCGGGGCTCATCAGACGGAACAGCGCCCCCGGTTGCGAGAAGTAGTCTGTGTCTTCGCGGTGATTCCAATGCCCGGCGCTGCCGTGAAGGGCCAACGGTGGCTCCGCAAAGTCCGGTTGCTCGGCCCATTCGCCGTAACTGTTGGGCTCATACCCCAGGGTGCTGGCCGCGTTCGCGTCAGTGCGCATCTGTCCGTCGCGGTGGAAACTGTTGACCGCGCAGCGGGGCGCATTCACCGGAATCTGGTGGTGATTGACGCCGACGCGGTAACGTTGCGCATCCCCGTAGGAGAACAAGCGCGCCTGGAGCATTTTGTCCGGCGAGAAACCGATACCAGGCACGACGTTGGCCGGGTTGAACGCGGCCTGTTCGACATCGGCAAAGTAGTTGTCCGGGTTGCGGTTGAGCTCGAGCATGCCGACTTCAATCAGCGGGTAATCCCGGTGCGGCCAGACTTTGGTCAAGTCGAAGGGATTGATCGGACAGGTACCGGCATCGCTTTCAGGCATGACTTGCACAAACAGTTTCCATCGCGGGAACTGGCCTTGCTCGATGCTGGTGTACAAGTCGCGTTGGGCGCTTTCGCGATCGTTGCCGACGAGCGTCGCGGCCTGCTCGTCGGTCAGGTTCTCGATGCCTTGCTGGGTTTTCCAGGTGAACTTGACCCAGAACCGTTCGTTGGCCGGGGAGATGAAGCTGTAGGTATGGCTGCCGAACCCGTGCATGTGCCGGTAGGACTGCGGCAGACCGCGATCGCTCATGACGATCGTAACCTGGTGCAGCGCCTCGGGCAGCAGGGTCCAGAAGTCCCAGTTGTTCCGGGCGCTGCGCAGGTTGCTGCGAGGATCGCGTTTGACTGCGTGATTGAGGTCGGGAAATTTCAGTGGATCGCGCAAGAAGAATACTGGCGTGTTATTGCCTACCAGATCCCAGTTGCCTTGCTCCGTGTAAAACTTGATGGCAAACCCGCGGATATCGCGCTCGGCATCAGCGGCGCCGCGCTCACCGGCAACGGTCGAGAACCGCACGAAAATGTCGGTGCGCTTGCCCACTTCGCAAAACACTCTGGCCTTGGTGTAGCGGCTGATGTCGTGGGTGACGGTGAAGGTACCGAAGGCCCCTGAACCCTTGGCATGCATGCGCCGCTCTGGAATGACCTCGCGATCGAAATGCGCAAGCTTTTCCAGCAGCCAAACGTCCTGTAGCAGTGCCGGACCTCTGGGGCCGGCGGTTTGCGTATTGTTGTTGTCGACCACTGGCGCGCCAGCGGCGGTCGTTAGCTTGTTCATGCGCGACTCCCGGCATTGATCGGTGTTGTGACGGATGGGTCCGTGTCCGAGAAGGACGCTCAATCACACCAAATGCCATGCACGCCTGCTATTACACGATGGTGTCGCCAAGCCATGCGAAGGTTGAGCAGCGGGAAATCAGGCGAGGGTAATGCGCACGGGTATATTGCCGCGTGTGGCTTTGGAGTAGGGGCAGTTCTGGTGCGCCGCTTCGATGAGCTGCATCGCGGTTTCGGCCTCGATGTCGGGGAGCGATACAGCGAGCCGGGCCTGCAACGCAAAGCCGTGTTCACCGTGCACCAGATCGATCTGCGCATCGACGCCGGCGCTGGAGGGAAAAGCGATTTTACGTGCATTGCAGGCGTGGCGCAGTGAACCGAGAAAGCAGGCTGACCAGCATACAGCGAACAATTGTTCAGGATTGGTACCGGTGCCGGGGGCGCCTGGAGGCGACAGCTTGAGATCGAGCCGTCCATCGAGGCTGCGAGCACTGCCCTCACGCCCGCCCGAGGTATAGGTGCGCCCGCTGTAGAGGGTTTTTTCGATGTTGATCATAGGAATTTCCTGGGCTTGTGGGCGCGGCAGCGCGCACGCGAATCAGCTCACGGGCAAGGCTTCACGAGCGCGGCATGTGACGATGCCGCCCAGCGGATCGAATAGGCCACCGGCGTGGGATCTGTCGAGTAATGTCGATCGTGCTAAGTCGACAATCCAGGCGCGGAACGGCTGGGCAGGGTCGTAGCGTGTGTGTTCGAGATACAGCGCCTTGAAGGCTTGCTGAACCAGACCGGCGATTTCGCCGTGCTGGATGCGCCCGGCCTGCACCTGGCCTTCATAAAAAGCGATGAAAAGTGGCATCACCGTGGCGAACAGCTTCTGTGATTCGCCCCGGTCATGCCTGAGCGCGCCGGCCATCAAGGCATGCAATTCGTCGTTTCCCGGCCGTTGCGCCGGGCTGAGGCAATTGACGCGATAACGTTGGGGCATGATCGGTTCCTCTGCACCTGATGTTCAGGGATGAGGTTCAAGCATGAACGCAACCGATCCGAGACGCCCGTTATGCGCTGTTAGCGCTTGTTAGTGGCGGGTGTGGCTGGACATTGTCGGGTTCGGCGCTTGGAGATTGTGCGACCGTGCGCAGGCGGGCCGAAATCCACTCCCGACTGTAAGCCAGCACATGTTCAGCAGTGGCCGTCGGGAAGTGAATAAACCCATGCGGACATTCCGGCAGCACATGCACTTCCACCGGCGCCGCGTGTTGCCAGCGCTCGGCGATGAGCCGTGTGTCATCAAGCAACGGATCGAGCTCACCGGCAAACAGCAGCGCTGGCGGCAGTCCGCTGAAATCGCCATACAGCGGTGACAGCGGTGGCTGGCGTCGTTGTTCGTCGCTGATATCCGGCGTGAGCAGGCGTAACGCTTCGACCATGCCGGGGCCGTCGAGCACCAGAGTATCGGCGGGTGCGGTGCGCACGCTGGGCGTGCCAGTCAGGTCGTAGACGCCGTAATACAGCAGCGCGCCGCAGATCCGTCGCAGCAGTTCTGGCGAAGATTTGAGGGCGAGCAGGGTGGCTGCCGCCAGATGCCCGCCGGCCGATTCGCCGACGACCACTGCGGGCAGTCCGGCGAATTCAGCATCGTTCAAGATGCCGCGCGTGGCGCGCAGACAGTCGTCCAGCAAGCCCTCGATCGGCGTCGACACCGCCAGTCGATAATCTACTGACACCACCGCCACGTCGCAGGTGTTGACGATAGCGATGTTGAAGTGGTCATTCATCTGCGCATTGCCGATCACCCAGCCGCCACCATGGAAATCCAGCACCACGCCTTTGGCTTTGCCCTTGGGACGGATGATGCGCACCGGCACCGTGTCGATGATCTTGCGTTCAGCGGTCAGCCCATGCTGGCGCAGCTTGCCGGCGCCGCCGATCTGACCCGCCCGCAGCAACGCCTGAACCAGTCGTGGAGTGACTCGATTGCGGACCTTGAAGCGCGGCAGCCAGGCGAGCTTTTTGTTGAACGCGCGAATCTGCGCCAGCTCGCGCTCGCCTTGCGGCCATGGAAAATCGCTCACAGGCGATTCTTCATCAGGATCGAGCAGTTCAGCGCCAGTGCAACGCACAGCCACGCCAGGTACGGGAACAGAATCAGCCCGGTGACCACGTCCAACTGCAGGGCGAATACCACCATCACCGCGACCACCACCCACAGCACCGCCAGAATCACCAGCGCCGCCAGCACCTGATGCGCGCCGAAGAACACCGGCGTCCACAGCGTATTCAGAGCGATTTGCGCAGCCCACAAGGCCAGCACCGTTTGGCTGCCGGGGATCAGGCTCAGGCGATAACCGGCCCAGGCCAGCAGCAGGTAGATGATTGTCCAGGCCACGGGAAATGCCCAGTTGGGCGGGGTGAAAGAGGGTTTGGTCAGCGATTCGTACCACGGGCCGGGTTTGAACATCACACCAGTGGTTGCCGCCGCCGCGCAGGCCAAGAGGAAAATGAAAAAGGTCATTGCCGGTCCTTAGCTGTGATCAGCTGTAATGGAGAGTTAAGAAGAGGACGCTTCGCTGCGCAAAAAGTTTGTTTGGAAATGCAATAGGGCGGTCAGGTTGAACTAAAAGCTGACTGCCGCGTCAGGATAAACAGTGCTTTTTCCACCGACGCGGACGACAACATGTACACCTATCACATTGATTATCGATTCAACGGCGAGCCTCGTACCTATCTGCTCGAACTCAAGGACGCGCAACTGGCCGAGCACGATGCGGCGATGCATCTGCTGCAACTGCATCTGGGCGATGCCGAAAACAGCCTGGTCATGCCCACGGCGGATTCGACGCCAGAGCAGATTCTTGAGCACGCAGAGCGGGTAGGTATCACGGATATCCGGGTGGTCAGCCAGACCAATTGACGCTCGAATGCGGCGCAGGCGTTGGCAGGACCTGACCTGGATTCACGCCATGCGCCGCAGTGCAAGCGCCATCCCCGCGCCCACGAGCCCCATGCAAGCGATCAGCACCGGGAAAGACATCCACCATGGAACGCCAGACGTCATCATGCTGAACTCCGACATGCCGCCGATGCCGGCAATCAGGTTCAACGGAAGGAACACTACGTTGATCAGCGTCAGCTTGCGCAGCGCCCGGTTCATGCTGTTGTTGGCGAGATTGCCATGGGATTCGATGAGGTTAGCGAACACCTTGGCGTGAATTCTGGCCTGCTGGAAGCTTTGTTCGTTTTCCACGATCAGGTCGTTCAGCGATTCCAGTTGACCGTCACTGAAGCCTTGGCGCTGGCCGTGGTTTCGCAGCAAAGTCAGCACCGCGCCGTTACTTTGAATCGCGTTCACGTAGTACACGAGGCTTTCGCTCAGGTTGTACATCTGCGCCAGTTGCTGATTGTCCATCGCACGGGTGAATTGATGCTGAATCTCCCGGGCGATCTGTTTGACCACGCGCAGATGCCCGAGGTAGTGATGAACGCTTTCAGCGAGCAACGCCATCAGCACATCCAGTGGCCCGGTCATTTGCGCATCTTGCTCAAGGCTGGAGAGCAGCGAGTTGCTCGCACAAATCACCACCAGGCGCTTTTCGCTCAGCACCACTCCGAATGACGAGATGTTGAATGCTCGCCCGTCGAAGCTTTCCGGGCGCTTCCAGATCAGGAACAGGTGATCCGGTTTGATTTCGATCCGGGCCACCTCGTCCGGATCCAGTGACGACTCCAGCACTTGAGCGCCAATGCCCAGACTTGTTTGCAACGTCGATTGCTCGACGGCGTTCGGGGCGACGGCCAGCCAGACAGTCGCCTCGTCTTCGGTGCCCTGGCGCAGTGCGCCGCAATCAATGCAATAGCGTTCAATCATCGCTCACCACGCCTGGCCACGGTGTTTGAGCTCGAGCCTTTGCGTGAACGCTTGCAGCACGCGCCGATACAGCTCGTCGCCCAGCACCGCGTCTTCGATGCCGGCGTCGAGGTTGGGGTTGTCGTTCACCTCGATGACCAGAACCCGATCGCCCGCCTGCTTGAGGTCGACGCCATAGAGGCCATCGCCGATCAGCCGAGCCGTCTGTACCGCGAGTTGCACGACGTCGGGCGGGGCTTGCTCGACGGGTACGGCCTCGCACATGCCGTTGATCTCGCCGGGCAGGGCCTTGTGGTTGTAAATCTGCCAATGCCCCTTGGACATGAAATATCTGCAGGCATACAGCGCCTCGCCATTGAGCACGCCGACGCGCCAGTCGTATTCGGTGTAGCAGTACTCCTGGGCCAGCAACAGCACCGAGTGCTCGAATAACTCCTGCGCAGCCGTGGCCAGCGCTTGCGCATCGGTGACCTTGATAACCCCCCGTGAAAAACAGCCATCGGGGATTTTCAGTACCAACGGAAAACCCAGGCGACGCCCGACGTTTTCAAGTTCCTGCGGACGATCCTTGTAGAGAATTTCCGTTACGGGCATGCCCAGACCTCGGCGCTTCAACAGGTCGGCCAGATAAACCTTGTTGGTGCAGCGCAGGATGGACGACGGATCGTCAATCACCACGAGGCCTTCGCTTTCCGCCTTCTTGGCAAACCGATAGGTGTGATCATCCACCCGCGTGGTTTCGCGGATGAACAGCGCGTCGAATTCGGCGAGACGCGCATAGTCCTTTTTCTCGATCAGCTCGACATCGATGCCCAACTGTTCGCCCGCCGCGATGAAACGCTGCAATGCCTCGGGGTTCGAGGGCGGTAGCGCTTCGTCAGGATCATGCAGGATGGCCAGGTCGTATCGGGCAACGCGTTTGGAGGCTGGCTGACGCCACGTCCTGCGATTGAAAGCATCCAGTGCATCAGCGAAAACGTGCTGCTGTTCGTCGCGAAGCCTGTGTAGCGCCCCCGCTTTGATGCCCGCAATCTGCCAGGTTTCACCACGGCGAAACTCCACCAGCAGGATGGGGCAGGGGAACGCCTCGAACAGCTGACGGCCGATCTCTTGCAGCGGCTCGATCGAGGCCTTGCCGAAGTACAGCGACAGCGTGAAAGCCTCGGTTTCGCCGTATGGATGGTTGGCCAGCGCCCGCTCCAGGGTGCGTTCCAGATCGTTCAGCCCGACCCCGTAAAGCGCTTTGCGCGCCAGCTCGCTGACGGTGCGAACCGAGGGGAACACCTTGTGCCCGCGCGCCTCGGCCAGCAATGAACAGTAGTAGCCCTGACCGAGGTATTTGTAGTTGCGGCAGAGGTTGATGACTTGGGTGCGATGAGGAAAATCGTCGCTGTGTTCAAGGTAATCCTGAGCGAGCATCAGGCTCTCGCTGGGCAAGTAATCAGCCCAGTCATCCTTGCGCTCGACAAGGATGAGCAATCGACTTCCCGGGGGTTTGATACTGGGAGGTTCCTCGCTGAGGGTGATTGTCGAATGCTCGGTTTTGTCTAATACTTCGTTCACGTTGGCTTGCACCGCTGACATGAGTAATGAATCCCTGTTGAAGAAGACGCCGCTTCAATAAATCACGGGCCACTGGGCCTGTCCCGGTTCGTTACTCAAACTTTACGGTGCGGTCATGTCTTTTGATTTTCGCTTTGCGTCGATGGACGATATCGACGATCTGGTCGAACTGGAGCGGGCCTGTTTTGCCCTCGACAGATTGAATCAGCGCAACTTCAGCTGGATGCTCAGTCGTGCCAACGCGGCGCTGATTGTCGCCACATCGGACGCCAGACTTGCCGGTTACGCCTTGGTGCTTTTTCACCGCGGCACTTCCCTGGGGCGCTTGTATTCCATTGCCGTCAGCCCTGTGTGGCGTGGACATCAACTTGGCCAATGGTTGCTGGAAGAGGCCCAGGCCTGCGCATTGGCGCGCAATTGCGCATGGCTGCGCCTGGAGGTGCGCGCGGACAACAGCGCTGCCATCCGCCTCTACGAAGCCAACGGCTATCAGCGCTTTGCCAGCGTCGAGGACTATTACGAAGACCATTGCGAGGCGTTGCGCTACGAGAAACGCATCCTGCGTGCAGCGCCCGCACCCGCCCGCCAAGTGCCGTACTACCAGCAGACCACCGAATTCACCTGCGGCGCGGCGTGCCTGCTGATGGCGATGTCCGCCATCGATCCGACCCGTGCCATGACCCGAGCGGAGGAAATCCAGCTATGGCGCGAGGCAACCACCATTTTCATGACCGCGGGCCACGGTGGCTGCAGCCCTCAGGGCCTCGCATTGGCGGCCTGGCGGCGCGGTTTCGAGGTGCGCCTGGAGGTCAGTCACCAGGGCTCGCTTTTTCTTCACGGCGTACGCAGCACAGAGAAAAAGTCGATCATGAAGCTGGTCGAGGATGGTTTTGCCCAAGACCTGGCGGCCACGCAAGTTGAGCAGGTTCTGGGTGATTATCTGGAGATCGGCGCTGCGTTGCAGGCCGGGTACAAACCGGTGGTGCTGATCAGCAGCTACCGATTCACCCGCTTGAAAGCGCCGCATTGGGTGATCATCACCGCGTGTGACCAGGACTTCGTCTATCTGCATGATCCGGATGTCGATCACAGCAAGTTGAAACGCGGCCTGGACTGCCAGCACTTGCCGGTCAGTCACCAGGAATTTCTGCGCATGACGGTGTTTGGCGTACAGCGGGTTCGCGCAGCGGTGATGCTGCGCTCCCGTTGAGGCGCGGTGGCTAGGCGCCGAGCCCTTCATCGCCGATACAGTAGCGATCCCTGCCTTTTTGCTTCGCTGCATAAAGCAGCTTGTCAGCCGACTCGATAAGAGTGGCGGGGGTCACTTCATGTTCGGCCGGTTTGCCCACCGCAATACCTGCACTGGCAGTGACGTGACCCTGCGGATGGGCTCTGTGATCCAGCCGCAAGGAGCGAATGGCCTCAAGTATTTCCTGGGCCACAAGCGCAGCCCCTCGAATATCCGTGTTGGGAAGCAACACGGAAAACTCCTCTCCGCCATACCGCACGGCGAGATCACCGGGTCGTTTCACCGCTTGCGCAATCGCTTGGCCGACAGCGCTGAGGCAGTCGTCACCGGCCGCATGCCCGTAGGTGTCGTTGTAGAGTTTGAAGTGATCGACATCGAGCATGATCACTGAAATCGACGAGCCCTGGCGTCTGGCCAGGCGAATCTCGTCGGCCAGCGCGGTGTCCAGGCGGCGGCGGTTGGCCAGCCCGGTCAGGCTGTCGGTCAAGGCCATGTCCTTCATGGCCTGGTGTGCCTTGCGCAGATCCTTTTCCATCACCATGCGTTGGCGCAATTGCCTCAAGACAATCAGTCCGAAGACCGTGAATGCGGTGATCACCGATAACAACACGAAACCGGTTTTGATCAGGTCCCAGCGCCACGGCGCAATGATCGATTCGCGGGAAAGTCCGGTTTCAACCACCAACGGGTACGTGGTCAAGGCGCGGTAACCGTACAAACGCTGGGTGCCATCGACGATGGCTCGGACCTCGGCGATACCTTGATTGGAATAGGGCAGGTAGTTCTTGAAAACCTCACTGTCGGCCAGGCTCTGTCCGATCACCGAAGCGATGAAAGGGCGCCGTACGAGGATGGTGCCGTTGCGCAACGCCAGTACCAGTGCACCTTTGTCGTCGATCTTGAAATCCCCGTAATAGTCGACGAAGTAACTGACCTTGATCGTCCCCAGCAGCACGCCGGCGAAGGAGCCGTCCGGGTTATTCAAACGACGCGAAATCGGGATGATCAGGTCGTCGGTGGATTTGCTTTTGACGACATCGCCGATGCGCACGTTTCGATCGGTGTGGGTACGGTGGTACTGGAAGTAATCGCGGTCGGCATTGTTCGCCGGGTCCGGGATGTTTTCCTTGTCGGTGACGATCCAGTGCCCGTCCGGGCCGTAAATGAACAGGCCGTGGAGCTGCGGCATCAGCTTGGCTTGCTGGACCAGCAACTTGTGAATGCGCGGCACGTTGATGTTCTGCAGTCCGTCGCCTTCGACGCGCTCGCCCAGCGCGGCGGTCAACACGTCTACCTGGCGAATGGCGTCCTCGGCGTGCTGCGCCGTTGCCCGAGCGAGGTTGGTGACCGAATCCCGCGCGGACGAAAACGCGGAGTGGTAGTCACGCCACGTGCGCCATCCTTCCACTCCCAGAAACGCCAGAATCACCGTCAGCATGAAGATCACGGTCAGGCGGAAAGCGGCTATCTCGCTGGCAGCTTTGATGGGAGCGGTTTCTGCGGCGTCATGCCCTTTGCTGTCGGGCAGTTTACGACCGAGCATCTGAAGGTCCTTATGCTTGTCATCTCTCATCTCTTGAAAGATGACCATCCGTTTCCACTGGGGATTCAATTTATTGCCTTGGCCAAGCGGCGGCCATTGGATCGTTCAAAGCGGTGCCGGGTCAACATCTGTAACTGAAGCGCGCTTTAAGGTGAGACTTGTGAGTGAAATCATCACGGCCGGTGACTTGAACATCGATCTGCACACCGCCAGCGAACCTGGCCTGTTCAAATGGCTGCTTGCCAGTTTTCTGATGGGCAAAAGGATCCAGGGCGCCATCGCCGCCAAGGCGTATCAAGTCATAGTAGAGCAGCATCAGAAAGACACGCCGCAAAAACTCGCACAGTGTACGCACCGGCAACTGGTGTCGATGCTGGGGCAGGCGCGTTATGTGCGTTACGACGAGAGCACCGCGGCGCGTTTACTCGCGTTGGCGAACAAGCTCAACAGCGAGTATGCCGGCAAGGTCAGTAACGTCGTGGCAGCGAGCGCGGATCGTAAGGCGCTGGAGAAGCGCCTGTCCGAGTTCGAGGGGATAGGGCCGAAGACGGTCGAGATCTTCATGAGGGAAGCGGCTGCGGTGCTGTTTTGAGCTTGCGGTCTGCCGCTGCACAAGGCAGCTACGCACCGCTCACATCGCAACAAACCTTGCCGCCAGTTCGCTCATCATGATCAGCGTTCCGCCGGCGAATATTGCACAGCCCAGCAGAAACTGGATTCCAGGGGCGATGGTCAGGCTTGAGGGGAAGCTCGGATTTCTATGCGTTCTCATATCGCGCTCCTGTTAGCGATGAAACCGTTCAGCCATGTCCATTGAGCGGCTTCGCTCGGCCGATGCGCGTCTGGCAACCATGGGCATCATGGGTAGGGCGTCGTCGAGTAGTGGCTGCTCGTCCGATGGCTGGACGGTGGTCTCGTCGGCGAAATTATTCGGGAGCAGGGTGCCCAGACCGAAAACATTCACCGCCATGCTGACTTTGAGCCCGCGACAGGCCTGTCGGCAGTCCAGTTCGAAACCCGCGGAGGCCTGCTCCATCAAGCGTTGAAAATGTTCAGAGGTCAGTGCCAGAACTTTGCTGCTTTTCATGTGGTTCTCCTTGAGCAAGTGGCGACCCCGGGACGGGGCCGCCGGGACTGGGTTCAGACATCTCTGCCTTGCACATAACCGGAACCCAGGTCAGCACCGGTCACCGGTTCGCTGAGTGGGTCAGAGGCTGTGCGGGTCTTCATCGCTTCCAGCACTTGTTCGTCTTCAGCAGGAAGGGTGACGCTCGCCAGACCATCGCCGCCGTCGACCGCCGGCTCTGGGTTTTCCACGTACTCCCACGCACCGCCCTCGTTCCACGGCCCACGCACATTGGGTTCGCCAGACATGTTGAAGTACTTGTTGGTGAACTCCGGCATGCCCGGCAGTTTGCCCTGCGGGAAGTTTGGCTGGATCGAGTGCAGGGCTTTTTCGAACGACTGTTGATGGGCGATTTCCCGCGTCATCAAAAAGCCAAGCGCCTCTTTAACACCCGGATCATCGGTGATGTTGATCAGGCGTTCGTAGAGGATTTTCGCCCGCGCTTCGGCAGCAATATTCGAACGGAAGTCGGCGGTAGGCTCGGTGATCGAATCTACATACGCCGCTGTCCACGGCACGCCGGCCGAATTGACCAGCGGTGCGCCTGCGCCGTAGAGCAGGCTGGTGATGTGTGAGTCGTTGCCGGCGCCATTCAGCGCGCGATACAGCTCACCTTCTTCCTGAACGCCCTCGGCGAGTTGCCCCTTCGCACCTCTGTTGAGCATCACGATGATCGAGCCGACCACCTCCAGGTGGCTCAATTCCTCGGTGGCAATGTCCAGCAGCAGATCTTTGCGCCCCGGATCTTCCTCGGCCAAAGCTTGAGTGAAGTAGCGCGCTGCCGCGGCCAGCTCGCCATTGGCGCCCCCGAATTGCTCCAAAAGCAGATTGGCCAGCCCCGGATTGGGCTCGGCCACACGAACGGTGTACTGAAGTCGCTTGTTATGTATGAACATTCAAATTTTCCTCAGACCAGGCTATCGCGCAGTCACCCCTTGTGGGTGTGAGCGCATGCATAGTTGTGAGGAGTGGGTGGAGCGGAAATTTCGTTTATTGCGGGGTGGCTGGACGGACGGCAGAAGGCGGAAAGTTCCGCAAACAGGACGGTTGGCGCGATCCTGTTCTACGACCATTGTGGGAGCGAGCCTGCTCGCGAACGCGGTACGTCGGTCACCGGAGCTGGTGGCTGATCCAGCGCTTTCGCGAGCAGGCTCGCTCCCACATTGGTTGGTTTGCAATCAGGCGATTTTCAATGCCCTCAGTACAGGCAGCGTTTGCTCGGCAAACACCTGAGCCTGTGCGGTCAGTGCGGCGATATTGGCCTCGGCGGTGAGCAATGGCTGGCCATTGTCGACCAGCACTTCACCTTGTTCGCTGATCACCCCCCACGCCAGTTGCGCCCACTCGGCTGGTTGCTGTTTGCCTTGTTTTATCGAAATCAGGAACAACTGCTGGAAGCGGCTGACCGTGACGCCACCCCCCGTGACCGGGCTGGCCAGGGTCTGGATGTTGGCGCCGTACAGCGAGCGTTTGCACAGCTGCAAGTTGAGTGCGGCGCAGCGTCCGCTGACCTGCGACTCGGCGGTCTCGCTCTGGCACGGGGCCACGGCGCCCATGCCGATCAGCACGGCGAGGGCTTGTTCGAGGTCGTCGTAAGCCAGCGCAGCCTCGGACAGCAACTGGCGCATGGATTTCGCGGCATAGTTCTGCGCCGCCAGTGCATCGAGCACTGGGCCGTAGATTTCCGGTTGCAGGGTCGCTTCGCCGGCAGGACCGGTGACCGAGCCCGCGACGGTTTCCCAGGGTTGCAGCAGCACGAAACGGGAGTGAAGCATTCGCGCGCGGCGTTCGGCAGCAGACAGGCGGGTCGCGCCGCGCAAGTACAGGTCGCGGCGGAAGTGCTGGTTGACGAAGTAGTCCCGCGCTTGCTCGCGCATGACCGGGTGTTCGATGGTTTCCAGAAAGTCCATGCCTTCGGCGCTCAGGTTGAGCGGGTCGACCGAGTCCAGCGGCACTGCCGTGGTGGCGTAGTCGAGTTTGGCCGGGGCCAGCGCATCGACCACGTCGGCGAAGTACATGCAGTTCCAGTCGCGATTGAAATATTCATGGGCGACGTAATGACGATCCTGGCCCTTGATGCTCTGCAGCCGCGCGCCGAGACTCGGCGCCGCAGCGGCGTATTTCGGATTGGCTGCGAGCAGTGCTTCGGAGAATTGGAGCGCGGCGTCGATGCGTTGATCGGAGCGCGACGAGGCATTGGCAAAACGATCGTGCAGGCTGAACAGGTTGCGCAGCGGCGCCGACGGCGACCAGCCGGGGAAGCAGTTGTAGCTGACGTAGAGCATGCCGCCGGGCTTGAGGTGGCGGCGGGCGAATTCGACGATCAGTTTCTGGTTGTCGCGGCTGACCCAGGTCCAGATGCCGTGCAGGCTGATGCTGTCGAACTGCGGCAGATCGGAGCGCGTCAGCAGTTGTTCGAAGCTGTCGTCATACAGACGGGCGCCGTTGTTGGCGGCAGCGGCAAGGTCGATGGCATGCGCGGCCATGCCCGGGTGGAAATCCGTGCCGACAAACGAGCCCGGGTTGGCCGTTGCGTGGATGTTGATCGACACGCCTTGGCCAAAGCCCAATTCGCAGTGAACGCCGTCGGTACTGTCCAGCGTGGCGAAACCGCGCAGCAACAGGCAGTAACGCAGGAATACCGGATTGATCTCCCGGCTGTAGCTGTAGGTGTAGCCTTCGTCGGTGAAATAACCTTCGTTCCAGGCGTTGCTCATGGGGGCGGTCTCTTGTTCTCGGAAGTGATGGCAGTCTTATAAGGGGTTGTCGCTGCGCGCGACAAGTACAAAAACCGGATACTTTCCCACGTCCACTGTAATACCCCTGTGGGAGCGAGCCTGCTCGCGAACGCTTTTTTGGGATTTCAATCGAGTTGCCTGATAGGCCGCTTTCGCGAGCAGGCTCGCTCCCACAGGTCGTCAACAATTTCGGGATTTTTGGACAAATCACGCACCCCACGGCCCATTCGCGCAGGCATTTCGTGGCCGCCCGAAACTGTCATATTCCCTCCCACTGGCCTGCCCATAGTGACCAGCCCAACGCTGATCTCATGAGGCTGCACTGTGTTCCAACGTCTTCTGTGTTCGTTGTCCGTTCTGAGCCTGTCCATCGCCGCTGCCAATGCGGCCGAGCCAGTCGCGCTGGACACGCCGCGCTTGTCCGGCATCGATAATTTCCGCGACATTGCCGGCATCACTACCGCCTATTCCACGACCCACGACGGGACCATGCGCAGCGGTGTGTTCTACCGCTCCAACGCATTGACGCCGTCGGCGGCGGATCTGGCGACGCTCAATGGTCTGGGCATCAAAGCCATCTACGACTTGCGCACCCCCAGCGAAATTGCCGCTACGCCGGACACGATGATCACGGGGGCGGCTTATCGCAATATCGACATCATCGGCAGCACCGCCTCCGGTGCGGACATCACCCACATCTCGTTCCACAGCGCCGCGGAAGCCGTGGCGATGATGGAACAGACCAACCGTGCGTTCGTCAGCGATGCCGGGATGCGTGGGCAGTTCGGCCAGTTGTTCAATGAGCTGGCGAGTGTCGACGCCGCGCAGTTGTTCCACTGCACCGCTGGCAAGGATCGCACCGGCTGGACTGCCGCTGTATTGCAGAGCATCGCTGGTGTCGATGAGGCGACGATCATGGCCAACTATCTGGCGACCAACGACTACACCGCGGCCCGTGTCGCCGCGACTCTGAAAGCCTTGCCGCCGAGCATGGCCGCCGTGTACGAGCCGCTGCTCGGCGTGCAGGCCAGCTACTTGCAGGCCGGCCTCGATCAGGTCGCCGCCGAGTACGGCAGCATGGACAACTACCTCAAGCAGGGCCTCGGTCTGTCGCAGGAAACCATCTATGTGCTGCGCGGCAAACTGGTCGAGTACAACAGCTTGCCGGGGCAGGCCGGGATGATCGGCAATGCCGCCGCTGGTGCCGAGTTGCTGCGGCAGTTGCAGAACAGCGAGCTGTCCGGCACCTACAGCGCCTACAACTATTACCTGCAATCGGCGATCGACGCCGGCACCTTGGGCGGTGTCGAAACGCAAGTCGGCGGTCAGGTGCATGCGGATGCGGCCAGCTATCTCTTGCGGCAGAACGCGATGATCGAACAAGCCACCGCAGCGTTCGCCAGCGGCAGCGGTTTGAAGGTGGGCCAATACCGCCTCTGGAGCACCGCGCTCGCCAGCTACCTCGGCACCGACGGCTCGGCCCATGCCGACAGCAGCAACGAACACAGCCAGGGCCTGATGCTCGGCATCACTCAGCGCTTTAGCGAACAACTCAGCGCTCGCGGCGGTTTCGGTTACAGCAAGGGCAGCGTCGGCGGGGCGGGTGGCGAGGCCGATACTGATTTCACCTTCCTCAATCTCGGTGCGCGTTACGGCTTGACCAGCCTTGAGCGTGGCGTGTTTGTCGACGCCAACGTCAGCGCCGGTTACGTCGACTACGACAGCAAACGCGAGCTAGGTGGTGGCCTCGGCGCGGCGAAGGGCGATAGCCACGGTAATCTCACCGGCGCGACACTTGCGCTGGGTTATCGCCTGCCGCTCAGCGGCGTGATTCTTGAACCGAGCCTGGGCTTTCGCGTCAGTCATCTCGACTTGCAAGGTTTCAAAGAGAAGGGCAGTGAGCTGGCGCTCGACGTCGACGGCATCGAGCAGACCCGCCGCAGCGCGGTGGCCAATCTCGATGTGTCATTCGCTCCGGTGGCGGTGGGTGCGTGGCAGCTGGTGCCAGGCGTACGCGTGGGGTACGAGCGTGCGCTCGGCGATCAGCACGTCGACAGCGAAGGCCACCTGCTGGGGCTGGATATCGAGCAGCGCGCGGCGTTCGATAACCGCGATCAGTTCAGCGGCGGCGTTAATTTGATGGCCAACCTCGGCGCCCTGAGTGTGGGCGCTGAGATTGGCGCCAACGGTGGCGGTGATAGCCACGGTTTCAATGGCGGGCTCAAGGCCAGTTACGCGTTTTGAATGAAGAGAGCCCGGCAGATTGCCGGGCTCTTCAGTTCAAGCATGCTGCGCACGCGATGACTGCTGCGTGCGTGCCGGCGGCGCGGTGGGCTCGGGCAGCGAGGCGACATGCACGGTGCGCGCCGGGAAGGCGAACGTCGCATCCAGCTCGGCCACCGCTTCCATGATCGCCAGATTGATCCGTTGCTGCACGTCCATGTAGACGTTGTAGCTGGCGTCCAGAACGATGTACACCGTCTCGAATTCCAGCGCGCTTTCACCAAAACTGCGGAAATGGCAGCGGTCGAAGCGCGCCTGTTTTTCGTTTTTAATAATGCTTTCTACCCGTTGAGTGATCTGGCGAATCTGTTCGGTGGTGCACTCGTAAGTCAGGCGAAACTCGAACACCACCCGACGCTCCTGCAAGCGCTTGTAGTTCTGGATGGTGCTGCCGATCATGTCGGCGTTGGCCATGACAATCTGCTCGCCGCCGAGACTACGGATGCGCGTAGTCTTCAGGCCGACGTGCTCGACCGTACCGGCCAGCGTGCCGACGACGATGAAATCGCCCACCTCAAACGGCTTGTCGACGGCAATCGACAGCGAGGCGAACACGTCGCCAAGAATGTTCTGCACCGCCAGCGCCACGGCGATACCGCCGACACCAAGGCTGGCGACAAACGCAGTGATGTTGACGCCAAGGTTCGACAGCATTGCCAACAGAATCACTGCCCACAGCAACACCTTGACGCCCCACAGGCTCAGGGTCGCCAAGGCACTCGCTTGAAAGGTGCCGGTCGCGTTGTGCCGCGAGAAATAGCGATGCAGCCCCAGTGCCAGCGCGCGGTTGGTCCATAGGCCAACCTGCAACGCTGCGACGACAAACCACAAACTGCTCACGCGCCCGAGCCAGCGCTCGGGCAAATCCAGCAACCCGATGCCGACCAGGATCGAGGCCAACAGCAGCAACGTGGTGCTGGTCGCCGCCAGCACTTCGCTGGCCATGTACGTCAGATGCCCATTGCCGGCGCTGGCCCGCGCCTGCACCTTGCGGAAAACGAAACGGATCGCCGTGGTGGTCAGCAGATAACTGAGCGTCGCGGCGAGGAACGCCAGGACCCAGTTCGCCAGTGAAATTCCCAGAATTGTGTGCGTCGTGAAAAAGCCGATGAAATCCTCGGTCATTGAAACCCCCTTTTCGCAAGTGGCCTGTCTGGGGTTAGTCGCCCTGAGATTCCTGCTGTTCAATCAAATGCAGATGTCACCGGAGCGAATGGTCAACGCCTGGCTTTCAACTCCGCCGGGCTGACGCCGTAAGCGCTCTGGAAATACTGACAAAAGCGCCCGACATTGCTGAAGCCAAAACGTAGCGCCACTTCTGTCACCGACCCCGCATGCCCCCGCGCCAAGGCCTCATAAGCACGCTGCAAACGCACCTGACGCTGATACGCCACAATCGACATCCCGACAAAACGCCGAAAACCTTCCTGCAACGCGCGCTGACTGACGTGACTCAACCGCGCCAGATCCACGCCACTGGCCAACTGCTGCGGATGCGCCTGGATAAACTCCATTGCCAACTTCACATGCCGCGGCGCCACACACGGCGCGGGCCGGCGCAGCGCCTCGGTGAAATTGTGCGGCCACGCCTCCAGCACCGCATCGATCAACATCTCGCGCAAACGCGACGGCATCAGCGTGCCGCTGTTGATCAGCGCATCGAATTCATTGCCCGTCGCCAGATCAATCAATGCCTTGAGGCCATGAAATGCGGGCGTATTCAGATCCACGCTCGGCTCAAACACGATCTTGTGCACGATCGGGTTCTCCAGCAACGCCGACAAACGCTCGGTGAGCTGCTGACGATTGATCGAAATGCCGTGATGCGCGTGATCATCGACAAACCGCATCGAACGGATATCCGCCTTGTCGATCGCCAGACCAACGTGCGACATGCCGATGGATTCGGTGCCGTGGTTGAAAACGATCTTGCCGGCGGTGGGGATGACGAAGGTGATTTCGTTCTGCGGATCGGGGAGGGTGACGCTGAAATCGCCGTGGTAATGCATGCGTCGAAAACTCACCCCGTCGTGCCGCCCGTAGACCCCGCCGATGATGATGTTGGACGGCGGTGGTGGGGTGTCGGCGTAGCGATTGCCGAAGAGCCTGGAGAAAAGCGCGCCGAAGTCGGAGGAGGTGAGATTGTCGGAGCGCAGGATGATTGTTTGCCGGGTTGTGGATGCGGTGGCGATTGGCGGCATGTTGGAATGCGGGCTCTTGAGTCAACGGTAGAGATCGGTAGAGCCTAGGGGGCAGGCGTGACGGTTGAGTGACAAGACCGAGAGCATGATTTGCGTTCGGCGAAGCCACGTATTTACCTGAGACCTGTCGCATGAGTAGAATGCGATTCATTATCAATCATGTATGTCCCGGGATGCCGATGCGTAGCGACGAAACACTAGGTACCGCAGATCCAGGGCTGCTCTATCGCACCCACTACTCGTGGTTACAGGGCTGGCTGATTCGGCGCATTGGATGTCGCGATAACGCCGCAGATCTGGCGCAGGACACCTTTGTACGAGTGCTCAAGGCCCGTCAGTCCAGCCCCTTGCGCGAACCACGCGCCTATTTGAGCAGCATTGCCCGCGGACTGATGATTGATCAGTATCGTCGTCGCGAACTCGAACGTGCCTATCTGGAAAGCATCACGTTGCTGCCTCAACACGAGGTTCCCTCGGAAGAGAGCCGGCTGATGATTCTTGATGCGCTCGAGCGCATAGACCGCATGCTCGACATGCTCAAACCAAGAGTTCGTCAGGCGTTTTTATTTGCCCGGCTCGACGGTCTGACCTGCGCACAAATAGCCGAAAAACTCGGTGTTTCCCGCGCGACGGTGGAACGCGACCTGGCCACGGCCCTGCAACACTGTTATCGCTTGCGTTATGTCGAGTCGTGAGCCGCAGGCGCTGGATCCGGCCATTGTCGAGCAGGCGATCCAATGGCTGGTGCGCCTGCGCTTCAATCAAGCCGATGAACAGACACAGCGCACTTTTGAGCACTGGCTCCAGCAACGTCCCGAGCATGTTTTGGCGTGGCAGCGTGTGGAAACGCTTGGAGATGAATTCGCAGGCGTACCCACTCAACTGGCCCGACAAACGCTTGAAGGCAGCAACCATGGAATGCGCCGGCGGGAAAGCCTGAAGCTCCTGGGCATATTGGCGACTGTCGGCGCGGCAGCCTGGCTCGGCCGGGACTACACGCCCGTACCCGCGATGCTTGCGCAACAGCGTAGCGGCACCGGCGAACGACGACGCTTCCAGCTCGATGATGGCAGCCTTGTCCAGCTCAATAGCGATAGCGCCGTCGACAGCGATTTCGACGCCCAGCGACGCCTGATCATCCTGCGCCGAGGTGAAATCATCGTGAATGTCGGCGCGGATCAACACTCGCCTCAAGCGCGACCGTTCTGGGTGCAATCCCGAGACGGCATCATGCGCGCCCATGGTTCGCGTTTTCTGGTACGCGAGCGTGACGATGGCACGCTGGTCGCGGCTCAGCAGGGATCAGTCACGGTTTTCCCCGGCTCCGGTCAAACCTCTGCGAGTGGCAGCGCCCAGCCGGGCAATCCTCTGTTGTTCACCTCGAATGGCGCCCGAACGTTCAGGGACAACGGCCTTGATCTATGGGCTTGGGGTGACGGGGTGATCAGTGCGAACCATATGCGCCTTGGTGACTTCATCGCGGAGTTGTCGCGCTATCGTCCCGGGGTATTGCGCTGCGCCGAAGAGGTCGCTGATCGTCGCGTTTCCGGCACCTTCCAGCTCGCTGACAACGATCAGGTCCTGGCATTGATCGCGCAATCACTGCGCTTGCACGTTGATTACCGAACCCGTTATTGGGTGACCCTGACCGCTGCGACCTGAGTCCATCAGGATGTTGCGTGACGTGAAAAATAATGAGGTGGTTTCTCATTCTCGTTCGACCTCTAAGGAAGGCCGGAATACAGGCCAGTCTGCCGATGTCCTTTCTTGGAGCGAGAAAATGAGTTCGTCCCCGGTTTCACAGCGCCATCCATTGAATCGTGCCATGCACGCTGCGATTTTGGGTTTGATCGTGAGCAGCTACGCATTGCCATCGCTGGCGCAAACCTCGAGCGCTGACCACAGCAATCAGGTCAGGCAGTGGAACATCGCAGCCGGCCCGCTGGCGCCGGCGCTCGACCGCTTTGCGCGAGAGGCCGGGATCAGTCTTTCCTTCGACGCGCCGAGTGTTGCGAACCGCAACACTGCTGGCGTGAGTGGCACGCTCGAGACTTCGACAGCGCTGTCATCGTTGCTGCAGGGGAGCGAATTGCAGATCGAACAGCAAGGCCCGAATGCTTATCTGCTGGTCCCTCAAGCGAAGACCGCCGGCCCGCTGGAACTCGATGCAACAGATGTCGAGGATTATCGCCTCGCACCCCTCATCATCAATGCCAAGGTCAGGGTCAGTGCCGACGACGACACCAACTCGGTGGTGGCCAAGGAGCTCTGGGTTGGCGGCAAGGTGGCCACCAGCATTCTCAATACGCCGGCATCGGTATCGGTGGTGACCAACAAGGAAATGCAACAGCGCAGCGTCAGCACCACGGAAGAGGCGCTGCAGTACACACCCGGCGTGGTCAGTGATTTCTATGGGACGGATGACCGCAACGACTATTTCCAGATCCGCGGCTTCCAGGCCACCACCTACCGTGACGGCTTGACCCTGAGTTCGATGCGCGGCGTGCGCGAAGATCCATTCGCCTATGAGCGCATCGAGATTCTGCGTGGCGCCAACTCCACGCTATTTGGCCCCGCGGACCCGGGCGGTTCGGTGAACTTCGTGACCAAACAACCGCGCTTCGAGAAGTTTGGCCAAGGCTATGTCACTTACGGTTCGTTCGACCATGTCGAGACAGGTATCGATGTCGGTGATGCGCTGAACGACGACAAAACCCTGGCTGGCCGCTTCACGGCCAAAGGGCAAAACAGCGATCGCGAGTACGATCACTCACAGGATGACAACCAGTTGTTTATGGGTGGTCTCACCTGGGCCCCGACCGATTACACGTCGGCCACGGTGATCCTCGACTACCTGAAAACCGAAAGCTCGCCCAACAGTGGCGGCTATCCGCTCGACAAGGAATACGACCGCAGCAAGTTTTACGGTGAGCCCAGCTACAACTTCCACGATGTCGAGCGCACCAGCCTCAGCGGTAACGTCACCCATGACTTCGACAACGGCTTCGTACTGCGCAGCAATCTGCGTTACAGCAAGCTGACCGATGATTTTGGCTACGTGTACCTCAGCGACAGCGCCGCCCGTGTCGGTACTACTGTCGATCGATACCTGTTTGGCACGGACACTGACGCCGACCAGTTCAACGGCAATCTGATGCTGCAATACGATGCCCGTTTCGAAAACATCGACAGCAGCAGCCTGGTGGGCGTGGAGTACCTCGATTCGACCACCAAGGAAAGCTCGGTCTACGCCCTGACGACGCCGATCGACATCGCCAATCCCGTGTTTACCGGCGTTTCACGCTCGATCACGCCGTACGCCGTCAACAAGCGAGACGCGACTACCAAGGCCGTATTCCTGCAGCAGAACCTGTCGTTCTACGAGCGGTTTATCGTCACCGGGGGTGTGCGCAACGACTCGATGGACCTGACCAGCAAAGGCTTGCAATCCACCGAGAAAGACACCTTCTCCGAGACTTCTTACCGAGGTGCGTTGACCTATATTGTCAACGATGAAGTCTCCACCTACGTGAGCATGGTGGAATCGGTATCGCCGCCGCAGGTTGGCGTGACACCGCAGACAGGCAGGCAGTACGAGGTGGGCGTGAAGTATGCGCCGATGGGGATGGACGCACTGTTCTCCGCAGCCGTGTATGACCTGACTCAGGAAAACGTCACCATCGCCGTGGTACTACCGAGCGGCATCATCGAGCAGCAGACGGTGGGCGAATCGCGGGCGCGTGGCCTCGACCTGGAGGCCAAGGCGCAGGTGACGCAAAACCTCAGCCTGATCGGTGGCTATTCCTATATGGAGTCAGAGGTACTGCGCGGTTCGTTGTACGACGGTAGCTCCCTCAAGGGTAACGAGTTCTCCACGGCGCCCAAGCATTCCGCTTCGCTCTGGAGTTACTACGATGTGCCCGCCACTGATGTCAGCGTGGGCCTGGGTGCACGCTACGTCGGCTCGTATTACTTCGATGCAGCGAACTCCGGCAAAAGCGACGGCACCACGCTGTTCGACGCCGCTTTCAACTACAAGATCGCCAAGGGCACCGACCTCGCAGTGAACGTCAGCAACCTGCTGGATGAGCAGCACGTGGTCGGCTCCGGCACAGCGAACTTCTACAACCCGGGTCGCGAGATTACCGCCAAAGTGAGTTACAACTGGTAAGCAGGCGGGGAGGCCTTTCCCATACAGGAAACGGTGCCCGCTTTACTGCAGGCATCTGGCTTTGCTTCGGACAGAAGCGCACTTTCTGCCAGCGTCATGGGTGAGTCGCTGAAACGACGCCACTCCGTTTATTGCCGGCGAACGCTTCACCGCTGCAGACGTTTATGTTGGCTCCCACATCGGCTGGGGGTTAGGCTTGCAAACCTTGCCGCCCAGAGCTGCGTTTCTCGCCTATGCCGAGAAGTTGATCAGCCGCGACGCCTATCAACGTGCAGTGGCGAAGGATGAAGCGCTGTTGGGGGCCAGATGACTGACGTGCCTGCCATGATTTTTCGGAAAACTCAGGGAATTTGATAATGCCGCTCAACCGACTCGACTTCACCACACGCTTGCTGATCGACGCGGGCGTCGGCAAAGGGATGCGCATCCTCGACGTTGGCTGCGGTTCGGGTGATGTTTGTTTGCTGCTGTGTGATCTAGTGGAAGACGGGGAGGTCATCGGAGTCGATCACGACGCCGCTGCCATTGCCATTGCTCGCCAGCGCACCGCAGGACATGCGCATCCTTCACTGACATTTCTCAAGGCCGACCTCCAGGAATTGCCAGACTCTGTCGGCACTTTTGACGCCATCGTCGGCAGGCGCGTTCTGATGTATCAGAAGGATGCGGTGGCGACGATCCGAGCACTGTCCAAGTGTCTGCGTGCCGGCGGAATCATGGTCTTCCAGGAACACGATACGACGCTGGCGCCTGCCAGCGTCGAACCTTTCCCTTTGCATGAAAGAGCGCAACGCTGGTTACAGCAAATGCTCGCTCGCGAAGGAGCGGATTTGCACATCGGTTTTAACCTGCACGGCATTTTCACCCAGGCAGGCTTGACCGTCGAAAGCGTACGCGCCGAGTGCCTGGTACAAACGCCTGATGCGCCCTACAGCCTTGGCGCCATTGTTCGGGCATGCTTGCCGCGAATCATTGCGTTAGGGGTGGCCAGTGCAGAAGAGGTCGAAATTGAAACGTTGCAGGCGCGTCTGGATCAGGAGCGTTCAGGCTCTTCAGGCGTCTATGTTGGGGATGTGATGTTTGGGAGTTGGGCTCGGAAGATTTGACGTATCGATAGGCGGATATAGCGGGCATGCGGTGGGAATGTGCGCCTTTGGCTGTCTGTGGCGAAGGTCAGTCATCAATCCGAAGCGAATGTCGAAGGCGAGTTTTTGAGAATGCTGCCAAGACAATTTACACGGCAAAAGTAAGCACCTTTGCTTCTGGTCGAAAACTGACGCTCGCCACTATCTGGTGTTACTCGTAAGCAAACTGATCAATCAATCCCAGACGAGGAACACGTGTGTGGGGCCGCAACAAAGCTCCAGGAGCGATCACGGCATTTGCGCCAATCTTGCAGCCGTCTCCCACCAGCGCTCCGAATTTGCTGACGCCTGTGTCGATCACCTGATCTTCGTGGCGGATCTTGATATCGGCCCCGTCCAGTTCGTTGCGGTAGTTGGCGATGATCGCGCCGGCTTCAATATTCACCGCTTCGCCAATCACTGAGTCGCCGACGAAGTTGAAGTGGGCAAGTTTGCTGCCATCGAGCATGAACGTGGTTTTCAGCTCACAGCTGGGGCCAACGATGCAGTTTTTGCCGAGGTATACACCGCCACGCAGATAAGCGCCCGCTGCTACAAAACAGCCTTCGCCGATGATGATTGCGCCTTTCAGAACAGCGCCTTGCTCAACGATGGCGGTTTCATGAACGGCGCAATTGCCTTGACGCCGGTAGCCGGCGCCGAGCGTTTCAAGCAATTCCAGAATCCGGCTCTCGCAATTCTGAACCACCGCCCAGGGCGCAGCGGAGTCCACGCCCAGTACTGGCCATTGAGCGATGTAATCTTCGATTTTTGGCGATTTCATAGGAATCTTCCGAATAAGTGAGACTGGGGCGTGGGTGGACGGTCGACGACTTGAACGACTCGCTATGCCTGCAAGTCGTACCTGTACACAAGCATTTTCAAGGTACGGCGCAATGGACAAGACAATTACCGTGGATCAACTGGCTACCACTGATCTGGGATCAATCAACGAGATATGGCTCGGCGGAACTCATACCCAGTTATGCCTTTGGCGTGCTGAACAGGTCTTCACCCACGAAATGCTCAGCGAGGGTACCCATGATCAGAATGTCCAACGCCTGTGCTTGCAGTTGGTTGACCCTGACGATCAGGTCGCAGTGGCTCGCGTTGAAGTGATCGCGCGTGAACGACTGGAAGAACTGGGCAAGCAGGGGGAGTTTTATCCCGCAGAGGATGCGGACACTTATCAATAGTCGCTCTGCACCTGATAAAAAGCGCTGCTGCTAAAGCAGCGCCTCAAGCGGGCTCTTCAAGCCTGCGCACATCCCCCAACGAATCACGCTGCATCGACTGCAAGTTCTTTTCAATGGTTTCGCACAGCGCTTCCATCTGAATCTGATGTTCGCTGTGGCGGAACGGGCTCTGCAGATCGGTGCCGATGCGTTCGATGGCCAGCAGCATGAACCCGACCACGGTCGACGCCAGCGGCGTGAACCAGCCCAAAGATTCGACCAGTCCCACCGGTACGATCAGGCAGAACAGCGAAATGAACAGCCGCGGAAAATACACGTAAGGGTAGGGCAGCGGCGTGTTCGCGATCCGCTCCATGCCGCCCTGGCTGTTGGACAGGTCGACCAGCGTCGACTCAAGTCGCGCCAGGCGAATACTGTCCAGATGCCCGGCCTTGTATTCCTTGGCGAGCAGAGTCGCCGAGCCGGTAAGGATATCGTTGGCAAAGTTATTGGTCGTGCCACTGCGGGCGAATTCTTCGGCGGGGATGAATGCCCGCACTTCGTCTGGACACGGCTGACCTTGCAGATGCGCGGCGAGGCAGTTGACATAAGCGACGTGGCGGCGCAACAGCGTCGATTTGACCGGATTCACCTCGCCACCCGCGTCGTCCAGCAGCGTCAGGACCTGCCGGGCGAAGCTGCGGGAATTGTTGATCATCGATCCCCACAACGTCCGCGCTTCCCACCAGCGGTTGTAAGCGCTGCTGTTGCGAAAACTGATCAACACGATCAACGCCGAACCGAGCAAGGTCAGCGGCATCAGCGGCAGATTCAGCTTGGCGTTGAGAAACAGCATGAAGTCCACGGTGACGGCAATGTCCCAGAGCAACAGCCAGAACAAAGACCAGCCCACGTAGCCCAGGGTCTTGATGATCAGACGGTATTTTTTGACGATGGCAGCTTTCAAACGGAAACCTCGTGGCGAGCAGTTTGCTTAAACGCTTAAGCTCGGACGATGCTCGGGGAGAAAGGTTCGCTATGCGCAGACAGGATGACATCGTTGGCGGTCGACAGGATCAAGAGCACAGGCCGCCTGTTCAACCGCCCAAAGCTGATGTTGATGCCGCGCATCCTCGGATGCGCGGCAGGATATCGCTCCGATTGCTCACGAAACCAAAGCGAGACGAACGGCGGTTTTACAACGCAAATGTTGTCCCACGCGTGTTCACAAACAGTGAGTAGATCGAGTGACTGCTGGCCATGAACAGTCGATTCCCTTCGCGCCCCCCGAAGCACAGGTTCGGGCAGCGTTCTGGCAGTGAAATGTGCCCGATGGCCTTGCCCTGCGGATTGAAAACGCGCACGCCGTCGAGTTTTTCCAGGTCGGCCCGGGGATCACCGTTGCCGCCCCAGCCGCACCACAGGTTGCCCGCTTCGTCGCATTTGATGCCGTCGATTGCGGCATAGTCCAGGCCCTCGATGTGCTTGCGGCGTTCGCCCAGTGTGCCGTCATCCTGCACGGCAATCGCCCAGATCAGGCGATTGGGTTTGGCGCGACCTTCGACGACGTACAGGGTTTTTTCATCGGGAGAAAAACACAGGCCGTTGGGCCCGTTGAGGTCGTCGATTACCCGCGTGACTTTCTTGCTCTCGCCGTCGATGCGGTACACGGCGTGGGGTAGCGTCGGGGTGACTTTGTGCCCTTCGTAGTTATTGCTGGTCTGGAATGGCGGGTCGGTGAACCAGATCGATCCGTCACTTTTGCAGACAATGTCGTTGGGCGAGTTGAAGGGCTTGCCGTCGAAGCTGTCGGCCAACACGGTGATCGTGCCGTTGTATTCGGTGCGCGTGATGCGTCGGCCTTCGCTGGTGGTGGTCGAGCCTTCGCAAACGATCAGCCGCCCTTGGCGATCCCGACACAGGCCGTTGGAGAAGTTCGAGTGCTCGCGGTACACCGTGAAGGTGTCGGTGATTTCATCCCAGCGCATGATGCGGTTATTGGGAATGTCGCTGACCAGCAAATAGCGGCCATCGCCGACCCACACCGGGCCTTCGGCCCAGCGCATGCCGGTGGCGAGCTTTTCGACACTGGCGTTGAAAACACGTAGTTCGAGGAAGCTGTCGTCGAGGATGTGAACCAGTGGGTCAGGGTAGCGCTGACTCAAGGGTTCGGCGGCATAGGAGAGCCGGGTCAGTGCGGCGCTGCCGACAGTGGCGAGTGTCGCGGAAACAGCGAGGGATTTTTTCAGGAAGCTGCGGCGGGTGTTACCCGTGGGCAGGTCAACGCTTTCAGGCAAGTCGGACGGGGATGAGTCCATGTAGCGATCTCCGTGGTTTTATTTTTGTTGGGGAGACGTAGTAATACATCGTGGTAGGACATCGTACAAGTGATAATGGGGCAGTCAACTGTCGGTCAATCTTGCAAAGCGTGGCCAGTCGAATTTCCGATGCTCGCGAGGAAAATCCTGGTATCCCGATTCGATCGCAGATGAACCACGCGGCAAGCGGATGGCGCCGTTGATAGGAGTTGCCGCATTTTTGCTCGTGCTGTATTTCTCGTCCGCCACATGAACCGGAGAAACTCCGGCAGGTTCCCCAGCAGTTCGGGGCAGTTCTCCGGCAAGTCAGGCCGAGACTGACCGCGGTGGAGCAGGGTTCTGCGCAGGACGCGCAGGAATCGAAGCGTCGCCGAGCGATCGATCCAGATCAAAAGATCAGCACGGGCCACGCGGTTTTCCCACGTGGTCGAATGGCCACCTTCGAATATCCAGCGATCACGCGCCTCGACCTCCAGGCAAAGACGCGTCTTCTCATCCGGGCTTCGTTCGACCCAGCCTGGCTGCCAATGGATGGTATCGATATGAACGACCGGCAAACCCGTACGCTCACCAAGCTTGCGCGCCAAGGTACTTTTGCCAGACCCTGGTTGACCAACAATCATCACCCGTTGCATCGAAGCTCCTTCTCGCTCTGCAAGCTGATTTTTTGGGCGGGCGATTCTACGGCAATGCCGGTCTCCGTCAATGACTCTTCAACGCTAGGCGGGGGTTTGCCGCGCTGCCGACGCACTGGCTCGGCGGTCCGCCCGGTCGCCGAGCCGCCATCCCAGCAGACCCCACAGCAGTGCACACAACGCGCCGACCAGCGCTGCCATGCCTGCACCTTGGCTGAGGGCGTCCAGCGCGCTTTTCGCCCAGGCACTGATGGCGTCGCCGGCGCGGTAGACCACGGTGTCGATAACGTTCTTCGCCTTGTATTTGCTTTCGGCATCGAGCGGGGCAAACAGCATCTCCCGGCCGGGGCGCACGAAGGCGTACTCACCGATGCGGCGGACGATCATCAGCGCGGCGATCAGGCCGAAGCTTGGGGCGAAGATCAGACCGATAAACCCCGCACACATGACCAGCGGCACCATGGCCAACAGCACGCCGACGCCAAGCTTTTGGGCAAGGCGTCCAGTGATGAACAGCTGGCAGAGCAGGGCGCCCCCCTGCACGACAAAGTCGATGATGCCGAACACCCGCACCTGCGCCTCGCGGTCCGGGAAGTGTTCGGCGACGACACGTGCCTGCTCGAAGTAAAGGAAGGTGGAGACTGTCGCCAACAGCACCACAAAGCCGCAAATGCCGAGCAGATAGGGTGATTTCAAAACGGCCGTCATACCGCTGAACGGATTGCCCGGCAACGGCCTGCGGGGGCTTTCGCTCGGCGCGGCATCGGGGCGTCCTGCGCCACCCCGTTCACGCCAGTGCATCAGCCTGCGCTTGAACAACATGGCAGCGCCCAGCAAAACAGCGGCCAGCAGCATCAGGCCGGACTCGCCCAGCGGCCCGATCAGCAAGGCGCTCAGCGCAGGACCACTCAGACCGCCGACGCTGGCGCCCGCCGCGATGAAAGCGAACAGGCGTTTGGCCTGGGCACTGTCGAACACGTCGGCCATCAGGCTCCAGGCGACCGATACGACAAACAGGTTGTAGACCGATATCCAGACGTAAAACACGCGCGCCAGCCACGGGCTTTCCTCGCCCAGGAACAAGACGGCGAACAACAACAGGTTGGCGCAGAAAAATCCGTACACCCAGTCCACGAAATGCAGGCGCGGCACGCGTGCGCTGAGCCAGGCAAACAGCGGAACGGCCGCCAGCATGACCAGGAAGGTCGCGGTGAACAGCCACTGCAAGTTCTCGACGCCGGCAGTGATGCCCATCGATTCGCGGATCGGGCGGAGCATGAAATAGCCGGCGAACAGGCAAACGAAGAGCAGAAAACCGTTGAGCGCAGGGCGTAGCTCGTCAGCCTCGGCATTGATGATGGCGCCCGCGCGGTGGGCGAGAAGGGACATATCCATGTTGCGCTCCTGTAGGAGTGGCGGGGCAATGGCACAGGGCTTGGCCGTGCCGGCGCAGTCAGCGGTAAGTGACGCCGGTCAGTCGCTCGGAGAGTTGCCACAGTCTGTCCGAATTGGAGCGATCGGCAGCGGCCGGTGGCATCTTGGCGAAGCCCAGCGGTCCGCGCTTCTCGTTATCTCCGGTGGGCCCATAGTAGGCACCGCCAACAGCCTCCAGCGCCGTCGCCGCATATAAGGTGGGCAGCGCGCCCTGCGCTGCGGAATGATACAAGTCCCGCTCTACCGCCCATTGTTTACCGAATTTGCTGTCCAGGCCAGGCCCGCGGGCGATCAGCTCGGTCACGGCAACGCCGGGGTGCGCGGCGATGCTGCGTATCCCCCAACCGGCGGCGTCGCTGCGCTGCTGCAGCTCAATACTCCACTTTAGAACCGCCAGTTTCGATTGGCTGTAGCTGGCGAAAGGGTCGTAATTGCGCTCAGCCTGCAGGTCATCAAAATTAAGGGTTGCGCGCCCTGCGGCGATGCTCGACAGGCTGACCACCCGACCATCGTCGCTTTTGCGTAGCAGGGGCATCAGCAGGCCGGTCAAGGCGAAATGCCCCAGATAATTGGTCGCCAGCTGCATCTCGTAGCCGTCGGCGGAAACGCCTCGAACAGGCGGCGACATGATCGCAGCATTGTTAATCAGCACGTCGAGCCTTGGCAGGCGCCCTTGCAAACGGTTGGCGAGGTCGCGCACCGATTGCAGATTGGCAAGATCCAGGGTTTCGAATTGCACTTGCGCCTCGGGCACGGCTTGTTTGATTTTTGCGATCGCCTCGCGCCCGCGCTCGGCGTTGCGTGCGGCGATGATCACCTCGGCACCGGCTCGCGTCAGGGCCAGCGCGTCTTCATAGCCCATGCCGCTGGTTCCCCCAGTGACCAGCACGATGCGGCCTTTCTGGCTGGGCATGTCCTGGGTGGACCAATCCGGCTTCGGCTCCATTCGGGGAGTGGCCTCCGCAGCCAGTGTGCCGGTCAGCGCGGAAATGGCGAACAGCGTTCGGGCGGCCTTGAGGATACGTTGGGTCGCGGTATTGCTCGGCGTAGCGGGTGAATGAATCATCGGGGGAGTTCTCATTCGCGTCATAGATTCCCGGTTGGCGGGGCGAGTGAGCAGTATCGGTGTACGAATGCGCGAGGATAAGCCGGGCATTGGTGGATGGCCCGTACGGTATGACGTACAGTCAGGCGCCTGCGGAGGAAGCATTCATGCGTAAACCAAACCTTACCGATGTGTCGATATTTGCTGCGGTGGTCGAAGCAGGGGGATTTCGTGCTGCGGCGCAGAAGCGAGGGTTGTCCGCCTCGTCGCTGAGCGATTGCATACGTCGGCTGGAAGGCGACCTGGGCGTGCGCCTGCTCAATCGAACCACCCGCAGCGTCACGCCAACGGCAGCCGGCGAGCGATTGCTCGAGCGCCTGCGCCCGGCCCTGCAAGAAATCGACGCCGCTTTCAACGATCTCGACGATGACGCTCAGCGCCCGGTCGGCACGCTCAAACTCAATGTGCCAGTGCCGGTGGCACGTTTTCTGTTGCCCGACCTGCTGGCGCGTTTTTTGCGCCTTTATCCAGGGGTCAGCGTCGAAGTCGTGATGGACAACACCTTTGTCGACGTCAACGCTGGCGGGTATGACGCCGGCGTGCGCTATGAAGAGAGCCTGGCCAAGGACATGATCGCCGTGCCCATCGGCCCGCGTCGCCAACGCTTCGTTGCAGCCGCCGCCCCGGGCTATCTGGCTGAACGCGGTACGCCCACTCACCCCGAAGAACTGCCGGGCCATGACCTGCTTGGCCATCGCTTCGAGAGTGGCAAAGTGGGCGTGTTCGAATTCCATCGAGACGGCCGCATTGTGCGTATCCCGCCTCAAGGGCAACTGCTGACGTCGTCCCACGATTTGACAATTCGTTCAGCCATCAACGGACTGGGCATCGTCTACACCTTCGAGGACTTTCTGCGCGAGCCGCTCTCCGATGGTCGACTGGTGCCGATTCTCGATGACTGGTGGCAGACCTTCGACGGCCCGTTTCTTTACTACCACGGACGCCGGCACATGCCTTCGCCGCTGAGGGCGTTTGTGGATTTTTTGCGGGCTGAACGGCGGATTGCAGAGAACTCAGGCGTTGTCAGCGCCGTGTCGTAAGGCCTGCATCAATCGTTGGACGACGTGGGCTTCAACGGCACCTTCATTGGCTCCCATCTCGAAACCCGCGCAACAGGCTGACGCGTTGCCATCGCAGACTCGGTAAACGGCAATGACACTGCCGGGTCCGCAACCCGTGTGTCCGCTCAGGATCAATCCGCCCTCAATCGAACCCTGCATCAAACCGAGGCCGTACCCCGGAGCGATCCATGGACGTCCTGGAATCGGCCCGCCCAAGGGTTTTGCTGTCTGCATTGCCTGGAGCAACGTCGAGGGAAGGAGTTGGCCGGCGAGGAGTCGATCCAGCAATAGCGCTGCTTGCGAGAGGGGGCCAATCAGCAAGCCGTGATAAACCCATGCGGGGTCGTAGTTCAAGGTATTTCCACCTTGGCATTCCTTCAAATCGGCCCGCGTGTTAGCGACGCGAACGCTTGAAAGGCCTAATGGGGTCAAGACGCGTCGGCGGATGGCCTCTTCAAGCGTCAGCTCAGTGAGCTGTTCAATAAGTCTCACGACGAAAAGGTAACCAACATTCGAGTAACGCCATCCGGTGCCGGGGCTGTATCGAAGTCGCGCACCCTCAAGACGTTGCATCATTTCAATCACCGGCCATGCGTCCTCATTGCCAGCGACGGCGGCGTGATATTCAGCCAGCTCGCCATAATCGGCGAGACCTGCCTCATGCCGCAGCAACTGACGCAGCGTAAAGGGTTGGTTGAGAACTGGCTCGTCCAGTTCGATCAGACCGTCACGTACCAATGAAAGGGCGGTCGCTGCCAACACTGTTTTGGTAAAGCTCCACCATGGGGCTATGGGGTCTGAATGGTCGAGGTCGGGAGCCTGGCCATTCAATACAATTGCGCTCAGCATTGGCTTTCCTGGGGTTTTGACGAAGCGAGGGTTCGACACGATAGCTTGTGTGGACGAGGTCGGAAACGGCGATTGACCGCTTCGGTCGCAGCCTTCGTCAGCCTCACGTCGTTGGTCGGGTACGGCAATTCCACCAAGGCGCCGTTCACACGCGCCGCCTCCTAGGTTCAAACCTGAAGGCACGACTTGGCCCCGTTATGCGGCTCATCAAATCACAGCACAGGCGATTGATTGTTCTGTTTCCAAGCTCTGGGAGTCACACCTTCGGTTTGCACGAATATTCGACAGAAGTGAGATTGATCAAAGAAACCACACTCCAGTGCAATGTCCGCAAGCAACAATCTAGACGTCTGAAGCAACTGCTTGCCCCGCAAAATCCGCTGCGCTCGCATCCATTCTTTGGGTGAGACGAGAGTGCTCTTTTTGAACTGACGGGTGAAATGGCTGCGCGATAGCGCACAGGCCTGTGCGATAGCTGCCACTGAAATATCTGCGTCCAGGTTGTCGAGCATCAGCTGCTCCGCGCGTTGAATCTGCCAAGGTTTCAATTGCCCGGTCTGTTTAGTCACATCCTTAAGTGAGGACGCGCATGTTTCCTTTTTCATCCTGATTCCTTTTTTCCCAGTAGCCGGTTGATAAGCTCAATCCAGCGGTCAGTCGATGGAAAAAATTTAACGGAATGCGTGTCGTGATGGGGGCGCAATTTTGCGCTGCTGGAGGCGCAAAATTGCGCATTTTCAATAGTGTTTCCGATGCTAGCCTTTGCCTCCCGACAACTCGAATCGACATCATTCGATTCGTCATCTGCAAGGAGAAAGCAATGGCTGCTTCACAACCGCACGGCAAAAACACCGCTTACTGGGGAGTCTCATGGGAGGAGGGCTACGGCTATCCCCAAGCCAGAAAAGTTGGAAACGAGATCTATATCTCGGGTCAGTTCAACCACGATGAGGAGGGCAACCTGGTTGCTCCCGCGCCTTTGAATAGCGAGGGCAAGCCCAGCGATTTCTCGTCGATAGGAGAGCAGATGCGCGCCTCTTACGACAACATCGCCAAGTTGCTCGCGCTCTATGGAGCAACCCTTAATGATGTCGTCGAAGAAACGCTATACGTATTGGATATGGACGCGGCCTTCGCCGTGGTAGGTGATGTGCGCAAAGCCGCATATCGCACTGAGCGGCCCCAGTGCGCGAGCAATATCATCGGTGTATCCAGGTTGGCTCAACGTTCACAGCTGATTGAAATTGTCTGCAAGGCTGTCATCGGATCTAGCGCCCACTAAGAGACGCTCCCGGTTTCGCGCTGCGCAACCGGGAGATCCAGCTGCCCTTCGATCAAAGGCTTTTGATGCGCTACGGCTGCTGCACAAAAAGTCATGAACGCCTTTACTCTCCATGACTTTCTAATGTCCTGATGCGTAAGCAGCCAGAGCTCATCCTGTAGTTCGCGCACAACTGGCCCGACGCGTGTTAACCCAGGCGTAATGTCTCCCAGCATGCACGGCAGAAACCCATAACCAAGGCCTGCCGCAATGGCGACGCTCGCCGCCGCGACTGAGTCGGTGCGATAAGAAATACAGTCGGCGCTGACTCTGTCCTCGACGTAGCTCTTAGCTTTCAATCCACATAATCCTGCGGAATAGGACACCCACGGTTGGCCTTCTGCGAACGGGATAGTAGTCGCTTGTTTTATGCTGCCATAAGGCGCCCATGCAATCGAAGCGAGCTTGCGCCCGACGAGACTTTCGGCAGGATTTGTGGTCGCTCTCACCGCTACATCAGATTCATCGCGAGCGAGACTTAACGTCTCGTTGCCAACCAGAACCTCGATGGCAATCCCTTCATTAAGCGCCTTGAAGTCGGCGATGATCGGCGTGAGGAAATACAGCAGCAGGGAGTCGCTAGTAGTGATCCTAAGTTTTCCAAGTAGCCCTTGACCTGCCCGAGAAACTCGACGCGTGACGCTCACGATATCAAGCTCGACGCGTTCGGCGAGGGCCCTTAACTCAATGCCCTCGGGCGTCAGCATGTACCCCGAGCGACGGTGGTCAAATAGGGCGACCCCAAGTGTCTTTTCCACTTGAGCCACACGACGCGATACGGTGGATACATTGATCCCCAACCTCTTTGCAGTCGTGGCTCTATTGCCGCATTCACTTAGCGTTTTAATGATTCGCAAATCGTCCCAAGAAAGTTGATTTACAGCCTCGCTTAAATTCTGGGTGACGCCGGTTGGTACGGGCGGAGTGGTTGAAGCTTTTTTTGATGATGATTTCACGCCAAGCATCCCAAACTTAGGTTGCTCATCATACGAAATGGCTTGAGGTGAACCAAGAATCGCGTGCACAAGCAGACTTTGCCCAGCATTCTGGTTGAAAAGGGTGTCAGTCGATGGGGTAGCGAAGATCGGATGTTGCCCTGGTTGGGGCCTGCCGATCCGCCTCGGCGGGAGCAATGCAGGCTGGGTGCCGGTGCGCTCGCGGGAGGGAGCGTCTGCGGACTTGGGCGCGCCTGATAGCGAGATTTGCCGAGAAATGGGGATTCGGGGCTCCGGTTTGGAGCTGTAGTTTCAGCTTTCTTTAGTGGTCAGGTCGGATTCTTGCTGCTGGCCGCTTTCGGCCAGGAGCTGACGGTAGCTACAGGCAGAAATCGACTAACAGCTGCCTTCTAAATCAGTTGGGATCTTTGTTAGAGCGGGCTTACCCGCAAGGAGGCTGCTTAAGCAACGCACATACTCTTCGAGCGATGTCATCTGCGCTATCGGGAATGACCACTGAAATGCCTAAATAGTGTTCAAGGTGTAGGGTAAGCGTGTGTTCACCCACCAACAGATCCCAATAGCGCTGGTCCAGGCCATCGAGCCTCTCTTTCCAGCAACCTCCCAGCCCTTGCTCAATAACCCGGGCCACGTCCTCGAAAAGCTTCCAGTCGGCTTCTTCTGATACGTCAATCCTCACTATGCGTCACCTCACCACCAACAGTCCTCCGATTCTGGTGGCTCCTGTGAATGGCCGCAATGGGTCGACACCTAACGGTGGAGGATGACCGCTTTTGGCCGAAAGCAGACATTCGCTGGCATGCCCACCTACGTAATATCTTGCAGCGTTTCGCGAGCAGCTCCTCCAGTCGATCATCGCGGGCTTATCTATTCAACATCGCCCGTTTTAAGCGGAATTCGCCTGATAACGTCGTCGTAAGGCACCAAGTCGAGAAAGGCTACGACCTCGACTGCCTGCAAGTTTCGCATGCGCATGATCCATACGTAGCTGTTGCGATAAGGCGCGCCGTCGGCTGCGGTGGCGGTGCCGTCCCAGTGCACAACGACGTCATTACCTTCAGCCCAGATATCCACCACCGTCGGGCGTACGGGCGAGGCAAGCCGTTTTGCGAAAGGTTGGACTGCCCGTTTCAGGAAGTCATCTCGGCCTCGATAAGTACCCGCCGCGGGACTCGTGCCCTTGATTGTCCAGATCACATCGGGAGACAGCACATCTGTGAAGAACGTCCTGCCGCCCTGAGCCCACTGGTTGAACGCTTGCGCGATGAATTGACGATTGCGTTCCGTAGCCGGTTCGCTGGCCACGGCGGGCGCCAGCCCTGCAATGAAAGTGGAGAGGACTAGTGCTACCGCTGTAGCGAGGCGTTGAATAATCGTCATTTCCTGTGTTCCTTAATCTGTCCGATGAGCCCCGCCGAGTTCGATGGGCCGTTGTTGTTATCTGTAAGCCGCTAGTTGCGTTCCCCGACGCCGTTGTTCTATATGGGGCTTTGGCAAAGAGTCGTCGGCGCTGGACACTAACCTCCGGGCTTCATCTGAAGTGTGGCGTACGAGCGGAGGAGGGCTGTTGCAGGATCGTCCTGATTTCTTGCTTGATTATCCGATACCAGTTGTTTAACCGCCGCATGCCCTCGTTATGGAGTTGCGTTTGAATTCCCTTTCCAAGCTTGTCGATATCGTTGGTCGTCACGCCCGGAATGACGGCATCCACAGCACCGCGATTCCGGGTGTCAGCCTGATTCGTTCGGCGACGCCCACGATGCCTATGCCGGTGGTGTACGAGCCGACGCTTTGCCTTGTGGCTCAGGGACGAAAACAGGCGATGCTGGGTACTACCGCTTATGTTTACGATCCGGCCAAGTACCTGATTGCATCGGTAGACCTTCCGGTGATGGGCTCGGTCATCGAGGCGAGTGAGGCTCTTCCTTATCTGTGCCTGGCGCTGGATCTCGATACCACTGTGTTGAGTGAACTTGCGCTGCGCCATCCTCTGCCTGAAGAGAGCGACAAGGTGCCTTGCGCAGGCATCGTGCTCCACGATACGACTCCAGAACTGCTGGATGCAGCGGTTCGGTTAGCCGGGCTGCTCGACAGACCACGGGATATCGAAGCGCTCGCTCCGCTGGTCATTCGCGAGATGCTTTATCGCCTTCTCACCGAGAACGGCAACAGCATCATCAGGCAGATGGCGCAGGCAGACAGCCGCTTGAACCAGATCGCCAAGGCCATTGGCTGGCTGCGCAGCCACTACAACGAAGCGTGTCGGATAGACGACCTCGTCTGTATCGCCGGGATGAGCCGTTCCTCGTTTCATGCGCATTTCAAAGCGATTACCTCAATGAGCCCGCTGGAATTTCGTAACCAGTTGCGGCTACAGGAAGCACGGCGGCTGATGGTCACCGAAGCGGTCGACGCCGCGGAGGCGGGATATGCAGTCGGTTACGAAAGTCCCTCGCAGTTCAGTCGGGACTACGCCCGCCTGTTCGGTATGCCGCCGGCGAAGGACGCTTGGCGGCTGCGCAGGGCGGTCGAGGTGTCGAGCGGATGACCGGGCGACGGTTGCCCTGCTGGCTAAAGCGGTTGGCGTCCGGGGACGTGGTCCATAGCCATCACAGGGCGTTTTCGCTTACTCCACCGGCACGACGTTATCCAACGCTTGATTAACCGCCAGCTCGCCGAGCATCACTACCTGCGCAATACCTTGCAGTGTCTTGCGCGCAGAGCCCTCAACCATCCCGATCACATCACTTAACATCACCGAGGCCGAGCCCAGCGATTCGCTGGCGTTGACCAGCAATTCCTCCGTCGCGGTTTTCGGGTTGGCGAGGAACATGCTGCTGGTTTGGTAAGGCGCGGTTTTTATGGTGTCGGTGGGTTTGAGGTAGTGGTCGAGGGCGCGGTCGGCGGCTTCGTGGAGTTTTTTTGAGTTGAGGGATTCGTAGGGGGAGCTTGGGTCGGTGTTCGGGGGATTCGGTGTGACTTTGAACATGATGTGTCTCCTCGTGCCGCTTGAAAAGGAGCCATCACCCGCTCGCTACCAAACGATGGGTGGCGGCCATGCACAGGTTGGTAGACCGGGACACGAGGCAAAACCGGCGCGCTCGAAAGCGCCCTGCGCATGACCACCATAAAAAGTCAGGCGAAGACTTTCGCCAAATGATGATATTGCGCACCTCGAATACACGGGCTACCAAACCCGATCACTGTTTTCAGTGACCGGCCAACGATAGAACCACGGCCCGAGGCGCACAAGCCGGCGGATTCTGGCGTAGTCGTAGGCAATGGCGCAAGGCGTTGTAGCTTGTTGGAGGCGTTTGTGGCTGCTGTTTAAACAGGGTGTTTATCTCGTGGCCTGGCGTACAGGAACAGGGGATAAAACGTTACCCATTACGAAATCAACTTTGAACGAACATTCATACCTTTTCTGGCAAGAGTGTTTGTCCCTCCCAACGATTTTTCCCGCGACCGTCATTCCCTAGCATCGTCCTCAAGCCGCCAGCACTTGCGCTGACGCGGTTCACTCAACGAGACGGTGACCTTCATGAAAACGATGAAAATGGCAATGGCGTTGCTGCTGGGCAGTCTCGCGGCTCAGGCTTACGCCGATACTGCAACTCCCCAAAATCTGCCGGTCGAAACCTATGACTACTCGACCAGGCTGGATATAGAACATGTGATTTCGATCACTGAACCGGCGAATGAATGCGCGCCGGTACCGGTACAGATGGTCTATGAAGATTCGCATGGCGACCGGCATGTTTTGCAATATCAAGTAATGGGCACTGGTTGCTCCAGTTGATGCAAGTGCGAATGGAGGGTCGACACTCCATTTCTGCTCAGTTCAGACGTTTCCAGTTGTTGCCACTTTTTCATCGGATGCCAGTAATTCCGGTATCGATTGCTTGAGAAAATCCACCCAGGTTTTAGTCTTCGCATCAACGAACTTGCGCGATGGATAAATCGCGTACAGGTTCAACTCCTCCAGCCGGTACTCCGGCAGCACCCGCACCAGACTTCCTTCACGCAGGCCATCCACGGCCGAGGCGATCGGCTGAATGCCGACTCCCATGCCTTTTCTGATAGCGATGGTCATCCCGTCCGCTGTGTTGAGATGCAACGGCGACGTTGCAATGGTGATGGTCTGCGCGCCGCTCGGGCCTTCGAACGTCCAGTTCTCTACCGGCATCACGGTGTTGACGATACGCAGGCACTCATGTTCGCCCAGATGGCTGGGTGAGGTGGGCATGCCGCGTTTCGCAATGTAGACCGGCGAGGCGCAGAGGATGCTGTAAGTGATGCCCAGGCGCTGGGCGACGAAGCCTGAATCAGGCAGTTCGCGGCCCAGCACAATCGACATGTCATAACCTTCTTCGAGCAGATCCGGCACACGGTTGGTCAGGGTCAGGTCGAACATTACCGTGGGATGAATCTCGCGATAGCGGGCGATCGCTTCGATGACGTAGTGGTTGCCGATGGCGGACATTGCATGGATTTTCAGACGACCCACGGGCAGGGTTTGCGCGATACCGGCTTCTTCGTCTGCCTCACGGACATCGTCGAGAATGCGTTCGCAGCGTTGCAAGTAACGCATGCCCGCTTCCGTCAGCGCGAGACGGCGGGTGGTGCGATTGATCAAACGGGTGCGCAGGCGGGCTTCAAGGGCGGAAACGGCTTTGGAGACGTTGGTCGTCGTTGTGTCGAGCAGGTCGGCGGCCGCCGTGAAGCTGCCGCTTTGAGCAACGGCGACGAAGAACCGCATGCTTTGGAAAACATCCATCGTTTCTCCTCGATTTCATTGGCCAAATCAGCAAAGCGTCCTCGAGACAAGGCCGCCTCTCAGGTTGTGCCGGTCAGGGTTTACGCGCAATGAAACCTGGCACACCGGTTTCCACTACAGAATTGAAGCGGATACGCGTGGTGATGTCGTCCTTGATCTCACGCATCGCTCGCTGCGGCAACGTCGCGATATCGAAATTTTCCTGAATATGACCCGGCGTCGCCGAGGTGGTCAGAAATGCCGTGCCTCGCTGCACCGCCCATGCCAGCGCCACTTGCGCCGGGGTTTTCTGCACGTGCCGGGCGATGCCGGTCAGAACGGCATCTTCAAGCACGTTCGGCTGCATGCCATGGCCCAGCGGCGCGAACGCCAAGAGAATGATGCCGTGCTGTTGGCAGAATTCGAGCATGTCCCATTCCGGCAGGTAGGGGTGCGACTCGATCTGAACCACGGCGGGTTTGATCCGTGCCGCCGCGACAATGTCTTTCAACGCCTGCAGGGTGATGTCCGACAGGCCGATGGATTTGCAGCGGCCTTCGTCCACCAGTTGCTCCATGGCACGCCAGGTATCGAGCAAGGTTATTTCACCATCGTAAATGACGTGGCCGAACGCGTCGCGCGGGTCTTGTTCATCGCCAGGCTGGAAAGCGAATGGCGTGTGGATCAGATAGCAATCGATGTAGTCGGTTTGCAGGCGTTGACAGCTCGCCTCAAAGGCAGGTTTGACCCGGTCCGGACGGTGATTGGTGTTCCACAGCTTGGTGGTGATGAACACATCCTCGCGGCGGATTTCGCCAGCAGTGAAAACCTGCTGAAACGCCACGCCAATCTGCGCTTCATTGCGATAACGCTCGGCGCAATCGAAGTGGCGAAACCCTACCTGCAGCGCGCATTTGACCGCTTCGGTGGTAGTGCTCAGATCGCGGAATAACGTACCGAAGCCAACGGCCGGCATAGCGCCCGCACCGTTGTTCAGCGGCCAGCGTGTGTCGCGAAGCGCATCGTGAAAGGCTTCGTAGGTCATGGTTGTTCTCCGGTTTCAGTTGTTACAGCGGTGTTTGCGCGGCATCCGCACGTGCGGCCAGTTTTTGCGTCTGGACGCCGACGGAATTACCGCCCAGCGCCACGAACAGTTGCACGGTATCGAGGTATCTAGCGGTTCTTGCACGGATCTGGCCGAGCAAAGCCTGCTCATAGGCGCGTTCGGCTTCCAGTACTTGCAGAACGCTGTTTGCGCCTTGGGCATACGCCTGTTGGTTAAGCTGAAAACTGCTGCCGGCGGCGCGTAATGCGTCCTCTTGGGCAAGATCCTGTTCGGCGCCGTGATGGACCGCCTGCAAGCTGTCGGCGACCTGAGCGAACGACTGAATGACTGTCTGCTGATAACGTGCGAGCGAGGCGTTGTAGCCATCGACGGCTGCCTGACGCTCGGCATTCAGTGTGCCGCCATTGAAGATAGGTGCGGTCAGTCCGGCCGCAAATCCCCACAGCGCGGCTCCGCCATTACCTGAGGCAGCTTGTGCTAGCGAGGCTGACAATTCGATGCGCGGATAAAGGTTGGCTGTCGCCACACCCACGGCTGCACTGGCAATGTGCAGTTCGGCTTCGGCCTGGAGGATGTCCGGACGGTTGCGGGCCATTTCCGAGGGCAGGCTGACCGGCAAATGGTTCGGCAAGACAAAATCGTCAAGGCTGAAGTCGGGAGCGATCCAGTCAGCCGGGCCTTTGCCCGCCAGAACCGATAACGCGTGCCGGGCCGCGTCCCGCTGCTGAGCGAGCGAGGGCAGTAAAGTCTGATCGAGGGCCAGACGGGTTTCAGCCAGCGATACATCGATACGTGTGGTCGCTCCGCTCTGTTGGGCGCGCTGCACCAGATCCAGATTTTTTCTGTCATTGGCCAGCAGGGTTTGCACGGCCTCGATCTGCGCGTTCGCCGAGGCGAGCAGTAACGCCTGCCGCGCCACTTCGCCGGTCAACGTCAGGTAGGCTGCTTCGTAGCGGTGTTGATGCAGATCGGCTATGGCCTGTTGGCCCTCGACTTCGCGTTTGATGCCACCGAAAGCGTCCAGATCGAACGCGACCCTTGGACCGATGGCGTAGACATTGGCGACGCTCGGTTCGGGCCCATTGTGAGTGCGTTGCCTCCCCCCCGCAGCAGCGAAATCTACCTGCGGATACAGCGCACCTTCCGCTGCCGCGACGGAGGCGGCGGCCTGGCGCAGGGTGGCATCGGCGGCGGCGAGTTCGAGGTTGCCATCGATGGCGCGGCGCATCAGCTGATCGAGTTTCGCTGAGCGCAGGGCTGTCCACCAATCGCCATGGATGCGCTGGCCCATGTCGAAGCGTGGCTCGCCGGGCGACTGCTCGGCTTGCTTGTCGTAGTGCTCTGACGAGCCGGCAACAGGACGCTGAAAATCAGGGCCGACGGTGCAAGCGCAGAGCACCACGAGCATGGCCATGGCACTCAAGGCGCTGGGCGTTGCAGAACGAGTGAAGCGCATGAACGTTTTCATTTTGCAGTCTCCACGAAGATCAGTTGATCACTGCCGGTTTGCGTAACAACAACACCAGCGGACTCACCACAAGCATTGCCAGCATCAGAATCTTGAACTGGCCCATTACCGCGACGAACGCCGCCTGATGCGTGACCAGATGATTCAAGCGTTCCAGCGCGGCTGACGAGGACGGCAGCATCGCGCCATAGGGCGTCAACTGGCTGACCAGAGCGACATGCATCGCCTGGGTGTTGTTGAAAAAAAAGATTTGCACCACCGCCACACCCAGAGTGCTGCCATAGACCCGCATCAGGTTGAAAAGCCCGGCGGCTTCCGGGCGCAGTGCCGGCTCGAGGGTACTGAACGCGACCTTGCTCAGCGCCGGCATCAGCACGCCCAGGCCGACACCCTGAATGAAGCCGGTCCATGCCACGGGCGTCCAATCCATCAACGGCGAATAGCCGAGCATCGACCAGTTGGCGTAGACCACCAGAGCGATACCCGCCGCGATCATCACGCGGATGTCGATCCAGCTCGGTGCGCGTCCCATCAACAAAAATGCTCCAACCAGACCGATGCCACGCGGGATGGTCAGGAAACCGGTGATATCCGGCGCATAACCCATGATCTCGTCGAGCATTGGTGAGGTCAGTGCCATGGTCGACAACAAGACAAAACCCAGGGCGAAGAACATCACCGTCGACAGCACAAAGTTGCGGTCAGCGAGCAGCGTCTTGCTGATGAAATGCACCTTGGCGGTCAGCCGATGCACGATGAACAGGTACAGTCCGAGCGCGCCGGCCAGCGCTTCGGTCCAGATTTCCGGCGAGTCGAACCAGTCCAGGCGTTCGCCACGGTCGAGGAGCATCTGCAGAGCGATCATGCCAAGCGTGAAAGTGCCGAAGCCGAAAAAGTCGAATGGCGGACGCTGTTCGGCTTTTTTTTCGGCGAGCAGCAATGCCGACACGAGGAAGACGAATGCGAGCAGCGGCAGGCTGAGGTAGAACATCGGGCGCCAATCGAAGTGTTCGCAGATCCAGCCGCCGATACTCGGCCCGCTGACGATGCCGAACAGCACCAGCGCTGTCCACTTGGCCCCGAACGCCGGGCGCTTTGGCTCAGCCAGGGTTTGCAGGGCAATGGCCATGGACAGCGGCGCCAGCACGCCACTGGCCAGACCTTGCAGGATGCGCGCAGCAATGAATTCCAACGGCGTGCTGGCCAACGTGCCAAGCCACAATCCGAGAGCAAACAACATCAGCGCACTGTGATAAACCCGTTTCAGGCCAAAGGAAGCGGCCAGCCACTGGGCAATCGGCAAAGTGATCGCGCTGGCGGCCAGATACGCGGTGAAGATCCATCCAGCCTGATCGTCAGTCATCGAAAGGCTTCCCTGGATCAAGCGCAGGGCGGCATTGGGCAGCGGCAGATTCATCGATTGCAGATACGTCGTCAGCAGAGCGACGAAACGAAGCGCGCGCAGATCGGCAGCCTGGTGGTGCGCGAGAGCGTTCATCACGAGTTACCTGCGCCGAGCAACGATTTGAATGGATACCACCAAGGCGTGCGGTGACCCGTGTCGACCTGTACGGTCGCGCTGGTACCGGAAAACAGTGGCAGGGACGGGTCGGCCTCGTCGAGTTCGAGCCGTACCGGCACGCGCTGAACGACTTTCACCCAGTTGCCGGTGGCGTTTTCAGGTGGCAGCAGAGCGAAGTCCGCACCGGCGCCCGGGCTCATACTGATGACATGCGCTTTGAAGCGACGGTCCGGATAAGTGTCGAGCGTGATCGTCGCTGTCTGACCGGGGCGCATGTGCGTGACCTGGGTTTCGCGGAAATTCGCTTCTACCCAGGTTTCATGGCTGGAGATCAGAGCGAATGCGGCGCTGCCATTGTTGAGGTAATTGCCGACCCGCAGCTCGTCGACCTTGGCCACAACGCCGTCCGCCGGAGCGCTGACCGTCGCGTAGGCAAGGTGCAACTGCGCCTCATCGAGCTGAGCCTGGGCTTCGCGGACAGTTGGATGGCGGTCGATGACGATGTCCGGATCGCCGTTAAGAGCAATGACGGTGCTCGCAATCTGTTCCTCAAACGAGGCAACGCGTTGACGCGCGATTTTCACATCGGTTTCGGCGCGCTCGTAGGCAGCGCGGGAGACGAATTCGGTAGCGATCAGCGCTTTCTTGCGAGCGAACTCTTTCTGGTCGTATTCCGCCGATGCCCGTGCCGATTGCAGTTCCGCCTGCTGTTGGCGATAGCTGGCCTTGAGGCCATTGATGCGCAGGCGAGCATTGGCCAGTTGCGCTTCGGCACGATCAACCGCGATCTGCAAGGGCTGCGGGTCGATGCGAAACAGCAGCTGGCCCTTGCGCACGGGTTGATTGTCGTCGACGGCAATCTCGATCACTTGCCCGGAAACCCGTGCGTTGATCGACGCCTTGGCCACGCGGGCATAGGCATTGTCGGTCGACACGAAAGGCTCATTGGCTCGGTATTGCGCGTAACCGATCACGGCAAACAGCGCCGGCAGGCCGGCCATCAGCCATGGGCGCAGCCTTTGTCTGAATGGCGTTTTCGCGGGTGGGGCGGCCAGGTCCCGGATCGGCTGGGCGCTGGCTTGTTCTGCGGTGAGATCAATTGGCTTGGTCATGATCTGCTCTTTCAAGGTGTGAAGCGCCAACGGGACATCACTTCGATCAGGGCAACTGCCCGCCGAGGCAACGAGGTCTATTGCTAAAGGTTCGTCTCGGGAGGATTGCTCCAGACCGCTGTTTCGTCGTTGCCACACCCAATTCGAGCTGCGTTTGGACGACGCCGTTGATCAAGGAATTTGTGATTCCTTAATTTTGTGCGATGGTGTAAGAATATGAGCGACTTCTCCGTCTTGCAAGGAATTTGTACACTATGGCACAAAATAAAACCGCAGAGACCAAAGGGCGTGGCCGACCTCGCGCCTATGATCCGCAAACGGCGTTGCAGCAGGCCCTTGGCGTGTTCTGGAACACCGGTTATTCGGGTGCTTCACTCGACAGCATCGCTACCGCGGCGGGCATGAACCGCCCCAGTCTGTACGCCGCATTCGGCGATAAACATGCGCTGTACATCAAAGCCCTGGATCAGTACTGGGACACCGCACATGCCGCCATGCAGGCAGCGCTGACCGACGACACCCTGTCGCTCGAGCAGGCGCTGACCGGGTTTTACGAAGGCCAGCTGGCAATCTATTTTTCCGGCGATGGCCAACCCCGAGGCTGTTTCGCCATTGGTACAGCCACAACCGAAGCCGTAGAAGATCCGCAAATCCGTGCGGTACTGTCGACCAGGCTCAGCCAGTTGGACGCCGATCTGGAAGCACGCCTGCGATCCGCAATCGAAGCCGGGGAGCTCAAACCAGACAGCGATCCGGCCGCATTGGCGGTCATTGTCTCTTCGTTGCTGCACAGCATTTCGATCCGCGCACGAGCGGGTAAACCCCGCGAAGAGCTGGCTGCAATCATGCGTAACGCTGTCAGCGTGATCTGTGCCTGAGCGTATTCATGAGAAGCCTTGAAGACGTTCTCGCGCAGGATTTGTCAGTGGTGTTTTGCGGAATCAATCCAGGGCTGCTCGCGGCGGAGCAGGGGCACCACTTTGCTGGGCGCAGTAACCGTTTCTGGCGCACGTTGCATCTGGCCGGGTTTACGTCTGAAGAAATGCGCCCGGAAAACGACCGATCAGTTCTCGATTATCGGTACGGGCTGACCACTGTGGTGACACGCCCGACTGCGCGGGCCGATCAGGTATCGGTGCGAGAGTTTGCCGCTGCTGCCGGTGATTTCGAACAGCGGATAGCGCGCTGCCGACCGCATCATCTGGCGTTTCTCGGCAAGGCCGCCTATGCGGCAATTTCCGGGCAAAGAACCATTGCATGGGGGCTGCAGACCGAAACGTTAGCCGGCGCGGCCGTATGGGTATTGCCCAACCCCAGTGGTCGTAACCTGGCATTCAGCCTGGAGCAACTGGTTGCTGCGTATCGGCCGTTGTACCAAGCGGCCGTCGGTACCGGTTCATCCCATCACAGATTTTGAACTTTGCTTTCGGCGCCATTTCCATTGTTTGAGGTGACAACCACCAACTCCTCCACACCTGAACCAAGGAATGACCGTGACGGCTCCCACTCATAAACCTGCTCTGCGCCGGGCAATCACTTTCCCTATGCTGTTTCTGTTCATTCTTGGCGATGTTCTGGGGGCGGGCGTTTATGCACTCGCCGGAACGATTGCAGGGGAGGTGGGCGGCGCGATTTGGGTGCCGCTGCTGATTGCGCTGTTCTTCGCCATGTTGACGGCGGGTTCCTACGCAGAGCTGGTGACCAAATATCCCCACGCCGGCGCGGCTTCGGTGTTCGCGGAAAAGGCGTTCAAATCACCGCTCATTTCCTTCCTGGTCGGTTTTTGCATGCTGGCGGCTGCGGTCACCAGCGCTGCGGGTTTGTCGCTGGCGTTTGCCGGTGATTACCTCAACGCCTTTGTCGACGTATCGCCGCAGATTGCAGCCTTGGTCTTTCTTCTGGCTATCGGCCTGCTCAATGCGCGGGGGATCAAGGAGTCGCTTGGGGCAAACCTGGTGATGACCGTGATTGAACTGTCCGGGTTGATTCTGGTGATCGTGGCTGCGGTCTGGTATTTCCGCACAGGCGAGGCGGATCTGGGGCGGACGCTCACGTTCAAGCCCGGCGTCAGTCCGATGCTGGCGGTGCTGGGGGCGGCATTGTTGGCCTTCTATTCTTTCGTAGGCTTCGAAACCTCGGCGAATCTGGCGGAGGAAATCAAGGACGTGCGTAAGGTCTACCCGCGCGCCTTGTTCGCCGCTTTGCTCACCGCTGGTGTGGTTTACATGGCGGTGGGTGTGGCAGCTTCTTCGGTGTTGCCTACCGAGAAGTTGGTCGCCACGTCGGCGCCTTTGCTCGAAGTTGTCCGCGCATCGACCCTCCAAATTCCACCGACACTCTTCTCCTTCATTGCGCTGATCGCTGTCGCCAACGGTGCGCTGTTAACCATGATCATGGCCAGTCGATTGACCTATGGCATGGCCAACCTTGGGCTGTTGCCGGGCGCTTTGGGTGCGGTGCTGCCTGAACGAAAAACCCCGTGGGCTGCCATTGTTGCAACCACCCTGGTAGCGATTGCGCTGACGCTCACTGGTACTTTGGCAACGCTGGCAGAGACCGTCGTATTGCTGTTGTTGTTCGTGTTTCTGAGTACCAATGTGGCGGTGCTCGTCCTTCGTCGCGACAGGATTGAGGAAGATCACTTCCGCGTGCCGACCTTTGTCCCGGTGCTTGCGATCGTCTCGTGTCTGGTGCTGCTCAGTCAGCAAGGCTGGGAAACGTGGTTGCGCGCGGGGGCGTTGCTCATTGTCGGGATGTTGCTGCACGGCTGCTCTCGCATGAAGTTTTCCGCGATCAGCAAGCCCAGCCAATGAGCACAGTCATTTTCACCATTGGCCATTCCACCCGGCCAATCGACGTCTTCATCCAGATGCTGAAAAGTTTCGACGTTAACGCCGTGGTGGACATCCGCACCGTGCCACGCTCGCGGACCAATCCGCAGTACAACCTCGATGTGTTGCCAGACCTGCTCGCCGAATCTGACATCCAGCATTACCAGATCGCCAGCCTCGGCGGCTTGCGCAAGAAATCGAAAAACGTGCCGGATGAGGTCAACGCATTCTGGGACAACCGCAGCTTCCACAACTATGCGGACTACGCCTTTTCGGAAGAGTTTGAAGAGGGACTCAATCAGCTGTTGCGGCTCAGCGACAGCAGACGCTGCGCGATCATGTGCTCGGAGGCTGTCTGGTGGCGCTGCCATCGTCGGATAGTTGCCGATTACCTGCTGAGCCGAGGCGTGGAGGTCTTGCACATCATGGGCATAGGCAAGTCCACGGAGGCAATACTCAATCCTTCGGCCGAGCGAACAGGGACTAAGCTTTGCTATCCGAGGCGTTTGGAGGGGTAGGGTGGGGCTGAGGTTCTTCGTCGATTGGGCGGGCGTCTTCGCGAGCAGGCTCGCTCCCACGGTGGGTGGATAGTGGTATTGAAATGTCTCACACGTTGTCAGTCGGCGGGCGGGTGAGTAAGCTGCCGACATGAATCAGACTTCAGTTTCCCCATCCTTCCCCGGCCCGCGTGGTCCCGTCGATCACGACATTCGTGATCAGATTGTCGCGGCGGCCAACGAGCATTTCAGCCAGTACGGCTATGCCAAAACCACGGTGTCCGATCTGGCCAAGGCCATCGGTTTTTCCAAGGCGTACATCTATAAATTCTTCGATTCCAAGCAGGCGATAGGCGAAGCCATCTGCGCGAACTGTCTGGGGCAGATCGTGGCGGCGGTCGAGCAGGCGATCAATGAAGCTGACCTGACGCCGACCGAGCGCTTCCGCCGCTTGGTGAAAACAGTGATTGCTACGGGCGTGAACCTGTTCTTCAACGATCGCAAGCTTTACGACATCGCAGCCTTTGCCGCCGGCGAAAACTGGCCGAGTGCGCAGCGTTACGATGCGCAGATCAAGCGCTTTATCACCGACATTGTCCGTGAAGGGCGAGAGGCCGGTGAGTTCGAGCGCAAGACGCCGCTGGATGAAACCGTCGAATCGATCCACTTGGCCCTGCGGCCCTTCGTCAATCCGCTGATGCTGCAACACAACCTGGATTTCATTGAAGTGGCGCCCACGCTGACTTCGAACCTCATCTTGCGCAGCTTGATGCCTTGACGCTCTGCTGATCCGAGGAGTCGGATCAGTCGCCCCAAAACCAATCCTGTTCCTGACGCAACAACATTTCTGCTGCTCTGAAAGTGACGGTTGACTGATATGGTCACTCGGATAACATGGCCACCGCAGTTTAGTCATTCCATTTCCGAGACACCCATAGAGTCCACACAATGAAAAAAACAATGCTCAAGCACCCGGTGGGGCTGGCTGTCGTTCTTGCGTCGTCGAACGTTCTGGCGGGCGGTTTTGCGCTCAATGAGCAAAGCGTCAGCGGCATGGGGTCGGGTTTTGCCGGTCGCTCTTCCTCGGCGGAAGACGCCAGCACCGTTTTCGGCAACCCGGCGGGCATGGCGCGGCTCAAGCGTGAGCAGGCCAGCGTCGGCCAGGCGACGCTGTTTGCGAAGTCCGATATCAGCCAGACCCGCAGCACGTTTGGCGGCAAGGAAGACGGTGACATGGTGCCAACCACCACGGTGCCAATGGGTTACTACGTCAAGCCGATCGACGAGCATTGGGCGTTCGGTGTCGGGTTCTACGTGCCATTTGGCCTGATCACCGACTACGGCAGTGGTTTCGCCGGGCGCTACTACGCCAACAAAAGCGAAGTCACCACGCTGACGTTCCAGCCGACCATCAGCTATGCCTTCAACGACAAGGTGTCGATCGGCTTCGGCCCGACCATCAACCGCATCAGCGGCGAGCTGTCGGGGATGGTCGCCAATCCGCTGAGTCCCGGGCGCAACGACGGCAAAGTCAAAAGCGCGGGCGACGATACTGCGCTGGGCTTTAACGCCGGGGTCATGGTGCAGGCCACCGAGCAGACCCGTCTGGGCCTGACCTATCACTCCAAGGTCAGTTATCACTTGGACGCGAAAAGCAAACTCAGCGATGGCATCTTCAATGTGCTCGGCGTCAGCGGTCGCAGCTATGACGCGTCGCTGGACGTCGACACCCCGGAGTCGGTGGACTTCTCGGTCACCCATCAACTGAACAACGACTGGACGCTGTATGCCGGCAGCACCTGGACGCGCTGGAGTCGCTTCAAAGAGCTGGTCATCGAGAACAGCGGATTGCCGCCACTGCTCAGCGGCCAGTTGGGCACGATCAGCGAAGAACAGAACTGGCATGACACCTGGGCACACGCCATCGGCGCGGCGTACCGGTTGAACAACCAGTGGGTGCTGCGTGCCGGGTTCTCGGTTGATCAATCGCCCGCGAACAACACCAATCGCGGCCCGCGTATTCCCACGGGCGATCGCCAGGTGTTCAGCCTCGGTGCCGGTTGGACTCCAGCAGAGAACGTCACCATCGACGTCGCCTATTCCTATCTCTGGGAAGAGAGCGTCGAGATCAACGACACCTCGACAAGCAAAGGTTCCTACAGCGCCAAATACAAGAACAGCGCAAGCGGCCTCGGCACTTCCGTCAGCTATCGCTTTTGATTCAGCGCTGAAATCGGGCCGGAAACGTTGTGACTGTTGACGATATTGGTCACAAGACTGAGAATATGATGATCATCCTATTTCAGTGAAGGTATTCCATGCGCCGGCTCCGACCTTTCCCCCTCGCGGTATGTTTGTTGCCCTTGGCCCTGACGGCGTGTGGTGATTCTTCCAGCGCAAAAGACCCGCGCACCCTGGCGCCCTTGGTGAGGTCGGCTGCGGTGCAACTTGCAGAGGACGGCTCCCGATCATTCACCGGTGTCGTGGCGGCGCGAGTGCAGGGCGATCTGGGCTTTCGCGTCTCGGGCAAGGTGCTTGAGCGTCTGGTTGATACCGGCCAGACGGTCAAGCGCGGCCAGCCACTGATGCGTCTTGACCCGATCGACCTCGGCCTGCAGGCGCGAGCGCAGCAAGAAGCGGTGAGCGCCGCTCGCGCCCGAGCCACACAGACAGCCGGTGACGAAGCGCGCAATCGCCGACTCGTCGCCGCCGGCGCCATTTCGGCATCGGCCTACGATCAGTTCAAAGCCGCCGCCGACACCGCCAGGGCGCAACTCAATGCCGCTGTCGCGCAGGCGGACGTTGCGCGCAACGCTTCCGGTTACGCGGTGCTGGTGGCGGACGCTGATGGCGTGGTGGTGGAAACCCTTGTGGAACCGGGGCAAGTCGTCAGCCCCGGCGAACCGGTGGTGCGACTGGCGCGTGCCGGTCAGCGTGAAGCCATCGTTCATCTACCCGAAACCTTGCGCCCCGCAGCAGGCTCAACCGCCCAGGCAAAACTGTATGGCGATACCTCCGCTGCCGTCAGTGCCAAACTGCGTCTGCTTTCCGACTCCGCCGACCGCACCACTCGCACCTTTGAAGCGCGCTATGTGCTTGAAGGCAAACTGGCCGATGCGCCGATCGGCTCGACGGTCACCATCGAAATCCCGCAAAGTTCTGCGCCAAAACAGGCGCTGAAGGTGCCCATGGCCGCGATCTACAACCCCGGCAAAGGCCCCGGCGTTTGGGTGATCGCAGGCACACCGGCGAAAGTCTCCTGGCGCCCGGTCGAGGTGCTCGGATTGAGTGACGATTCGGCGCGCATCGCTGGCGAGCTCAACGTCGGTGAGCCGATTGTCGCGCTGGGTGCGCATCTGCTGCGCGATGGCGAAGAAGTCCGATTGCTTGCCCGCGACGATGGCCAGATTGCCGGGAGTCGTCCATGAGCGAGGGCCGGTTCAACCTTTCCGCCATCGCCGTTCGCCAACGGGCGATCACGGTGTTTCTGATCTTTCTGATTGCCGTTGCCGGCGTCCTGTCGTTCTTCAAGTTGGGCCGGGCGGAAGATCCGCCGTTCACGGTCAAGCAGCTAACGGTGATTACCGCGTGGCCGGGGGCGACCGCGCAGGAGATGCAGGACCAGGTCGCCGAACTCCTGGAAAAGCGTTTGCAGGAATTGAAGTGGTACGACCGCGCGGAAACCTACACGCGCCCGGGGCTTGCATTTACCGTGGTGTCGTTGCTCGACAGCACACCGCCGGGGCAGGTGCAGGAAGAATTTTATCAGGCACGGAAAAAGCTCAACGATGAAGCGATCAAGCTGCCGGCGGGTGTCATCGGGCCGATGGTCAACGACGAGTTTTCCGACGTGACCTTCGCGCTGTTCGCCTTGAAAGCCAAGGGCGAGCCGCAGCGCTTGCTGGTGCGCGACGCGGAGACATTACGCCAGCGCCTGTTGCATGTGCCGGGGGTGAAAAAGGTCAACATCATCGGCGAGCAGGCCGAGCGGATATTCGTTTCGTTTTCCCATGATCGGTTGGCGACGCTGGGTTTGTCGCCGCAGGACATCTTCGCCGCGCTGAACAATCAGAACGTGCTGACGCCCGCCGGATCGGTCGAAACCAAAGGGCCGGAGGTTTTTCTGCGCGTCGATGGCGCGTTCGACACGTTGCAGAAAATCCGTGACACGCCGGTGGTGGCGCAGGGGCGGACACTCACGCTGTCTGACGTGGCCACCGTCGAGCGTGGCTACGAGGACCCGGCAACCTTTCTGGTACGCAACAATGGCGAGGAGGCGTTATTGCTCGGCGTGATCATGCGCGAGGGCTGGAACGGTCTCGATCTGGGCAAGGCGCTGGATGCCGAAACCGTCAGGATCAACGAAGAAATGCCGTTGGGCATGTCCCTCTCCAAAGTCACCGATCAGGCGGTGAATATCGACTCGGCCGTCGGCGAGTTCATGGTCAAGTTCTTTGTCGCGCTGCTGGTGGTCATGCTCGTGTGTTTTCTCAGCATGGGCTGGCGTGTCGGCGTCGTGGTTGCGGCGGCGGTGCCGTTGACCCTGGCGATCGTGTTTGTGGTGATGGCGGCCACCGGCAAGAACTTTGACCGGATCACCCTCGGTTCGCTGATTCTTGCGCTCGGCTTGCTGGTCGATGACGCGATCATCGCCATTGAAATGATGGTGGTGAAGATGGAGGAGGGCTACGACCGCATCAAGGCCTCCGCTTATGCCTGGAGTCATACGGCAGCGCCAATGCTGGCCGGTACGCTGGTGACGGCGATTGGCTTTTTGCCCAACGGGTTCGCGCAATCAACGGCAGGCGAATACACCAGCAACATGTTCTGGATTGTCGGCATCGCGCTCATTGCTTCGTGGGTCGTCGCCGTGGCTTTCACGCCGTACCTGGGCGTGAAGCTGCTGCCGGACATCAAGACAGTCGAAGGCGGGCACGCGGCAATTTATGACACGCCGCGCTACAACCGCTTCCGGCGGATTCTGACGTGGGTGATTACGCGTAAATGGCTGGTGGCGGGCATGGTCGTTGCGCTGTTTGTCGTTGCGATTCCCGGCATGGGGCTGGTGAAGAAACAGTTTTTTCCGACCTCTGACCGCCCCGAAGTGATGATCGAAGTGCAGATGCCCTACGGCACGTCCATCGAGCAGACCAGTGCCGCGGCGACCAAGGTCGAGGCCTGGCTGCAGAAGCAGGATGAGGCGCAAATCGTCACGGCCTATATCGGCCAGGGCGCGCCACGGTTTTTCCTGGCGATGGCGCCGGAGTTGCCGGATCCATCGTTCGCCAAGATCGTAGTGCTGACCGACAGCCAGGAAGCCCGCGAAACCCTCAAATTGCGCTTGCGCGAAGCGGTGGCCGAAGGTCTGGCCCCAGAGGCCCGAGTTCGGGCGACGCAAATCGTGTTCGGCCCGTACTCGCCATTCCCGGTGGCCTACCGGGTGATGGGGCCTGATCCGGCGAAGCTGCGCGACATCGCCGAGCAGGTGCGCAGCGTCATGCAGGACAGCCCGATGATGAGAACCGTCAACACTGACTGGGGACCGCTGACGCCGACGTTGCATTTCAACCTGAATCAGGATCGCTTGCAGGCGGTGGGGCTGACGTCCAGCGCGGTGGCCCAGCAGTTGCAATTCCTGCTCAGCGGCGTGCCGATCACGGCGGTTCGCGAAGACATCCGCTCAGTGCAGGTCGTCGGTCGTGCGGCGGGCAATATTCGCTTGGATCCCTCGCAGATCGAAGGCTTCACCCTGGTCGGTGCGGCGGGGCAGCGCATCCCGCTGTCGCAGATTGGTCAGGTCGAAGTGCGCATGGAAGACCCGATCCTGCGCCGCCGTGATCGTACGCCGACCATCACCGTGCGTGGCGACATCGCCGAAGGTTTGCAGCCACCGGATGTGTCAGGCGCGATTGTCCAGCAGTTGCAGCCGATCATCGAAAACCTGCCTTCCGGTTACCGGATTGAACAGGCGGGCGCCATCGAAGAATCCGGCAAGGCCGGCAAGGCGATCTTGCCGTTGTTGCCGATCATGATTGCCATGACGCTGCTGATCATCATTGTCCAGGTGCGTTCGATCTCGGCGATGATCATGGTCTTCCTCACCTCGCCGTTAGGCTTGATCGGCGTGGTGCCGACGCTGCTGATCTTCAATCAGCCGTTCGGCATCAACGCGCTGGTCGGGTTGATCGCGCTATCGGGAATCCTGATGCGCAACACGCTGATCCTGATCGGGCAGATTCATCACAACGAACAGGAAGGGCTGGCGCCGTTCCATGCCGTGGTCGAAGCGACCGTGCAACGGGCGCGGCCGGTGTTGTTGACCGCGCTGGCAGCGATTCTTGCGTTCATTCCGCTGACCCACTCGGTGTTCTGGGGCACGCTGGCCTACACACTGATTGGCGGCACGTTTGTTGGCACGATCATCACGTTGGTGTTCTTGCCGGCGATGTATGCGATCTGGTTCAGGATTCGGGCTGAGCGCTGACATCGAGCACGATTTTTCCACGAGTGTGCCCGGCCCAGCTTTGTTTTACCGCGGCGACAACTTCTTTCAGCGGTACTACCTGAGCCTCAAGGCTGAGCTGGCCCGATGTGAAGAGCGCGGCGATCTCGGCCAATTGGCTGCCATCGGAACGGGTGGCGAAGTTTTTGCCACTCACGCCGTGCTCACTGGCCTTCTGTGCAGAGGGTGCGCTGACCGGGGAAACCAGAACGCCCCCGCGCTTGATGACACTCCATGAACGGTTCTGAGTTTCGCCGCCAACCAGATCAATCACCGCATCGACATCAGTAACGCTGTCTTCGAATTTTGCCGAGGTGTAATCAATCACCTCATCAGCGCCAAGCGAACGCAGATAGTCGTGGTTTTTCGCAGAGCTGGTCGCGATCACATAAGCGCCGGCAAGGTGGGCGAGCTGGATTGCGAAGCTGCCCACGCCACCTGCGCCGCCGTGAATAAGGACTTTCTGGCCTGGCTGGATCGCGGCGTGTTCATGCAGCGCTTGCCAAGCGGTAAGTGCTGCCGCCGGCACGCCGCCGGCCTTTTGCAACGACAGCGTTGTCGGTGTGTGGGCCAGACGATCTGGTGTTGAAAGCGCCTGGGTCGCATACCCGCCGGTAATCCCGATAAACCCGAACACCTTGTCGCCAACGGCAAAGTCTCTGACGTTCCTGCCCACCGCGGCGACGGTGCCTGAGACTTCCACACCAGGCGTGTAGGGCAGTGGCAGCGGAATGAATTGCTGCATGGCACCGGAGAGAATTTTCCAATCGATCGGATTGATCCCACTGCCGGCAACATCGATTAACACCTGATCGTCATTGGGTTTCAGATCCGGAACTTCTTTGAGCACCAGCGCTTCTGCCTGGCCGTACTGCGCTACTTGGACAGCTTTCATGAATCTCTCCGTTTTGATGGTCATGGCGCGTCGGAACAATTGGACGTGCCGGCGATTCGATTAGTGGCGACGTGCGTCGAGGCTGAAACGCCCTGCGCCGAAAGAAACGATCTGCAAGAGCCCACCGGCCATGGCGATATTCTTGAAGAAATGGATGAACTGATTCTGGTCCGCCAGAGCGTTATGGAAAATCATCGCGGTCAGGATGCTGAAAATCGCCAGCACCGCTGCGGTGGTTCGTGTGCGATAACCGGCGATCAACGCTGCGCCGCCGAGAATCTCGACAGCAATCGCCACCCCCAACGCCAGTGCAGGAAAAGGCAACCCAACGGAGCCGATGTAGCCAATCATCATGGCCGGTGCTGCGATTTTCGACAGGCCCGAAAGAATGAAGATCGCGCTCAGAAAAATGCGCCCGATCAATGAAACGGTGCTGTTGAGGTTGGAAGACGTTGAAGCAGTAATGCTGGAAATTGTGGCTGCGTGGGACATGACGTGGATTCCGCTGATGTCAGCGCTTCACCATGAAGCGCCGTTGTGGAGCAAATGATGTCACCGCGCAGCTTTGCGCAATAGCCGGCATGTTTCGATGATCAGGTTCGAAAAAATAGAAAAGCAGCGGAAATCGAAGTGAACGTTCATCTGTGGTCCGGGCCATGTGTTGCTGAGCAGGATCAGGCAAATCTCGCGGACTAATCGAATAACAGCGGCGGGGCTGATTCGGTACGTTGGTCTCGAACGCGGTTCAGCGTAATCCTGAACCGCCGCTATAAAGAGGAGTACTGCAATGAACGAGACTAAGGTTTGGTTGGTTACAGGCTGTTCCACCGGGTTCGGTCGCCACATCGCCACAGCGCTGCTGAATGAGGGTGAGCGTGTGGTGGTCACGGCGCGCAAAACACAGCAGATCGAGGATCTGGCCGCCCTCGGCGAGGCTCTGATTTTGCCTCTGGACGTGACTGATCCGGCGCAGGCGATGCAGGTCGTGGAAGCCGCCGAGCGTCGCTTCGGGCGCGTGGACGTGCTGATCAATAATGCCGGCATTGGCCATTTCTCATCGGTAGAGGACAGCGACGATGAGGCTGTTCGGCGGATGTTCGAGGTCAACTACTTCGGCACGGCCCATATGATTCGCGCGGTACTGCCAGGCATGCGCAAGCGGCGCACCGGCATGATCGTCAACCTCACATCAATAGGCGGTCTGGTCGGGTTCGAAGCGGTCGGCCATTACTGCGCGACGAAGTTCGCCGTGGAGGGCCTGTCGGAAAGTCTGCGCGCCGAAGTTTCGCCACTCGGTATCGGCGTGATGACCGTTCAGCCCAGCGCCTTCAGAACCCAATGGGCGGGGTCTTCGGGCGCCGCGCAAACGGTGGCCGAGGATTACCAGGCAACCGCCGGCGCCGCGATGCGCGCCTACCAGCAATCTGTTGGCAATCAGGCCGGCGACCCAGCCAGGGCGGCAGCGGCGATCTACGCCGCGGTTACCTGCGCAGCGCCGCCGGCGCGCCTGCTGTTGGGCAATGAAGCCTATGAGGCCGCGCAGGCAAAGCTTACCGCCATGGGTCGCGAGTTCAGCGCATGGGAATCTACCGCCCGTGGCGCGGACTTCCCAACGGCCTGACGCGCTAAGCCCGCACAGATGGCATGGACGCTGTCTATTGCCTGCAGCCATTGGCCTAGTTCGCTTAGTCCTTCGCCTCGACGTTTTTGCGAGCGCCGGGAGCATTGGGCAAAACCTGCGCAGGAATTGCATAACGGTACCGCGCCGCGACTTCTTACTCTTGCTTCAAGTCCTGCTGAACGGCAGGAAACTCTGATCTGAAAACAGGAGTTCTAAAATGTCCGATATCGAAATTCGTGTAACCCCTGATGCGCAAGAAAACGCCACTGCGCAGCCATCTGGCGATCAGAGCAAGTACGTTGGCATGTGGGTGACAGCCGACGGTCATATTCGTCATGAGTTGCTGCAAGGGGGGCGATATGACGAGGCGCGCGGTCGGCAAAAAAGCGCCTATCAAGGGCGTTACTGGCTGGAAGGCGACCACATTGAGTATGTGGACGACACTGGCTTTACCGCAGATGGAGAGTTTAGACACAACGTGCTTTATCACGCTGGCATGGTGTTATATCCCGAGCGCTGACGCATAAGCCGGAATGAAAATTCCGGCTTTTTTATTGGTGTTTTATTACAGATTCTGCGGGCGGAATTGATCGCGGAAATCCAGGGTTTCGCCCGCCACTATAAATTTCCCCTGCCCGCGGTAATGCAGGGTTTTGGGATTTTTCACCGACGTGGCCACATGCGCCTTGACCACTTCCCACACGAACAGACCGTACTCGCCGATAAGATTCGAGTCGAACAGCTTGCACTCGAAATTGGCGTAGCACTCTTTGATCAACGGGGCAGTTACCCGTTCTGCGGGGGCGGCTGTGAGAGCAAATTGGGCAAACTTGTCGATGGCGCCACCGCTGCTGTTGCCCACGGCAACAACCTGATCGACCAACTCGACGGTGGGCACGTTGATTACGCACTGCTCGCTGTTGCGGATCAACTCGTAGCTGTGGTTTGCACTCCAGATGTAGCAGCCAAACAGGGCGGGGGAAAACTGCATCATCATGTGCCAGCCCATGGTCATTATGTTGGTTTCACCTTGCCACGCGGAGCTCACCAGCACGATTGGGCCGGTTTCCAGGTGCTGGCGAACCTCGCTCAGAGGGAAGTCGGATTTTCGAAATGCGGTCATGGCGCCTCCGTGATTCAAAAGAGGATAAACAGTTGTTGTCAGTCGCTTTCGACGATTCAACTTTCCTGCTTTTCGACGTGCACCTCTCCGGCAGCCTTGCTCAGGCTGTCGGGTTTTTGTTCTTTTCTCTCTGAATTGCCACTTTCAAGTCGCAAAAGGCTGTGCGCCGAACCGCTTGATCAGCCACTGCCCAGCCGGACCGGGGGGCGAGTCGGTTCGATAAATCGCGTCGAAGGTGTAGGTGCCGCCTTTACAGTCCGGCATATCGAGTTCGACCAGGCGTCCTTCGTCCAGGTCAGACTGAACCATGGGCACCGGCATATTCCCCCATCCGATGCCCTCTTTGAGAAGCATGTGTTTGGCGCCCAGATCCGCCAGTCGCCAAGTGCGAGTGCTGACGACGGCAAAGTCCTTGTCACCCGTAAGTGTTGAGCGATCCGATAGCACCAATTGAACAAACTCTCTGGCAGCGCCAGGCGATTTGGAACACTCGGTTGCCAGCGGGTGTGCAGGCGCTGCGACCGGTATCAACTGAACACTGCCGACGCCGATGCGCTCGATGCCGTCCAGGCCAATGTCCAGCGGACCGCTGATGCCGACTCCAGCTTTCTTCTCCATCACTAGTTGGGTCACTGCCCCCAAGGCTTCCATGTGCAAGTGCAGAGTGACTGTAGGAAATTCTTCCCTGAAGGTCCTTAACGCATCGACTACTCGCTCGGCAGGGAGCATCACATCGAGCGCAAGGTGAACTTCTGCCTCAAGTCCATGCAGCAAACCGGAGACTTTTGCGCGCAGTCCATTTACGCCGTTGGTAATAGTGCGTGCTTCGGCAAGGACGGTTCGACCTGCGTCCGTCAGTTGTGGTTTTCGCGTTGTCTTGCGGTCAAACAGTGAAACCCCAAGCTGCATCTCCAGGTTGGAAATGGAGTAGCTCACAACTGATGTAGCGCGATGCAGTTTCCTGGCCGCAGCGGCAAAACTCCCCACTTCTACAACCGTCAGGAATACTTTGAGTTGATCAAGCGTTGGTGTTCCGGGATCGGAGATCATTTCTACTGTCTCGAACGTTTAGGAGATATCTATCCTGGCTTTGCAGAAAGCAGCATATACGCAAGATTGGGCCGTCTACACTGCGATCCAAGTGCCAAGGGAAAAGGTAACTCATGCCGATTCGAAAGCTCACCGTCAAGGATTTGCAGGTGAATGTCTCAATCTCCGGCCAAGGCCCACCGTTACTCCTGCTTAACGGTTTGGGTGGCTTGATCAGAACATTCGACGCCCTGCGCGACGAACTGGCTGACTACACAACGATTGCGCTGGACGTGCCCGGAGTGGGTAAGTCGCAAATGCCGCGCTGGCCGATGCGTTTGCCGAGCCATGCCGATTTGATCGGAGAGATGCTCGAGCAATTGGGAATCGACCGGATTGATGTCTTCGGCGTTAGTTGGGGTGGGGCATTGGCGCAAGAGTTTGCTCTTCGTCACCCTGGCAAGGTGCGGCGGCTTATTCTGGCGGCGACCTCAGCGGGCCCGGCGTTATTGATGAAACCCGCCGACATTCTGGATTTTTTCAGGGGCAGAGGCGGTGGCAAACGGCCGAAGGGAGGTGCTTCGGGCAATTCTATCCATGCGCTGCTGCGCTTCGGTGTTGCCAGGGGCATGCTTAGCGTTGACCCGCGGACTTATTACCACCAGCTAACCGCTCTGGCAGGTTGGACAAGTCTGCTGCGGCTATCCCGTTTGCGCGCGCGCACGCTCATCCTCATCGGCGACCGTGACACGTTGGTACAGCCGTACAACGGGCAGATCCTGCGACGCTCGATTGCACAAGCCGAACTGCGCGTGCTGAAGGGTGAAGGGCATTTTTTTGTGGTGACCAGCGCACGGCGAACTGCCGAGCTGATGCGCGATTTCCTTCTTGAGAAAAATTGAACGGCATTCCATCAGGCTCGCCTAATACTGAGCCTGGGGGCAATTCCGCAGGCAATGCGCTAATGTCAGCACACTCCGAGAGGTGGTTAACGTGGCTAAAGATGACAAGAAGAGCAAAGATGAGACTTCGAAAGCCAGTAAAGAATTGAAAGACAAAAAGTCGTCATCAGCGAAGAAATCGGATGCGGCTTCGACCCTATCGAAGTCCTCCGACAAGAAAGAGAAGTCCTCTGACAAGAAAGAAAAGAAAAAAGACGCCAAACCCAAGGATTCCGCCAAGAAAGCTGACAGCAAACCGGAGAAGGCGAAAAAATCAGAGAAGGCCGACAAGCCAGCGAAAAAGAAGAAGTGACATTTGCCAGGGCTCTACGACCTGCCTTGAGCTTAAGGCAGGGCTACGCTCAGGTTGGTCGCAAGCTCTGACCCTGTGCAAACAGGGGAAGGAAGTAAAACTGATGCTCACCTGCGACCCTGTCGTCTGTGTGTTTGAGTAGCGACCAGCCTGGTCGCTACGATTTTTTATCCAGTCACTTCTCCGTCCAGCTCAATCAATTCACCACCGTCCTTTTCCAATCGCGGCAGAAACGCCTGCGCCTCCAGTAGCTGATACGGAAAATACAGCCCCGGGCTCACAGGCGGCTGGCCGTCCAGCCCGATCAGTCGCTCCAGCAGCATGGCCACACTCAGCCCGGTCAATGCCGCCGCACCTGCGCGGTGAACCACGGCGTGCCGTGTGCGCAACGCAGCTCCCTTGTGATCCGTGCCTTCTATTTCGATCAATATCTCTGTCGACATCGGCAGGCCCTGACGCCGGGTCGAGCTGACGCCGCTGGCGAGGTTGAACTCGACGTTCGGGGCGTCGGTGGCGGCGGCCAGGCCTGTGACGTCGATGGAGGAGAAACCGGCGCCTTCCAGAACGGTTCCATCCACCGCGCGAAAGCTGACCTTGGCGTCATCGCCTTCGCGCCAGATGAATTCGCCGTCGCGGCGGGTCAGTGCGGCGGGCAGCATTTTGTTCAGGTGTTCGAAATCGACCGCCACGGTCGGGCCGCCGCCATCCTGTTCGTCGACCAGTGCGTGGATGCGGATGTCGTGCACGCGGGCGAACGCCTTGGCGAGGTGCAGCGTCGCGACCGTGGTCGCACCGACCATCCATTCGTAGCCAAGGACAATGGGCGCCGCGTCGGGCGTGTGCATGAAACTGGCGATTTGCGGAGCGATTTCGAAGACGCCGGAAGAAATGCTCAAGTGCGGCACCTTGCGCCTTTGCGCAAACCTCAGTCCGGCGAGGGCGTGGTCCATGTAGAACAGGGCGATGGCGCTGACCGGGCGATCGCCCAGTCCCAGATCGTCTGCGCGAGCGTCGATGACCACACCTTGGGCATTGCCGATTTGCTCGGCGGTTTGCTCAGCCTTGGCGAGGTCGCGTCCGCCAATCAGCAAGGGTACGTCGGGGTGCGCCGCGCGCAAGGCGCGGGCCGTCTGGTGGCCGATGGCGCCGGAACCGCCCATGAACAGAATGGGATGAAGTGGCATGGATCCTCCTCATTTTTTCCTGGATTGAAACGTGCTTTGGCTAGACACCCTAGCACGCACTTTCCGGATTGCCCGTGCGGTCGTCCGGCGTACCGACGAACGTTCATTTGAGCAAATGCGCAGCGTGCGCCTGATCACAGCGCCACACTGGCTCCGACAGATGCTCGGCAAAGAAGTCGGACAGCGCGCGGATCTTCGCTGGACGACTGCGTGCAGACGGCGTCACGAAATACAGCCCGCCGCGAGTCATGTGCCACTCCGGCAGCAACACTTCCAGCCGCCCATCGGCCAGGTATTCGCTGGCGATGAATTCCGGCAATTCGGCAATCGCCAATCCCTCGAGCAACACCGGCAGCAGCGCATCGGAATTGGTCACGCGCAACGGGCCTTTCGGCACGACATCTTCCTCGACGCCGCTGTGATGGGTGAAGCGCCAGACTTGCGTGCGCGCGCGGTATGCGTAACTCAGGCACGAACGCGTCGCCAGATCACGCGGGTGCATGGGGCGTCCGTGAGCTTCCAGGTAGCCGGGAGACGCCACCAGCAACTGACTCACGGCGCATAGCCGACGCGCGACCAGCGATGAGTCGGGCAGGGCGGCGATGCGCAGCGCGGCGTCGAAACCCTCGGCGATCAGGTCGACCGAGGCGTCATGCAAATGCAGGTCGACGAACAGCTCCGGATAGCGGCGCAGCAGCTCAGGCAACAACGGCGCGACCCAGCGCAAACCGAATGACATGGGCACGGCGAGGCGGACTTGTCCACGCGGCTGCACCGAAAGGTCTTGGGCTTCACTCTCGACTTCCTCGGCCTGCCGGTAAATGTCCCCGGCTTTGGCTGCCATGCTCGAACCGAATTCAGTCAGCGCCAATTGCCGCGAGGTGCGGTTGAACAGGCGACCGCCCAAGCGTTCTTCGAGCCGCGCCACCGCACGCGACACCGTGGGTACCGAGACGCCCATGACCCGCGCGGCGGAGGCGAACGAACCTTCCTCCGCAACTTTGGCGAACATCGCCAGACCTTCAAAATCAGGCAGTTTGCTCATTTCAATTCTGCAACGATGAGTTTCAGACAATTCTATTTTGAAAGGTCGGTAGCGTCGATAAGCTTTTCCCAGCTCGAAACCAAACCCCGATTGGCTGTACTCACGTTCTGGAGAAGACTCATGGCTGGCAAACTTCAAGGCAAAATCGCTCTCGTTACCGGCGGCACCTCCGGCATTGGCCTGGCCACGGCCAAGCGCTTCGCTGAGGAAGGCGCTTACGTTTACATCACTGGCCGTCGCCAGGCCGAACTCGACGCCGCCGTCGCAATGGTCGGCAACGCCAAAGGCGTCCAGGTTGACTCGACGAACCTCGAACAGCTCGATGCGCTGTATCAGCAAATTGCTGCCGAGAAGGGCCATCTCGACGTGCTTTTCGCCAACGCCGGCGGCGGCTCGATGCTGCCGCTGGGCGAGATCACTGAGGCGCACTACGACGACACCTTCGATCGCAACGTCAAGGGCGTGCTGTTTACCGTGCAGAAAGCCTTGCCGCTGTTGGCCAAAGGTGCTTCGGTGATTCTCACAGGTTCCACGGCGGGTAGTTCCGGCACGGCGGCGTTCAGCGTGTATTCCGCGTCTAAGGCTGCGGTGAGGGCGTTCGTGCGCAGCTGGATTCTGGATCTGAAAGACCGCAACGTGCGCATCAACACGCTCAGCCCGGGCGCTACCAAGACTCCGGGTCTGGTGGAGCTGGCCGGTCCGGACGCCGAACAACAGCAAGGTCTGCTCGATTACATGGCGTCGCAAATACCGATGGGGCGTGTCGGCGAGCCGGCAGAAATCGCCGCTGCCGCGGTGTTCCTCGCCTCGGACGACGCTAGCTTCGTCAACGGTATCGAGCTGTTTGTCGACGGTGGTCAGGCACAAATCTGACGCGCAAGGGGACGATGGCAATCATCGTCCCAGCCTCGCTACTTGGATCCAATCATTGACTGACTATATCGCTCGCCGACAAGCGGTAGGCTCAGACTATTGCTGAAGTGATGGCGCAATGACATATTGCAGCACCTTCCCTCACTTCAAGATGTACCGAAAATGCGCCCCCTCAAGTCACTTGTTGCAGCGTCGATGCTGCTCAGCGGGTGCAATGGAATGCCAGTCGCTTTTGTTCAGGATCCTGTTTTAGACCAAGCCTTTGTCGTCCACTCCGGCGCGCCTTTGCCTTATCTGCTGATGGGTTCGGCTGTGCAATGGAATGAAGATTACGCCGTGACGGTGAAGCACATTCCTTACTTGTCGGGCACGGTTTTCCAGGGGCAGGCCGACGTCCAGTTCTTCCGCCACAAGGCCAATAGCGTGCCGGGATGGCGCGGCTACAAGCCGGGCGAAGAGCTGACCTCGGTGGGATTCAATTCGCTGTACATGTCGGTCAAGGGCACCGGTCAGGCTTTGCCGGCGATGGTTCGCCTCGACGTCAAAGAGGGCAACGTGCTTTACGGCACCCACAACGGCGCACTGGCCAAGGGCATGTCCGGCGGGCCGGTGTTTTCTGCCGATGGCAAGGTGGTCGGCATCAACGTGGCGTTTTTGACCCGCGATGACGTCAGCCGCCTCAAGCGCCCGGACCTGCTTGATCAACCGCGCGTAAGCATTTTCCTGCCGTACGCGGAGATCAATCGCGAGTGGGCGCGCTATCAGGCGAGTATTACCCCGACCGCGCCGCCGGCGACCAAACTGGCCAGCCGCTGATCAACGTTCGCGCAACGCTTCGCGGGCGCGGTTGAGCGGTTTGATCAGGTAGTCCAGCACGGTTTTTTCGCCGGTACGAATGTCCACCGTGGCGATCATTCCGGGCACGATGGCGAAGCGTTTGCCGGCCTTGTTGCGCAGTTCATCCGAGGAGGTGCGGATGAACACGCGGTAGTAAAAAATCTCCGGCTTGGCTTCGTCCTGAATCGTGTCCGGCGAGATCGTCACCACTTCGCCGTCGAGGCTGCCGTAGATTGAATAGTCGTAGGCGGTGATTTTGACTTTCGCCGCCTGGCCCGGATGAATGAAGGCGATATCGCGCGGCGAGATGCGCGTCTCGATCAGCAGTTGCTCATCCAGCGGCACGATCTGCATGACCTGGCCGTTGGGCGCGATCACCCCGCCAATCGTGCTGACTTCGATGTCCTTGACGATACCGCGCACGGGCGAGCGCAGGGTCAGACGCGAGAGTGAATCGGTGCGGCCGCGAATCACCGCTTCGAGCATCTGCGCTTCGGCGTTGGCTTTGGCCAGGTCTTCGCGGGCGCGAACCATGTAATCGGAGCGGGCTTCGGTGGCCTTCAATTCCAGCTCCGAGCGCTGACGGGTCAGGCGCAGCACTTCGACCCGACTCGAGGCGCCGATCTTCGCCAGGTTTTCGGTGATCGCCAGTTCGCTACGCACCAGTTTCAGCGAGCTCTGGATACCGTCGAGGGTTTCCGCCAGACCTTTGCGACGGGTCTGGTAGAGCTCGGTTTCGGCGCGGATCAGATCGGGAAACTCCTGCAGCGAGGCGTCAAAGGCCAGCGGTTTTTCGCTGACCTCGGCCTGCAAGCGGTTGACGCTCGCCAGCGCCGCGCGGTACTTGGCCGCGCTTTCGCCGACATTGGACTGGTTCTTCACCGGGTCCAGTTGGGCGAGAATCTGGCCGCGCTCGACCAAAGCGCCTTCAGTAACGTTGAGCTGCTCGAGGATGCCGCCCTCCATCGACTGAATTACTTGCTCGCGCGAGCTCGGCACCACTTTGCCGGTGCCGGTCGACACCTCGACTATCTCAAACCACGCCGCCCACGCGACGAAGCAGGCGAGCATCAGCGCGCAGCCCCAGATCACCTTTGCGCCACCGGCAAGGGCACGCTCATCGCGGCCGTCGAGATAGGACATCGGGTCGGGTACGTCAGTCATCATTGCTTTCATACTGCGACTCCTTTGCCCGGCGTGCGCAACCGCGCGAGCGCCGCGTCGCGATGGTCGTCGATGACGATGCGGCCGTTGTCGAGGACGATGATCCGCTCGACCAGTTGCAACACACTGACCCGGTGCGTGGCAACCACCAGCGTTCGGCCTTGAGTCCAGGTCGCGAGTTTTTCCAGCAGCAGGCGCTCGGTGACGTCATCCAGCGCCGCCGTCGGTTCGTCGAGCAACAGCACTTGTGGCTGACGGATCAACAAGCGCGACAGCAGCAAGCTCTGACGCTGGCCGCCAGACAAACCCAGCCCGCCTTCAAGTACCAGGTGATCCATGCCTTTGGGCAACTGCCGGACGAAATCCAGCGCACCCGTGACGGTCAGCGCGGCGATGATTTCCTGATCGCTGGCCTGACCGGCACCAAGGGTGATGTTGTCGCGCAGGGTGCCGTGAAACAGCCGCGCCTGTTGCGACAACAAGCCCACGTCGCGGCGCAGGTCAGCCGGGTCGAGATGCGCCAGGGCGATGCCGTCCAGGGTGGTTTCGCCGCTGCTCAGATCCATTGCGCCGCCCAGTGCCTGCAGCAACGTCGACTTGCCGGCGCCGTTGCGGCCGAGCAGGGCGATGCGCTCGCCGGGGCGAATGCTCAGGTCGATGCTGTTGAGCGCCGGGGACGATTCTTCGCTGTAGCGAAAACTGGCCTGACGCAGGCGGTAGTCGCCGCGAATCGCCGGCAAGTGCACGCGCTGGCTGCCTTCGGGATGATCCACCGGCATTTGCATGATCCGGTTCAGGCCTTCGAGCGCGACCTTGGCCTGCTGCCATCGCGTGAGTACGTGAGTCAGCTGCGCCATCGGCCCCATCATCCGCGACGACAGGATCGACGCCGCGACCAGACTGCCGGTGGTCAGGTCGCCGGCAATCACCATCGGTGCGCCGAACACGATGACCACCGCAAACACGCCGCCCTGCACATTCTGCGTCCAGGCCACCAGGCTGTTGGTCAGGGTGCGCAAACGCAGGCTGCTGTCCGCCGAGGCCGCGTTGTATTGGTTCCACTGTTGCTGGAAACGTTGCTCGGCCTGTAGTGCCTTGATGTCGTCGAGGCCTTGAATGCTTTCCACCAGCATGGCGTTGCGCAGCGCGGCTTCGCGCATCGACGCATTGGCGAGGCGGGCCAGACGTGGTTGCGCGATGATTCCGGGCAGCAACATGAACACCAGCGCCACCAGTGGAATCAACACCAGCGGCCCGCCGATCAAATAAAACACCAGCAGGAACAGCAGGAAAAACGGCATGTCCGCCAGCGCCGTGGCGGTGCTGGAGGTGATCAGATCGCGAATCTGTTCCAGCTCGCGCAGTTGCGAGATGAACGAGCCTGTGGATTTCGGCCGCGCGGAATTGCGCAGGCGCAAGGCATGGCCAAAGACCAGATCGGAGACGCGCAGATCGGCGCGCTTGCCCAGCACATCGGTGATGCGCAGACGCAGAATGCGCATGACGAAATCGAACAGCAGCGCCAGCATCACCCCACCGAACAGCACGTACAGGGTCGGCAGCGATTCGGCCGGAATCACCCGGTCGTACACCTGCATGGAAAACAGCACCCCGGCCATCCCCAGCAGATTCGCGACCAGCGAGGCGATCATCACTTGGCTGTAGGGGCGCAGGTCGGTGAGAACGATGCGGCGGAACCAGTGTTCGTCGTACGGCTTGATGTAGTCGTTGGTGCGCACGTCCGCCACCGGTTGCGTCGGGCGCAAAATCACCGTGCGCAGGGCCTGCTCGGCGAGAGCGGCGGCGTCCATGCGGCTCTGCAAACCCTGGTCGCCGCTGAAGCAGATGCCCAGCTCGCCGGTCTCGCCAATGCTTTCAAGCACGCCGACCTGACCATCGCGCAGTTGCACCACCAGCGGCGTGCGCCAGCGGCTCAGGCTCTTGTTATCGAACACCGCGAACTTCACGCTCAAACCGGCCTGACGCGCCATGTGCCGAACCACTTCTTCGACGCGGCCTTCGCTGTGCACCGAAGCCAGGCGCACGCTTTCCGGCGAGACGTCGAGGCGATAGTGGCGGGCGACCTTGAGCACCGCTTCCAGCCACGGCGAGTAATCTTCGCGAACCTCGGCAGCGGCGGGTTCAGCAAGGGTGATGCTGGCATCGGTCATGGCAGGATCTCGACATTCTGGATGGCGCTGTGGTCGATGCCGAAGACCCGGCGAATCGCACCGCTGTTGTAGAAGCAGTCGATCTGCAGACGTTGCAGATCAGCCTGGGTGTTGACCAGATCAAAGCGCGACTGATGGATTTCCTGCTCGGCGTTGAGCAAGTCCAGCAGCGGCCGGGTGCCCAGTTCCAGGTATTGGCGGCCATACAACATGCGCGCTTCGGTGATGCTGGTCTGGCGAGATTCCAGCGAGCGCAGCCGCCGGTTCAGGCCAGAGGTCTGCGCCTGGGCCTCAGCCAGACCCTGACGCGCTTGCAGGCGGGCGAAGTCTTCGGCCGAATCCGCTGCGGTCAGCGCATGGCCGGCGGCGCGACTGCGGGCGCTAATGGCGCCGCCCTGGTAGATCGGCACTTCGAGGTTGAGAAAAATCCCGACCTGAGTGCGATCGGCCCGCGAGTTCTGATCGTCGTAGTGGTCGTCCAGGTATTGGTTTACCGACGGTTGCAGCGACAGGGTCGGGTAGGCTTCGGCTTTGGCTTGCGCCAGTTCGGCCTGGGCCTGCGTGCGTTGCGCAGCGGCCTGGAGGACGGCGGGCAGGGTGTCGGAGATTTGCGAGGCGTCACAGGCCTGACTCAGCGTCGGCGCAGCAGCGTCGCTAACCGCTGGCGGCGTGCGCCGTCCGAGCAGGCTGGTCAGGGTCGCTTGCCAGCGTGCGTATTGCGCCTTGAATTCCTGCAAAGTAGCCGTCGCGCCTTCGGCCCGGGACTGCGCCTGGACCATGTCGGAGCGGGTGCTGGCGCCCATGTCGCTGCGTTGCTTGGCCAGGTCAACGATGCCGCCGATGCCCTGAATCTGCTCGCGCGCAACTTCGAGCAGACGCTGATAGCGCTGCACTTCGATGTAGGCCTTGGCGGTGTCGCGGGCAATGTCGTCGATCGCCAGCAGAATCCCGGCCTGACTGCGCGCCACCCGAGCGCGGGCGGCGTCGACCGAACTGGAAACCTTGCCGAAGTCATACAGCATCTGCTTGAGGGAAATGTTCACCGACTGGCTGCCGGCATCGCTGCCGTAACCGCTGGTATAGCCACCCTTGATGCCGCCGGTGACCTGCGGGTAATAGCCGGATTCGGCGACGTTGACCCCTTCGCCTTGCTGGAACAGGGTGCCGATGGCCTCACCGATCCGTGGGTGCCAGTCCACGGCCAGCCTGACCGCTTGTTCCAGCCCCAACGCGTCGGCATCGGCGGAGGCTTTGGAAGCAGGGGCAGGGCGCTGACGACTGTCATTGCCTGCCGGTTGTTGCAGTTGCGACGGGCTGATGCTGCGCAAGCCGCTGTCGAAATTGTCGTTGGCGCGAACGCCGACGGTGAGAGCGGGGTAGAGGCCGATGGTCAACAGGACCACCGGCCATTTCTGGCGAAAAACTGACTCCACAGACTTCCCTTACTGTTGAGAGACGGACGTTGCTGATGCGTTGTTTCAAACCACTTGAATGCCGTTCTGCACCCACAAGTGGTGGCTCGGATCCTCCTGCGCCGTGTATTGAACATAGTCGATGCCGTCGGCCTGCTGCGTGCCATCCGCGACCCAGCCATCAGTCATGTGCACGCTGTCCTTGTCGTCACCCTTGATCAGCAGGGTGTTGTTGTCCGAGGACGTGATCGCCACCAGGTCGCTGAGATTCAGCGTCAGCGCCACCGCACTGGAATGGTTGAGGTCGAGGATTTCCACGTTGTGGATCTTGCTCTGCAGATCGCCGAGGTTGATCGACACGTCGCCACCGGCCCAGAGGAGGGTGTCGGTGCCGCTGCCGCCATCGACTGAAGCGAACTGCTGGTCGGCGATGATCAGCGTGTCGTCGCCACCTCCACCTCGCAGGGTGACAGCGCCACCGTGCGAGCCGTCGAGGGTGTCGTTGCCCTCGGTGCCCTGGATCAGCTCACTGCCTGTGGCGTGGGCGAGACCGAGGTCATCGCTGGCCAGCGCCGAGAACGCGGTGCTGGCGAAAGCGCCGGCCTTGTTCAGGTCGATGGTCAGCGTCGCGGTGTCGACCGTGCCGTTGGGGTGGGTGAGTTGATAGGTGAAGGTGTCTTCCTGGCCGATCACCGCATCGGTCAGCCCGGCCTTGAGCGTGTAGGTGTAGTTGCCGTTGGCCTGCACCAGCAGGGTGCCGTAGTTGCCGACCAGCGAGACGCCGTTGTAACCCGGCGCCACGTAGCTGCCAGCGACCAGCACGCTGAGCAAGGTGTACACCGAGCCCAACACATCGGCGCCGCCGCCTGCAGTGTCGGTGAGCAGATTGCCTGACACCGGCGTGTAGCTGCCGACCACGAACTGGTTGTTGTAGGTCGCCACGTTGATCAGGCTGGTGTTGACGCTGGTCAGCAGGCCAAGGCCGCCCACCGCTACCCGTACCTGATAGCTGCCGGCGGTCTGGTCGTCGAACTTGATCCCGTAGTTGCCACCGCCGAGGTTGAGCAGGGCGTTGCCGCCGTAGCTTTTCACCAGCACATACTGGTTGGTCGCCGTGTTGAGTTTGTACAGGCCCACAGTCATCGAACCGAGCAGCGCCAACAGGTTGCTCGAGTTGACCACCACGGTCAGGTCACTGACGGTATCGGCCGCGACCACGGTGTTGTAGTTACCGCTGCCGCCGCCCAGCAGCACATTGAACGTGCCGAGCGCGGAGTTGGTGGTGACTTCGCGGTTGACCAGAGTAACGTCGGTCGAGGCGAGGTCCGGCGTTGCATCCACCACCAGTGCCGGGCTGCCGAGGCTGGCGTCATTCCACACTTCGGTGGCTTGCGGGCTGTCGATGCGCACGTACAGATTGGCGGTGTCGCTCAAGCCGTTCGGGTGCACCAGTTGATAGTTGAACACGTCGACTTTGCCGACGCTGCCAACACTGCCGTTCGGTTTGTAGCTGTAGTTGCCGTTGGCGTCGATGGTCAGGGTTCCGTACAGCCCTTGCACGGTGGTGCCGGCACCGGCGCTGACCCAGGCGCCGTTCTTGAAGATCTGCAATTGCGCGCCGTTGTCCGGACCGGTCTGATCGACCGTGCCATCGACGCCGACGTTGGTGATGACGTTGCCGGTCACCGCCGGGCCGGCGATACCGTTGAACTGGGTCAGGCTGCTGACGTCCAGTTGCAGCTGCGTATTGACCGTGGTCAGCACGCCGATGCCGGTGCTCGACACCGTCAGTCGATAATCGCCTGACAGCAGGTTACCGATGTCGACCCGTACACCCTGGCCGGCCAGGGCAATCAGGTCGAGCAAGCCACTGCTGCCGTTGACATCCAGGGTGACCCAGTTGCCGCTGGCATCCTTCACTTGCAGTGTGTAGACCACGCCATCGATCAGCGAAATCAGACTGCTGGTGGTCAGCGTCAGGGTTGGATCAAGACGCGTCCCGCCAGCAACGGTGAAGGTAAAGGTTTTCGAGAACCCGGCCAGCAGCGTGGTGAACGAGTCATTGAACGTCTGCGTCGCAGTGGCCGGGGCCAGGGTGACGGTGCCGACGGCGAGATTGTCGCTGGCGACCACTGGTGCATTGACGTCGACATCCGGCGCGGTGACGTTGGCGGCCACCGAGACGTTGCCACGTGCGTCGCTGAGGGTGATGGTGAGTTTTTCACCGTTGATCTGTGCATTGTTCAGGGCAACGGTGAACACACCGAGGTTGTTGACCGTGCCGGTACCCAGAACGGTGCCGGTGGCCGACTTGATGGTCACCGTTGCGCCGGCTTCACCAGTACCCGTAACGGTCAGACCATCAGCGCCGACCAGCAGCGCCCCGGCCGCAGCGGGCGGCGTCAGGTCTGGCGCCGTAGCGGTCGCTGCGACCGATACGTTGCCACTCGGATCGGCCTGGGTGACGCTGAGCACCTGGCTGTTGATCTGCGCCGAGGCCAGCACCACGGAGAAGCTGCCATTGGCGGCGACGGTCGCGGTGCCGAGTACCACACCGCCGACGCCACGCACGCTGATGGTCGAACCGGGCACTCCAACGCCGGTAAGCAAGGTGCCGCTGCCGTTGACGCTGACGCCGGTTGGCGCGCCGGGGGCGGTGACGTCCGGTGCTGTCACGCTGGCGTTGGGGGAGAGATTGCCAGCCGGGTCGACCAGACGCACGGTCAACAACTGCCCGTCCAGTTGCGCGGTGTTCAGGTTGAAGCTGAACGTGCCGCCGCTGCCCACGGTGGTGGTACCGAGCAGCGCGCCACCCGGGCCATACACGTTGACCGTTGCACCGGCCTCACCCGTACCGCTCAAGGTCAGGCCATTCGCAGCGAGCGTCAGACCGCTGGCCGCGACCGGGGCCTGCACATCCGCTGCCGTGAGGTTGAACACCGGCGACAGGTTGCCCGCCGGGTCTGCCTGTTGGACGTTGAGCTGTTGGCCGTTCAGTTGCGCGCTGGACAATTGCACGGTGAAGGTGCCGCCAGCATTGACCACAGCCGTGCCGAGCACGGTGCCGGCCGCGTTGGTCACGCTGACCGTGGCGCCGGCTTCACCGGTGCCGCTGACGGCCAGGCCGGTACCGTTCAGGGTGACATTGCTCAGCGGTGCCGGCGCGGTGGTATCGGCGACGCTGAGATTGGTAATCGGCGAAATGTTGCCCGCCGCATCGCTCTGCGTGACGCTCAGTTGTTGGCCATTGAGTTGTGCAGAGGACAAGGTCACCGAGAACGAGCCATTGCCCGCTACCGTCGCGGTCCCCAACACCGCGCCGCCAGCACCGCGCACGGTGACGGTGGCGCCGGCTTCACCGAGTCCGCCGAGCACCAGACCGGCGCCGCTGAGCACCAGCGCTGTCGGAGCCGCCGGAGGCGTGATGTCTGGCGCAGTTACGTTAAGGCCGGGCGAAGTGTTGCTGGACGCATCGGTCTGAGTCGCATTGAGCACCTGACCGTTGACCTGCGGCGCATTGAGCTGTGCGCTGAAGGTGCCGTTGGCGCCCACCGTCGCATTGCCCAGCACCACGCCGCCAGCGCCGGTGATGGTCACAGTTGCGCCGACTTCGCCGCGACCGGTGACCAGTGTGCCGCTGGCGTTGACCGCCAGATCGCTGAGTGGCGCTGGCGCTGAGGTGTCGCCTGCGGTGATTTCAGTCGGCAGCGACGCGCCGCCCAATGCGGTGTTGGCGGTGACTTCCAGGCTCTGGCCGTTGGTTTGTGCAGGCGTCAGCACTACGCTGAACGTGCCATCCGCGCCGGTGACGCCAGTGCCGATCAGGCTGTTGTCAGACCCATAAACATTGATGGTGGTGCCGATCGCCGCCGTACCGGTCAGCGTCACGCCGTCGGCAGTCAGCACAAGATTGTCCGGCGCATCCGGTGCCGGAACTGCCGGAACAGTCAGGCTGGCGTCTGCGGATACGTTGGTGGCGACGTCGGTCTGATTCACCGTCAGCACCTGGCCGGCGGTGATGCCCGGGGCCAGATCGATCAGGAAGGTACCGTTGGCCGCCACTGTGCCAGTGCCGACCACATTACCGAGCGCGTCGGTCACTTCGACGCTCGCGCCGGCTTCGCCACGACCGGCGAGCTGGCTCAGATCGCCGCTGATGATCAGACCGGTGACGGCATCCGGAGGGGTGGTATCAGCCGCCGGGTAGAGCAGAACCGGCGATGCGTTTTGCGCCTCATCCGTTGCGATCACAGACAGCAGCTGACCGTTGGCCTGGGCCGGATTCAGGGTAATTGTGTAGGTGCCGTTGGCCAGCGCCACTGCTGTGCCGAGCACGGTGCCGCTGGCAGACAACACCGTCACGGTGCTGCCGGCTTCGGCGGTCCCGGCGAGCAAGGTGCCGGCGCCGGTCAGCGAGGTGACCGTCGGCGCAATCGGTGCGGTGCTGTCCGGCGAGTCGACCAATACCGGCTCGGACAGGTTGTTTTGCGCGTCGGCCTGCACCACGGAAAGTGTGCGGCCGTCGATCTGCGCGGCGGACAGGGTGACACTGAAACTGCCGTCTGCGGCCACCGTCGCGGTGCCGAGCACCACGGCGCCGTCGCGCACGGTGACGGTTGCCCCAGGCTCGCCGGTACCGGTTACGGTCAAGCCGTCCGGACTGACGTTGAGGTCGGCGACTTCCAGGGGATCGGTGGTGTCGCCTGCCTGTACAGGCGCTGATGGCGAAGTGTTCGACGCCAGATCGGTCTGATTGACGCTCAGCAGTTCACCGTTCACCTGCGGCGGGTTGAGGGTCACACTGAACGAGCCATTGGCGGCCACGGTTGCCGAGCCCAGCACGGTGCCAGTCGCGCTTAGCACGCGCACGGTAGCGCCGGCCTCACCAGTGCCGGTCAGCGTCACGCCGTCGGTAGTGAGCACCAGGCCGGTGGGCGCGGCCGGCACGGTGACGTCCGGTGCAGTGACGGGGACGATCGGCGAGGGATTGCCCGCCGCATCGCGCTGGATCACCGACAAGGCTTCGCCATTGAGCAGCGGTTGGTCCAGGGTCACGCTGAAGCTGCCATCGACGGCGACCGTGCCGGTGCCAACGATGGTACCAACGGCATTGGTGACGATCACCTGCGAACCGGCTACACCGGAGCCGGTGATCAGGCTGCCGCTGGCGTCGATTTCGACATCGGTCAACGCCGCGGGAGGGGTGCTGTCAGGTGCGGTCAGCGTGCCGGCGGGCGAGGCATTGCCGACTGCGTCCGCCAACACCACGAATAGCGCCTGGCCATTGGTTTGCGCCGGGGTCACGCTGATCTGGAAGCGTCCATCGCTGCCCACGGTGCCGGTGCCCAGTTCGGTGCCGTCTGCCGACGTCACCCGCACAGTGGCGCCGACTTCGCCGGTACCGGTGAGCGAGTCGCCACCGGCATTCAGTTGCAGATCGGCCGGCGTCGCTGGCGGGGTCAGATCCGGTGCGGTTACCGACACCGGAGCGCTGACGTTGCCGGGTGGATCGGCCTGCTGCACGCTGAGAATCTGTTGGTTGATCTGTGGCGGATTGAGGGTGACGCTGAACGTGCCGTCGCCGAGCACGACGCTGGTGCCGAGCAAGGTGCCGTTGGCATCGCGCACGGTCACAGTCGCGCCTGGTTCGCCAGTGCCGATGACCAGCGCGCCCGAGGCGTTGATGTCGACGTTGGCCAGCGGATCGGGTGGAGTGAAGTCCGGTGTGGTCAGGTTCACTGCAGGCGAGTCGTTGCCGGCCGCGTCGGCCTGGACCACGGTGATCACTTCGGCGTTGGTCAGTGCCGGGGTCAAGGTCAGCGTGAACGTACCGGTCGGGCTGACGACGGCGGTGCCGAGCACATTGCCGTCACTGTCGATGACCCGGACCTGCGCGCCGGGTTCGCCGCGCCCGGTCAGGCTTGCGCCGTCGCCACCAATGCTCAGCTGCGAAACGGCCGCTGGCGGTGTGCTGTCGACCGAGGTGAACGGCGTGGCGGCCGAGGTGTTGCCTGCCGCATCTGTCAGCGACACGGTCAGCGCCTGGCCGTTGGCTTGTGGCGCGGTCAGGGTGATGGCAAAGGTGCCATCGATGCTCACGGTGCCGGTGCCGATCAGCGTACCGGCGGCGTTGTACACGTTGACGGTGGTGCCGGCTTCACCGGTCCCGGACAGCACGGTGCCGTCGTTGCTGACCGCCAGCGCCGCCGGCGCATTGGGGGCAATCAGATCCGGAGCGATCAGGTTGACGCTGTTGGATTCGTTGCCGGCGGCGTCGGCCTGATTCAGGCTCAGGGTCTGGCCCGAGGTCTGTGCCGGACTGAGGGTGACGCTGAAAGTGCCGTTGGCCGCCACTACCGCGCTACCGAGAACAACCCCGCCGGTGCCGAGCACGGTCACCGTGGCGCCGGCTTCACCGCGACCGGTCAACGTAGTGCCATTGGGTGTCAGGCTCAGTTCGCTGAGTGGCGTTGGCGCCGCGATGTCAGCGGCGGTGTAATCAGTAGGGGAGGAGTTGATACCGGTACTCGATGTCGCCACGGCAGACAGTTGCTCGCCGTTGAGTTGCGCAGCATTGAGGGTGACGCTGAAGGTGCCATTGGCCGCCACCAGCGCGCTGCCGAGCAACACGCCCGACGCATTGCGAACACTCACGGTGCTGCCAGCGGTAGCCGACCCAGTCAGGGTCAAACCGTCGGCGCTGAGGGCCAGATTGGTCGGTGCGCTCTCCGCCAGATTGCCCGGCGCGGTCACTGGTGCCGCCGGCCCGGTATTGCCGGCCGCATCGATCTGCACAACGGAAAGGCTTGATCCGGCCACCGCTGCCGGCGACAAGGTGACGCTGAAGTTGCCGTTGCTGCCAACGGTGGCGGTACCCAACAAAGTGCCACCGGCGCTACGAACTTCCACACTGGCACCGACTTCACCGGTACCGGTCAGGGTCGCACCGTTGGCGCTGACCGCCAGACTGGCGGCCGCTGACGGGGCGGTGGTATCGGCGGCATTGACGGCTGCCGGGGCCGACGGATTGCCTGCCGCGTCGGTCGCCGTCACGTTCAATGCCTGGCCGTTGACCTGCGGACTGTTGAGGGTGATCTGGAAGGTGCCATTCGCGGCCGCCGTGGCGGTGCCGAGGATATTGCCCTGGCTGTCGCGCACGGTCACGGTGCTGCCGGCTTCGGCATTGCCGGCCAGTTGCACGCCTGCCGCGTTCAGGATCAAAGCGCTTGGAGTGGCCGGTGCCGTCAAATCGACCGAGATGACTTCGACCGCCGTCGAGACGTTGCCCGGCGGATCTTCCTGAGTGACGGTCAGCACCTGGGCATTGAGCTGTGGCGCGTTGAGCGTGACGGTGAAGGCGCCGCTGCTGCCGACCTGCGCGGTGCCGAGCAAGGTACCGTCAGCGCTGCGTACAGACACGGTGGCGCCGGGTTCGCCATGGCCGGTGACGGTGACGCCATCGGCATTCACTGCGACCTGGGTGAGCGCCGCCGGTGGGCTGATGTCCGGCGCATTGACGCTGATCGACGGCGAAACGTTGCCGGCAGTGTCGGTCTGGCTGATCGCCAGCGCCTCGCCATTGGTCGGCGCTGGCGCCAGGGTCACGCTGAACGAGCCATCCGCGCCAACCACAGCGCTGCCCAGCACGGTGCCGCTGGCGTTAGTGACATTCACCGTTGCGCCAGGCTCACCCGTGCCGCTGAGGGTGCTGCCATCGGCGCTGATCAGTGGGTTCTGCACGGCAGCCGGCGGTGTGGCGTCAACGGTGATCACGCCGGTCGAAGTCGAGCTATTGCCGTTCGCGTCGGTGAGCGTGACCTGCAACGTTTGCCCAGTGTTCTGCGCATTGGGCAAGGTGACCTGGAAGTTGCCGCTCTGATCGACCACACCGGTGGCCAATACATTGCCGGCGGCATCGCGTACGGTCACGGTGCTGCCGGCTTCGCCCTGGCCTTTGATCACGGTGCCGACGTCATTGATGCTGACACCGGTCGCGGCGGCGGGCGGTTGCAGATCCGTGGCGATGATGCTGGCGGGCTGCGACGGGTTGCCGGCAGCGTCGCTCTGGATCACGGTGAGGGCCTGGCCATTGAGCTGCGCCGGGGTCAGCGTCAGGCTGAAGGTGCCGTTGCTGGCGACCAGTGCAGTACCGAGGACGGTGCCTGCGGGGTCGGTGACGGTGACCGTTGCACCGGCCTCGCCGCGACCGGTCAGCGCCGTGCCGCTGGCATTCAGCACCAGATTGGTCACCGCGTCCGGCGGTGTGCCATCGGCAGCGGTGACGGTGCCAGGCACCGACACATCACCGTCGGGACTGGTGGCGGTGACTTGCAGCACTTGTGCGTTGATCTGCTTGGCAGTGAGCAACAGGGTGAAGCGGCCGAAGCTGTTGATCAGCCCGGTGCCCAGGACATCGCCATTGCTGTTGGTCACGGTCACGGTGCTGCCCGGTGTACCCGCACCGGTCAGGGTGAAACCATCGGCGCTCAACGCCAGATCGCTTGGTGTGGCTACTTGAGTACCATCGGGACCTGCCAGCGGCACCGCCGGCGAGTCGTTGCCACCGCCGTCAGTGCTGATCACTTCGAGGTCGCTGCCAGTGCCTGCCGCTGGATTCAGCGTGACGACGAAGCGGCCATCGGCACCTGCCGTCGCGGTGCCCAAAACGCCACCGCCGGCGATGCTCACGGTGACGGTGGTGCCGGGCTCTGCGAGACCGGACACCTGTGTGCCGGCAGGGTTGATCGCCAGATCACTCACTGCCGCTGGCGGCGTGCTGTCCGGTGCGCTGACGCTGCCTGGCAGCGAACTGTTCGTGCCGTCCGACACCACGACCTGCAAGGCTTCGCCATTGGTCTGGGCGGTATCCAGATTGACCGTGAATGCGCCCGTGCCGTCAGCGGTCGCGGTACCGATGACATTGCCGTCGGCATCCAGCACCTGCACGGTGTTATTCGGCTGCGTAGTGCCAGTGACGGTGGTGCCTGCCGGATCGATGATCAAACCGGTTGGCGCTGGCGGCGCGGTGATGTCGGGTGCGGTGACCGGAGTGACCGGCGAGGGCAGGTTGCTTGCATCGGTCTGGGTCACGCTCAGCACCTGGCCGTCGAGCTGAGCCGGGCTGAGGTTGACGGTGAAACTGCCGTCACCGGCAACGACGGCGGTGCCGAGCACCGTGCCGTCCGGGGCGCTGACCGTGACCGTACTGCCGGCTTGGCCGGTACCGGTCAATGTCACGCCGTTGCTGGCGAGCACGAGATTGTCAGGCGCCAGCGGCGCGGTGGTATCCGCCGCCGTCAGCGGCGTGTTGGGGGAGACGTTCACGCCATCCGATTGGCTTACCTGCAGTTGTTGGCCTTCGATCTGCGGGCTGTTCAGCGTCACCGTAAATACACCGGTGCCGTCGACGACCGCCGTGCCCAGGATATTGCCGGCCGAATCCTTGACCGACACTGTGGCACCGGGCTCGCCTGTGCCGCTCAGTTCAGTGCCGCCGGCATTCAGCGCCAGATTGGAAGGGGCAGCGGGCGCCTGGATATCCGGCGCTTCAACCGGCACCGCCGGGGAGCCCGAGGGCGAGCCATCGCTCTGCACGACGCTGAGGTTCTGGCCATTGGTTTGTGGCGAGGACAGCGTGACTTCGAAGCGACCGTTGCTGCCGACCACCGCCGTTCCCAGTACCACGCCAGCTGCGTCAGTGACGGTAACGGTGGCGCCGGCCTGACCCGCACCGCTGACGACGGCACCGTTGGCCGAGATCGACACATCCGACACCGCGACCGGGACCGTCAAATCGGGTGCGGTGACGTTGACCGGCGCCGAAGGGTTGCCGTCAGCGTCGGTCTGAATCACTTGCAGCTGTTGCGCATCGGTCTGCGCGGTCGAGAGGTTGACGGTGAAATTGCCATCGGCACCGACCGTGCCGGTGCCGATGATATTGCCCGCTGCATCGCGCACGGTGACCGAGGCGCCGACTTCGCCCTTGCCGGTCAGCGTCTGCCCCTGGCCATCGAGTGTCAGGTTGGACACCGCCGCCGGGCCTTGGGTGTCAGGCGTTACATAGGTCAGTGGGGCGGAGGTGTTGCCAGCCGCGTCGCTGGCACTGATCTGCAACGTTTCGCCATTGTTCTGCGGGCTGCTCAGTTGCACAGTGAACGTGCCATCCGCCGCCACCACTGCCGAGCCGAGCAGGTTGCCGTTGGCATCGCGCACCGTGATCGTTGAACCGACCTGGCCGCGTCCTTTCATCTGCCGGCCATCCACGCTCAAAACGATGTCGCTGGGCTGAGTCAGACCGTCCAGATCGACAGCGATGATGGTCACCGCCGGCGAAGGGTTGGCGGCCGCATCGGTGAGCTGCACGCTCAAGGCTTGTCCATCGATTTGCGCGGCGCTGAGTTGCACGGTGAACGTGCCATTGGCCGCGACCAGAGCCGTGCCGAGCACCGTACCTTGAGCATCGGTGACGCGGACGGTGCTGCCGGGCTCGCCCCGACCGGTGACCGAAAGACCATCGCTGCTGATGGCCAGATCCGTCGCAGCGCCGGGGCCGGTGATGTCCGGTGCATTGAAGGTCACGGTCGGCGATTGCGCACCGGCGTTATTGACCGCCACGATACTGATGACTTCACCGTTCAACTGCGCACGGATCAGCGTGAGCAGGAAAGTGCCATCAGCACCCACCGTCGCACGTCCGAGCAATTCGCCGTCAGCCGCGCGCACTTCGATCGTGGTCCCGGCCCGGGCGGTGCCGGTCAGTTGGCTGCCGTCGCTGCTCAGCCCGAGATTGGCTGGCGTCTGCGGTTCGATGATTTCAGGTGCGCTGACCGTTGCGCCGGTGGACGTGTTGCCTGCCGCATCGGTGGCATTCACTGTCAGCGGCTGACCGCCGGTTTGCGCGGGGCTGAGCACGACGCTGAAAGTGCCGTCCGCCGCTACGACGGCGCTGCCGAGCAGGGTGCCGTCGGCGCCGCGTACCTGAATGGTTGCACCCACTTCACCGGTGCCGCCGAGTTGCGTGCCGTCGGCGCTCACGCTGAGGTTGCCCGGGGCCGTCGGCGCGGTGGTATCCGGCGCGGTGACTGTACCGGGTGTGGACACGTTGCCCGTAGGGTCGGTGAGTGTGACATCGAGCGGCTGGCCATTGTTCTGCGGCGTGCCCAGCTCGACCTGGAAGCTGCCGTCAGCGCCTACGGTTGCGGAGCCCAAAAGATTACCGGCCGCGTCGCGCACCTGGACGAGACTGCCAGCTTCGCCAAAACCACTGAGAAACCTGCCGTCGGCCGACAAGGTCAGCCCGGTCGCCGGCGCGGGTGGGGTCGCATCGACGCCGCTCCCGCCACCACCACCTCCGCCCCCGCCGCCGCCCGTAGCGGCCGCCGCGCCCCCCGCGCCCAACAGACCAAGCCCGGCAATCGCCCAGGCGGGGGTCGCACCGTCGACGACACCAACGCCGGCGACCAGCTCATCCAGCGAATTGATTTCCTCAAAGGTAAAGCCATTGAACGGCTCGGCGCTGTAACGGGCCTGCCACAGGGTCGCGTCGTCACCCTGAAACACAATGTCATTAGGCACGCCGTCAGGGCTGGTGACAAAGAAATTGGAGATTTTGATTTGCTCGCCAGACTTCAGATTGACAATCAAATCCTGACCGCTGCGACTGGTCGACGCCAGTTGGTCGGGACGGACCGGCATTTGTACAACTGACGGCTGGTTAAGCTGAACATTGCCCCAGTTCTGGGCAGTGAGCTGAGAATTGGCTTTGTCGGCAATGACGATGTTGTCCATTACTACTCCCTGTAATTGGCTGGGCGGACGTCCACGGTTGGTTTTAAAACCATAGATAGGGAGTTTGAAATGTGGCTGCCTGATTTCCGACGAATGCCCTGATTGACTTTTTTCCAACATGTATGCAACTGAAATACAGAGGTATTTTGCTTGTTACCGTCCGTCGGGACGTTGGATCCAAGCGACATTTGGATGCAACAAAATGTGTCTTTGTAAAATTTGCGGAGCAGGCAGGAGGAATCGCGGGTGACTGATGTGTGACGAGTAATAGCTAATCAATATCGCAGTGCCGAGATTCAGCGATGCATCGCGTAGTCATCCATCTGCGAAGGTATTAATCAATAAGCGCAGGAAGGGCGACAGACTTTGTATAAGAAATTGCGTTTTTTTCGTTGCGGCGGTTTTTGTGCCTCCACGGACCTTCATGCGCTAGCTATCGATCGCCGAAGTGATCGAAGAACATCCAGCATCGACTGATCGGTAACATCCCCGGGGCACTGGTCAAACATGTGTGGCGCCCCAGGGTAGACGTGCAGCTCGACGGCAACCCCGGCGCGCGACAGACGCATGGCAAACGCAACGTCCTCTTCAAGAAACAGATCCAGCGCGCCGACCGCCAGAAACGTGCTCGGCAAATGCCTCAGATCGTCTTGCAGGGCCGGGGAAAACCAGCCGATTCGCGGGGCGTCCAGCGCATGGTTGCCGCGCAGGCACTGCCAGCAGAACTGGTTGGCTTGCGCCGGCCAGCCAATAATTCCTGTCGTATTGTTTTGCTGAGGCGCGGCGGCGCTGCCCGAGCGGCAATCGAGCATCGGATAAACCAGCACCTGGCGGGCGATGGAATATTCGCCGCGATCCCGCGCCAGAATCGCCAACGCTGCTGCCAGACCGGCGCCCGCACTGTGACCCATGACGATCACTTTGTTGGCGTCGATATTCAGCGTTCGCTGTTGGGCGAAAACCCAGCCCAGCGCGGTGTAGCAATCCTCGAGAGGAACAGGGAAGGGGTATTCCGGGGCAAGGCGATAATCGACGGCGACGATGATTGCCTGAAGTTCTTCGGCGAGAACGGCCAGATAGTCATCGGCCATTTCCGGGCAGCCCAGGACGAAACCTCCACCGTGGAGGTACAGGATCACCGGAAAGTGAACACCCTGCGTCGCGCCTGCGGGCCGGTAAAGACACAGGCGCAAATCCTCGCCGTCGTGGGCCTTTGTCCATAGGCTTTCACCGCGCGCTTGTTCTCCGGATTTGAATGTCGCGTGAACACGTTCCCTGATCGCGGGCAGCGTCTCCAACGTCCAGGCTTCTGCGCCGGGGTTTAAAAAGCTGTTGAAGTCGGGATCCAGCAGTTCATGCGCTTTCATGTTCTGCCTCTTGTTTTCGGATGAGCGGGCGCCTCGAAACGAAGCGCCTCTTGCGGAGGGGTTACAGCCAGGCCTTGATCTGCGCGCAGACGGCCGGGGTCGAAATGCCGTAGCGATCATGCAGCGTCGGCAGGGCGCCGGCGTCGAGGAAGGCATCGGGCAACGCGATCTGTCTGAAGGTAGGCGTCACGCCGTTGCGCAACAACAACCCGGCAACCGCCTCGCCCAAGCCGCCGATGATCGAGCTGTTTTCCGCGGTGACCACCAGACGCCCGGATTTGCGCGCTTCGGCGAGAATGGTTTGCTCATCCAGCGGCTTGATGGTCGGCACGTGCAGCACGGCGACATCAATGCCGTCGGCCTGCAATTGCTTGGCCGCTTCCAGTGAACGCATGGTCATCAGCCCGGTAGAGATAATCAGCACATCGTTACCCGTGCGCAGGGTCTTGGCCTTGCCGATCTCGAATTGGTAGCCGTACTCGTCCAGCACCAACGGCACGTTGCCGCGCAGCAAACGCATATAGACCGGGCCCTGGTGAGCGGCGATGGCCGGCACGGCCTGTTCGATTTCCAGCGCATCGCAAGGGTCGACAATCATCAGATTGGGCATGGCGCGGAAGATTGCCAGATCATCGGTAGCCTGGTGGCTGGGCCCGTAACCGGTGGTGAGGCCAGGCAGGCCACAGACGATTTTGACGTTGAGATTTTCTTCGGCAATGGCCATGCAGATGAAGTCATAAGCGCGGCGCGAAGCGAACACCGCGTAGGTGGTGGCGAACGGCACGAAACCTTCGCGCGCCATCCCGGCCGCAGCGCTCATCAGCAACTGCTCGGCCATGCCCATTTGATAGAAACGCTCCGGGTGCGCCTTGGCAAAGATGTGCAGATCGGTGTATTTGGACAGGTCAGCGGAGAGCCCGACGATGTCCGCGCGCTGCTCTGCCAAAGCCGCGAGCGCGTGGCCGAACGGTGCCGAGCGGGTCGCCTGACCCTCGGAGGCAATCGAGGCGATCATCGCCGAGGTGGTCAGGCGCTTTTTCACCGGCTCGCCAGTAGAAGTCGAAGTGTTGGCGGCGTTGCTCATTGGTCTTTTCCTTCTGCAAGGTTGCTCAGTGCCTGGTCCCATTCGTGTTCTTCGACGCGAATGAAGTGATTCTTTTCCCGGTTCTCCAGAAACGGCACGCCTTTGCCCATTTTCGTGTCGCAGATGATCACCCGCGGTTGCGTGCCCGGATGCTGGCGCGCGGCATCGAAAGCAGCGACCAGTGCGTCGAGGTCATTGCCATCGACGCGCTGGGTGAACCAGCCAAAGGCTTGCCAGCGATCAACGATCGGTTCGAACGAGAGAATCTCGCTGGAGTAACCGTCGGCTTGCTGGTTGTTCACGTCGACGATGGCGATCAGGTTGTCGAGCTTCCAGTGCGAAGCCGACATCACCGCCTCCCAGGTCGAGCCTTCATTGAGTTCGCCATCGGACAGCAGGTTGTAGACGAACGAGGTCGAACCTTTGCGCTTGAGGCCGAGGCAGGCACCGACCGCGATGCCCAGACCCTGACCCAGCGAGCCACCGGTGATTTCCATGCCCGGCGTGTAGGCGGCCATGCCCGACATCGGCAGGCGGCTGTCATCCGAGCCGTAGGTTTCCAGCTCGTCGAGAGGGATGATCTCGGCTTCGATCAGCGCAGCGTACAAGGCAATCGCGTAGTGGCCGATGGAGAGATAGAAGCGATCGCGCTGCTCCCATTCAGGGTCTGCCGGGCGATGGTTCATCGCATGAAAGTAGGAGACTGCCAGCAGGTCAGCCGCGCCGAGGGCCTGGCCCACGTAGCCCTGACCCTGAACCTGGCCCATGCGCAGCGCGTGGCGGCGAATGTTGTGCGCGCGCTCCGTCAGGCTCGGCGATACAGCGAGTGAAAGATTAGTCGTCATGATGAAACTCCGTTAACTCAACGATTGACCAAAGCGGCGGGAATGCGCAGGACCAGACTGGCGCCGAGGAACAGCACGCCGGTAATCAGGTACATGCCGATGGCACTGGAGCCGGTCAGGGTGGTGATCCAGCCGATCAGATAAGGCGAGCAGAACCCGGCGAGGTTGGCGAAGCTGTTGACCGCCGCGATGCCGGCAGCGGCAGACACCCCGCCGAGCAGCGTGGTCGGCAGCATCCAGAACAACGAGGTGGCGGACAAAATGCCCGAGGCGGCCAGGCACAGGCTGAGGATCGACAAGGTCGAATTGCCGCCCATCATTGCTGCCAGGCTCAGACCGATCGCGCCGGCGATCATCGGCACGATCAGGTGCCAGCGGCGCTCGCGATGCTTGTCACCACTGCGCCCGACCAGCAGCATGGCGACGATGGCGCACAGATAGGGCAGGCTGGTCAGAAAGCCAATGTGCAGCGGATCGGAAACACCCGCGTTGCGCACCAGAGTCGGCAGCCAGAACGTGATCGCGTACTGGCCCATCACGACGCAGAAGTAGATGGCCGCCAACAACCACAAACGGCGGTCGCGAATGAACTCGCCGACCGAGGCATGGGTGACTTTTTGCTGGTCGTCTTCGGCCAGCTCGCGAGTGATCAGGGCTTTCTCTTCGTCATTGAGCCAGGTCGCCTGATGCACGCCGTCCTTCAGATAGCTCAGCACCAGCAGGCCGACGATGACGGTCGGCACCGCCTCGAGGACGAACATCCATTGCCAACCGGCCCAGCCGTGCACGCCGGCAAAGTGGTTCATGATCCAGCCCGAGAGCGGGCCACCGACCATGCCTGACAGCGGAATGGCGATGAACCACAACACCGTCATGCGCGCCCGCCGATAGGACGGAAACCAGTACGTCAGGTAGAGCAACAGGCCCGGCGCCAGGCCGGCTTCGGCAATCCCCAGCAGAAAGCGCAGAGCATAGAACTGCCACGCGGTTTCGACGAAGGCGAACAGCGCCGAGACGATGCCCCAGGTGATCATGATCCGCGCGATCCACACCCGCGCGCCGACCTTGTGCAGGATGATGTTGCTGGGCACTTCGCAGAGGAAATAGCCGATGAAGAACACGCCGGCGCCGAGTCCGTAGACGGTCTCGCTGAGGGCCAGATCGTTCATCATTTGCAGTTTGGCGAAACCGACGTTGACCCGGTCCAGATAGGCGCACAGGTAGCACAGCATCAGGAACGGCATCAGGCGCCAGGCCGTTTTGCGATAGGCAGAAGAACGCACGGTCGAAACCGCTTCGAGCGACAGGGTAGTCATGATGGTCTGATCTCTTGTTTTTATTGACCGCCAGGCCATCAGGCCCGGCTGCGTCATCGATCCAGAACCGCACGGGCCACGCGGGCCCGCCCAGAGTTACTCAGTGAATCAGCATGCCGCCGTTCACATCGAGGGTGATGCCGGTCAGATAAGCGGACAGGTCGCTGGCCAGAAACAGCGCGGCGTTGGCGACGTCCTGCGCTTGACCCAGGCGCCCGAGCGGGATGCCGTCGATGATGGCGTGACGGCGCTCGTCCTGCATCAGGCCGCCGGTGATGTCGGTGTGAATCAGACCCGGCGCGATGGAGTTGACCCGGATGTTGTCCGGCCCCAGTTCTCGTGCCATGGCCTTGCCCAGACCCAGCACCCCGGCCTTGGCGGCGCTGTAATGCGGGCCGCCGAAGATGCCGCCGCCGCGCTGGGCAGACACCGACGACATGCAGACGATACTGCCGCAAGACTGTTGCCGCATCAGCGGAATCACCGCCTGCGACATCAGCAAAGTGCCGCGCAGGCTGACGTCCAGCACCTTGTCATAGTCCGAGGGGCGGATATCAAGGGTCTTCAGCGGTTGGGTGATGCCGGCGTTGTTGACGAGAATATCGATGCGCCCGAAGTGCTCGATGATGGCGGCGACGGCTTGCTGAACCTGCGCTTCGTCGGCCACGTTGGCCGCGAGGCCCAGATGACCTTCGCCCAGTGATGCGGCGGCGTCACGTGCTGCGGCTGCATCCAGATCGAGAATCACCACGCGAGCGCCGTGTTGCGCAAACGTGGTCGCGGTGGCGCGGCCAATGCCACGGGCGGAGGCAGCACCGGTAATGATTGCGACTTTGTCTTGAAGAAGCATGGAGGATTCCCTCGAATTGTTTTTATTGGGTCGGTCTGTGAAAAACCGATGACTCAGCTTGTCCTCCGTGGGGTGGGTGAGCAATAACGCGAAAGTCACTCAATGCTGAAAAAAATTCAGCACTCGTCAGGTCAGCTTGCAGATGTTTGAATGAAACCGGTCCGTACATCACAAGAAATCACAACGGAGTCACCATGCGCTCTGACACTGAGGCACCCATCATCCTGCCACCGCTGAAAGCAATTCAGGCCTTCGAGCAAACCGCGCGCTTCGGTAATGTCGCCAGGGCGGCGGAAGTGCTGGACCTGACGCCATCGGCCGTCAGCCATCAACTGGCGAAACTGGAGGGGATGATTGGTCGGCAATTATTTGTCCGCGCCGCTCGGGGTGTCTCGCTGACGCCGGTCGGCGAGCAGTACCTCAAGGAAGTCTCCGGCATTCTGCACAGCCTCGCCGTTGCCACTGAGCGCGCGGCCAGCGACGTCAGCCTCGATTGCCTGCGTCTGCATTCGTCGCCAAGCTTCGGCCTGCTCTGGCTGATGCCGCGCCTGGAAGCGTTTCGCGCCAGTCATCCGGACATTCAGATCAATCTGTCGTGTTCCTATGAATCGTTGCACTTCAGTCGCGACAAGATCGACGTGGATATCCGCCATGGCCTGCCGAACTGGCCAAGCTATGAAGTGCGTACGGTCAGGAACGAGACATTCGCGGCGCTGACCTCACCGAAACTGCTCGCGCAACGACCGGTGCGCGGCGCGGCGGATCTGCTCGAGTGTGATCTGATTCTCTCGGAAGCCACTCTGCTCAAATGGCCGCAATGGTTTGCCCAGCATGGCCTGGCGCGTCCGGAACGGCCTTACGCGCTGAGCTTCGATCGTTCATACATGTCGCTGGAAGCGGCGAGTCATGGCTTGGGTTTCGCACTGGAAAGCACATTGCTGGCGCAGAAGTATCTGGCCGCGGGCACGTTGGTTGAAGTGGCGCCTGAATCACTGAGTGCTGCGGTGGCGGCGCACCACTTGGTGTTTCCCAAGGCGCATTCCAGCTTCCCACGTGTCCGGCGTTTTCTGGCGTGGATGGAAAGCGAATTGGGTCACGAGTTCGCTTATTGAGGCCGGGCGCAATTCTTTCAAACTCTCTGCAGCGGCCAGGGTCAATCCATTACCGGTCTTGATCATTCAATCAGAGGTGAAGGAATGGATAACTACCACATCAACAAAAACCAGCAGCGCTGGGAACTGGTCAAAGAGGGCGCGCAGCGTGCGTCCAAAACAGCTTCGACCAAAGCCGAGATCACTCAGATCGCCAGCGAATTCCTGCAAGACAAAACCGCCTCGCTGAAAATCCATAAAGAGGACGGCACGATCCAGGAAGAACGCACCTTTCCGCGCGCTGCCGATCCGCGCAAAACCAAAGGCTGAGCCGCCTGTTCTTTTCTGTATTCATGATTTCTTCAGAAGGGGCTGATTTATGGTCATCGCATGTCTGGGTTGGGGTTCACTGATCTGGCAGCCGGGGAAGCGATGAGCGCCCGGAGCCAGGCGCAGATTGCCGAGATCCTTGATCAGCTGTTGGCACTGCGAGAAAGCGTGGACATTCTCCAGCACGTGGAGAGCGGTAGCGTCGAGTCGCTTCGTGGCCATCAGACCGTGGACGCCCCTGAGTCGCTGGATCTGGTGTTTCAAAAGCTGCATGAAGATATCGCCAGCATGAAGGAAACCTTGGCGATGATTGCCGAGGCTACCGGCGATGTGCCGAAGTTGTGAGGGTATCGCGGGGTTGCCATTCAGAGATGATTTGCCTGATCTGACGCCTTCGCGAGCAAGCTCGCTCCCACAGGGTTTTTCATACATTCGCCTGATTGCTGACCCACCACGAACCCAATGTAGGAGTGAGCCTGCTCGCGATGGCGGAGTGTCAGTCAACTTTGCATTAACTGACAGACTGCTATCGCGAGCAGGCTCACTCCCACAGGGTTTTACAGCAGATCCGCGAACTTGATCCATTCACAAATCCCCTTTGGGAGCGAGCTTGCTCGCGAAGGCGGAGTGTCAGTCAACGTTGCATCAACTGACAGACTGCTATCGCGAGCAGGCTCACTCCTACAAGGGGGCTGGGTTTGTCACCACGCGCAACGCATCCACCACCAGTGAGAACGCCGGCGACGGTTGGCGGCGGCTGGGGTAGTAGAGGTGGAAGCCCCCGAACGGTTCGCACCAGTCCTCCAGCACCCTGACCAAACGGCCTTCAGCCAGATGTGCACCGAACTCGTCTTCAGGCAGGTAGGCAATCCCTAACCCGTTCACAGCCGCGTCGGCAATGTGCACGGTGGAGTTGAACACCAGTTGACCGTCAACGCGCACTTTCAGCTTCTTGCCCTGACGCTCGAATTCCCACGCGTCGACACCGTCGTAAGTCGGAAAACGGATGTCGATGCAGCGGTGCGCGGCCAGATCCCGCGGGTGTTGTGGGGCAGGGTGCCGGGCGAAATAGCTGGGCGAAGCGACCACGGCCATGCGCAGTGGCGGGCCGATCGGCACGGCGATCATGTCCTGGGCGACGGTGTCGCTGAAGCGCACGCCGGCATCGAAGCGGTCGGCGACGATGTCGCGGAAACCATAGTTGATATCGAATTCGACTTTGATATCCGGATATTGCAGCAGTAGCGGCGTCAGCTTGGGCAGCAGCGTGGTCTTGATGATGTTGTCGCCGCAAGTGATACGTACCGTGCCGGCGGGCTTGTCGCGCAACTCGGTCAGAGCGTCGAGCTCGGCTTCGATTTCATCGAAACGATGGCCGACGGTGTGCAGCAAGCGTTCGCCGGCCGCCGTCAGCGACACGCTGCGCGTCGTGCGGGTCAGCAGGCGAATTTTCAGACGCGCCTCGAGGGCTGAGACTACCTGGCTCACCGCCGATTGCGTCACGCCCAGTTGCACCGCCGCGCGGGTGAAACTGCCGGAGCGGGCTACGGTGACGAAGGCGAGCAGATCGTTGAAGTTGGGTTTGGCCATGGTGCGCGCTCGGCTTGATTGATTAGCAGCGTTTATAACCGCATTAAGCACTCATTAGCTAATCAAAGCCTCGAGCCTGCGCAACAATATCTCCATCCCGGCCTCGCCTGGTTTCTCGATCAAGGACGCCCCCATGAAACGACTGTTCGTACTGCTCGGGTTTCTCCTGAGTTCATTCACTGCATTCGGAGCTGACATGTCCCACGGTGCCGATAATTTCTTCAAAAGCGATAAGGTGACCGTGCAGAAGGTCAGCTTCAAAAACCAATATCAACTCACCGTCGTCGGCAACCTGTTCATGCCCAAAGGGCTGGATCCTGCAGCGCGCAGCGCAGCGATTATCGTCGGCCATCCGATGGGCGCGGTAAAGGAGCAGAGCTCCAATCTATACGCGCAGAAACTGGCGGAGCAGGGCTTCGTCACCCTGTCGCTGGACCTGTCCTTCTGGGGCGAAAGCGAGGGCGCGCCGCGCAATACCGTCTTGCCGGACATGTATGCCGAAGACTTCAGCGCCGCCGTCGATTACCTCGGCACACGGCCATTCATCGACCGCGAGCGCATCGGCGTGCTGGGCATCTGCGGCAGCGGCAGTTTCGTCATCAGCGCTGCGAAAATCGATCCACGGATGAAAGCCATCGCCACGGTCAGCATGTACGACATGGGCGCAGCCAACCGTGACGGCCTCAAGCACTCGCAAACCCTGGAGCAGCGCAAGCAGATCATTGCGCAAGCGGCCGAACAGCGTTACGCCGAGTTCACCGGCGGCAAGGTCGAATACACCAGCGGCACGGTGCTGGAACTGAAGGCCGATACGCACCCGATCCAGCGCGAATTCTTCGACTTCTACCGGACCCCGCGCGGCGAATTCACCCCGGCCAGCTCGACGCCGCAACAGACCACGCGGCCAACGCTGAGCAGCAACACCAAGTTCATGAACTTCTATCCGTTTGTCGATATCGAGAGCATTTCGCCGCGCCCGATGTTGTTTATCGCCGGTGCCGAAGCGCACTCCCGAGAATTCAGCGAAGAGGCATTCCGTCTCGCCGGGCAGCCGAAAGAACTGGTGATCGTGCCGAACGCCGGCCATGTCGATCTGTATGACCGGGTCGAGCTGATTCCCTTCGCCAAGTTGACGCAGTTCTTCAAAAACAACCTGAAGTAACTCCCAGGCGACGGAGCAGAGTCATGAAAATCTTCGCTCAAACCTGGAAGGGAGTTGTGCTGATGACATGGGTGCCCTTTGCTCTGTCTGCCACTACCGCTGCGCAGGACACCACGATGTGGATGACTGTCGGAGAACACCGCTTTGCCATTGCTCTGGATGACAACCCGAGCACACGGGAACTGCTCACGCGATTGCCCCTGAGCCTGGACATGACCGACCTGCACAGCAACGAAAAATACGCCACCGTGCAGCCGCCACTGCCCACCCAGCCCTACCGGCCGGGCACGATCCACAACGGCGATTTCCTTTTGTATGGCGACGATACGTTGGTGGTCTTCTACCAAACCTTCGATTCGTCTTACCGCTATTCGCGCCTTGGTCGCATCGACCGGCCGCAAGACCTGGCCCACGCCTTGGGGCGCGGCGACGTGCGGGTAACGTTCACCCTGGATGAGTGAGGAGAGTCATCGATGAACCAGAAATCGCTGCATCATCAGCGCCTTCTTCGCATCGTCGCCCTCGGTTGCGCGGTCCTCGCCAGTGCAGCCTGCGTGAACCCTCTCTGCGCCAATCCTTCCCGATCACCGGAGAAACCGATCATGAAAGAACAGCCTTTGACCCCTAAGCAATTGGCCATCGCCCCGATTGCCGCGAATACCGCCAGCGGCGACATGCCGCGTTTGCACGACGCGCTCAATCGCGGCCTCGACGCCGGGCTGAGCATCAGCGAAACCAAGGAAGTGCTGGTGCAGCTGTACGCCTATGCCGGGTTTCCGCGCAGCCTCAACGCGCTGTCATTGCTGATGAAAGTCGTGGAAGAACGCGCCGCGCGGGGCATCGAAGACGTGCCAGGACGCGAGCCCGGCCCGGTGCCTTCGGGGTATGCGCTGACCGAACTCGGCACCGACAATCAGACCCGTCTGGTCGGCGCGCCAGTGTCCGGCCCGCTATTCGAATTCGCCCCGGCGATCGATCAGTTTTTGAAGGTGCACTTGTTCGGCGACATCTTCGCCCGCGACAACCTGGCATGGACGGATCGGGAGTTGGCGACAGTTGGTGCGCTTGCTGCGATGGCCGGGGTGGAGTCGCAACTGGAGTCGCATTTGAAGATCAGCCTGAATGTGGGACTGACGGTTGAGCAGTTGCGCCAGGTGGCGCAGGAGTTGCAGGCGCGTGGGGATTTGCAGGCTGCGGAGCGGGTGAGCGCGGGGCTGGACAAAATCCAGCGATGAGGGCAGCTCGGGTTCATCGCTGCCCTTTTAGTGCGATTCTTGGATTGCGCGCTGGCGCCGACTCGCTCCCGGCGAGTTTCCCGTGATGCGCTTGAACGCGCGACTGAACGCCGCCTGGGAGGTGTAGCCCAAGCGTTGCGCCACTTCTTCGATCGGCAGTCGTTCCAGCGTCAGCCACTGACTGGCCAGACGCATCCGCAGTTCGGTGGCGTAGCGCAACGGCGGGGTGCCGAGGGTGGTCTGGAAGCGTTCGGCGAAGACTGAGCGTGAGGTGTTGCAGAGCATTGCCAGTTCGGCGACGCTCCAGTCGCGGCCCGGTTGCTGGTGCAAGGCCAGCAAGGCCTTCGCCAGACGTGGATCGCGCAGGGCGGCGACGAGGCCAGAGGCATTGCCGCAGGCGCATTCGACCCAGCCGCGAACGATCATCGCCGCCACGACGTCGGCAAGGCGAGCGAGAATGCCGGCGTAGCCGATGCGCGCGGCGCTGACTTCGCGTTCCATGGTCGCGAGGATCGGCATCAGTCCCGGGTAGCGCTGGCCGCCTGCGTCAATCAGCATCAGTCCCGGCATCAGCCGGCCGAGGCCTTGCAGGCTGCCGAGTTCGAACTCCATGCAGCCACTGAAGAGCAGGGCGCTGTCGCCGGGATCGGCGCTATGCCCGACTTGCACCGCGCACACTGTGTCGCCGATTGGAGCCGCGACGGCGCTGTCAATGTCTTGCACCTCGGCGCCTGTATGGGACAGCAATTGGTGCGCGGCGCCATGGGCAATAAATACCGCATTACCCGCCGATAATTCGTACACGCTGCCGTCCTCCAGCCGCAACACCGCAGATCCAGCGGCGACGAAGTGGAAATACGCATGGCCGGATTTGTCGCTGAAACCGAGGCCATAGGGCCCAGCGGCGTGGATTCGCCGATATTGCACGCCACGCAGACGCATGCTGCGCAGCAACTCAGTGATGAGATCGGAGGACAGCGAGAAGGAGTCGGTGGTGCTCATGTTCGGGGTTTCGGTCAAAAGTTCAAGACTGTGCATCATAGATCATCCGGTTTGCCATCCATAGACTGGCGTCTCGACAATGTCCGAGGAAGTCTTGCGATGAATGATTGTGTATGTGACGGGCAGGCCGGTGGGGGCGCGTGCACTGATGAGGTGCCGACGACGCCGGCGTGGATGGCGGTGTTTTCGCTGGCGATGGGGGTGTTCGGATTACTCACGGCAGAATATCTGCCGGCCAGCCTGCTGACGCCGATGGCGCTGGATCTCGGCGTCAGCGAAGCGTTGGCCGGGCAAGCCGTGACGGTGACGGCGGTGGTGGCGCTGTTTGCCGGATTGCTGGTGCCGGGGCTGACGCGTAGCCTTGATCGGCGGCTGGTGTTGCTCGGTTTTTCGGCACTGATGATTGCCTCGAATCTGCTGGTCGCGTTCTCGTCCAGCCTCACGGTGTTGCTGGTGATGCGAATCCTCTTGGGCATCGCCTTGGGCGGTTTCTGGAGCATGGCGGCGGCCGTGGCGATGCGCCTGGTGCCGGCGGCGCTGCTGCCGCGCGCGCTGTCGATCATCTTCAGCGGGATCGCCGTAGGCACCGTGGTGGCGGTGCCGCTGGGCAGTTTTCTCGGCGGGCAATTTGGCTGGCGCAGCGCGTTTTTCGCAGCGGCGGCGGTTGGTGTGGTCACCCTGGTTTTTCAAATGTTCACGTTACCGAGTCTGGCGCCGCATCGCCCGTCACGCCTGCGTACGGTGCTTGAGGTTTTGCTGCGACCGGGCATTGCCATTGGCATGTTCGGCTGCGTATTGGTGCACACCGGTCACTTTGCGTTGTTCACCTACATCCGGCCATTTCTGGAAAGCACCACCGGCGTCGCAACGCAAACTCTGGCACTGATGCTCCTCGGTTTCGGTGTGGCGAATTTTGCCGGCACGCTGTTCGCCGGCTGGCTGTTGCAGCGCAGTCCACGCGGGACCCTGGTGCTGATGCCGGTGCTGGTAGGCGTCGCCGCTCTGGCACTGGTCGGGTTGCCGGCTTCTCTCACCGGGCAGGCGTTGCTCCTGGCGCTCTGGGGCATGGCTTTCGGTGGTGTGCCCGTCGCATGGTCGAATTGGGTGGCGCGCTCGGTACCCGATCAGGCCGAAAGCGCAGGCGGCATGGTCGTCGCATCGGTGCAATCGGCGATTGCCGCAGGCGCTGCTGCCGGCGGCGCGGTGTTCAGTTTCAGTGGCATCAATGGGGTGTTTGTCGCGGCCGGCATTCTGATGTTACTGGCCGCATTGCTGATTGCACTGAAGGTCAATGTCGATGTGCCGGAGCCAGGCTCGGCGGCGGCACCGATGCATTTGTGATTTGATCAGGGTGCGGCGGTGGCGGGGCGTTGAAGCCCCGTCAACACCGCTGTCATCCAGCGCGCTTCGGCAGTTTCCAGTTCGGCCGGATGAAGTGGCAGGTGTAGCCATTCGGAATCCGCTCCAGGTAATCCTGATGCTCGGGTTCCGCTTCCCAGAACGGCCCGGCCGGTTCGATTTCGGTCACTACCTTGCCGGGCCATAGCTTCGAAGCGTCGACGTCAGCGGCGGTGTCTTCAGCAACGGCGCGCTGCTCCTCGCTGAGGTAGTAGATCGCCGACCGGTAGCTCGGGCCAAGGTCGTTGCCCTGGCGGTTGGGCGTGCTCGGGTCGTGGATCTGGAAGAAGAACTCGAGGATCTGCCGGTAGCTGATCACCGCCGGATCAAACTCGATCTCGATGGCTTCGGCATGGCTGCCGTGGTTGCGATAGGTCGCATTCGGCACATCGCCGCCGGTGTAACCGACACGGGTCTTGAGCACGCCCGGGTAGCGGCGCAACAGATCCTGCATGCCCCAGAAGCAGCCGCCGGCGAGAATGGCAGTTTCGGTTTGAGTGGTCATGGTGTGTCCTTCCTCTCGGAGACGATGGGGGGATACCCACTGTTATGAGGGCGGGTTGAAAGAATCCAAGGGCGCGCTCATCAGAATCGACCACTGGCCCTCTGATCAATCGACATGCAGACGACTGCGATCTCGTCAGAACGTATTCAACCAAAGCCAAAAAAAGAACGCAGCTTGCTCGGTGACTTGCGTTCGTAGAACGGTTTGGTCTCCTTGAGGAAGTAATCACTCAGCCCGGCTTCTCCGACCAGCACGCGGCAAAAATCTACCGGCCCGCCATCGGGGGCTGTGTCCCCAGCAACATTGCCGGCTTCGCGCATGACCTGCTCGATATCGCCATCGGCTTCGATGCCGACGATCAAATGCGGTTTTTCATCGAGCGAGGCGTCGTGCATCAGTGCCAGAAATGCGCGCTTCACGTTTGGATGTTTGGCCAGCAGTTGCGAGAGCGAATTAACCATCGTCGATGGGTAGTCCGAAGGCTGTCCGAGCAATACGTTGGTTTCTTTTTCAACGGTGCGCTGCGTGGCGGGGCGGCCGATTCCGCCCGAGAGCAAATGTTGCACTTCATCCGGGACGAACTCTTTGCCGTAGGGCGACTTGGGATTGAGGAAGAGCAAAGCACCCAAGGTGATTTCGAACAGTGATCGGGCGGGTATCTCTACATAGCTCTGCTCGCTGTCGATGGATTTTTGCAGTGTTGGCAGCGAGGAGAAGAACGGAATGACCGGCGTGCCATCGGGCTTCTGCCAATGGGCGATGCTGATGTTGCTGCCAGCTTCGAGATTGACATGGCCTTGAGCAGCACCGGCGGTGCCGAGGATGTAGACGGTCGAATCCAGCAGGGTGCGATAGAACTCAGGACGATGCGCGGGCTCGTCGCCGGCCAGTCGGAGTGATGTTTCCAGAGGGTTTTCTTGCGTGATATCCATGAGGTAAGTCCGTTATTTCAATGGAGAGCGATGTTTACCTGACCGGTTCGAAGATGCCTGCATTCTCCAGCATTTCATCCAGCCCCTCGGGCCACATCTGTTCGTCGGTGCCACGTAGCGATTCAGCGGACCACCACCGATGGTCGGTCATGACCTCGGTTTCTTGCAGGGTCCAGCCGGCTCTGGAAAGCCGTTCGCTTGGCGCGTGCACGAGGAAATACTGTTCGACTGCGAGTACCGTCTCGCCGCTGGGTAATAGCATGGAAAAATCCCGGCGTGCTACAGGTCCCTCAACGGCGCTGACCTTTATGCCGGTTTCCTCACGCAGTTCGCGGATTGCAGCGTCATGAAAAGTTTCGCCGTCCTCCACACCGCCGCCTGGGGTTGCCCAATAATTTGTGCCGGCCAAAGCGCCGTTTTCATGGATAAATTTGAAGAGAAGAACTTCTCGCGATGGGCTTATGACCAGTAATCGTGCTGCCTTGCGTTCCCGCATCTGCATCTTCCTTGGAGGGCTCGCTGTTGCTCGTTGCGTTGCGGATTCGTTTTGCTCGCAACATTATAACGGGCCGGCGAGCGACCGCCATTGCACAACCTTTAAAAACCACCAAACCCGCTGAACCATGGAAAAACAGCCCCAGCTTCATGGCCTTTATACGCCGACCTCGCCCGTAATTGCATGCGACAACGAAGCCAGCTGATTACTGCCGGTATTACCAATAGCGTCAGAAACCACTGGAAAACATTGCTGGATTGAAGCGCAAGAGCCAGAAGCACATTGATCAGGAGCGCCCCAAGAATCGCAACGTTGTACTTGATGTGCCGACGTTTGATTGCAGCAAAGTCTTCCCAGTCGTAAATCAACCAATCGTGAGAAAACCCTCCGCACTCTGGGCATTTATGCGTGGGCGGAAGATGATTGGTGATGAATCCACAATCAGGGCAGCAGACTGTCATTGAGCAAACCTTCCGCAAGCTGTTACATATCGCTAGCCAGCGTAGTGCAGATTGCGCGGAGTTGTCCGCCTCCAGCCAACAGACCTCACAACAAACTCCACGAAACCCCGACGTACACCCCCATTCCTTCGCCCGGCGTCGACCGCGCGGCATCCAGCCCTTTGTCGTCATAGCCCGGCGTGACCGTGGCCGCATAACGTTTGCCGGTGAGGTTGCGCATGTCCACCCAGCCTTGCCAGTCGCCTTTGGGCGCGTTGTAGCCCAGCGTGGCGCCGAACAAGGCATACGGGTCGGCGTAATAGCTATTGGCGTAGTCCACGGCCACTTTGGACACCAGTTGTGTATTCACGGCGGCGAAGAAGCCTTGCGGCCAGTCGTAACGCGGTTCGCCCTGATAGTAGTGCATCGGCAAACCGGGCAGGCGGTTGTCGCCGAAGCGTTCATCGTCACGGTAGTGGAAATCGCTGAAGGTGTAGGCCTGGCGCAAGCTCAACTGGCGCCCGTCGGCGGCGGTCCAGAGTTTGCTGTTGAGGCTGGCCTCGATGCCTTGGTGCACTGTCGGGCTGGCATTGAGTTCGTAGGGCGTGACGGCGTTGGCATCCGGTAGCACCGAGAGCAGTTCGTGACGAACTTGCGCGTAGTACCAGGCCAGACTCCATTCACCGAAGGCGCTGTCGCCACGGCCGCCAAGTTCCAGGGTGGTCGCGGTCTGGTTTTGCAGTTTTATCGGGTCGCGCTGGGTGCCGGTGGCGGCACCGTTGCCCGCAGGGAAGCGTACGTTGGAGCTGTAGATCAACGACCACGGGTGCGGTGCTTCGACGGAGCGGCTGAGGTTGCCGAACACTTGCACGTCCGGGGCGATCTGGTAGCGCAGGCCGATACGCGGTGCGTAGTCCCAGTCGTTGAGACTGGTTTTGCCGCCGCCTTGCGGGTAGGTCACGGCGCTTTCGCGGCGGGTGTAGATGGCGGCGAGGCCGGTGGTAAGCCAGAGGTCGTCGGCAATTTCCAGGTCGTTACCGACATGCAGCACGGTGTCGGAGCCCTGATAGGTGAAGTTGCGCATGCGCGTACCCGGAGCGTAGCTGGCGGTGTTGCCAGTCGGAACGCGCACGAATTCACTGGCGCCGTCGTTGGGCAGATGCTTGGTCACGCGCAGGCCGACAGTGCTGCGGCTTTCCATGCCGAACAGGGTGTCGCGGCGTTTGTAGTCGAAGGTGCCGCTGACGTCGGTATAGGCCACTTTCAGGCGGTTCGGGCCTTCGCGCAGGTCCATGGGGTAGTCGTGGTAGACGAGACCGGTCTGAATGCTCGAATCGTCGTCGAGGTAGAACGTGGTCTTGTTGCCAATGAAGGTGCTGCCCGGTTGCTTGCGGCTGTCGTCGCGCGCCACATACGCCGGGTTGGCTGCCCGTGGGCTGTGTTCGATGGAGTGCTTGGTTACCCGGCCGGCGAGGTCATTGTCGGTCTCGCGGTAGCGAAAATAGAAGCGTGTTTCCAGGTTCGGGTTGAAGCGATAACCGAAGTTGGCGATCAGGCCTTTGCTGTCGCTGGCGGTGTGATCCTGATAGCCGTCAGCCTCGGCACCGGTCAGCGATACGTAGTAATCGAAATCACCAAGCACTTGCCCGGAGCTGATCTGGCGCTGCTGATAGCCATGACTTCCGGTGGCATAGCGCACTTGCAGTTTCGGCGCGGTGTAACCGGTGTGGCTGACGTAATCGATAGCGCCGCCCAGCGCCAGCGAGCCGCGATCAAAGCCGTTGGCGCCGCGCAGCACTTCGACATGGTCGACCCACAGTGGCTCGAGCAATTCATAGGGTGTGCCGCCGGGGCCGGTCAGCGGCAGGCCGTCGAGCATCGTGTACAGCCCCGATGCATGGGCGCCGGGGGCGCGGTTGATCCCCGATCCGCGGATGGAAATCTTCACGCCTTCGTTGCCCGCCGACTGCGCATACACACCCGGCTGATAGGCCAGCACATCCTGATTGCTGGCAACGCGGCCCTGCAACGGCTGGCGCATGTCGACCACGTTGGTAGCGCCGGGCACCTGTTCGAGGCGTTCCCGGGCGTCTTCGACCGCTGCATCCGTGCCACTGCGCTCATCCGCCGAAATCAGCACTTGCCCCAGTTCCAGACCCTGGGTCGCAGCCATCGCCGGGCAGGCGATGGCCAGACCGAGCAGGGCAGTGGGCAATGATTTGGGCGACGGCATCGAAAAAACTCCAGCAAACAGGGAATCGGGCAATGAACAGTGCGACGTCAAAAGAAACGGAGGAAACACATGGCGATTTGGCTTTTTGTCCGGCGATGGCAAACGACCGGGCGCGGACTAACTTCGCGGATCCGGCCTTTCGGTTCAATAAACAATTTCAGCGGGCTGTTGAAGCGCGACAAAGTCGAGTTGCCGAGAGCCGGATGCCCATACAAGCGCGTCGCGGAAAATTCTGACGATACATGCGCAGACATCCCGCTCTTTCTGGCGCAGTGATCGTTCACTTGCCCCGCAAGGTCTGCTCGATCACCTCGACAAACGCCTTCACCAGCGGGCTTCGTTCGCGTTTGCGCGTCAGCACCAGTAACGGCGCCGTGGCGCTGGGTTCAGCCAGCGGTCGATAGGTCACGCCACGCTTGACCAGGGCCTGGGTGCATTGCGGTACAACTGCGATGCCCCGGCCGGCGGCGACCAGAGCAATGATCGAGGTGATCTGTTTGCCACTCGGCCCCGGGCGCGGAGTCAGGTCGTTGCGACGGTACAGCGCAGCGATGATGTCGTTCAGGGCCGAGCCGTAGTCGCTCGGGAAAGCAATCAGCGGATATGCGCTCAGCTCGGTCAGGGTTACATGGCTCTGATCGGCGAGGGCGCTGTCACTGGGAACGGCGGCCATCAACGGCTCGTTGTCCAGGCAGATGACCTGAATGTCCGGGTTCGCATCGGCCGGGTACATGCGGCTCATGCCGATGTCCAGGCGTCCTTCGACGATTTGTGCACATTGCGTACTGGAGGCGCCTTCTTCCACGGTCAATTGCACATCGGGATACGACGAGCAGAACGTCTGGATGGTCTGGCTGAAAAGATCCGAGAGCGCGATCGAGCTGGCATAACCCACCGCCAGTTGCCCGGCCGAGCCAGCCGCCAGTTTGCTGGTTATGGCTGCCGTGAGGTCGACTTGTTCCAGCACGGCCCGCGCATAGGGCAGAAAGTGTCGCCCCTCGGACGTCAGCGTGACATTGCGCGTGCTGCGGTCGAACAGACGAAAGCCCAGTTCCGTTTCCAGCGCCGAAATCTGCCGGGTCAGCGGCGGCTGGGCGATATGCAGACGCACCGCGGCGCGGCCGAAATGCAATTCGTCACTGACGACGAGAAAATAACGCAGACGGCGCAGATCGATCATGTTCATCCCTGGGTATCAATCGGTCGGAAATCGGTATTGGATCCTTCAGACTGCCCATCTTATAAAAGTGTTTGAAAATATTACGAACATTTCTTATGAGTCTTCGCCTGTTTTGTCCTCGGGTCGCCCTGTTTCTGGCGGGATGCGCGGCTTTTATCAACCTTTATGCAACGCAAGGGCTGCTTAACCAGCTGGCCGCGGCGTTCGACGTGTCCGCCCGACAAGCCAGCTGGAGCATTACCGTCACCACGCTGGCCGTGGCCATCGCTGCATTATTTGTCGGCCGGCTTACAGCGCGGGCCGAGCAGCATCGGGTCATCGCGCTGGCGGCGATCCTGTTGGCGCTGCCAGCGCTGCTGGCGGCCTGGGCAGGCAGCTTCGGTGAGTTCCTGCTTTGGCGGGCGGTCCAGGGCCTGCTGATACCCGTGGTGTTCGCCACCAGCATCGCCTACATCGGCGTGCGCTGGAGAGACGGCGCGGTGACCGAAGTGACCAGCGTCTACGTTGCCGGCACCGTGCTTGGCGGATTCTGCGGGCGGTTCCTCACCGGATGGGTCACCGAGTTTGCCGACTGGCGTCTTGCCCTGGCCGTGCTTGCCGGGCTGAGCCTGCTCCTGGGGCTGACGATCGCCTGGTTCCTGCCGCACAACCCCAGTCCTGGTCTGCAAACCCCGGCCGGGCGCCAAGGGATGCGCGCCGAACGTTTCAGCAAACCATTGCTGGCCACCTACGTCGTGGGTTTTTGCGTGCTGTTTGCACAGATTGCGACGTTTACCTATGTCGGTCTGCACCTGAGCCGTGCCCCGTTTTCGTTGAGCACCGGTGCGCTCGGAGCGATTTACTCGGTGTTTCTGCTGGCGCTGGTGGTGGTGCCGATTGCCGGACGCCTGGGCAAGGCCCGACCGCGTAGTGAACTGATCACGGCCGCAGCCTGCCTGGGGATTACCGGCTCGCTGCTGACGCTGACCTCCTCACTGTGGCTGATCATCGCCGGCCTCGCGCTCAGCTCCACCGGCGTATTTCTCGCCCAAGCCGCCGCCAACGCATTCGTCACCGCCCATGCCCGCTTGGACAAGGCCGGGGCCGTGGGCCTGTATCTGACCAGTTACTACCTGGGCGGCAGTTTCGGTGCGTTCGTGCCGGGCGCGCTGTGGGAACTGGGTGGCTGGCCGGCTTGCATCGCCCTGATCATGGTGTTCCAGATACTGCCGCTGCTGGTGATTCGTCGCGGCTGGAAAATTCCCGTACTGCCGGTGATGGCCGGCGCTCCCGCGCTCAAAGCTCTTGAATCAACATCCAACAAGGAAAATGTCAGATGACCGTGAGTAACCTGCTGACGCTGCAAAGCCCGTTATTGTCCGTGATAGAACCCGTGCTCGACGACATGCCCGCCGGTGTTCTCAAGCAAGCGTTGGTAGAGGCGTTTCGCAGTCAGGAAGCCGCGCTGCATGACATCGAGCGCTCGTTTCAATCCCTGACTTCGCGTCATCATCGTGCTGCGCCGTTGCGAACGTTCTTCGGCAGTTGGTCGAAAACCAACAATTCGGCCGCCAGTGTGTCCGGCCTCGCCAGTCGCATCACATTGCTGGCGCGCTCGGAACAACACAGCGATGCAGCGGATCGTCTCTACCGGGTCTGCGGCAGTCTGCAACGCATCACCGACGAAGACCTCGGCGCGTTGGGCAACACGCTGCACTCCGAGCTGTTCTACAACATGGCCACGCCGATTTGCGGTGATGACCAATGGCTGTTGAAAGAGAACTGCCTGCCCTCGGCACAATCCTTCAAGGACTGGACCGACGCCCGGCGCCTGCGTGACCTCGACCTGTTGCAAGGCTTGCTGACGACGCTGGTGCATGAGGTTTATACCCATGGCGAAGTGGAATTCATCCACCCTCTGTTCACGCAGTGGTTTGAGCGTGACATGGGCGTGCCGGCCGCGAAAGTAAGGTCGACGGTCGCCTGGGTCACCGTGCATACGGGCGGCACCGAGAGTAATCACTTTGCCCACGCGGTCGCCGCTGTCGAGGCGTTCGTCGAGGCAATGGGCGTCGCCGTTGTGCAGTCAGCTGCGCAGGAGATCTTCGTCGAGTACCTTCAACGCAAGGCTGAAGTGATGCGTGAATGCGAGAAAATCCTTGATAAGGCAGCAAACAGCGTTGAACAGGTATCAATAACAACATAATTGGTATTGGCCCGAATCGCCGCTTGTATTCAAGATAACCACGTTTCGCACTTGGCCCGCTCTAGCGGGAAAGGTGTTGCACGAACCCTGGAAAGATCGCAAGGAAGCCCGTATGCAGCTCATCGTGTTTTGCCCGCCGAAAATTATTCTCCAGCACCGTGCCGCAGACTGGTCGGCTGCGCTTGGTCGTGAAGGCGTCCTGTTGAGCTGTGCCTCTCGCGCGCAAGAGATTGCGGCGCATCTGGGTGACGCAGTGCGCTATCAGCTGTTCGACAACTTCAATGACAACGCGCTGGTCGAGGTCGACGTCTATGAAATCGCCCGCGAACTCCATGCACCGCTGTGTGTGGCGCTGGCGGAAATCGACGTGCTGCGCGTGGCGCGCATCAACGACCGCCTCGGGATCAGCGTCGGTGCCGAAGAGCGCGCCATGTTCTACCGGGACAAGTTTCTGATGAAACAGCGCACTCGCGAATGCGGCTTTGCCATCGCCGAAATGGCGACCATCAGCAACGCCACCGAGGCGGTACGGTTCAGCGATCTGCACGGGTTTCCGGTAGTGATCAAACCGCGCGACGGACGTGGCTCAAACGGTGTTGAAGTGCTGCGTGACATGACGCAAATGCGCGACTGGCTGCTCGGCCAGACGTCGACCACGTTCCACAACCTGATGATCGAAAAATATGTGCGCGGCAGCCATTACATCGTCAATGGCCTGTACATCGAGGGGCGGCCGATTCTGGTGTCGCCGGTGCGCGTGATGACCTCGGCGCTGGATTTTCTCGGCGGCAAATCCCATGACTTGCACATGCTCGACGCACACAACCCGATGCGCGATCGTCTGGTCGAATACGCACGGGCACTGGTTGAACGGGTTCTCCCTTCCGATCCGACAATGCTGTTTCACCTCGAGCTGTTCGTTGACGAGAACGACGAGATCGTTCTCTGCGAAATCGCCTCGCGCCTGGGCGGGGTATTTTTCAATCAGGAAATCACCCACGCCTGGGGCATCGATCCGCGCATGGGCTTCCTGCGCGCGCTCCACGATCCGGCTTACCGGCCTGAACCGATGACCGAGCCGCTGCGCATGGTCGGGCATATCAGCATTCCACCGCGTGTCGGTCTGCTGCGCGACGTTGCCCGGGAATGCCCGCTCGAAGGCGTTCTGGAGTACCGCATCTCGGCGGAAAAAATGACCTCCTACAGCAATATGAAATTCACCAACTCGGAAATTCTCAATGCCATCGTGGCGGGGCAGAACGAGGCCGAGTTGCGCGACATGTTGCACACGGTCGAGCGCTGGTTCCACGACAGTTGCGACTGGGCGGCCATCGAGACCGCGGCCTAGCGCCTTACTCATGTCCTGACGACATCAATCGAGCTGACTTCCGTCACTGAACGGGATGCTCACGCCTTCAGAAAAGTGGATAGCCCATGAACAAGCTGGTTGAAAGCCTCATTCCGATTCCGGTGGCAGCCCTCGGGGCCTGGCTCGGTTACCTGACCGGGTTTCCGCTCGGCGACCTGATCGGCGCGATCTGCGCGGTGACTGCGCTGAGCAAGCTGGGAGTGCCCATGCGCATGCCGTATCCCTTCGTGGCCACCGTGCAATTGCTGCTGGGCATCAGTGTCGGCTCCATCGTCACCGCCTCGATGATGCGCGAGCTCACCGACTTCAGCATTCTGGTTGGTCTGCTCATCTGCATGACCACGCAGATATTCGTCGGCTACAACTGGCTGCGGCGCATGGAAAAATGGGGCCACATCGAAAGTCTGCTGGGCTCAATTCCCGGCGCGATGGCGGCCGTGATGACGGTGTCGGGCGAGCAGGGGCCCGCATCAGGGCGCATCGCCTTCGTACACATCGTGCGGCTGCTCGCGCTGCTGGCGGTGGTCACGATCATCGCCGGTGGGCACTCCGACAGCGTGGCACCGACGCTGGGTACGCTGGACAACTATCTCGGCGTAATCGCGCCGGCCATTGCCGCGGTGCTCGCCGGGTATCTGCTGGAACGTTTCGACGTACCGGCGCCGTACATGCTGACCGGGTTGCTGTGCACCGCCGCCGTCAATGTCGGTTTCCCCGAAGCCAATCTGCATGTGCCCGATCCGTTCGCGATAGTCGCGTTGATCCTGCTGGGCGGGCTGATCGGTATTCGCCTCAAGGACATCACTTTCAGAGACGTCGTGCGTTATATCCGCGCCGGCCTGGTGGTCACTGCGCTGACGTTCTGCACCACGCTGCTGGTGGCGTTCGTGATGAGCAAACTGACCGGCAAACCGTTTCTGACGCTGTTCATGTCATGGGTGCCGGGCGGCGTCGAAGTGATGACCGCGGCCGCGTTGCTGCTCAAGCTCGACCCGGCGTTCGTGATGCTCAACCACGTGGTGCGGATGTCGATCATCCACATTTCACCGGTGTTTCTGCCCAAGCGCCTGTTCCAGGAACAGCCCGCGCCGTTGCCTCAGCCGCAACCCCAGACCGAACCGTAATCGCTGCCACCCTTCGAATACCCAAGGATTTGACCTCGATGAGTATTGCCATTCACGACCCAACGCTGCGCGACGGAAATCACGCGGTCTCCCATTCGTTGAGCCTGGACGACATCGCCGCCTACTGCCGCGCAGTCGACGGCTGTGGCCTGAACGTGGTCGAAGTCGGCCACGGCAATGGTCTCGGCGCATCCTCGCTGCAGTTGGGGCTGGCACGCTACAGCGACGTGCAGATGCTGGAAACCGCGCGAGCCAACCTCACCCACACCCGACTGGGCGTACACATGATTCCGGGGTTCTCGCGCTTGAGCGACATCGACACGGCGCTGAGCATCGGTGTCGAGGTGTTGCGCATCGCCTCGCACTGCACCGAAGCCAGTGTCACCGAGAGTTATATCGAGCATGCGCGCAGCAAAGGCGCGTTCGTTCACGGCGTGTTGATGATGAGCCACATGGCCAGTGCGTCGACCTTGCTCGAAGAGGCCCTGAAGCAGCAACGCTACGGCGCCAACGCGCTGGTGCTGATGGACTCGGCCGGTCATTTCGACCCGGACAGCACCCGCGAGAAAATCGCTCTGCTGGTGCGCGAACTCGACATTCCCGTGGGCTTTCATGGCCACAACAATCTGGGACTGGCCGTTGCCAACTCGCTGGCGGCAGCGCAGGCCGGCGCGACCATCATTGACGGCTGCATGCGCGGCTTCGGCGCCGGTGCCGGCAACACTCAGCTGGAAGTCCTCTGCGCAGTGCTTGAACGCTATCAGTTCGACACGGGCGTAAATGTCTTCGACCTGTGCCGGGCGGTGGACAGTCTGGCGGAGTTCACTCCGGTGAAAACGCCGACCGTGGTCAAGACTGCCAACCTCATCAGTGGCCTCTACGGTGTCTGCAGTGGCTTTGAAAAGCACGTGGCACGGGCCGCCGCCGAGTTTCATGTCGAACCCCGGAAGATTTATCAAGAGCTGGCCCGCTGCAACGCCGTGGCAGGTCAGGAAGACCTGATCATCTCGGTGGCCAGTCGTTTGTCTCAACCTGTTGTCGCTTGATTCTGGAGCTGGAAATGACGTTGAAAACCGCCATCATTGGCAGCGGCAATATCGGCTGCGACATTCTGTGCAAGGTGCTCGCCCATCCTGAACTCGACTGCACGCTAGTGGCCGGTCGCTCGTTGACTTCATCAGGCCTGGCCTTCGCCCGCGAACGCGGCGTGGCGACCACGGCTGACGGCATCGACGGACTGTTTGCCCGCATCAACGAGTTCGATGTGGTGTTCGATGCCACCTCGGCGGCCGATCATGAAGCCCATGCACCGCGCCTGATCGAAGCCGGCAAAGCGATCATCAATCTGACCCCGGCGTCGTTGGGCGTACTCTGCGTGCCGTCACTCAATGGCGTAGCGCTGGCCGATGCCAACAACATCAACATGATCACCTGCGGCGGTCAGGCTTCGATTCCGCTCGCCGCCGCGATTGCCCGGGCCAATCCCGGGGTGCGCTATATCGAGGTGGTGTCCTCGATCAGCGCGCAAAGTGCCGGGCCTGCCACGCGGCGCAATCTGAGCAACTACATCACCACCACGGAAAACGCTCTGAGTCATTTCACCGGGTGTGCTGACGTCAAAGCGATTCTCAACATCAACCCGGCCAAGCCCAACGTCTACATGCAGACCGCGGTGTCGGCATTGATCGAGCAGGTCGATCTGCCCGCCACCCGCCGTGAAATCGAACGCGCCGTGGCCCAGGTGCAATCGGCAGTGCCGGGTTACGAAGTGATCGTTGACCTGCATTACAGCGAAGGGCGCCTGTTCACCATGGTGCGGGTCGAAGGGGCAGGGGACTTCCTCGACCCAAGTGCCGGCAACCTCGACATCATTACCGCGACCGCCACGCACATGGCCGTGCTCATGGCCCGTGGCCGTGTCGCCGAATGCGCCGCCTGACCCAAGGAGATCTGTCCATGCCTGGTCTTTCGCCAGATCTGGAATTCGCACGGTTTTGCCCGATCCTCGGCGTGGTGCAAAAAGTCCGCGAGATGTCCCGGCCGGTCATCGATCTGGGCGTCGGCGTGCCGGGCTTTCTGCCGGCGGCGCATATCGTCGGAGCAGCGGTCAAAGCCGCCGGCGAACACAGCGGCGGTTACGGCTCCAGCCAGGGCGACGCGGCATTGCTCGCCGCGTACATGGGCTATCTGCATCGGCAGGGTTTCAACTTCTACCGTGAGCAGAATCTGGTGGCCGGCCTCGGTGCCAAGCATCTGTTGTTCAGCGTGCTGCGCGCGATCATTTGTCCCGGCGACCAGATCCTCGTCGCCAGCCCTTGCTGGCCGACCTATTTCGACATTGCCGAGCTGGTCGGCGCGGGTGTGGTCGATGTGCCCTGCACCGCGCAGACCGGCTTCAAGATGACCGCGCAAGCTCTTGAAAACTCGTTGTCGGAGTCAGTGCGCGTGGTATTGCTCAACTCACCGGGCAACCCGACCGGCGCGGTGTATACGGCAGAGGAGTTGGGGGCGCTGGCACAGGTGCTGCGCCAGAAAGATGTCTGGATCATCTCCGACGATGTTTATCAGCGCTTCGTCTATGACATGCCGACGTGCCCGAGCCTGCTGTCGGTCGCTCCGGACTTGAGGGACCGGATCATCAAGATCGACAGCGTTTCGAAGATGTATGGCATGCCCGGCTGGCGCGTCGGGTTGATGGCGGCTGATGAGCGCGTTGCGGCGGCCGTGACCACCCTCAACTCGAATTCGATTTCCAACCTGCCACCGATTCCGGCGGCCGCTGCTGCTGCGGCATTCAACGGCGATCAGGCTTTTTCCCATGCGGCAAAAGAGCGGCTGGCGCAGCAACGTCAGACCCTGCTTGCGGTATTGCAGGGCACGCCACACCTGAGCTTTTGCGTGCCGGCGGGAGCGTTCTATCTGTTCATGGACATTCGGCAGGCGCTGGGCAAGTCGCTGCGCGGCACGCTGATCAGCGATGACGAAACGTTCTGTGCGCTGTTGCTTGAGGAGTACGGCGTGGCGCTGATTCCCGGCAGTTTCTTTGGTGCGCCGGGGCATGTGCGCCTGTCGTACTCCGGCGAGGCCGAGCAGGTAAGAACCGGGGCGTTGCGCCTTAAACAATGCCTGACAGCCATCGCTTGAAGCGCTTGGCTGCAAGGTAAGGACGCGGTTCCAGATAAAGGAAATATCTTGATGAAGCATGCTTTTGCAATCGTCGGCTGCGGCGCGACGGCTATCGCCTTCCTGCAGCGTCATCTCGATCGCGTGGCCGAGGGCAGCGCGCCAGCAGGCACGGTGTATCTGTTCGAAAAACGCGAAGCGTTCGGCCATGGCGCCGCTTACGAGGCGGATCTGGCGAGCAATATTCTCAATACCAAAACCGCGTACATCTCGCCGTATCCGCATCTGCCGGGGCATTTCCAGCAATGGCTGCAGGAACATCCCGCCGCTTGGCGCCCGGCATTTGCCCGATTCGAGCCACTGGCCGACAGCTTTGCGCCACGCGCGTTGTTTGGCCTGTACCTGAAAGACCAGATACGCAAAATCGTTTTGCGTGGTGCCTCGCTGGGCTGCCAGATCGTGCTGATCAATGCCGAGGTGTGCGCCATCGACCTGATTGACGGTAGCGAAACCGTGCGCACGCGTTGTGGTGTGAGTATCCCCGCGCAAAAGGTATTCCTGCTCTGCGGCCCGCTGGGCAGTAAAATCGATCCGGCGCACCAGGACGAGCGCGTACTGACCAGCCCTTATCCTGTATCGCGGTTGCTCGAAACCATTGCCGCCGACGAGCGCGTCGCGGTGATTGGCGCACGCCTGAGCGCCATCGACACGGTGATCGCGCTGATTGAAGGCGGCCACCTCGGCCCCATTCGCATGCATTCGCGCAGTGGCTATTTTCCCGTTGTGCGAGGCACTCAGGAGCGCGTCGAGCTCAAGCACCTGACCCGCGAAGGCGTGCGCACCCTGGTTGCGCTACACGGGCCATTGCAGATCAGTGATCTGGTCGCGCTGTTTCGCAAGGAGCTGGCGGCCCATGACCCGGCGTCGAGCAACGCTGTGATTCCCTTGCCCGCACCGCCGACGGATATCGTCAGTTTCATCGAGCACGAGCTTCAGGTTTCGCAGGCGCCACGGCTGTGGCAGGCAGTTCTCTACGCTACCAACGGTTTTGTCGAGCATCTGTGGCAGGCGCTGGATAACGCTGCGCAGGCCCGCTTCATGAGCGAGTATTTCAGCTTTTTCATGGCGTATCGGGTCTCCATCCCGACGGAAAACGCGCGCAAGATCCTGACGTACCTGCGCAGCGGCCAGCTCGAATTCGTCAGCGGCGCGTTCACGCTGTCCGAACCGCTTGAGTCGCAGGAGCTGATCCTGCGGGGCGCGGACCGGGCGTATGCCTATGACCGGATCATCCACGCCACGGGCTTTGCCCGGGATGCGCACAGGCTCGATTCACCCCTGCTGACGTCACTCATCGGCAGCGGTGCGGCGATGCCCCATCCGATGGGCGGGATTTGCGTCGATCCGGACAACTACCGACTGATCGGCCGTCTCGGTGGCGCCCGGCAGATTTATGCCGTGGGCGAGCTCACGGTCGGGCAGTTTTTCTTCACCTCGGCGCTGGAAATCAATGGGCGTCATGCCTTTTGCTGCGCGGATGCAGTGCAATGGGCGGAATTTGCCCGGCGCACCGAGCGTGTTGAAGAGCACGTCTAGGCCTTGAAGCCAGAGAGCCGGGCACAGTGCCGGTGAATCCGCTTACGATGCGTCCATCCGTCGACTGTCCTGAACCTCTGTCGCACTGATTTTTCTATCGGGTATGTCCCTCAGGAGATACCCGTATGTTCGATCAACAAAAAAAGGCATCACTGGCGGCCTGGCGCAAACTGGCGGAGCAAAACGAGGCCGATCTGGACCTGGATCAGCAATATGACGAACTGCTCAAGGCCGCCGATGAAATGGAAGAGCAAGGCCTGATCACCAGCGCCGAATGGCGTGAGCTGGTGCGCAAAGCCGGTAACGTATTCACCGCCAGCGAGGAGCAGCCGCAAGGCTGACCACGACCATTGGAGGACGTCACATGCTCAGTTATCTGTTTATCGGTGCCAATGACGTGGAGCGTTCGGCAGCCTTTTACAAGGCGATCCTGTCGCCCCTCGGCTACCGGCATGATCGCGAAGAGCATTACTGCTTTTACCTGCCTGATTGCATGGACAAATCCAACGGTCCCGGCAGCGTACACATTTCCAAACCCTTCAATGGCGAATCAGCAACGCCGGGCAACGGCATGATGCCGGCGTTTCGCGCCGATTCGCGGCACAAGGTCGATGAGGTGCACAGGGCCGGGCTGGACAATGGCGGTACCGACGAAGGCCCGCCAGGCACCCGCGAGGCCTACACGCCAGACTTTTACGTGGCCTATTTGCGCGACCCCGAGGGCAATAAGCTTGCGGTGTTTTACAGCGGCTGAATGCCTGCATGGAGTCCATTGATTCGGCCCTGATGGCGGCCCGCGCCCAGTTCGCAATCACGATCAGCTTCCACATCGTGCTGGCGGCGTTCAGCATCGGTCTGGCGAATTTCCTCATGGTGCTGGAAGCGTTATGGTTGAAAACCGGGCGCCAGGTTTATCTGGATGTCTATCGCTACTGGCTGAAGGTGTTTGCCCTCAACGTCGCGGTAGGCACAGCCTCGGGACTGATTCTGGAGTATCAGTTCGGCCTCAATTGGTCACGGCTGTCAGTCCAGGCCGGCGATATCCTCGGCCCGCTGATGTTCTATGAGGTGATGGCGGCGTTTTTCATCGAGGCCGGATTCCTCGGCATCATGCTGTTCGGCCTGAAGAAGGTCGGCCCGCGCTTGCATTTCTTCGCCACCTGCGCGGTCGCGGTGGGCTCGTTGATCAGCGCGTTCTGGATTCTTTCCGCCAACTCCTGGATGCAGACACCCGCCGGCTATGCGATTGGCGCCGACGGCCGTTTCCTCGCCGAGGATTGGTGGGCGATCATCTTCAATCCCTCGTTTCCCTATCGCCTGGCCCACATGCTGCTCGCCGTATTCATCGGCAGTGCAACGCTGGTTGCCGGCATCAGCGCCTGGCAGTTGCGCAAAGCGTCAGAAAATCCGCGCGCTCGGCTGCAATTCTCCATGGCGCTGTGGGTGGTTGCGGTGCTGATGCCGGTGCAGCTTGTCGTCGGTGATCTGCACGGTCGGCACAGTCTCCACGCTCAGCCACAGAAAGTGGCGGCCATCGAAGGCTCTTGGACACGCCCGGAGCAGGGCGCAGGCGAGCCACTTCGGCTGCTCGCCTGGCCGGATATGGACGAGCGGCGCAATCATTGGGAAGTGGCAATTCCACGCATCGGTTCCTTGTATCTGCATCACGACTTGACCAGCACCATCGCCGCGCTTGATGAATTCCCGGTCGAGGACATTCCCCCCGTGGCGCCGGTATTTTTCGCGTTTCGGCTGATGGTCGGGCTGGGGCTGTTGATGCTCGGTCAGGGTCTGGTCAGCCTGATTCTGCGTCGGCGCAATCGCCTGTACACGGCGCGCGGCTGGCTGAACGCTTGTGTAGCCCTGGCGCCGGCCGGTTTTTTGGCGATGCTCAGTGGCTGGGTCGTTACTGAAGTGGGGCGGCAGCCGTTCACGATTTATGGGCTGATGCGCACGGCAGACAGTCTGTCATCAGTCTCCAGAGCGCAAGTCGTCGGATCGACGTGGATGATTCTGCTGTTTTATCTGCTGGTCTTCGGCATCGGCCTATGGGTGTTGCTGCGCCTGTTGCGCGAGCCGCCCCAGCAGGATCAACCGGGGCCGCAGCCGACGCTTGCCGAAGAAACCGGGCACTGAGGAGGCGCACACATGGACACGGACTGGCTGACTCTGCTGTGTGCCGCTGCGCTGGCATTCTCGGTCATGAACTACGTATTGCTCGACGGCACCGATCTGGGCGTCGGCATGCTTATGGGTCTCACGCGCTGCAGCCAGCAGCGGCGGGCCATGGCAGTAACGATTCTGCCGATCTGGGACGCCAATGAAACCTGGCTGGTGCTCGGCGGCGGTGGGTTGCTGGCCTTGTTTCCGCTGGCGTACGCGATCTTGCTGCCAGCGCTCTACGTGCCTTTTATCGTGATGTTCCTCGCATTGATCGCGCGGGCCATGGCGTTGGAGTTTCGCGACTACGCAGCGAACGAACAGCGCAAAAGAATCGTCGACAGCGTGTTGGCGCTGGCATCACTGCTGACCGGTTTCGTGCAGGGCATGGTGCTCGGCACACTCGTGCAGGGTGTTGCCCATCAGGGCGGTCAGTACAGTGGCGATGGCCGCGACTGGCTGCATCCGTTCCCGGTGTTTTGCGGTCTGGTGCTGGTGCTGGGTTACGTCTGGCTGGGAACGTGCTGGCTGTACTGGCGCACGATGGATGAGCTGAAACAGTGCTCGGCACGGCAGGCCCGCGTGTTGGCGCTGATCGTCGTGGCGTTATTGCTGGTGTTGATCGCCTGGACAGCAACATTGCAGCCGCAATATGTCCGGCGCCTCACCGACGCTCGCCTCTGGTTGCCGGCCGGGTTATTAGTCAGCGTTTCAGGGATGATTTTCATCAGAGGTTTTCGCAGCCGCTTTGATTTCCTGCCGCTGTTCGCCGCACTCGGCATCTTCGTGCTGGCCTTCGCAGTGATGCTGGTCGCGCTGTATCCCTTCATCATTCCGCCGGACCTGACCTTGAGCGACGCCGCCTCCAGCCCGAACAGCCAGGTTTTCATGCTGGTCGGTTTCGCCGTGCTCATTCCGATCACCCTGGTCTACAACACCTTCGGTTTCCGCGTGTTCAGCGGCAAGGTCCGCGTTGCCAACGACGGCTGAGGCTCAGGTCACCCGACCTTTTTTGCTCACGGGCGACAGCCTTGAAGTGCGCAGCAAATCAGCAAAAGCTGCCTTGTCGATCGGCCGGCTCATGAAGTAGCCCTGCACCTCGTTGCATTGATCCTTGCCGAGAATCGCCAGTTGCTCTTCGGTTTCCACACCTTCGGCAGTCACCGTCAGACCCATGGCTTTACCCAGACCGATGATCGCCTGGACCACGGCACGGTCGTTGCTGCCGCTACTGATCGAGGCGATAAAGCGCTTGTCGATCTTGATCCCGTCGAACGGGTAGGCACGCAGATAACCGAGCGACGAGTAACCGGTACCGAAGTCATCCATGTTCAGGCGTACGCCGAGTTCCTTGAGCTGGTTCATGGTGGTCAGCGCGCCGTCCGTGTCGTTGAGCATCACGTTCTCGGTGATCTCCAGTTCCAGGCGACTGGCCGGGAAACGCGTTTCGACCAGCACTTCGCGAACATCCTCGACGACATCGCTCAGGGCAAACTGCGCGGGGGAGAGGTTGACCGACAGCAGGATGTCTTGCGGCCAGCCCAGCGCGGTTTCGCAGGCTTCGCGCAAGACCCAGCGGCCCAGCGGCACGATCAGGTCGGTCTGCTCGGCCAACGGAATGAACACGTCCGGCCCCAGCAGCCCCTGCGTCGGATGCTGCCAGCGCACCAGCGCTTCGACCGAAACGATCTGCTTGCCATCGACCTTGTAGCGCGGTTGATAGTGCAGCACGAACTCGTTGTGCTTGAGCGCATGGCGCAGGTCATCTTCCATTTGCCGGCGCGTCTGGATCTGGTCGCTCATGTGCGCTTCGAAATAGCACCAGGTGTTCTTGCCGTCGGACTTGGCTTGATACAGCGCGATGTCGGCATAGCGGATCAGGTCACTGGCGACAAAACCGTGACGACGGCTGAGGGCGATACCGATACTTGCGCCGATGTGCAACGGATGTTGTTCGTAAAGAATGGGCTGATGCAGGCTGCCGATCAGGCGCGTGCAGAATTTGTCGATCTCGTGATGACTGTCCATGCCGTTGAGCACCACGACAAACTCATCACCGCCCAGGCGCGCGACGATGTCATTCTCTCGCGTGCAATCGCGCAGGCGCACGGCAACTTCCTGCAATACGGCATCGCCGGCCGGGTGGCCCAGGGAGTCGTTGATCGGTTTGAAATTGTCGAGGTCGATCATCAGCAGCGACAGCGGCGGTGCATGCTCCTTGAGGAGCAGGACTTCGTCCAGATAACGCGCCAGTTTGTTGCGGTTGGGCAGACCGGTCAGGGCGTCGTGCATCGACAGGTGCTGGATTTGCGCATGGGCGGCGACCTCGTCGGTGATGTCGCTGGCGGTACCGCGATAGCCAACGACCTTGTCCTTGTCGAAGATCGGCCGGGCGGAAAGCCGGCAGTGGCGCGGTTGTCCGGAGTGATCGCGGTAGGTGCAGCGTAAATCGCCGGCACTGTTCTCCTCGCTGAGTTTGCGCAGCCACAGCTCCAGCGGGGTGGTATCGCAGGTCAGCAACTCACCAATGTCTTGCCCCAGCCAGAAGGCTTGCGGGTAGCCGGTGACTTCGCTGAAACGCGCCGACAGATAGGTCAGAGCGAGCTGACCATCGACTTCCCAGATCCAGTCAGACGCCGCCTCGGCCACCGCGCGAAAACGTTCCTCACTGGCTTCGAGCGCATGGTTGGCCGTCTCCAGTGCCTGATTCGACGCCTGCATGGCATGAATGCTGTTGTCGACGTATTGCGATGAGCGCAAGGCATGGCGGAAGAAATAGGCGGTCAGCAGCATCAGCACCAGAAACGTCGCGCCGAGCGGCGGCACCAGCGACCACAACAATTGCTGGCCGGGTCGCTGCAGGTCGGCGACCAGGCTGTAGCCAGTGCTGTCGAGGGGCACGCGCGGCTGACCGGTTTCAATCGTTTCGTCCGGGGCAAGCGTCAGATTGGTCAGGCCATAACCGCTGCCGATCTTGCGCAGTTTGGTCGGGGTCAGCTTGTCGACGAACACCAGCACCGAGGTGTTTCTCAGTTCATCCAGCGGGCGTTCGTCGTTGGGAATGATCGCGGCAGCGGTAATCAACGCCGGCCAGCCTTCGAACAGCGAATAGCTGCTGACCGGCTTGGTCAGGTCAGGCTGCCCCAGCACTTGCTCGACCAGCGCCGGGGCGGGGGCTTGCAGCACCGTGGACACGTCGGTCTCGACCATCTGCCCACGAATCACCGCGTATTTGGTGCGCTTGCGATCAAGGACGAACACGCCGTCATAGCCATCGGTGGTGAACAGGGTCTTGCCCATGTTCTGTTCGGTGTACGCCCATTCGGTGTCGACCGGCCCGCTCAAGGCCTCAAAGGCGCGGGTCCAGTAGGCGTAGCTGGTGATGTAATTTTTCGAGGCGGTGATGCGGTTTTCCACCGCCCGCACGGAATAGAACTGGTTCTGTTCCAGGTCTTTGGCATCGAGGGTATTGGCGATGCCAAGCAATGTGCTGATTGCGGCAATGACGCCAGCAACGAACAACGCCCCAACCGCGATCGCCAGGCGTCGGGTTACGGCGCGTTGCGGGGTGGGGATTGGCTGCGCAGCAAGAGTAACGGCCATGTGCTCGTCCTTGATCCGGTGTCTTGTGAATCTAGAACAATGGCGCGGGCACAATGTTCAGATTGTTGTTCTATGACATCGCCTGATTTGTTCAAAGTGTAGCGAATCCCACGGGATTTCCAGCATGGCCGGCCAGCGGCGGATCCCGAAAGGGCGAGACTTCCCGCACAAAAACCGGATAATGGCCGCCATTCGTTTAGCCGTATTCTGGTAATCCCGCATGGAAATCAAGGTCAACTTTCTCGACAACCTTCGACTTGAAGCCAAGTTCGACGACTTCACGGTAATCGCCGATCAACCCATCCGCTACAAAGGCGATGGCTCGGCACCGGGGCCGTTCGACTACTTCCTGGCGTCGTCGGCCTTGTGCGCGGCTTACTTCGTCAAGCTGTACTGCGACACGCGCAATATCCCGACAGAGAACATTCGCCTGTCGCAGAACAACATCGTCGACCCGGAAAACCGCTACAACCAGATCTTCAAGATTCAGGTGGAATTGCCCGCTGACATCTCTGACAAGGATCGCCAGGGCATCCTGCGTTCCATCGACCGCTGCACGGTAAAGAAAGTGGTGCAGACCGGCCCCGAATTCATCATCGAAGAAGTCGACAACCTCGACGCCGATGCCCAGGCCTTGTTGATGCCGCAGTCCGATTCCCAGGCGGGCACCTACATTGCCGGCAAGGACCTGCCGCTGGAACAGACCATCGCCAACATGTCGAAGATCCTTGCCGACCTCGGCATGAAGATCGAAATCGCATCGTGGCGCAACATTGTGCCCAACGTCTGGTCGCTGCATATCCGCGATGCGCATTCGCCCATGTGCTTTACCAACGGTAAAGGCGCGACCAAGGAAGGCGCACTGGCTTCGGCGCTGGGCGAGTTCATCGAGCGCCTGAACTGCAACTTCTTCTACAACGACCAGTTCTGGGGCGAAGACATCGCCAATGCCGAATTCGTCCATTACCCGGACGAGAAATGGTTCAAGCCCGGCCCGAAAGACGAGCTGCCGAGCGAGATCCTCGACGAGTACACCCTCGGCATTTACAACCGCGACGGTGAGTTGCGCGGCTCGCACCTGTACGACACCAACTCCGGCAACACCCAGCGTGGCATCTGCTCGCTGCCGTTCGTGCGCCAGTCGGACGGTGAAGTGGTGTACTTCCCGTCCAACCTGATCGAAAACCTCTACCTGAGCAATGGCATGAGCGCCGGCAACACCCTGGCCGAAGCGCAGGTGCAGTGCCTGTCCGAGATTTTCGAGCGGGCGGTCAAACGCGAGATTCTGGAAGGCGAGATGGCCCTGCCGGATGTGCCGCAGGAGGTGCTGGAGAAATACCCGAGCATCCTCGCCGGCATCAAAGGCCTGGAAGAGCAGGGCTTCCCGGTGCTGGTCAAGGATGCCTCGCTGGGCGGGGAATTCCCGGTGATGTGCGTGACCCTGATGAACCCGCGCACCGGCGGCGTCTTCGCCTCGTTCGGCGCGCACCCGAGCCTGGAAGTCGCGTTGGAACGCAGCTTGACCGAACTGCTGCAGGGCCGCAGTTTTGAAGGTCTCAATGACTTGCCGCAGCCCACATTCTCCGGCCAGGCGGTCACTGAGCCGAACAACTTCGTCGAGCACTTCATCGATTCCAGCGGTGTGGTGTCGTGGCGCTTCTTCAGCGCCAGGCCAGACTTCGAATTCGTCGAGTGGGACTTCTCCGGCCAGGGCGAAAACTCCAACGCCGAAGAAGCCGCGACCCTGTTCGGCATCCTCGAAGACATGGGCAAAGAAGTCTACATGGCGGTCTACGAGCATATCGGCGCCAAGGCCTGCCGCATCCTCGTGCCGGATTATTCGGAGATCTACCCGATCGAGGACCTGATCTGGGACAACACCAACAAAGCCCTGCAATTCCGCGCCGACATCCTCAATTTGCACAACCTCAGCAAGGTCGGCCTGCGCAATCTGGTCCAGGGCCTGGAACGCAGCGAGCAGGACGACTACACCGATATCACCACGCTGATCGGCATCGAGTTCGACGACAACACGCCGTGGGGCAAGCTGACGATCCTGGAGCTGCGCTTGCTGATCTACCTCGCGCTGCAAAAGTTTGACGAGGCCAAGGACCTGGTGGAGGCGTTCCTGCAATACAACGACAACACCGTTGAGCGCGGCTTGTTTTATCAGGCTGTGAATGTGGTGCTGGAGATGGAGCTGGATGAAGATCTGGAGCTGGAGGATTACGAAGCCAATTTCCGCCGGATGTTCGGTGACGAGCGCATGGATGCGGCGATTGGATCGGTGAATGGCAGCGTGCGGTTCTACGGTTTGACGCCGACGAGCATGAAGCTGGAAGGGCTGGATCGGCATTTGCGCTTGATCGAGAGCTATAAAAAGCTGCATGCGGCGCGGGCGAATGTGGCGGCTTTGGGGCTTTGAAGGGCTGGCTTTGATGTTTCACTTTCGGCTTGGATGAGGCTGCGTGGCATAAACCGCAGCCCCTCACCCCAGCCCTCTCCCGAGGGAGAGGGAGCCGATATTCGGGCTTTTCAAGATTTGAGTTCGACTCGGTCTATCAAGTCGGCTTGAACCGCAGCCCCTCACCCCAGCCCTCTCCCGAGGGAGAGGGGGCCGATATTCGGGCTTCTCAAGATTTGAGTTCGACTCGGTTTTCCAGGTCGGCGTATTTCGACCAAACTCCGCGGTCAGTCCCCTCTCCCTCCGGGAGAGGGCTAGGATGAGGGGCTTTTGCGGCCATGCGCCGCATCCGCCAACTGCCCTGTATCCACCCGCACAAACACCGAATCGCCCACCGCCGTCAGCACTTCCCCCGCATACACCTCGCAAATCACCCGGGTCTTGCGCCCAACGTCACCTTCAACCCGCGCGCGCAAGAGCAGCGGTACGCCCATCGGTGTGGGCTTGATGAACTTGATCCCGAGGTTGCCCGTGACGCAGTCGATGCGCGGCAGGCTGCCGGCTTCACGGTTTTCCGCACGGTAGTGCCAGGCCATGGCGGTCCAGTTCGAGTGACAGTCGACCAGCATGGCGATCAGTCCGCCGTAAACCAGATCCGGCCAACCGCAGTATTGATCTTCGGGCAAGTGTTCGGCGATCACATGGCGGCCGTCTTCGTCCCAACAACTTTTCACGTGCAGGCCGTGCGGGTTGCGGCCGCCGCAGCCGTAACAAACGCCTTCGGGGGCGGCGAGGTCTTGCAGCGGGGTGTCGTGGCTGGACATGGCGGGTTTCATCCTGGAGTGGCGAGGCCGGACAGGCGCAAGCGGTTGCGGCCGCCGCGTTTGGACTCGTAGAGCGCGGCATCGCCAAGCTCGATCAGCGCCGCCAGACTGGCCGGCGGTTTGTCGAACAGGGTGGCGCCGATGCTCAAAGTCACCGCAGAGGACGTGGGATAGGTGTGCGACGCGAGGGCCAGAAACTGTTCGCGCAATGCGTTGCCCAGTTCAAGGATAGCTTCGGCTGAGGCGTTGTTGAGCAGCATCAGAAACTCATCGCCACCCAGCCGCGCCGTCAACGCATGGGGCGGCAGCTGGGCGCGGATCATCTCGCTCAGAGCAATCAGCAAGCGATCACCGGCAATATGCCCGTACTGGTCGTTGACCAGTTTAAAGTTGTCGATATCGATCAACAGCAGCGCCCCTGGTTTTTGCGCGGACACGCCGGCCAGCAGGCGAGGCGTACGCTTTTCCAGGGCACGGCGGTTGTAGAGGGCCGTGAGCGGATCGCGCTCGGCGAGGCGGGCGATCTGCTTTTCCCGGCGATAGCGCTCAGTGCCAGTCATCGACAGAGCGATCAACATGATCGCCATCGCCCCCTCGACCAGCGAGATCTGAATGATCTCGCCGCGAAACGCAGCCAGATCGATCAGCGTGCCGGGGATAACTACGGTCAGGGCCTTGGCCACATAAAAGATGCCGTGGCCGAGCAGCACATAACGCAGTTGCACCGCGCCGACGCTCAATGATTTGCCATGCGGACGCAGCAGCGAACTGGCCTTGAGTGTGGGAATCGCCACCAGCAGCGAGTTGGCCACCAGCATGGCTTTGGACCACAGCGGCCCGTCCGGCAAGAACAGCATGATCAGCCACGTGGCGAAAATCAGGTACCACGCCGGCGACAGTCGGGCCTGGGTGAAGCGAGCCACGCCGAGCAGGAAAAAGAAATGCGCGGTCAACAGCAGGCCGTTGGCGAACCAGATGCCCAGCAGCAGAAAACCGCTGCTGCGCAGCAGCGCGAGGGTGGAACCGATGGTGATGGTGGCGAAACCGGCGCTCCAGAACAGTAGCGAAGGCTCACGGATGCTGCGCCACTCGACCGCCAGGTACAGCGCGGCAGCGGCTGCGAGGGCGATCGTGATGGTCAGCATCGTTGGCGGGTCGAGCGGCATTTCCGGGCAGGCCTGTCTGTATGGCAATAGGCCTGCGATTGTAAGCGTTTGGTCAGGTTTTTCGCAGGGGGCGCGTTGCCGGGCAGACCACTGGCGCTCCAGCATTCACGCTTGCGCGGTCAGCCAGGTGTCGACAACGCGGCGATCGAGCTCTTCCCAATAGGCCATGCCCAGCACCCGCGTGGTGTTGAGCCCGCGCAGGTAACCGCGCAGTTGCTGGGCGGTGTCGCGGATCAATTGCGCATCGTCGGTGCTTTTGTCCAGCAGCACGGTTTCGTACTGGACCAGGTATTCCGCCACGCGCTCGCGATATTCGGGTAGCACGGCGTCTCGGATCAGATCAAACGTTCTCAAGGCAAGACCCTCATCATTTTTTTGGTAGCTCCAGTGTGCATCAGTCAGCTCGGCACGCAACTATTGCTGGAAGTAATAGTGACCATCAAGAAACGCAAGTTCTGCTTTGCCAGCGATCGGCGGAAAATCGCCTCCATCGAAGACGCAGCTCAAGGAAATTGCGCGATGAACATTCTGACTCGACTGGCAATGATCGCCCTGCTGATGGGCGGGTTGGTGACCGCACCGGCTTATGCAGACGACGCCCGGTCGTGTCACCTGCAACCCATCACCGCCAGCGCCTCGGCGTTGCAGCACACGCAGACCGTAGGTGTGTTGTTGAGTGAAAACACCTTGCAGAACCTGCAATACCTGGAGCGTTACCACGACATGGCGCTGAACGGCGCGAAAGACGCACTCGACTCGCGAATCCGTGATGCCTTTGTCGGCAGCTCCGACCCGGAACTGGCCCTCGACTGGCTGGTGAGTTCGCTGCAGCAGCAGTTCGTCTCGGTGACTGTTTACGACAATCTGGATGAGCTGGTTCAGGCCCATCCGGACGTGGTGGTCAAGCTCGACACCTTCAATCGCTTGCTGACCCAGCGCAACAGTCTGGTCGAGGCGCGCTTCTCAGCACGGTTCTACGACGCCGATCTGCAGTACATCGGCAAGGCGGAAGGGGCGATCGAGCGAGAGCTGCCTTCGGTCTGGGTGCACAACCAGGCGGCGCCGCAAATCGCCGCACAGATCAATCAGCAGCGTGACCTGCAACTCAACGCGCTGAAGCAATTCGATGTGTCGCTCAAGGCGCTGGTGGCGTCGAGCTGATTCTCAAAAATTTAATGGCAGCGGCGATGCCGTGAAGTCGAGCCGCTGCCGGTTGAACCGAACCTTTATTTTCAGGATTACCCCGATGCGTCCTTTATTCGTGCCTGTCATGGCTTTGGCTTCCTTGTTGCTCGCTGGTTGTGCTTCGGCGCCGAACGATCCGACCCTGACGTTGCAGACCAGCAAGACGCCTGCGCAGTACGCTGAGTGTGTGGTGCCGAAGTTGCAGGGCAGTGCGTTGAATCCGACGGTTTCGCAGAGTCAGCGCAGTTATCGGATTGTGGTGCCGAGCAAGGTGTCGGCGGATAACGTGCTGGAGGCGTACAAGGCGGGGAAGGGTGGCAAGGTGTTCATTTATGAGCGGCATTTGCTGGCGTCGAATTTGTTGCCTTCGAGTTTTGAGCGGGCGGCTCAGGATTGCATTTGATCTGAGCGCTTGGGTGGTTTTTTACAGAGCTCCTTTGGTTGGCCGCAACCAACCAATTTTTTCGCCCCACACTGGTTTTCCGGTTGTGGGGCTTTTTTTTTTGGCTTGGCGGCCTTTGGGCCGACCATGCTCTTCGGGTTTTGGGTGTATATCCGTTTTTTTGGGTGTTGCGGGTGGCGGTTCCGCTCTTACAGCGGGTCACTTTGGCAAACGCCCCAAAGTAACCAAAGGTCTGTGCCCTGACGTTCGGCCCGCTCGCTTAGGCTCGGGGTTCCTTCGCTGCGGGATCGATCCTGGCGCAGCGGCTCCGGCTTGCTTCGCTGCACCTCCTTCCGCTGTGTACGACTGCGTCGTACGGTCGCTGCGCTCCCACGCCCGGATCAATCCCTGCGCTCAGCCTGCCGACGGGCTCCAGGATCAAAAGCGGAACTCGAGCTAACGCTCATCGTATTGGGTGGCGGGGCGGCCTGCCTGGTTTGATTTCGCTTTTCTGTGGGAGCGAGCCTGCTCGCGAAGGCGGCCTGACAGCCTACCTGTTTTTGAGTGGAGCGCGATCCAACTGTAGGAGCTGCCGAAGGCTGCGATCTTTTGATCTGGCCTTTGCTTTTGCTTTTCTGTGAGAGCAAGCGTGCTCCGAAGGCGGCCTGACAGCCGACCTGGTTTTTACCGAATTCACTCGATCAAAACTGTAGGAGCGAGCCTGCTCGCGATAGCGCCATACCAGACAACCGCTGACTGACCCGCCGCCATCGCGAGCAGGCTCACTCCTACATTGGACGTTGGGTGTTGGTCGGACCCCGTTCACGCCGCCAAACCTGTGGGAGCGAGCCTGCTCGCGAAGGCGGCCTGACAGCCGACCTGGTTGTTACTGAATGCACCCGATCAAAACTGTAGGAGTGAGCCTGCTCGCGATAGCGCCATACCAGACAACCCATCGCTGACTGACCCGACGCCATCGCGAGCAGGCTCACTCCTACATTGGACGTTGGGTGTTGGCCAATTCCTGATCACACCACGAAACCTGTGGGAGCGAGCCTGCTCGCGAAGGCGGCCTGACAGCCGACCTGAATGTTACTGAATGCACTCGGTCAAAACTGTAGGAGTGAGCCTGCTCGCGATAGCGCCATACCAGACAACCCATCGCTGACTGACCCGACGCCATCGCGAGCAGGCTCACTCCTACATTGGTATTTGGGTGTTGGTCGGACCCCGTTCACGCCGCCAAACCTGTGGGAGCGAGCCAGCTCGCGAAGGCGGCCTGACAGCCGACCTGGTTGTTACTGAATGCACTCTGTCAAAACTGTAGGAGCGAGCCTGCTCGCGATAACGCCATACCAGACAACCCATCGCTGACTGACCCGACGCCATCGCGAGCAGGCTCACTCCTACATTGGACGTTGGGTGTTGGCGGATTCCTGATCACACCACAAAACCTGTGGGAGCGAGCCTGCTCGCGAAGGCGGCCTGACAGCCGACCTGGTTTTCACCGAATTCACTCGATCAAAACTGTAGGAGTGAGCCTGCTCGCGATAGCGCCATACCAGACAACTCATCGCTGACTGACCCGACGCCATCGCGAGCAGGCTCACTCCTACATTGGACGTTGGGTGTTGGCCAATTCCTGATCACACCACAAAACCTGTGGGAGCGAGCCTGCTCGCGAAGGCGGCCTGACAGCCGACCTGGTTGTTACTGTATGCACTCGGTCAAAATTGTAGGAGCGAGCCTGCTCGCGATAGCGCCATACCAGACAACCCATCGCTGACTGACCCGACGCCATCGCGAGCAGGCTCACTCCTACATTGGTATTTGGGTGTTGGTCGGACCCCGTTCACGCCGCCAAACCTGTGGGAGCGAGCCTGCTCGCGAAGGCGGCCTGACAGCCGACCTGGTTGTTACTGAATGCACTCGGTCAAAACTGTAGGAGTGAGCCTGCTCGCGATAGCGGTGTATCAGACAACTCATCGCTGCCTGACCCGCCGCCATCGCGAGCAGGCTAACTCCTACATTGGTATTTGGGTGTTGGTCGGACCCCGTTCACGCCGCCAAACCTGTGGGAGCGAGCTTGCTCGCGAAGGCGGTAGCGCTCCGTTTGCGCCTTTACCCAGTCACACACCCCACCGGCACGTTCCCGGCGAAGCTATCAAGCAAGCTCGCCACTACCATTTCCCCCATCCGTGTGCGGGTCTGCAATGTGGCGCTGGCCCGATGCGGTTGCAGCACCACCTGTTCGTTGCCAAACAATGCTTCCGGCACATTGGGTTCATCAACGAAAACATCCAGCGCGGCGCCAGCTATATCCCCCGCAGACAACGCGGCCACCAGATCCACTTCGTTCACCAGTTTGCCCCGCGCCACATTGACCAGATAGCCATCCTTGCCCAATGCCTGCAGCACTTGCGCATCGATAATCGCTTCGCCCTTGTCCGCCGCAGCGGCGAGGATCAGGGCGTCGCTGTCGCGGGCCAGTTGTTTGAGGTCGGCGACGAAGGTGTGGGGGACGTCGCTCATCGGGTGCAGATCGGTGTAGCTGATCGGGCAGCCGAAGGCGGCGGCGCGGGTGGCGATGGCGCGGCCGACGCGGCCCATGCCGACGATGCCGATGCGCATCCCGGAGACTTGTCGGGCCAGGGGCAGCGGGGCGAGGGGGGTTGGGCTTTGCGGCCATTGGCCGGAGCGTACGTAGCGGTCGCTGGTGCACAGGCCGCGGCAGACCGAGATGAGCAGGCCGATGGCGAGGTCGGCGACGTCTTCGGTGAGGGCGCCGATGGTGGCGGTGACGCGGATGCCGCGGTCGCGGGCGTAGGCGAGGTCAACGGCGTCGGTGCCGACGCCATTGACCGCGACCACTTCCAGTTTCGGCAGTTGCGCCATCAGCGCCTGGCTGATGCCGGTGTGGCCGCCGGTGATCACGCCGCGGATGTTGGCGCCGTGTTCCTTTATATAAGCGGGCTTGTCCGTCTGCTGGAAGTAGCGGCGTACGGTGAAGAGTTCTTCCAGACGCGCGTTGATTTGCGGGATCAGGATCGGGCTCAGTTGCAGGATTTCTGGCTTCATGGCTACCTCGTTACACAATAAAAAGGCCGGCTCAACCGCGGCCGGCAAACGGCATGGCGCTGGCCATGACGGTCATGTTCAGGACGTTGGCCGACAGCGGCAGGCCAGCGATGTAGCGCACCGCGTCGGCTACGTGTTTGACGTCGACCATGGGTTCGACGGCGATGCTGCCGTTGGCCTGGCGTACACCTTTGGTCATGCGCACCGACATTTCCGTGAGCGCATTGCCGATGTCGATCTGGCTGCAGGCGATGTTGAATTCGCGGCCGTCCAGTGCCAAGGATTTGGTCAGGCCGAGCACGGCGTGTTTGCTCGCGGTGTAGGCGCTGCTGAACGGGCGCGGTGTGTGCGCGGAAATCGAACCGTTGTTGATGATCCGTCCGCCCTGTGGCTGCTGTTTGCGCATCAGTCCGAACGCGCCACGGGCGGAGAGGAAGACGCCGTTGAGGTTGGTGTCGATCACGTTGCGCCATTGCTCGAACGTCAGTTCATCCAGCGGCACGGCGGGGGCATTGACCCCGGCGTTGTTGAAGACCACATCGAGGCGGCCGTAAACCTCGGCAATTGTCGCAAACAGCACGTCGACACTGGCCGGATCACGCACGTCAGTGGGTACCGCGAGTGCTTGATGACCTTGGCTCTGCGCCAGCTCGACCAGCGCTTGCAAGGGCTCGGGCCGGCGACCGGCGAGCACCAGGGTGAAACCGTCAGCCATCAGGCCCAGCGCCACAGCGCGGCCGATGCCACTGCCGGCGCCGGTGACCAGCGCGACTTTCAAAGGGGTGGTCATATTGTTGTTCTCCTTTACTTAGAATCCGACGGATCAGGGCCGTGGGCCGACGCGCATTTGCAATTGACCGATGCCGTCGATGCCAGCGCTGATCACGTCGCCCGGTTGCAGGCTGTCAACGCCGGCGGGGCTGCCGGTCATGATCAGGTCGCCGGCGCGCAGGGCCACGGATTGCGAGATGCGGGCGATCACTTCGCTGACCGACCAGATCTGGCTGTCGAGGTTGTCACGCTGGCGTTCTTCGCCGTTGACGTTCAGCCACAACTCGCCCTCGGGATGGCCGGAGCGGCTCACCGGGACGACGGCGGTCATCGGCGCGGCGCCGTCGAACACCTTGGCGCCTTCCCACGGCAAGCCGTTGCTCTTGGCCGCGCGCTGCACATCGCGGCGGGTCAGGTCGAGGCCGGCGGCGTAGCCCCAGACGTAGGCGAGCGCCTGATCCTCGGGAATATTGGCGCCACCTTCGCCGATAGCCACGACCAGTTCGATTTCATGGACGAAGTCCTCGCACACCGAAGGAAAGGCGACGTCGCCGACGGCATCGACCACGCAGCTCGCCGGTTTCATGAAGAACACCGGTGGCTGGCGCGACTGGCCTTGAGTGTCCGGCCATGGGTAGTTGCGGCCGACACAGAACACCCGGCCGACGGGGAAGCGCTGCTCGCTGCCGAGCACCGGCAGGGTTACGGGCAGATCCGGGGTAAAGACGTATTCAGTCATGTTCATCCTGCGGGTCATCCTGTTTGAAAGGGCAGCGTACGGCGGCTCGCGTCGGTGAAGTTGGACGAAAGCCGCCTGCGTTTGGACAAATCCGGTTTTTTCCGCTCAGCGCACCTTCAGTTCGATGCGATAAAGGCGCCCGAGCAGCAACGAATAGGAGAGGGTGCCGATCAGCGCCACGCCGCCAATGAACCAGAAGGCATAGGCGAAGGTCCCGGTGGCGTGGACGATGGCGCCGATCACGATCGGCGTGACGATGCCACCGATGTTCGCCGCCAGGCTGGTGATCCCGCCAGTGAGGCCGATCAGCTCTTTCGGTGCCACTTCCGAGACCGCCGCCCATGACGAGGACGCGATGCCTTGGGCGAAGAAAGCGATGGTCAGCACGGCGATGCAGATCAGGTTGGAGTCAGTGAAATTCACCAGCACGATCGACATGCCCAGCATCGAACCGACCACCAGCGGCAACTTGCGCGCAAACGACATCGAGTAGCCGCGACGGATCAGCAGGTCGGAAACGATGCCGGCCAGCAGGATCCCCACCGTCGCACCGACGAAGGGCAGCACGGCGAAGATCCCGGCCTTGATCATGGTCAGTTTGCGTTCTTCGATCAGGTAGGTCGGGAACCAGGTGAGGAAGAAGTACAGCGCCGAGGTGCTGGCGAATTTGCCGATGCAGATCGCCCAGATCTGCCGATAGCTGAACAGCTCGGCGATCTGCCGCCAGTTGAAACGGGTGCGTTCCTGGCTGCTCTTGACCAGCCCGCCGCCGGTTTCGATGTACTTCAATTCTTCCTGACTGACTTTTTTGCAGTTCAGCGGATCGCGATACAGGTACAGCCACAGCACACCGAAAACAATGCCGAGTGCGCCGGTGCTGTAGAACACGTGGCGCCAGTCGAAGGTGGTCGCCAGCCACAGCAGCGCGCCGGTGAACAGCGCCGTGCCGAGGTACTGGCCGCACACGTAAATGCTGCTGGCCAAGCCGCGTTCCCGCGCCGGGAACCACACCGTCACCGCGCGGCTATTGGCCGGAAAGGCCGGAGCTTCCATGGCGCCGACCGCCAGGCGCAGGCCGAACAACGAAGCGAAACCGGTGGCGAAGCCTTGGCAAACGGTGACGGTCGACCAGCTGATCAGCGAAACGCCATAGGTGAAGCGCGAGCCAAACCGATCAGCGATAAACCCCGCCGGCACCAGCGCCAGTGCATAGGTCCAGGCGAACGCGGAGAAGATCAGGCCCATCTCGATCTTGTCCAGGCCCAGATCCTTGGCCAGGAACGGCGCGGCAATCGAAATGTTCACCCGGTCGATGTAATTGATGATCGTCGCGATCAGCAGCAGCGAAAGCATGAACCAGCGCCGCCGGGTGGGCAGACGCTGCGCCGAAACGGCATCGCGTGCACCGGCAATCACCGGCGGCACCGTGGCACTGGAAGAATGGGAGTTGGACATGCGGTGACCTCGTTATTGTTAGAAGAGTCGAGATTTTTCGAGCAGCCGATGCCGTTGCCCGTAGGTGTGGGGCAAGGCAATCGAGCGGGTTGCAGCGCGGGTTTCAGACGTTCAGGAACGTCTTTCTGCGATTGACTTCAAGGGGAGGTCGGGCGGGGCGGCGAGGGGGGAATAGCAGGATCATGACGTGCGCACCTTTGATTGTTTTTGAAAGAGGTTTAGCTGCGTTGTCATCACAGTGGTCGTACAACGGTTCTAAATCAACCGGCGGGTTAGAACGTTTTTTCTTCAAAAAAGTGAATTGGGCGAACCTGTCCAAAAAGATAAATACGATCTGTCGTGATAATAAACATCATGTAGCCATCTTAACTACCTGATAAATAACGGTTATCTCTATTTCTATGGCAAGGCGGTTTTTGGACATGCGCATCACGAGACTTCTTTCAAAAAATCCAATGTCATCGTATGACTCATTGCCGCCCACCGCTCAACCCTGCAAGATGACAGGCGCCACCTCACCGCCCGGAGGACCTCCCGCCCATGTCTTCACCCAGCCGTATTCCGACCTACGTCATGCAGCAGCGCAGCGAATTGACCGACTTCTACATTCGCGACAAAAAGGGTCGGCGTGCCGAAACCGCGCCTCACCGGCATGAGTATTTTCAGATCCAGATCAACCTCGGTGGCGACACCGTGCAGCACATCGGCAGCGTGCAGCGGCCGTTCCCGCGCAACACCCTGGCGTTCATCCTGCCCCATCGCGTGCATGTGATTCCGCATCCCGAGGACAGCAATTTCATCGTCATCAATTTTTCCCAGACATTCCTCTTGCCACATCTGCAATGCGACCCGATGGATCTGGAAGAGGTGTCGATCCTGCTGGCGCCGGAGCTGTCGCCGTTCCGCTTTCAGGAGCATCTGGACTTCATTCTGGGCGATGAGGAGTTTGCTCAGGTCTGTGGCTTGATCGAACAGATGCGCGCGCTCGATGAGAACCGTCAGTTCGGCACACGGGAAATGCTCAAGGGGCTGTTGCTGCAGATGATTGGCAGCGTGTGTTTTCTCTATGCCGAACCGCTCAAGCGTCTGGCGGAAGAGAATGCCGCCGAGAACAGTCGTCGCGACGCCTTGAGCCGCATGTTCGAGTACTTGCGCAAGAACATCGCCGATCCTGATCTCAATCTGATCAAGGTTGCCGCCGCGACCTATCTGTCACCGACCTACCTGACGCACTGGCTGCGCAAGGAGATCGGCAAGACGTTCACCGAGCTGGTGCTGGAGCGGCGCATGCACGCCGCACGCAACTTTCTGCTCAACAGCACGCGCTCGGTGGGCGAGGTGGCGCGGTTGTGCGGGTTTGCAGATGAGGCCTATTTCTCCCGACGTTTTCGCCAGATTCATGGCCAGCCGCCGGGGCAGTTTCGTCGGCGTCAGCTCAACCCGGACACGCCGCAGACACCATTGAACACTTAGACCCGCGCTCAGACCCACTTGAAGCGCGCAGGGAAGCGCGCCACGAAACAGGTGCCTGCTTCGCTGTCAGAGGTCACGCTCAGCGTGCCGTTGTGCGCATTGGCAATTTGCCCGGCAATGTACAGGCCCAATCCCAGACCTTCATTGCGCTGACCCGCTTCGGAACGCGAGAACGGTTCGAACAGCAGCGGCATCAGCGCAGGTGGAATCGGCGCGCCTTGGTTAGTCAGCGAAATGACCATCTCGTCGCCCTCGGCAAACGCCTTGAGCACAATCGGCTGTTCCGTCGAGCCATGGGTCACGGCGTTGCCCAGCAGGTTCGACAACAGCTGGCTGATGCGCAGCGGGTCGCAATAGACCCCGGTCGGCACTTCAAGCGAATCAATGAACTGCGCCTGCGGGTACGCCACCTGGATCTCGTCCAGGGTCTGGCGCAGCGTTTGCTGCAAGTCGTCCACCAGTTTGCGCTGCACCGGAATTCCGCTGCCGAGTCGGCCGCGGGCGAAGTCGAGGATGTTTTCGATCAACACGCCCATGCGTACCGAGCTGGTGCGGATCGCCGACAGCAGCGTGCGCGAGCGCTTGTCCTCGGCCTTGCTTTCGAGCAGGTCGGCACTCATGCGAATGGCGCTCAGCGGCGTGCGCAAATCGTGCCCCAGCACCGCAATGAATTGCTCGCGCAGACGGCCCATTTCGTTGGCATCGGCCAGCGCTGTTCTGGTTGCCTGCAGATGACCTTGGGTATCCAGGCTCATGGCGATCAGTTGGGCGAAGAGGGTAAGGGTCTTTTCGATGGCCGGTTCGTCGAGATTTGCCGGCACCGAATCGATGGCGCACAGCGTGCCGAAGAATTCACCATCGGCCTTGATGATCGGAATCGAGATGTAGCTTTCCAGCCCGTAGGTTTTCGGCGTGTGATGCGTGGAGAACAGCGGGTGCTGACTGGCGTGGCCGAAGATCACCGGCTGATGGTGCTGACGGATCTCATGACAAATCGTCGATTCCAGTACCAGTTCGCCGCCGGGCAACAGGCCGAAGTCTATCGAGTCATCCACGGCGCAAGCGATCCACTTGCTCTCGGTGACCCGCGCTACGGCGGCGAAGCGCATGCCGGTCATGTGCTTGACCATGCTCAGGATCACCGGCACGGCGTCAATGCTGCCGATGGCTTCGAGGTCGGAGGAAAAATCTGTCTGGGGCATGGCCGGCGCCTCGCGAAAGTGTCGCCAGAGACTATCGGTTATTGCCGGCCATGCCTAATGAACGTGCAAAAAAGGGGCCGGGAAAACTCCCGGCGCCCATTGTGCGGCGCGCTGAGCCTGGCGACTCAGAACTTGTACTTGGCCGTCATCATGTAGCTGCGCGGCGTGCCGTAGTTGTCGGTCGAGCCCCAGGTCACGTCAGTACCGATGGACGAGTAGTACTTGCGATCGAAGATGTTGTTGGCGTTGACCTGCAGGTCGAGGTGCTTGTTGACCTCGTAACCGGCCATCAGGTCGGTGACCGCGTAGCCGCCCTGTTGCAGGCGATAGCTGCTGCCACTGGCCAGGGCGATGTCGTTGTACATGCGGCTCTGCCAGTAGACGTTACCGCCCACACGAAGTTTTTCCAGTGGACCTTTGAAGCGGTACACAGTGGAGACCTTGAACAGGTGCTCGGGCATGTCGGTGTCGAACTTCTGATTATTGTTCGCCGGGTTTTCGTCCTTGATGTAGTGGGCGCGGGTGTAGGTGTAGCCGGCGCCGACTTGCCATTGCTCGGTCAGCGCACCTTGCAGTTCCATGTCCACGCCCTGAGCGCGGACCTTGCCGGAGGTTTCGTAGCAGGTCAGTTCCGGGCAGCCGAGCTGGGTCGCCGCCTGGGTGGCGCGGTTGGTCTGGTCCATCTGGAACACCGCCACGCTGCCGTTCAGGGCGCCGTCGAAATATTCGCCCTTGATGCCGACTTCGTAGTTTTCACCGACGATCGGTTCAAGCACTTTGCCGCCGAGGTCTTTCTGGGTTTGCGGGGTGAAGATATCGGTGTAGCTGGCGTAAACCGAGTGATGGTCATCAAGTTTGTAGATCAGGCCGGCGTATCGGGTCAGGTTGCGCGTGACCTTGAAGTCGCCGTCGGCAGTGCGATCGTCGTAGTCATACCAGTCCAGACGACTGCCGAGGATCAGCGTCAGCGGATCGGCCAGGCTCAAGCGGGTGGTCAGGTAAACCGCGTCCTGGGTGGTGACGTTGCGCGACTTGCCGCTGCGCACGAAGTCAGGCTTTGGCGCGCCAATCGGCAAGCCTGTGTCGTAGGGCGAATATTCCTTGGTGGTGGCGTCGTACACACGATTGCTGGCGCCGACTACCAGTTCATGGGTGCGGCCGAATGCTTCGAACGGGCCGCTGGCAAAACCGTCGAACGCGCGTTGCTTGTCGGTGTGGTGCGATTGGTAGGCGGTGGTTTCCAGCGGGTCGTCGTAGCGCGACAGGTATGTGCCGGAGAATTCGCCCTCGAGCGTTGAAGTCGAACCGCCGAGGTGCAGTTTCCAGTCGTTGTCGAACCGGTGTTCGACTTCACCGAACACGGTGTCGACCTGCAGCTTGCGGTTTTCCCAATCGGTGCCCGGATAGGTGGAGCGGGGCAAGTCGAGGTGGTGGCCGTCTTCGCCGATCGGCAGGCCGCCCCAGAAATAGTTGGTCTGGTCGTTCTGCCGGGAGAAGCCGAGCGTCGCGGTGGTGCTGTCGCTCAGGTCGGCTTCACCGATAGCGTAGAATAGACCGTGATCGTTTTCTTCCTTGTCGCGGAAGCTGTCGGCGCCCTGATACGACGTCACCACACGGCCACGCAGCGTGCCGCTTTCGTTCAGCGGGCTGGAGGCATCGACTTCGCCACGGTAGTCATCCCAGCTGCCCGCGGCGCCAGTGAGGGTCACGCGCTGGTCGGCGGTCGGACGTTTGCGCACCATGTTGATCGCCGCCGACGGGTTGCCGGCACCGGTGACGAGGCCGGTCGCACCACGGACGATTTCCACCCGGTCGAACATCGCCAGGTTCGGCTGGACCGCGAGGGTGAACGGCGAATACGAGCTGGGCAGGCCGTCGTACATGATGTTGTCGATGTCGAAACCGCGCGCCTTGTAAGTCTGCCGACCCGGGCCGCTGGCCTCGCTGAGGAACAGCCCCGGCGTGCCACGCACCACGTCGTTGACGCTGGTCATGTTCTGGTCGTCCATGCGCTGGCGAGTGATCACCGTCACCGCCTGCGGCGTTTCGCGCATGGTCAGCGACAGCTTGGTCGCGGTCTGCATCGGGCCGGTGGTGTAGGACTGCGTGTCTTCGGTGGTGCTGCTCATCTGCGTAGCGCCGATTTCGGTCGCTTGCAGCTCCAGCGGGCCATTGGCTGGCGCGGTGGAGGCGGTTTCTTCGGCGAAGGCAGGTGCGATGGTGGCCATGCCGATGGCAATTGCGAGGAGGTTAGGTGAAAGGTTCGAACGGCGGTGAATGGTGTGAAACGACATCTATCTGCTTCCCCAGGATTGCCCAAACGACACTGATGCGAGTGCATGTAAGAATTATTCGCATTAGTATGTAGGAAGTTTCCGGGGGAATAAACCCGTACGAGTCAGTTAGTTAATGATTTTTTCACAATTGAATCTGGTGGCTTTTCAAACAAAAGTGGGAGCGAGCCTGCTCGCGAAGGCGGTGTGTCATTCAACAGATGTGTTGTCTGATACTCAGCTTTCGCGAGCAAGCTCGCTCCCACAGGGTTATGCGGTGTCTGGAATCAATCCAGATCCTGCGCCCCATGCCGCTCCGGCACCTGACTGTCTTCCTCGCCCCAGGTGCGGTTCACCCGTTGTCCACGCACGACCGCCGGGCGCTTGGCGATGTCTTCCGCCCAGCGCTGCACATGGGTGTATTCATGCGCCGCGAGAAATTCCGCCGCCGAGTAAACATTGTTGCGCACCAGTTGCCCGTACCAGGGCCATACGGCGATGTCAGCGATGGTGTAGTCGTCGCCGGCCAGATAGGCGTTGTCGGCGAGACGGCGGTTGAGCACATCCAGCTGCCGTTTGGCTTCCATGGTGAAGCGGTTGATCGGGTATTCGAGCTTCTCCGGCGCATACGCGTAGAAATGCCCGAAGCCACCGCCCAGGTACGGCGCCGAGCCCATTTGCCAGAACAGCCAGTTGACGGTTTCGGTGCGACCGGCCGGGTCTTTCGGCAGGAAGGCGCCGAACTTTTCCGCCAGATACAGCAGGATCGAGCCAGACTCGAACACCCGGATCGGCGGCTCGACGCTGCGGTCCAGCAGCGCCGGGATTTTCGAGTTCGGGTTGACTTCGACAAAGCCGCTGGAGAACTGATCGCCCTCGCCAATGCGGATCAGCCACGCATCATATTCCGCCTCGGCGTGCCCGAGCGCGAGCAATTCTTCGAGCATGATGGTGACCTTGACGCCGTTGGGCGTGGCCAGCGAATACAATTGCAACGGATGCTTGCCGACCGGCAGTTCTTTGTCATGGGTCGGACCGGCGATCGGGCGGTTGATGCTGGCGAAGTGGCCGCCGGAAGGGGCTTCGTGTTTCCAGACCTTGGGCGGAACGTAAGACGCGTTGCTCATGAAACGGACCTCGTCGATGCTGGGAGAGAACAGGTAGACACCGTAGGGAAAATTTCCCGCGCATGCCAGCCCTCAACCCAAATCCCCTGTATGAGTGAGCCTGCTCGCGATAGCGGTGTATCAGCTAGAGAAGTAGTGACTGATACACCGCTATCGCGAGCAGGCTCACTCCTACAGGGTTAGGTGGTGAACCATCAAATCCAATACCGACCGACAGCACCACCGGTTCCCTGCACCGGATCACTCTCGGGAAACGCCAGCCCCTCGATCCGCGCCAACTGCTCATCACTCGGCGCCTCCCGGCAGATATCCGCCTGCTGCCCCGGCGGATACGCGCCCACCACCAGAAAATCCTCACTCGATCCCAGATTGCAGTGGCCGGTCCCGGCCGGCAGCAGCAACACATCCCCGGCACTGACTTCGACCTCCTGCCCATCAGGCCCGCCCAACATCAGCCGCGCCTGACCCGCCGCCACGCCAAGCACTTCATGGCCTTCGGTGTGGTAGTGGTGATAGTCGTAAATGCCGTAGCGCCACTGCGCTGGCCAGCCGTTGGTGCCGAAGGTGTGCTCGAAGCGTGCCGCCGGATCATTGCCCTCGATGGCCACCGCGCTGCGATAGATCAGCACCGGCAGACGCGGATTGTTCGGCACCCAGTCATTACGCTGGAGCAACAGGGTCTGTACTTCAGTCATGGCCAATCCTCCTTCGATCATTTCTCAATCGACCACAGGGCAGGGCGCACGCCTCAAAAAAACATTGCTGCGTAAACACGGGGCCAAAGTCCATGCCCGGACAATCCAGCGAAACTTCACCGCGAAGCGGGCTGTCCAGACCCTTACATGTCCATGCAGCAGCAAATGGCGAGGGTCAAGATGACGATGACAGTAGGTGATTTTCTGGTGGAACGGCTCAGCGAATGGGGCGTGACGCGAATTTTTGGCTATCCGGGCGATGGCATCAACGGCGTGTTCGGCGCCATGAGCCGGGCCAAAGGCAAGATCGAATTCGTTCAGGCACGGCACGAAGAAATGGCTGCGTTCATGGCCTCGGCGCATGCCAAGTTCACCGGCGAGCTGGGCGTGTGTATCGCCACCTCCGGTCCCGGCGCTTCGCACCTGATCACCGGGCTCTACGATGCGCGCATGGACCACATGCCGGTGCTGGCCATCGTCGGTCAGCAAGCACGTACAGCGCTAGGCAGTCACTACCAGCAGGAGCTGGATCTGGTGTCGATGTTCAAGGATGTCGCCGGGGCTTTCGTGCAGCAGGCTTCGGCGCCTTCGCAAGTGCGTCATCTGCTTGATCGCGCAGTGCGTACCGCCGTCGGCGAGCGCCGCGTCACCGCGCTGATTCTGCCCAATGATTTGCAGGATGTGCCTTACGAACAACCGGCGCGCGCCCATGGCACCGCGCACTCCGGCGTTGGTTACAGCAAGCCCAAAGTCGTGCCTTATGAAAGCGATCTGCAACGCGCCGCCGAAGTGCTCAACAGTGGCGAGAAAGTTGCGATTCTGGTCGGTGCCGGCGCGCTGGAGGCGACCGATCAAGTGATCGCCGTGGCGGAAAAACTCGGCGCGGGTGTCGCTAAGGCGCTGTTGGGCAAAGCGGTGTTGCCCGACGATCTGCAATGGGTCACCGGGAGCATCGGCCTGCTCGGCACGGAGCCCAGCTACAAGCTGATGAGCGAGTGCGACACCTTATTGATGATTGGCTCAGGATTCCCGTATTCCGAATTTCTGCCCAAGGAAGGTCAGGCGCGCGGCGTGCAGATTGATCTGCAGCCGGACATGCTCAGCCTGCGTTATCCGATGGAGGTCAATCTGGTCGGTGACTCAGCGGAAACCCTCGCCGCGTTGCTGCCGCTGCTGGAACAGAAAACCTCGAACAAATGGCGCAAGAAGGTCGAAGGCTGGCGCGGCAGTTGGGAGAAAACCCTGGAAAGACGCGCCATGGCCAAAGCCGATCCGGTCAACCCGCAACGGGTCGCCTACGAGCTGTCACCGCGCTTGCCCGAGCAGGCAATCATCACCAGTGATTCCGGCTCCTGCGCCAACTGGTTCGCCCGCGACCTGAAAATCCGTCGTGGCATGAAATGCTCATTGTCCGGTGGCCTGGCTTCGATGGGCGCTGCGGTGCCGTATGCAATCGCAGCCAAATTCGCCTATCCGGAGCGCCCTGTCATTGCGCTGGTCGGTGACGGCGCAATGCAGATGAACAACATGGCCGAACTGATCACCGTCGCCAAATACTGGCGGCAATGGCAGAGCCCGAAATGGATCTGCGCGGTGTTCAACAACGAAGACCTTAATCAGGTGACTTGGGAGCAGCGGGTGATGGAGGGCGATCCGAAGTTCGAGGCGTCGCAGAGCATCCCGGATGTGCCGTATCACCTGTTCGCGATTTCCATAGGCCTCAAGGGCATTTTCGTTGATCGCGAAGAAGACGTAGCGGCGGCATGGGAGCAGGCGCTCGCCTCGGAAGTGCCGGTGCTGATCGAGTTCAAGACCGACCCCAACGTGCCGCCACTGCCACCGCACATCAAGCTTGAGCAAGCGAAGAAATTCGCCACGACGTTGCTCAAGGGCGATCCGGACGAAGCCGGGGTGATCGTGCAGACCGCCAAGCAGGTGCTCGGCGCTGTGCTGCCGGGCAAGAAATGACGGTGTGCGCTTGAACGAGCCCTCGATATTCATCGGTTGCGCCGGCTGGAGTCTCGGGCGCGAGCACTGGCCGGCATTCCCCGCCGAGGGCACGCACCTGCAACGCTACGCGGCGCGCTTGAACTGTGTGGAAATCAACAGCTCGTTCTATCGCCCGCATCGGCGACAGACCTACGAGCGCTGGGCCGATTCGGTTGCGCCAGACTTTCGCTTTGCCGTGAAGGTGCCCAAGCTCATCACCCATGAACAGCGGCTCGCGGACAGCGCGGCCGCGCTCGATGAGTTTTTCGGACAGTGCGAAGGTCTGGGCGACCGCTTGGGATGCCTGCTGGTACAACTGCCGCCCAAGCTTGCGTTCGATGAGCCGGTTGCCGAGGTGTTTTTTCGAACCCTGCGCGAGCGTTTCCGGGGTAGCGTGGTACTGGAGCCGCGACACGAATCGTGGACTGGCGCCGAGGCAATGTTAGTGGACTTGCAGATTGCTAAGGCGGTGGTCGATCCGTCGCGGATCAGCACCGACACTGCGCCGGGCGGCTGGCAAGGCCTGCAATACTGGCGCCTGCACGGCTCGCCGCGGATTTACCACAGCGCCTATGACGAGGCTTATCTGCAACGTCTTGCGCAGAACCTGCAGAGCGCGAGCGGCGAGGGCAAAGACATCTGGTGCATCTTCGACAATACCGCCAGCGGCGCTGCGACTGCGAATGCGCTGGTTTTGAGGGCGTTGATCGAAGGCAGTAAACGCTGAAACAACGACGCTTGCGCAACCCACACAAACCATCCGGCTACAGGTAAACTCCGCGCACTTTTTCAAGGAGTTCACATGAGTTACTACCAGCCGGGCATTCTCGCCACCCCTGTTCCTGCGCAAGCACGTCATCTGTTTTTCGCCCTGGCGTCGATTGAAGCCTTGCCGCAAGCGATCGACAAGCTGCTGATGCTGGTGGATGGCAAGTCGGCGGTGGTTGGCTTTGGTGAGTCTCTGACCAAGGCGCTGAATGTAGAAATCGACGGCCTGCGCAGCTTCCCGGCTCTGACCGGCGTCGGCGTCGAGAACCCGTCGACCCAGCACGCGTTGTGGGTCTGGTTGCACGGTGACGACCGTGGTGAACTGCTCAACCGTTGCAATGCCTTCGAAGCCGCGCTGGCCCCGGCCTTGCGTCTGGTGCAGATGCAGGAAACTTTTCGTCACAAGAATGGCCACGACCTCACCGGTTACGAAGACGGCACGGAAAACCCGCACGATGACGCTGCTGTGGCCGCGGCGCTGCTGGGCTCGGGCGCTGGCGCTGACGGAATGGTCGGTAGCAGTTTCGCCGCGATCCAGCAGTGGCAGCACGACCTCAAAGGTTTTCACCGGTTGTCCGCCAGCGAGAAGGACGACATCATGGGCCGTCGCTTGAGTGATAACGAAGAAATCGACGACGCACCGGTTTCTGCTCACGTCAAACGCACTGCCCAGGAAAGCTTTGCGCCCGAGGCGTTTGTCGTGCGCCGTTCGATGCCGTGGATTGAAGGTGATCGCGCCGGGTTGATGTTCCTTGCCTTCGGTTTTTCCCTGGATGCGTTCGAAGCGCAACTGCGACGCATGAGCGGACTGGAAGACGGTATTGCCGATGGCTTGTATCGCATCAGCCGGCCGATCACCGGAGGCTATTACTGGTGCCCGCCGCTCAAGGAGGGTCACCTTGATCTGCGCGCCTTGCGCATCGGCTGAGGACAGGCAATGAACGTAGTACGTTGGGGCATGATCGGTTGCGGTGATGTAACAGAACGCAAGAGTGGGCCGGCCTTCTACAAGGCTCCCGGTTCGGCGCTGGTGGCGGTGATGGGCCGGCGCCTCGAAGCCGTAACCGATTACGCTGTACGTCACGGTATCAATCGCGTCTACACCGATGTCGATGCGCTGATCAACGATCCTGACGTGGACGCGGTGTACATCGCCACACCGCCCGACAGCCACTACGCCTACAGCCTGAAAGTCGCCGCCGCCGGCAAGCATTGCTGCGTGGAAAAACCCATGGCACTTAATGCCGGGCAAAGCCGCGAGATGCAGCAAGCGTTTGCCGCTGCCGGCCTGCACCTGTTCGTCTCTTACTACCGCCGCTCGCTGCCACGCTTTGCGCAAGTTCGCCAATGGCTGGAGGAGGGGCGCATCGGTCAAGTTCGGCATTTGAGCTGGACACTGACCAAAGCGCCGACGGCGATGGACCTTGAGGGCGGCGCGAACTGGCGTACCGATCCGGTGCTGGCCGGCGGCGGTTACTTCGCCGACCTGGCGAGTCATGGCTTCGATCTGTTTCAGTATCTGCTCGGTGACATCGTCGAAGTCGCCGGTTTCACCGCGCATCAGGCGGGTTTGTACGCGGCGGAAGATGCGGTAAGTGCCAGTTGGCGATTCGCCTCCGGGGCGCTGGGCATGGGCTGCTGGAACTTTGTCGCGGACCGGCGTGAGGATCATGTCGAGATTATCGGCAGCGCCGGGCGGATCGGTTTTTCCGTGTTTGATGACCATCCCGTGCAGTTGCGGGCCGATGAACACATCAGCCTGGAAATTGCCCATCCCGAGCATATTCAGTGGCACCACGTACTGGGAATGAACGCGCATATCCGCGGCGACTCGATATACCCCGCAGTCGCCGAGCAAGCCGTCAAGACCGACTGGGTCATGGATCAGATTCTTAAACGCTAAAGTCAAAAGATCGCAGCCTTCGGCAGCTCCACAGGGGAATCGCATTTCCAACTGTAGGAGCTGCCGAAGGCTGCGATCTTTTGCTTTTCAAGGGCGAATCTAAGGTTATGCTCAAACAATATTTCTCAACCTTGTCATAACAACTCTAAGATCACGTCATAACTCGTTATAACAAGTGATCCCGTGATGACCGATAACGTTCTCTCCCTTGGCAGCGTCCCGCTGCACACCCAACTGCGCGACGTACTCCGTGCGCGGATTCTCGATGGCGAATATCCGCAAGACAGTCAGATGCCTTCCGAAAGCGAGCTTGGCGCGCTGTTCAAAGTCAGTCGCATCACCGTGCGCCAGGCGCTGGGTGATCTGCAAAAGGAAGGGCTGATCTTCAAGATCCATGGCAAGGGCACCTTCGTCGCCAAGCCGAAAACCTTTCAAAACGTCAGCAGCCTGCAAGGTCTCGCCGAGTCGATGACCGGGCGCGGCTATGAAGTGATCAACCGCCTGCGCAGCTTCAAATTCATCGCGGCTGACAAGCGCGTCGCCGAGCGTCTGCAGGTGGCTGAAGGCGAGATCGTCGCGCAGATCAAACGCATACGGCTGATCAACCGCGAGCCGATCTCGCAGGAAATCACCTACCTGCCCAAAGCCGTTGGCGAGCGGCTGGAGAAGGCCGATCTGGTCACTCGCGACATCTTTCTGATTCTCGAAAACGATTGCGGCATCGCCCTCGGTCACGCCGATCTGGCCATCGACGCGGTGCTGGCCGACAGCGACCTGACCCAGGCACTCAACGTCGAAGCCGGCTCGCCGATCATGCGCATCGAGCGCCTGACTCACAATGCTCAAGGCCAGCCACTGGACTTCGAACACCTTTATTACCGTGGCGATGCGTTCCAGTACCGCCTGCGGATCGACCGGCAGAAAGGGGAGCAGGCATGACCCGCAACGTTCTAGAACAGGAATACGACATCGTCGTGATTGGCGGTGGTACAGCCGGGCCGATGGCGGCGATCAAGGCCAAAGAGAAGAACCGCGATCTGCGCGTGTTGCTGGTGGACAAGGCCAACGTCAAACGCAGCGGCGCGATCAGCATGGGCATGGATGGGCTGAACAACGCGATCATCCCGGGGCATTCGACGCCGGAGCAGTACACCAAGGAAATCACCATCGCCAATGACGGCATCGTCAATCAGGCGGCGGTATATGCCTACGCCACGCACAGTTTCGAAACCATCGAGCAGCTCGACCGTTGGGGGGTGAAGTTCGAGAAGGACGAAACCGGCGACTACGCGGTGAAGAAGGTCCACCACATGGGCGCCTATGTGTTGCCGATGCCGGAAGGGCACGACATCAAGAAAGTTCTGTATCGGCAGTTGAAACGCGCACGGGTGAGCATCACCAATCGCTTGGTCTGCACGCGTTTGCTGACTGACGAGGAGGGCGCGGTCAACGGTGTGATGGGTTTCGACTGCCGCACCGCCGACTTCCATGTCATCAAGGCCAAAGCAGTGATTCTTGCCTGCGGAGCGGCCGGACGCCTCGGTCTGCCGTCGTCGGGCTACCTGATGGGCACTTACGAAAACCCGACCAATGCGGGGGACGGCTACGCGATGGCTTATCACGCCGGCGCCGAACTGGCCAATCTCGAGTGCTTCCAGATCAACCCGCTGATCAAGGATTACAACGGCCCGGCCTGCGCCTACGTCACCGGCCCGCTGGGTGGCTATACCGCCAACAACAAGGGCGAACGCTTCATCGAGTGCGACTACTGGAGCGGGCAGATGATGTGGGAATTCCACCAGGAACTGGAGAGCGGCAACGGCCCGGTGTTCCTCAAACTCAATCACCTGGCCGAGGAAACCATCCAGAACATCGAGGAAATCCTGCACAGCAACGAGCGCCCGAGTCGTGGCCAGTTCCACGCCAATCGCGGCACTGACTACCGCACGCAGATGGTCGAAATGCATATTTCGGAAATCGGTTTTTGCAGCGGCCACTCGGCGTCCGGCGTGTGGGTCAACGAGCGTGCCGAGACCTCGGTCAAGGGTCTGTACTCGGCCGGCGACATGGCTGCGGTGCCGCACAACTACATGCTTGGCGCGTTCACTTATGGCTGGTTCGCCGGCCACAACGCCGCAGATTTTGTCGCCGGCCGCGAGTTTTCCGCACTGGACGCCGAGCAGATCGAGAAGGAAAAAGCCCGGGTTTACGCACCGCTTCATCGCGCAGAAGGCCTGCCGCCGGCGCAGGTCGAGTACAAGCTGCGGCGCTTCGTCAACGACTACCTGCAACCGCCGAAAGTGACCAGGAAGATGCAGATTGGTCTGCAACGTTTCAGCGATATCGAGCGCGATCTCGAACAGATGAAGGCCAACAACGCTCACGAACTGATGCGCGCGATGGAAACCAGCGTGATCCGCGACTGCGCCGAAATGGCCGCCCGCGCCTCGTTGTTCCGCGCCGAAAGTCGCTGGGGCCTGTACCACTATCGCGTCGACCATCCGCAACGCAACGATGCCGAGTGGTTCTGCCATTGCCATCTGAAGAAGGGCGAGGACGGGCGCATGACCAGTTTCAAGAAAGCTGTCGAGCCTTACATCATCCCGCTCGATGCCGAGGAAATGCAGGCTTACGACCGCCTGCGGGTGGGCGCTTTCGCCGCTTGAGACATCATTTTTCAGAGAGTCCGAACCATGGCTTATCAAGCTCAGGAAATCTTCTTCCGCTCCAACGCCCCGGTCACCGTGGACGAGGACAAATGCATCGCCGAAAAAGGCTGCACCGTGTGTGTCGACGTCTGCCCGATGGACCTGCTGGCGATCAACCCGGCCACGCAAAAGGCCTACATGGCGTTCGATGAATGCTGGTACTGCATGCCGTGCGAGAAGGATTGCCCGACGGGGGCCGTCAAAGTCGAAATCCCTTATCTCCTGCGTTGAACACAACCCCTGTAGGAGTGAGCCTGCTCGCGATAGCGGTGGGTCAGAGGTAGATGTGTTGACTGACACACCGCTATCGCGAGCAGGCTCACTCCTACATTGGATTTGTGACAAGCCAAGCCATCCGGTGAACCCCGGACGCTGAATTGCAAAACACCCCTCGTTTCCCACCGCGCCCTGATCGCGGCGGAGACGAACTCCAAACCAATGATTCGAGGGGAAACACTCATGTTGCGTGCAGCACTTGCCGGTCTGGTACTGGCTTCGTTCACCTTGTCGGCCTCGGCCGAAACCATCCGCATCGCCATCGGCACCCAGGACACCACCATCAACTGCGCCGCCGGCGGGCTATTGATCCGGGAACTCGGTCTGCTCGAAAAATACCTGCCCCACGACGGCGCCTACAAAGACGCGAAGTACGACGTGCAATGGAAGAATTTCACCAGTGGCGCGCCGCTGACCAACGAGATGGTCGCCGGCAAACTCGACTTCGGCGCCATGGCTGATTTCCCCGGTGCGTTCAATGGTGTGGCGTTCGAAACGGCGGGCAAGCACAGCCTGTTCATCAGCGTGCTGTCGGGCAGCATCAAGGGCAGCGGCAACGGCATCGTCGTGCCGAGCGCCTCGGCCGTGCAGAGCCTGAGTGAACTCAAGGGCAAGACCATTTCCGTGCCATTCGCCTCGACGGCCCACGGCATGTTGCTGCGCGCCGTGGCAGAGCAGGGTTGGGATCCGCTCAAGGATGTCAACATCATCGCCCAGCCACCGGAAGTCGCCGGCTCCGCGCTGCAAGCCGGGAAGATCGATGCCCACGCCGATTTCGTGCCGTTCGCCGAACTGTTCCCGAGCCGTGGTTTCGCCCGCAAGATCTACGACGGCGCCCAGGCCAACGCGCCGACCTTCCATGGCGCGCTGGTGGACCAGGCCTATGCGAAGAAGTATCCGGAGATCGTCGTCGCCTACCTGCGCGCCAGCATCGAAGCCAACCAACTGCTCGCCGCCGAGCCGGAGAAGTACAGCGAGTTGATCGCCAAAGTCACCGGGGTCGATGCCGAGGTCAACTACCTGTTCCACGGCCCGCTCGGTGTGCAGACCCGCGACCTGAGCTGGAAACCTGAATATCGTCAGGCCGTCGGCACCGCCATCGACACGCTGAAGCTGCTGAAGAAAGCCGATCGCGGGCTTGATCTGCATACCTTCATCGACGACCAGTACATCCGCGCCGCTTTCAAGGCATCGAACCTCGATTACACCGCGCAACTGGCCGACTACGCGCAGACGCCGTTGCCGGGTGTGGATGCGGCGACGGGCAAGGCTATCACCGACGTCAGTCATGTCGCGGAGATCTGGGTGCGCGGTGAGGAAAAAGTCCGTCGTTACGGCTCGGCTGAATCGGCGTTCACCGCCCTGGCGGCGTTGAAGCAGGAGGGCAAGAACATTCGTGCGGTGTATGCGCAGGCCAGTGACAGCGGGATCAAGTTGCTCGCTGAACAGGCCTGGTTTGCCAGTGATGCCAAGGGCCGCCTCAGCGCATTTCTGCTCAAGGGCCAGGCCCAGCAATACGCTGCGGCGCAGGGTGGCAAGGTGTTCGATTTCAGCGATGACACTGCGCAAGCCGTTGCCGCGCGCTGAAGATCAAAAGCCCCTCACCCTAACCCTCTCCCGGAGGGAGAGGGGACTGACCGGGTTGTTTGTGGGAGATACGCCGACGTGAAATATCGAGTCGAACTCAGGTTTTGAAAAGCACGCAGGTCGGCTCCCTTTACCCCTCGCCCCCTTTGGGGGAGAGGGCTGGGGTGAGGGGGTAGATCTCAGCCATCACACAGAAAACGAACTGGAAACCCGCTCCATGAAAACACCGTTGCGCTGGACATCAAGAGCTGCCTCACCGTTGCGCTGGACATCAAGAGCTGCCTCACTGCTGCTCTGCCTGCTCTTCTGGCAACTCGCCGCCAGTCATCACTGGAACCTCGGCCTGGTGACCTTCGCCAACGTGCCGACGCCACTGGCGGTGATCGAAGCCGCACTGGGACTGGGCGACTCCGGCAAACTCTGGCAGCACTTGAGCAGCAGTCTCGGTCGCGTCTTTGCCGGCTACCTCGCCGCATTGCTGATCGGCATCGCTCTGGGTCTGGCCATCGGCCGTTCGAAATGGGCCGAAGACATCCTGCTGCCGCCACTGGAAGTCCTCCGCCCGATCCCCGCCGTGGCCTGGATTCCGCTGGCGATCCTGATGTTTCCGTCCTCGGAGTTGTCGATGGTCTTCATCACTTTCACCGGCGCGCTGTTCCCGATCCTGCTCAACACCGTGCACGGCGTCGAAGGCGTCGATCCGCGCCTCATCGCCTCGGCGAAAAGCCTCGGGGCCGGGCGCCGGGCGATTCTGCTGGAGGTGATTCTGCCGGGCGCTGCGCCGAGCATCATCACTGGCCTGGCGATCGGCATGGGCACTTCGTGGTTCTGTCTGGTAACGGCGGAAATGATCTCCGGGCAGTTTGGTATCGGTTATTACACCTGGGAGTCTTACACCATTCAGAACTACGCCGACATTGTTGTCGGCATGCTCCTGATCGGCGTGCTGGGCATGGGCAGCAGTTGGCTGATCAAACGCCTGGGCGGCTTGTTCACGCCCTGGCATCGACCGCGAGGCAAAGCCTGATGAGCGTCATGCAAACCCCGGAAGGGCGGATCGACATCCGCCAGTTGTCCATCGTCCTCGGCCAGGGCCGCGAAGCCTTCGAGGCGGTGCAGGGCCTCGACTGCCACATCGAACCCGGCCAGTTCGTGTGCATTCTCGGCCCGTCCGGTTGCGGCAAGTCGACCTTGCTCGGCGCCCTGGCCGGCCACTTGAACGCCAGTACCGGCAGCCTGAAAGTCGACGGCAGCGAAGTGGCCGGCCCGTCACCGCAGCGCGGCATGGTGTTCCAGCATCACACGCTGTTTCCGTGGCGCACGGTGCGCGACAACGTCGCCTTCGGCCTGAAGATGCGCGGCGTCGGCAAGGCTGAGCGGCATCGCGCCGCTGACGACATTCTCAAGCTGGTTGGGCTCGAAGGCTTTGCCGAGCGCTGGCCCGATCAGCTCTCCGGAGGCATGCAACAACGGGTCGAGATCGCCCGGGTACTGGTCAATCGCCCGCGTCTGTTGCTGATGGACGAGCCGTTCGGTGCGCTGGATGCGCTGACCCGTCTGAACATGCAGGAATTGCTGCTGGACATCTGGACGCGCATCCGCACCACCGTGGTCTTCGTTACCCACGACATCGACGAGGCGCTGTTTCTTGCCGATCGCTTGCTGGTGATGAGCGCGCGACCGGGGCGGATTATCGAAGACTTGCGTCTGGAATTTCCACGCCCGCGCACCAGTGAACTGGTGACCAGCCCCGAGTTCGCCCGCCTCAAACGCCACTGCCTCGACCTGCTGCGCCACGACAACGACCGACCGCTGCCGCGCCTCAATCCGCTCGGCCTGCCTCCTGAAAACCCTTTGCCGCGATTTGCCCTATGACCTCTATTTTTGCTGTGACCGACAACGAAGACATCCTCGCCCTGCAACCGCGCCTGACGGCCGAAGACGCCGGCGTGCGGCGCATTGCCCTGATTGATCTGGCCGATCTCGAAGAACCGGATGGCTTGCTCTGGCTGGTCGATCGACTACGACAGGACCCCGCCGAGGATGTTCGGGCAGAAGCTGCGCGATTGCTTGAAGCGTGGGAAGACGAAGCGGTCGTGCAAGCCTTGTGCGAAGCGCTGACGGATCCGTCGTCCGCCGTACAGTCGTCGGCCGCGCAGAGTCTGAGCCTGCTCAAGACTGCAGCGGCGGGGCGAGTGATTCTGCCGTGGAGCGCCCATGCCGAGGTCAGTGTGCGTATCGCTGCATTTCGGGCGTTACGCGAATTGCGCTTCGCCGAGGCCGCGCCGGCTGCCCTCGCAGCGTTGGGTGATGCCGATGCCAATGTCCGTCGCGAAGCGGTGGGCGTGCTCGGCTGGCTCAAACAGCTCGACGCGCTGCCAGCCCTGGCGCGACTGGCCAGCGACGACCCGGACACCGAAGTGCGCCGCGCCGCCACCGGTGCGCTCGGTCTGGCCAGCGGCGCCGAAGTGCTGCCGGCGCTGCGCCAGGCCTTGCACGACCATGCCTGGCAAGTGCGCGAAGAAGCTGCGACCACGCTGGGCAAGGTCGGCCACATTGACGCCGGCCCGGCTTTGGTCGAAGCGCTGAGCGATGATTACTGGCAAGTGCGCCTGCGCGCCACCCGCAGCCTCGGCCGCCTGCGCTTCGTCCCGGCGCTGGATGCGCTGATCGACACCCTCGGCCACCGCATCAGCAACCTGCGCAAGGAAGCTGCGCTGGCCCTTGGTGAATTGAACGATCGTGGCGCCGTGGCCGCGTTGCAGGCAGCGCAGGACGACGGCGACCCGGAAGTGCGCAAAGCCGTGCGCATTGCCTTGAGTCAGTTGCAATGAACCCGCTGTCGGTGGGCAACTCGCAGAGTGCGCGCACGCTACGCCTGAGTTGGCCGGACGGGCGCGAATCGCTGCTCAAGCATGCCGATCTGCGTCGGCAATGCCCGTGCTCGCAATGCCGCGCGTTTCGCCTGCGCGGCGTCACGCCGCTGGTTGATGATCGCGTACGCCTGCTCGAACTCCACCCGCAGGGGTATGGCGTGCAACTGGTGTTCAGCGATGGGCATCAACGCGGGATTTACCCGTGGGAGTATCTGGCACAGCTTGATTCTTCGCCTCTCCCATTTTTACAGAGACATGAGGATTCTGTAGGAGCTGACGAGTGAAACGAGGCTGCGATCTTTTGACTTTGACTTTTAAAAGCAAGATCAAAAGATCGCAGCCTTCGGCAGCTCCTACGCCGACTGGCGGTTCTTGTCAGGAAATTCCTACAGGAGTACAAATGTACTCCATGACAAACCTGACTCCCCGCCGTACCGCCATCCTGACTTTTATCCGCGATCGCATCGCCGAGCACGGTCAGCCCCCAAGCCTCGCTGAAATCAGCGAGGCGTTTGGTTTTGCCTCGCGCAGCGTGGCGCGCAAGCATGTGCTGGCGCTCACCGAAGCCGGTTTCATCGAGGTCAACCCGCATCAGGCCCGGGGCATTCGCCTGGTGGGGCAACCACCGCGTCCGGAGCTGCTTGAGATCCCTGTGCTCGGTCGCGTGGCCGCCGGTGCGCCGATCGGCGCCGATGCCGACATCCATAACCGCCTGCTGCTCGACCCGGCGCTGTTTTCCCGCACCCCGGATTACATGCTGCGGGTGCAGGGCGACTCGATGATCGAAGACGGCATCCTTGATGGCGATCTGGTCGGGGTGCGGCGCAATCCCGAGGCGCTCAACGGCCAGATCGTCGTTGCGCGCCTGGACGGTGAGGTGACCATCAAGCGCTTCGAGCGGGTCGGTGCAGAAGTGCGCCTGCTGCCGCGTAACCCGGCGTATCAGCCGATTGTCGTGCGTGATGATCAGGATCTGGCCATCGAAGGCGTGTTCTGTGGTCTGGTGAGGCAAGGCTGATGGGCGCCGTCGTTGCGTTGGATACGCTGTTCAATGGTGGCCAGGTCTGGCGCGGCCGGCCTGCGCCACCGGCGGCGAGCCCGCAGCCGACCGGGCTCGCGGCACTGGACGCGGCCCTGCCCAGCGGCGGCTGGCCGGAAGCGGCGCTGAGCGAAATCCTCTTGGCCGGCCCCGGTGTCGGTGAACTGCAACTGGTCTGGCCGACCTTGGCACGGTTGTCGGCGGCGGGCGAACGCATCGTGCTGGTGGCACCGCCATTTGTGCCGTATCCGCAGGCCTGGGCCAATGCCGGGGTCGATCTGCGCCAGTTGTCAGTGATTCAGGCCTGCGAACGCGATGCCTTATGGGCGGCGGAGCAGTGCTTGCGCTCGGGCAGTTGCGGCGCAGTGCTGTGCTGGCCGAACAAGGCCGATGACCGTGCGTTGCGGCGTTTGCAGGTAGCGGCGGAAACCGGCCAGACCCTGGCCTTTGCCTGGCGCCCGTTGAGCGAAGCGGTCAACCCGTCACCGGCAGCGTTACGGATTGCCATCGATGCCAGACCGGCGCAGCTACGCGTGCTCAAGTGCCGTGGCGGGCTGTCGGGTGCGGCGCCGATTGCCTTTGCCATGGGGCACTGATCGTCATGCGCTGGGTATGTATTCTGTTTCCGCAATTGGCCCTCGACGCCGTGCTGCGTCAGCGGCCCGACCCTGAAGAGCCGCTGGTGCTGCTCAGCGGCCCGGCCCAGCGCCGGGTGCTGCAAGCGGTGAATCCGGCGGCGCGCAAACTCGGTCTGCGTCCGGGCATGTCGATGACCGCTGCGCAAGCCATGAGCAAAGGCTTTGCCACCGCCGATTACGAGGTGGCAGAGGTCGAGCACTGGCAGCAGTTTCTGGCGGCGTGGGCCTATCGGTTCAGTGCCCAGGTCAGCGTGCATTATCCGCGCACCGTGGTGTTCGAGATCGAATCAAGCCTCGGTCTGTTCGGTACCTGGCCGCAATTCGAAGCTCGCCTGCGCCAGGAATTGCAAGACCTGGGTTTTCGCCACCGCATCGTCGCCGCGCCGAACCCGGTGGCGGCGCGGGTGCTGGCCAACGCCTACGATGGCCTGGTGGTGCCGGACGGCGAAGCCTTGCAGCATCACCTCGGGCAATTGCCGGTCGACCGTGTCGGCCTGGAACCCAATGTCGCTACGGCGTTGTCGCGCATGGGCCTGCGCAATCTCAGTCAGGTGCAAAGCCTGCCACGCCAGGCACTGGCCCGGCGCTTCGAGGCGCAGATGCTCAAACACCTCGACACGCTGTTCGGCGCACGCCCTCTGGCGCTGGCGTTCTATCTGCCGCCAGACCGCTTCGATATCCGCATCGAACTGAATTTCGACGTGCAATCCCATCAGGCCTTGCTGTTCCCGTTACGACGCCTGACCGGCGATTTGTCGGCGTTCCTCTGCGGGCGCGACAGCGGTGTGCAGCGCTTCGATCTGCATCTGGAACACGCCGGGCTGGCGGACACGGTGATCAAGGTCGGCCTGCTCAGTGCCGAGCGTGATGCGGCGATGCTTTTTGAATTGGCCCGTGGGCGCCTTGAGCAAGTACAGGTCGAGGCGCCGGTGCGTGGTTTTCGCTTGCGCGCCGAAGACCTGCCGAGTTTTGTTCCGCAGTATCAGGAACTGTTCGACGACCGCCCGCAGCAGACCTTGCCCTGGGAACAATTGCGCGAACGCCTGCGCGCACGGCTGGGCGATGACGCGGTGCAGGGGTTACGTTTTCAGGCCGATCACCGCCCAGAATGTGCATGGCAGAGTGGGGTCGACAAACAGCCTTGTATGGGGTTGCCCAGTGTCCAGCGACCGGGCTGGCTGCTCAACGAAGCACAAAGCGTGGCGGAAGGTTCGGCGCGGATTCTCATGGGACCGGAGCGTATCGAATCCGGTTGGTGGGACGGTGGCGACGTACGGCGTGATTACTACCTGATCCAGAACCGCGCCGGTCAGCAGGGCTGGGCCTGGCGCGCAGTAGGTGAGGGCGGTCCGTTGTGGCTGCAGGGCTGGTTCGCATGAACGCGAGATATGCCGAACTGCATTGCCTGTCGAACTTCAGCTTCCAGCGTGGGGCTTCCAGCGCCCTTGAGCTGTTTCAGCGGGCGAAAAAGCACGGTTATCAGGCGCTGGCGATCACCGATGAATGCACCCTGGCGGGGATCGTTCGTGCCTGGCAAGCGGCGAAGTCTGTGGAGTTGCCGCTGATCATCGGCAGCGAAATTCGCATCGACAACGGCCTGAAACTGGTGCTGCTGGTGGAAAACCTTGCCGGCTATCAGGCCCTGTGCGGCTTGATCACTCAGGCTCGGCGGCGTACGCAAAAAGGCCAGTATCAGGTGCTGCGCGAAGACTTCGCCGAAGCGCTGCCGGGTTTGCTGGTGCTATGGGTGCCGGATTCAGTGGATGATCGCGAAGAGGGGCGCTGGCTGAAACAGACCTTCGGCGAACGTCTGTGGCTGGCGGTTCAGCTGCATCGCGGGCAGAACGATCAGCAGCGGTTGACGGCATTGTTGGCTCTGGCGGCTGAGCTGCAGATTCCAGCGCTGGCCAGCGGCGATGTGCACATGCACGCCCGAGGCCGCCGTGCCTTGCAGGACACCATGACCGCGATCCGTCATCACGTCCCCGTGGCTGAAGCGGGTCTGCGCCTGCACCCCAATGGCGAGCGGCATTTGCGCTGCCTCGATGAGTTGCGCGAACTGTACCCGCCGACCTTGCTTGAGGAAACGGTCAAACTGGCCCGACGCTGCACCTTCGATCTGAGCGAACTGCGCTATCAATATCCGAAAGAGCTGGTGCCCGAGGGCCACAGCGCCAGTTCCTGGTTGCGGCACCTGACCAAGCAAGGCATCGCCTGGCGCTGGGAAAAAGGCGCGCCCTTCAAAGTGCTCAGACAGATCAATAAAGAACTGAAGCTGATCGCCGAACTCGGTTACGAAAGCTACTTCCTCACCGTGCACGACGTGGTGCGCTTCGCCCGCACGCAGAAAATCCTCTGTCAGGGCCGCGGTTCGGCCGCCAATTCGGCGGTCTGTTTTGCCCTGGGCATCACCGAGATCGATCCGGATCGCACCACGCTGCTGTTCGAGCGCTTCATGTCCAAGGAACGCAACGAGCCGCCGGACATTGATGTCGATTTCGAGCACGAGCGCCGCGAAGAAGTCCTGCAATACGTGTTCAACCGTTACGGCCGGCGGCGTGCGGCGCTGACGGCGGTGGTCAGCACCTATCACGCCACCGGTGCCGTGCGCGATGTGGCCAAGGCCCTCGGCCTGCCGCCGGATCAGATCAATGCGCTGGCCGATTGCTGCGGCCGCTGGAGTGATGAAACGCCGCCGCTGGAGCGCTTGCGGGAGGGTGGTTTCGACCCGGACAGTCCGGTGCTGCGCCGGGTGTTGAGCCTGACCGGGCAACTGATCGGCTTCCCCCGGCACCTGTCGCAGCACCCTGGCGGTTTCGTGATTTCCGAGCAGCCGCTGGACACCCTGGTGCCGGTCGAAAACGCGGCGATGGTCGACCGTACGATCATTCAATGGGACAAGGACGACCTCGATGCGGTCGGCCTGCTCAAGGTGGATATCCTCGCCTTGGGCATGCTCAGTGCAATTCGCCGCTGCTTCGACCTGTTGCGCCGGCATCGCGAGCTGGATTTGACGCTCGCGACGATCCCGCCCGAAGACAAACCAACCTACGCAATGATCAGCCGCGCCGATACCGTCGGCGTGTTTCAGATCGAGTCGCGCGCGCAGATGTCGATGCTGCCGCGCCTGAAACCGCAGACGTTCTACGATCTGGTGATCGAAGTGGCGATCGTCCGGCCGGGGCCGATTCAGGGCGGCATGGTGCATCCGTATCTGCGCCGGCGTAATAACGAAGAGGCGGAAACCTACCCGTCACCGGCGCTCGAAGTCGTGCTGAAAAGAACCCTGGGCGTGCCGCTGTTCCAGGAGCAAGTCATGCAGATCGCTATCGTCGCCGCCGACTACAGCCCCGGCGAGGCTGATCAGTTGCGCCGTTCCATGGCCGCATGGAAACGCCATGGCGGACTGGAACCGCACAAGGAACGTCTCGCCGCCGGGATGAAGAAGAATGGCTATACCGAAGAGTTTGCTGCTCAGATTTTCGAGCAGATCAAGGGATTCGGCAGTTACGGCTTTCCCGAATCCCACGCCGCCAGTTTCGCTTTGCTGACCTACGCCAGTTGCTGGCTGAAATGTCACGAGCCGGCGGCGTTCGCCTGTGCGCTGATCAACAGTTGGCCGATGGGGTTCTACAGTCCCGACCAGATTCTGCAGGACGCACGCCGGCACCAACTGCAGATCCGCCCGGTGGACGTGCGGGCCAGCGATTGGGATTGCAGCCTCGAACCGCTGAGTGCCGGACAACCGGCGATTCGCATGGGCCTGCGCATGATCAAAGGCTTTCGCGAAGAAGACGCCCGACGCATCGAAGTTGCGCGCCGCCACGGAACGTTTGCCGATGTCGCTGATCTGGGCGAGCGGGCGTCCCTGGACAGCCGTGCGCAGGCGTTATTAGCGGACTCCGGCGCCTTGCGCGGTCTGGCCGGGCACCGCCATCGTGCGCGCTGGGAAGTGGCGGGGGTGCAGAAACAACTTGGCCTGTTCGCCGGCCTGCCCAATGAAGAAGAAGTCAAAATCGTCCTGCCAAAACCCAGCGTCGGCGAAGATGTGCATGCCGATTACGCGACGGTGGGCACCACATTGGGGCCGCACCCGCTGGCGTTGTTGCGTGGCGAATTGCAGGCGCGGCGTTGCCGCAGTTCGCGGGAATTGCTGGATATTGAACATGGTCGGCCGGTGAGCGTGGCCGGGCTGGTCACCGGACGGCAACGCCCCGGCACGGCCAGCGGCGTGACGTTCGTGACCCTGGAAGATGAGTTCGGCAACGTCAACGTGGTGGTCTGGCGTGATCTGGCCGAGCGCCAGCGACAAGTGCTGGTCGGCTCGCAATTGCTCAAGGTCGACGGCCGCTGGGAGCGCGAAGGCGAGGTACGCCATCTGATCGCCGGACGCATGAGCGACCTGAGCCCGCTGCTCAACGGCATTCACGTGCAGAGCCGGGATTTTCACTGATTCCTTCCTCAGCCAAACCTCTGTAGGAGTGAGCCTGCTCGCGATTGCGGTGTGTCAGACAGCATCAATATAAACGCACACCGCTATCGCGAGCAGGCTCACTCCTACAAGGTTTTGCGCAGGTTCAATCCAGCCAGTTAATTGGCGTCAAAAAAGCCTGTCGCGAATGATGGCACTTTGTCATAATGCCGCCCCTTTTCAGCTCCCGAGCGCCTTGCCGTGCCGGGACACCCCCGTTTTTCAAAAGGAATACTCAGTGAGAATGATCTCCCGAATGCTGGTCTCAGGCGTTGCGATTGCCGTGCTTGGTACCCTTGTCACGACACTGGCCGGTTGCGCCACCGAAAGCTCCCGCGCGCTGCCGGTGGCCAAGGTTGAAAGCGCCACTCAGGTCTGGACCGGCGTTCGTGTGCCAATGGCCGTGGGCAAGTTCGACAACCGCTCCAGCTACATGCGCGGGATCTTCTCCGATGGCGTCGATCGTCTCGGCGGCCAGGCCAAGACCATCCTCATCACCCACTTGCAGCAGACCAACCGTTTCAGCGTGCTGGATCGCGACAACATGGGCGAGATCCAGCAGGAAGCCGCGATCAAGGGCCAGGCCCAGCGTCTGAAAGGTGCTGATTATGTGGTCACCGGTGACGTCACCGAATTCGGCCGCAAAGAGACCGGCGATCACCAGTTGTTTGGCATTCTCGGCCGTGGCAAGACCCAGGTCGCCTACGCCAAGGTCAACCTGAACATCGTCAACATCAGCACTTCGGAAGTGGTGTATTCGACTCAGGGCGCCGGCGAATACGCCTTGTCCAACCGCGAAATCATCGGCTTTGGCGGCACCGCTGCCTACGATTCGACCCTCAACGGCAAAGTACTGGATCTGGCCATGCGCGAGGCGATCAATCGTCTGGTCGATGGCATGAACGCCGGTGCCTGGAAACCGGGCAACTGATCGACGCCCATTGCAAGGAGCTACAACCCATGAATCTGACTTTGTCGCGCTCGTTGATGGCGCTGACCCTGGCCGCCAGCGCTTTGCTGGCCGGTTGTGCCGGCCCGCAAACCCTTTACCAGTGGGAAGGCTACGAGCCTCAGGTGTACGAATACTTCAAAGGCGAAGAGCCGAAAGAAGCCCAGGCCGAAGCGCTGGAGCGTGACCTGCAGAAAATCCGTTCCACCGGCAAGTCCGTACCGCCGGGTTACCACGCGCACCTTGGCTTGCTCTATCTGAGCATGGGCAAGGACGATCAGATGGTGCAGCAGTTCAAGACCGAGAAAACCTTGTTCCCCGAGTCCGGCACATACATGGACTTCCTGCTCAAGAACGCCAAGACCGGAGTCGCGAAATGATCGCGCGTACCTTGAAGCTGCTCACCGCCGGTCTGGCCCTGACCGTACTGGCTGGCTGTGTCGCCCCCAAGACTGTGGATTACTCGGCCTATAAGCAGGCGCGACCGAAGACCATTCTGGTGCTGCCACCGCTGAACACCTCGCCGGATGTGAAGGCGTCCTACAGTCTGCTGTCGCAAGTGACGTTCCCGCTGGCCGAAGCCGGTTACTACGTGCTGCCAATCACCCTGGTGGACGAAACCTTCCGCCAGAACGGCCTGACAACCCCGGACGACATCCATCAGGCCCCGCCAGGCAAACTGAAGGAAATCTTCGGTGCGGACGCCGCGCTGTACATCACCGTGACCGAATACGGCACGCGTTACATGGTGATCAGCAGCGAAACTGCGGTGACCGCGACGGCGAAACTGGTCGACCTTAAAACCGGTACCGCGTTGTGGACCGGTACCGCGCGGGCGTCGAGCGAAGAGGGCGGCAACAACGGCGGTGGCGGTCTGATCGGCATGCTGATCACGGCGGCGGTGAAGCAAGTCATCAACAGCGCCACCGATGCCGGCTACCCGATTGCCGGTGTGGCGAGCAATCGTCTGCTCTCGGCCGGGCATCCGGCGGGCCTGCTGTACGGCCCGCGTTCGCCGAAGTACGGCACCGACTGAGAAAACACCATAAATCCCTGTGGGAGCGAGCCTGCTCGCGAAAGCGGTGTGTCATTCAACGGTGATGTTGACTGACAGAACGCTTTCGCGAGCAAGCTCGCTCCCACAAGGGAATGGGTTGTCTGTCGGTTTATCTGGCGCAAAGCCAAATCCGCTCGCTACTGCCCACGCTCGCAACGAGTGGGTCGGCAGGTAATCCAACACCTCGCCAAAACGACCTCCCGCAACTGACCGATGCTCAGCGCCATCACCCGCCGGTATGCAATATATAAATGCAATTTGGACATGCCCGGATTAATCTGCGTCTGCCACTCTTTTTCCATGGCCAGCCATTGCCAAGAGCTGGCTGCCCGATGCTGAAGGAGTGTTCGAATGCCCGAAAAGAAACTGGAAACCACGGTCGACCGCGTCTACCAAGGGGTGTACGCGGCGATCAGCAAGCGTTCGTTACGTCCCGGCATGAAGCTGGGTGAAGCTTCGTTGGCCGAGCTGTTCAATGTCAGTCGCACGTCAGTGCGCGCTGCGCTCAAGCAATTGGAGGCCGATGGCCTGGTGACCACCGAGCCCAACAAAGGTGCATCGGTGTCGCTGCCCAGTGACGAAGAGATCCGTTCGCTGTTCGAAACCCGGCGACTGATCGAGATCGGTATCGTTACCGAACTGTGCCGGCGCAAGGACACCGTTGCGCTGCAAAGTCTGCGCGAACACTTGTTGCTGGAAGATGCCGCCCATGCCGCCGGCGATCACGAACGCTTGATCCATCTGCTCGGCGAGTTCCACATCAAACTGGCGCGCAGCCTGAACAATCCGGTGCTGCTCGACTGGTTCCAGAAGCTGATCTCCCGCGCCTCGTTGTACGCCGCCGCGCTGGACGACGACAGTCACCAGGCCTGCCGCGATGATGAACACCTGCGTTTGCTCGAGTTCATCGAGGCGGGTAATCAGAGCGCCGCCATCGAGCTGACCTGCACGCACCTCAACGGCATCGAGAAGGCGATTCTCGACGTCGCTGCGAAAATGAAAACCGGTTACCACCCGCTCAAACACTTGATTGGCATCTGAATCGGTGCGCGTTGGAAATCGGCTATACCTCTAATGAAACCAATGCGCTCTCAGGCGCTCGAAACACACGGGCGTCGCGTCGCTCAAGCGTGCGATTGATCGGAAAACCGCAAAAGGACACTGAGTCAGGCGATGCAGTTTTTATCCGAAAGCCACGGCTGTGATGGCTGGAAAGGCGAAATGGCCGAACGCATTCGTGCGTTCGACTGGAGCCATACCGAACTGGGTCCGCTTGCCGACTGGCCGGCCAGCCTGTGCAGCACCGTGCAACTGATGCTGGCTTCGCCGTTGCCGATGGTCATGCTGTGGGGCAACGCCGGTTACATGATCTACAACGACGCCTATTCCGAATTCGCTGGCGGGCGCCATCCTTACCTGCTCGGCGCCCCGGTAGAGCTGGGCTGGCCGGAAGTCGCCGACTTCAACCGTCACGTCGTTGACACCTGCCTGGCCGGCGGCACTTTGTCCTACCGCAACAAGGAGTTGGTGTTGTTGCGCGACGGCGTGCCGGAAGACGTCTGGATGGATTTGTATTACAGCCCGGTGGCCAACGATGAAGGGGTGCCCGGCGGCGTCATGGCGATGGTCGTCGAGACCACCGAGCTGGTGCATTCCGAACGCTTGCGCCAAGCAGCGGAGAATGCCTACCGCGCCGACAACGAACGCGTGCGTCTGGCTCTCAATGCCGGAGCGCTGCTTGGCTCATTTGTCTGGGATATAAAAAACAATCGGTTCTCCGCCGATGAGCGTTTCGCTCGTACCTTTTCCTACCCGGCGGATCAGGACCTGAGCGATCTGCAACAAGACATCGCCGAGTCGCGCATTCATCCCGATGATCTGCCATGGGTTCAGGAGCGGGTCACCCACGCCATGCGCACCGGCGAACCGTACAACGCCGAATACCGCGTACAGCGTGCCGACGGCCAATATTTGTGGGTGCTGGCCAGTGGTGCTTGCGAGTTTGATGAACAGGGCAAGCCGTTTCGTTTTCCCGGTGTACTGATCGACATTCATGAACGCAAGAATGCCGAAGAATCACTGCTCAAATTCACCCGTAACCTTGAACATCGCGTGGCCGCCGAAGTGGATGCGCGGCTGGCAGCTGAAGAGCAGTTGCGGCAATCGCAGAAGCTCGAAGCCATCGGTGGCCTGACCGGTGGTGTCGCCCATGACTTCAATAACTTGCTGCAAGTGATTGCCGGCAATCTGCATCTGCTCGCGCGGCATGAGCCGAACAATGCCAACGTGCAACGTCGGGTCAGCGCTTCGCTGGCGGCCGTGGAACGCGGTGCCAAATTGTCTTCGCAACTGCTGGCCTTTGCCCGTCGGCAACCGCTGTCACCGGCAGTGTGCAATCCGCAGCAGATTTTCGAAGGTGTCGGCGAATTGCTGCAACGGGCCTTGGGCGAAACCATTCAGATCGACGTGCAACTGCCGCCGCAGCCCTGGCACATCAACGTCGACCGCAATCAATTGGAAAACGCCATTCTCAATCTGGCGATCAACGCTCGCGATGCGATGAGAGGCGAGGGCGTTATTGGTCTCAACGCTGCCAATGTGCGCCTGGACAGTGAATTCTGTGCTGGCAAAGGCATCGTTGCCGGTGAGTATGTCCGCGTTGCGGTCAGCGATACCGGGGTGGGCATCGCTCCGCAGATGCTCGAGCAGGTCTTCGAGCCGTTCTTCACCACCAAGGCCGACGGACAGGGTACCGGCCTCGGTTTGAGTATGGTCTTCGGCTTTGTCAAACAGAGCGGCGGCCACGTCGAGATCGACAGCAAGCTAGGCGAAGGCACGCGAGTGCAGCTGTATTTCCCGCGCAGTCTGCGCCCGGTCCGCGAAGAATCGGTCAGTGTCGGCGAGCGCAAGGGCGGCGGCCACGAAACCATTCTTGTCGTGGAAGACAACGACGCAGTGCGCGCTTCGGCGGTGGAGTTGTTGCGTGAAGAAGGTTATCGGGTAATGACGGCCGGCAACGGCGATGTTGCCATGCAGATGTTGCTGGAAGGCATCGAGATCGACCTGATCTTCACCGATGTGGTCATGCCCGGCCTGATCAAGAGTTCGGATCTTGCCGCGTGGGCCAAAGTGCAGACGCCACCGGTGCCGGTGCTGTTCACCTCCGGCCACACCCGCGACATCATTTCTCGCGACCACCAGCTCAGTCCCGACACGCATTTGCTTGGCAAACCCTACAGTCCGCAAGCGTTGCTGCAGATGATTTGCGAGGTGCTCGGCACCTGAGGCCGAGCGCCGCAACGGTTTTTCAATAAAGGCAAGCCGATGACTTCCAAGCGCAATTCCAAAGCACCCGCCGGCATGGTTCGCGTGCGCGGCGCCCGCGAACACAACCTGAAGAACGTTGATGTCGACATTCCGCGCGATGCGCTGGTGGTGTTCACCGGCGTCTCGGGTTCGGGCAAATCCTCACTGGCATTTTCCACGCTGTATGCCGAGGCCCAGCGGCGCTATTTCGAATCGGTCGCGCCGTATGCACGGCGGCTGATCGATCAGGTTGGCGTGCCGGATGTCGATTCCATCGAAGGTTTGCCGCCCGCCGTCGCCCTGCAACAACAGCGGGGCACGCCGAGCGCGCGTTCCTCGGTGGGCAGCGTGACGACGCTGTCGAGCCTGATCCGCATGCTCTACTCGCGCGCCGGCAGTTATCCGCCCGGGCAGCCGATGCTGTATGCCGAAGACTTTTCACCGAACACGCCGCAGGGCGCCTGCCCGGAGTGTCACGGACTAGGCCGCGTCTACGAAGTGACCGAAGCGCTGATGGTGCCTGACCCGAACCTGACCATCCGCCAGCGTGCCGTGGCGTCCTGGCCGCTGGCGTGGCAAGGGCAGAACCTGCGCGACATCCTTGTGACGATGGGCATCGACGTCGATATTCCCTGGAAGAAACTGCCGAAAAAACAGCGCGACTGGATCCTCTTTACCGAAGAAACGCCAACGGTGCCGGTGTACGCCGGATTGACCCCGGAAGAAACCCGCGTCGCCCTCAAGCGCAAGATGGAACCGAGTTATCAAGGCACCTTCACCGGCGCCCGGCGCTACATCCTGCACACCTTCACTCATTCGCAAAGTGCGCTGATGAAGAAGCGCGTTTCGCAGTTCATGCGCGGCAGTCCCTGCCCGCTGTGCGAGGGCAAGCGGCTCAAGCGCGAGGCGTTGTCGGTGACCTTTGCCGGCTATGACATTGGCGAGCTTTCGCAAATGTCATTGCTGCAAGTGGCCGAAGTGCTGAGGCCGGTGGCGGCAACCAGTTATCTTGAACAGGCCGAGGAGAGCGGCGACACCCTCAGTCATGCGCAAACCCGCGAAGCCCGTCAGCAGCGGGTTGCCCATGGTGCCAGCGGCCATGCCAGCGCACCGGACGTGCGCCACACGCCGAACCTGTCGCTGGAAAAACGTCTGGCGGCGCAACGCATCGCTGAAGATCTGCTGGAGCGCGTCAGTACGCTTACCGATCTCGGCCTGGGTTATCTGGCGCTGGAGCGCAGTACGCCGACCTTGTCGTCTGGCGAGTTGCAGCGTTTGCGCCTGGCCACGCAATTGGGTTCGCAGCTGTTCGGGGTCATCTACGTACTGGATGAGCCGTCTGCCGGTCTGCATCCGGCGGATGGCGAGGCGCTGTTCGAGGCGTTGCAGCGGTTGAAGGCCGACGGCAATACGCTGTTCGTGGTTGAGCATGATGTCGAAACCATGCGCCGCGCCGACTGGCTGATCGATGTCGGTCCGGCAGCGGGCGAGAAGGGTGGGCGGGTGTTGTACAGCGGTCCGCCTGCGGGACTTGCTGATATTGCAGATTCGCAGACCCGCGCTTATCTCTTCGCCGAAAACCAGCGCCCTGAGCGCGCCGCGCGCAAGCCGAACGGGTGGTTGAAGCTGGCCGGCGTCACGCGCAACAACCTGAATAATCTCAGCGCCGAATTCCCCTTGGGCTGTTTTACCTCGGTGACCGGGGTGTCGGGCTCCGGCAAGTCGAGTCTGGTCAGTCAGGCGCTGCTGGAACTGGTTGGCGCGCAGTTGGGGCGTCCGGTGGCCGAGGCCGAGTCAGAAGAACCGAGCCTGGAAGATGACACGCCAACCCCCAGCACTGGCCAGATCACCGCCGGGCTGGAGTCGATCAAGCGGCTGGTGCAGGTTGATCAGAAACCCATCGGCCGCACACCGCGTTCGAATCTGGCGACCTATACCGGGCTGTTCGACAACGTGCGCAAACTGTTCGCCGCGACGCCCGAGGCGCAAGCAGCGGGCTACGACGCCGGGCAGTTTTCCTTCAACGTCGCCAAGGGCCGTTGCGCCACCTGTGAAGGTGAGGGTTTTGTCAGCGTTGAGTTGCTGTTCATGCCCAGCGTGTATGCGCCGTGCCCGACCTGTCATGGCGCGCGGTACAACCCCCAGACACTGGCGATTCTCTGGCAAGGCTTGAGCATCGCCCAGGTGCTGCAATTGACCGTCGACGAAGCGGTGTCAGTGTTTGCCGAACAGGCGGGGATTCGTCGATCGCTGGAGGTCTTGCGGGATATCGGCTTGGGTTATCTGCGCCTCGGGCAGCCGGCTACGGAGTTATCCGGCGGCGAGGCGCAGCGGATCAAACTGGCGACCGAGTTGCAGCGCAGTCAGCGTGGCGCGACCTTGTATGTGCTGGATGAACCGACTACGGGATTGCATCCGAGGGATGTCGATCGGTTGCTGGAGCAGTTCGATACGCTGGTGACGGCGGGGCACACGGTCATCGTGGTGGAGCACGAAATGCGTGTGGTTGCGCTGAGCGACTGGGTGATCGACATCGGCCCCGGCGCCGGTGATCAGGGCGGCAGGATTGTGGCCGCCGGCACACCGCAGAAAGTCGCAGCGAACAAGAAGAGCAAGACCGCGCCGTTTCTGGCCCGTGCTTTGACCCGGTGACGGCGTCGCCCCGGATGGCGCCATCGCTGGCAAGCCAGCTCCCACAAAATCAGCAGAATCACTGCAAATCCCGTGTGGGAGCGAGCCTGCTCGCGAAAGCAGAGTGTCAGTCGGCAGATGAACTGACTGGACGGGCGCCTTCGCGAGCGAGCTCGCTCCCACAGTGTTGATGGGTCAGCCAAGAAAGGTGGTCACACCCCGGATCCCTTGTAGGAGTGAGCCTGCTCGCGATAGCGGAATGTCAGTAACAGATGAGTTCACTGACCGGGCGCTATCGCGAGCAGGCTCACTCCCACAGTTTTGCAAGGTGTACCCAGAAAGGTGGTCACACCCCGGATCCCTTGTAGGAATGAGCTTGCTCGCGATAGCGGAGTGTCAGTAACAGATGAGTTCACTGACCGGACGCTATCGCGAGCAGGCTCACTCCCACAGTTTTGCAAAGTCTACCCAGAAAGGTGGTCACACCCCGGATCCCTTGTAGGAGTGAGCCTGCTCGCGATAGCGGAATGTCATGACCGGGCGCTATCGCGAGCAGGCTCGCTCCTACAGGGGGATGTGCGTTAATTCAGGCGCCATCGATTGTGCGGCGGACCTTGTCGAGCAGTTCGCTGATCTGAAACGGTTTGACCAGCATCTCCATGCCGCTGCCGAGGAAGACCTGGCGGTTGATCGCGGTTTCGGCGTAGCCGGTCATGAACAGGATCGGCAGCCCTTCGTGCCAGCCGCGAGCGACATCGGCCAGTTCGCGACCGCTCATGCGCGGCAGACCGACGTCGGTCAGTAGCAGGTTGATAGATGAATCGTTCTGCAAACGCTCCAGTGCCGTTTCGATATCCGCTGCCTGTGTGCAGCGATAGCCGGCATCTTCAAGCACTTCGGTGACGAACAAGCGCACCGTGGCCATGTCTTCGACGATCAGCACATGCTCGCCACTGCCTTTGGCGTCAGGCACGGGCACAGGCGCGTCGGCGCCGGTCGGGTCGTTGGTGCCGGGCAGCATGATGGTCACTTCAGTGCCGCGCCGGGCAACGCTGCGGATGTGTGCGTCACCGCCCGACTGACGGGCGAAGCCGTAGATTGTCGACAAACCGAGCCCGGTGCCCTGGCCCAACGGTTTGGTGGTGAAAAACGGTTCAAACACCTTGTCGATCACGTTGTGTTCAATGCCGGTGCCGTCGTCGCGTACCGACAGCGCCACGTAAGCGCCATCGGCCAGATTCGGGTCGCCATGGGAATAGGCAGCGTAGGTGTTGACCCAGATATTGCCGCCGGAGGGCAGGGCATCGCGGGCGTTGATCACCAGGTTGAGCACCGCGCTTTCCAGCTGCACCGGATCCACCAGCGCAATCGCCGGTTTGTTGGTCAGTTCCAGCTTGAGGGTGATGCGCTCACCGATGGTGCGCACCAGCAATTCTTCCAGCGAGCGGACATGCTCGTTGATGTCCACCGGCCGCGTATCAAGCGGCTGCTGACGGGCGAATGCGAGCAGACGATGGGTCAGCGAGGCCGCGCTCATCGCTGAGTTCAGCGCCGCTTCGGTGTAGAACTGCACCTTGTCCAGACGCTCATCGGCCACACGTTTCTGGATCAGTTCCAGACTGGTGATGATCCCGGTCAGGAGATTGTTGAAGTCGTGGGCAATACCGCCGGTGAGCTTGCCCAGTGCATCCATTTTCTGTACTTGCAGCAATTGCGCTTCGGCGTGCACGCGTTCGGCAACTTCCTTGGCCAGTTGCGTAGTGGTGTCATCCAGCCGGGCCAGATGCGAGCGCTCGCGGTGGCGGTGTTCGGTGACATCTTCGACGAACACCAGGCTCAGCTCTGGCGTGCGGTACGGCGAAATCTGCCATTGCGTCTCACGAACTTCACCCTGCACGCTCATGTTCAGCGTGCCTTTCCAGCGTTCGCCGTCCACCAGACGCAGACGCAGTTCGTCGAGGACCGAGCATTGATCTTCGGCGAAGCATTCACGCAGGGCCTGCGGGTCGCGGTTATCGACAATCAACTGGGCGAAGGCGTGGTTGCATTCATGCACTTTGAGACTCGCATCGAGCACCGCGATCGGCGCCGAAACGTTGGCGAATATCTCGCGAAACCGCGCCTCGCTTTCGCGCAGGGCATTTTCCGTGTCGCGCACTCGCAGCAAGGTGCGCAACGTTGCCAGCAATACGTCGGGGTCGACCGGATGAATCAGATAGGCATCGGCGCCAGCGTTGAGGCCGGTAATGATGTCGCCGGTCTGAATCGACGCTGCCGAGACATGGATCACCGGCAGCAGTGCGGTGCGCGGATCGGCGCGCAGCAGGCGGACGATATCGAAACCGCTCATGTCCGGCAGGTTGACGTCGAGGATCAACGCATCGAGTGCTTCGCTCTCGATCAGGGCCAGGCCCTCGCTGCCGGTGCCGGCTTCGAGCACCGTGTACCCATGGCGCTCCAGGCGCCGGCGCAAGGCGTAACGGGTGGCGACGTTGTCATCGACAATCAACAGGCGGATGTCACGATTCATCGACGTTCTCCAGAGCGATTGCCAGCGGGATGATGACAAAGAACGTCGAGCCGACGCCTGGCGTACTCTCAACCCCGACTTCACCGCCCAGCAACGCGGCGAAACGCTTGCACAGCGACAGACCCAGACCAGTGCCACGCAGGCGTTTCTGCAGTGGCGAATCAACCTGGGAGAAGTCTTCGAACAGTGTGTCATGCAGTTCTGGCGCAATGCCGATGCCGGTGTCGCTGACGGCAAAGCGGACCTTGTTTTCGCCGGCCATGTGCGCCGACACCCGCACTTCACCCCGGGTGGTGAACTTCAGCGAGTTGGAAATGAAGTTGCGCAGGATCTGCCCGAGTTTCTTGTCGTCGGTGTACAGGCGGGGCAGACCACGCGGTTCTTCGAAGATCAGGTCGACTGCCGAAGCATCGACGATCGGGCGGAACATCCCGCGCAGGGCCGAGAACAGATCGAACATGTCGAACCAGGCCGGTGAAATGCTGATGCGCCCGGCTTCGATCTTCGCCAGATCGAGCAGGTCATCGACCATGTCGCTGAGCTCGCGAGCCGCAGTGCTGACGAACGCCACCTGCTTGTGTTGTTCCAGACTGAGCGGGCCGTCGAGTTCGTCGGCGAGCAAACTGTTGATGCTCAGAATCGAACCCAGCGGCGTACGGAATTCATGGCTCATGTACGACAGGAAGCGGCTTTTCAGATCCGACGCCTGTCGCAGTTCTTCGGCCTGGTTGTCGAGCTCGGCGTACAGCGCCAGCACGCCCTGGTTGGTTTCATCGAGTTCTTCGCGCAGGGCAATGGTTTCGCGCTGCAACTGGGCGATGAGTGCGGCCTGTTCGGCATGGCTCAAGGTGGTCGGTTCAGCCATGGATGGCCTCCAGGGCAACAACCAGTACCGTCACGTCATCGCGCCCGCGACAGAAGTCACGGTGCAGGACGCTGGCTATCACGGCGGGGTGGCGATGCACCAGACCGGGGTAGTCTTTAAGGTTCCAACGGGACTGTAAGCCGTCGCTGTACATGATCAATAAATGTCCGTTCACGTGAGCATAGTCAAAGGGTTTGGCTTTACGGTACTGACCGCCGACGATACCGGGATGCGAAGCCAGGCCGCGCGATTTGCCGGGCTCGAGCAGACTGGCACCGATATTACCGACACCGGCGAACGTCAGGCAGTCGCGCTGGCTGTCAAACTGGGCAAAAGCCACGGCGCCGCCGCGAGTGCCGAGCATTTGCTGATGCAGGTCTTCCATCAATACCACAGGATCGGCAAACGGTGCCCGGGCAAATGCCTGCGCACCGGCCAGGCCGGCGCGCTCGGCATCTTCGCCATGACCGAGGCCATCAACGATCAGCGCGCTGATCCGCGACCCTTCATACGACAAATGCCAGACATCGCCACAGGCCGGATCGGCGTGCAACGAATGCTGGCTGACCCCAAAATGGATATCGGCCTGCCGATCGCCGCGTGGAAAAATCCGCGCCAGCAGCACGGCGCCACGGTGGTCGGCGTAAACATCAAACGCATCAGTCTGACGCGACACCGCGCCGAGCCCGATGCCCTGCGTACCGCCGGTGGAAAAGCCATCCGCCAGACACGCATCCAGATCGAAGCCCTGCGCGCGATCCACGGTCTGCATCTCGATGCCGAACGTGTTACCCGGTCTTGGCAGCACACGCAGGTGAAATTCACCGCGCTGGGCATGCTTGATCACGTTGCTGGCCAGTTCCGTCGCGACCAGCGCCACGCGCCCGGCATCGTTTTCGTCGAAGCCATGCTGCTCGGCGAGTTTTTGCGCAGTGCGCCGGGCGTGACCGATCTGACTGCTGTCTTCGATCGGCAAGACTTGGGTCAACGACCCGGTGATATTCATGTCCATCGTGTGATCGTAATGCGCGTGCCTTTACCGGGCTCAGTGTCGAGTTCGAATTCATTGACCAGACGTTTCGCGCCGGTGAGGCCCAGGCCAAGACCGCTGCCGGAGGTCCAGCCGTCGGTCATCGCCAGTTTGATGTCGGGGATACCCGGGCCTTCGTCGCGGAAAGTGATACGCAAACCGACACGGCCGTTCTCCTCGAGGATCTGCCAGTCCATGTCGCCACCGCCGCCATAGACCATGGTGTTGCGCGCCAGCTCGCTGACGGCGGTCACCAGTTTGGTCAGGTCGATCAGGCGCATGCCGCATTCGGTGGCGAGCTTGCGCGTGGTCTGGCGGGCCAGTACCACGTCCTGTTCAATGAGAATGGGTTGAGTACCGCTGCTGCGCACGGTCATTGCAGGCGTACTCGATCCTGCAGCAGTTTCATCCCGCGTTCGACGTTCAGTGCGGTGCTGACGCCGGGCAAGGTCATGCCCAATTCAACCAGCGTGATCGCCACCGCCGGTTGCATGCCGACCAGCACGGTTTCCGCGTCCATGATTTTCGATAGCCCGGAAATCGTGCCGATCATGCGTCCGATAAACGAATCGACCATGTCCAGCGCGGAGATGTCGATCAGAACACCCCGCGCGGAGGTGCGGCTGATGCGCTCGGACAGATCGTCCTGCAGGGTCAGGGCGAGCTGGTCATGCATGTCGACCTGAATGGTCACCAGCAGCAAATCGCCCATTTGAAGAATCGGAATACGTTCCATCGGCTCAGACCGCTTTGCCGAGGCTGATGCCCAGGCGTGTCAGGGCCAGTTTCAAGGCGTCGGCCAGGTTGGCCTTGGTCACCACGCCTTGCAGATCCAGACCGAGGTGGACGATGGTCTGGGCAATTTGCGGACGCACGCCGCTGATGATGCAATCGGCGCCCATCAGGCGAATCGCGGTCACGGTTTTCAGCAGGTGCTGGGCGACCAGCGTGTCGACGGTCGGCACGCCAGTGATGTCGATAATGGCGATTTCCGAACCGGTGTCGACGATACGCTGCAGCAGCGATTCCATGACCACTTGGGTGCGCTGCGAATCGAGGGTGCCGATCATGGGCAAGGCGAGGACGCCGTCCCACAGCTTGACCACCGGGGTCGACAGCTCCAGCAGTTCTTCCTGCTGACGCTTGATCACTGCTTCGCGGGATTTCTGGAAGGTGCCGATGGTGTGCATGCCGACAGTGTCGAGCAGTTCGGACATTTCCAGCAGTTGTTCCGCAAGCAACGCCGGTTGGTCTTGATAATGATTCTGCAGCACCGCGAAGATCGGGCCTTTGAGCGCGAAAATGAAATTGGCGGTTTGCTGCGAATCCTGGCCGAGCAGGGCACGGCTCTGGGAGAGTTTTTCAAGGAATTGGCGAATTTCTTCCCAGCCTGTGGCGGTGATCTTGCTGCCGTTGCCGTTTTCCAGGCCAGCCAGCAGCAGGGTCAGCAGATCACGGGTCTGCTGAGCAAGGTCGTGTTCTTTGAGATTGCGCGTGGCGCCGCTGGCTTCGAGGCGTTTGGTCCATTCGCTCAACAGCTGCGTCTGGTTGTTCTTGATTGCTTCGACTGTGCTGTTCTGCAGTGCTGCCATGTGCGTATCGCTCCGTTACATAAGGGGGCCGGCTCGGCGAAATGACCGGCGCGAATTGACTGACATTTGCCGCTTGAAATAGTTGTTCATCCAGCGGTGTATTTTTCTGCCTGCGCGTCGAACGCCCCGGTAACTCTAGTCGGCGTGGCGGCAGGCAACGATCTTTTGAACGAATCAACGGCGTCAGGCTTCGAATCTGCATGCCCGACATTTTCCAGTCGTGCTGGAAAAAAGAGGCAGGACTATGAGTGAGGTGGATATGAACGAGCAAGCGCCGCAACAGCAAAATCAGTCCTCTGAGTCGATTAACCGCAACGATCCCGCGATCGACCCGCAAACACCGGGGCAAACCAGGCCTGCACCGGCCGAAACAGGACAGGCGGACAGCGCTGCTGCCGAGGTCGATCAGAAGCAGCATCACAATGACAACAGCAACGACTTCAGCCCCGGCTTCAAGCCTGACCCGGACCGTCCCGCACCGGGCGAAAGCACCGACGCCGATATCGACACCGATGGCGGTTGATCGCTCTAACGCAAAAAGGCCGCATCGATGGATGCGGCCTTTTTTATTGCCTGGGCGTTTATTTGCTCGGGTGTTTGGCTTGCAGCTCTTTGGCGTGGGCCAGATGTTTTTCCAGCGCTGGCAACATTTTCTGCGCGAAGGCTTTCAGTTCAGTAGCGCCTTTGGTTTTGTCGTCGGTCACGGTGTTCGCCTGTTTCTTGAACAGCTCGATGGTTTCTTCGTGCGCCTTGACCTGATTGTTGGCGTAGGCCGCATCGAAAGATTCATCGCGCATCTCGAGAATCTTTTCCTTGGCCTGCTTGACCAGAGTGGTGGTGTCCGGGACTTCGATGTCGTTGGCTTTGGCAATCGCCGCCAGCTCGTCGTTGGCCTTGCTGTGATCGGTGATCATCTGGTTGGCAAAGGCTTTGATGTCGGCGGACTGGCTTTTTTCCAGAGCCGTGCGACTGGTTTCGATTTCTGCGATGCCACCAGCAGCGGCGTTATCGACAAAATCATTGTCAGTCGCGGCAAAGGCGCTGCCCATGCCGGCAGACAGTGCAACAGCCAGAGCGAGATGACGCAGGTTGAATCCGTCCATTGGGTATCTCCACGCAGGTTTTTGTGAGCGTTATGCAATGGAGCGAGCGCAGGCGCCAAAGGTTTTATCGCATTTACGACAGGGCGACGAACGGCAACCGCTGGTCTGACAGGGAGTCGACAGATGCCATTGCGCAAGGCCATGCTGATAATGAGTCAGCGCATCGGTCGCGCTGGTTGTCGATCAAACTGATGGAGGTGTTTCATGCCGGTTTCACACGATCTGTATCAGGACCTGGGCTGCAAGAAGGAAGAGATCGAGCAAAAACGCTCCGAGGATCCGAAGCTGGATTCGCTGCTCAACAAGTATTTCGATGTCGATAAAGCGGTAGTCGAGGCCGAGAACGCCCAGTCAGACGCCCCCACTGACGACGAGCTGAAAAAGCTCAAAGAGAAGCGTGTGATCGTCAAGGAACAGATCGTCGCCCAACTGGCAGGGCAGCCGCTGACGGGACAGTAATCCTCCGACCCGTGGTCGCCCTATGAAGGGAACGGCGACGGCCAACGGCACCTCCAATGTGCAGAGTCTGCAAACCATCGACTCGTTGCGAGGTGCCACATGAACGACCCCAGATTCCCCAGTGAAGAGCAGGGCGGCTTCGACCCGATTCCCACCGGTCCTGAACCGAACAGCCCGGCGCATACCACTGCGCATCCTGAAGAACCGGTCGAGGAGCTTCCGGAAGACGAAGATCCGGACAAGTTCGATAGATCCAGCAACTGACAGACCGCTATCGCGAGCAGGCTCACTCCTACAATTTGAAACGCGTCCCCCCTGTAGGAGCGAGCCTGCTCGCGAAGGCGTCAGTCCATTCCCCGCAAATCCGGAAGGCTTATTTCAGCGCCGAATCCAACCCCATCCTGCCCATATGCCTGGCCTTCAACGAACCGAAATACAACCACTGCCCGTACTCGCGCACGGTAGTGATCGGCGAGTAATTGCCATCGCTCGCATCCTGCAGATTGGCGATCACCTTGCCGTCCAGATCCAGACCGAGGACAAACCCACGCTTCTCCACAGGCTTGGGCAAGACCGTTAACGCCCGGACGATCATCTTGCGCAAAAACGGATGTTCAGCCGTGCCGTCGAGCAAGGCATTGCGCGGCGCATACAGCGCTACCCAGAAACGGTTGCTGCCATTGAACGAGAGGTTGTCCGGCAGCCCCGGCAAGTTGTCGATGAACACATCATTGGTGCCGGCCTTCGGCCCGCTAAGCCAGTAGCGGCTGATGCGATAAGCGCCGGTCTCGTTGACCAGCACATAGGCCTCGTCCGGGCCAAGAGTGACGCCGTTGGCAAATTGCAGCTTGTCGAGCAGCACGCTGGTCTTGCCCGTCTGGAAGTCGTAGCGCAGCAAACGCCCGTCGGCGCCGTGTTCGATGATTGCCTCGCCGTCCTGGCCGTAGCCCCAGCGACTGGAGGCATCGCTGAAGTAGGCGTAGTGGCCTGACTTGTCGACCGCCACATCATCAGTGAATCCAAATGGCACACCGTTGGCCTCGGTGGTCAAGGGGATCATTTGTCCCTGTGCATCCAGCGACAGCAAACCCTTGACCGCATCGGCAATCACCAGCATGCCGTTCGGATGACGGGCCAGGCCCAAGGGGCGGCCACCGGTGTCGGCCAGCACCTTGCGCTGCGTGCCGTCGAGGCTGCTGCGAATCAGCCTGCCGTCATGTAATCCGGTGATGAGGAAGTCGTCCTCCAGCAACAAGGCTTCGGGGCCTTCGATGTCGCTCGGCCCGACCTTCGCCACACCTTTGAGGCGCTTGTTGTCCGCGTAGATACCTTCTTTAAGCGAGGGTGCCGGTGGCGGTGTCCAGGCCAGCGGTTCGACTTTGGTTGGCAGCAAAAGCAGGAAGGCGATGACGAGGACGATCAGCAGGCCCGGCAGATGACGTAATCTCACGCGCTGGCCCTCGCCGCGCCGATGAACTGCGCGGCCGTGGCGCGCAGGGCGAGCATGGACGCCGCAGACTCGCGTTCGATGCGCCGCTTGAGCAACAGGCGATTGGCGAGGCGCATGAGCAAGCCGTCAAAGCGATATTCCAGCGTGCGTACGAAGCGCGTACCGCCAGCCTCCGCCGAGCATTCGTAAGTCAGTCGCAGCGACAAGCCCTGACCACTTTGCGCGCCTGCGCACCAGCGCCGTCCCGGCAGATATTCCATCACTTCCCAGCGCAAATGCCCGGCACGTCCGCCGGCATGAATGTCCTCTTCGAAGTGCGCACCGGCATGCAGTGGACCTTGCGGACCGTCAATCTTCAATGAGGAGGGATGCCAGTCCGGCCAGTGAGTCACGCTGGCGGCATAGGCCAGCACGGCGACAGGTTCGCCGGCGATATCGATCTCGTGCTGCATGCGCGTCATGGGCATTCTCGAATAACTCAAAGGGGCGGATTCCGGCTCGCAATACAGCGTACCGAACAGGTAGTCCATCAAGGGCAGTACGATGTTGAAGTTGCGTTCCTGCATGCGCTCGCGGCGATGATGCAATTCATGCAGACGGCGCATCTGGCGAATCCATGGCAAACGGGTCAACGGATTTTGCGGCGGCAGATGTTCGCAGGCATGGAACACTTCGTAGAGCAGATAACCGAGCACCATGCACCCGGCAAACAGTCCGGCGACATTGCCGTTGACCTGCGCGAGCAGCCACCACAGGGGCAGGGTGATCAGCAGCGTATGAATGACGATCAGCCAGGCTGGAAACAGAATCACCCGCCAGTCCCGGGCGCTGTCATAGGTCATGTGGCCGGGGGTGAAAAAGCTGTGATGATCGCCCGCATGCCGGGCGTAGAACATCTTCGCGAAAGATTTTTTGTGATGCCCCAGATGGCGATGAACCATGTACACGGCGAAGTTGAACAGCAGCAGAGTGAGCGGCACTGTCAACCATTCCAGCCTATTTACCGCATGCACCGTGCTCCAGAATCCGGCGACCGCAAGAATGCCGAACAGCAACACAAACGCGCCATGCAGCCACGGGTTGTACAAAGGATGAATGGCCGCGCGGTAGCGGCTGCGAAATGCTTCGGTGGTTTGCCTCAACGCTTTTACCTGCGGGTATTGTTGTTATACCCGGCAGATTAGCCGATCCGCTGACTTGTGCAGGGCGAACCTTGAGGCCACAAGCGCCATGCTCTGGACTGAAGCAGTGGTATCAGCTCAACGGGTTCCAGCGTTGCGACCAGTCGTCATCGGTGCGGATCACTTCGCGCAACAGATCGAAGGCCTGTTGCAGCACTGTCGAGTCGCGATCACGCGAATACACCAGATAGGTCGGATAGCCGAATTCCGGGGCTTTGGTGACGGCTTCCAGCGCGCCGGTTTCCAGATACGTACGCACGACGCGGGTGCGGAAATAGCCGCTGCCGCCGTTTTCGAGAATGTATTGCAGGGCCAGCGGGCCCAGGTTGAAGCTCAGCGCGGCTTTGGCTTTTTCCGGCAGGGCGGCGTCGTGCTGGCGACGGAAGTCCGGGCCCCAATCGATGTAGACGTAAGGGTCGGGACGCTCAGGAGCGCGCACCAGAATCAGTTTTTCCTCCAGCACCTGCTCGACCTGCAATCCCGGCCAGTATTCAGGTTGATAAACCAGCGCCGCATCGAGCACTCCGAGTTCGAGCTGGCGCAGCAGATTTTCGCCATCGCGAATCTCCATGCGCAGTGCGTGTCCGGGAATTTTCTCACGCAGTTGCGCCGCCCAACTGAGCATCAAGGGATTGCACAGACTGACTTCGCCACCGATGTGCAGAACGTTGTGATAACCCTCGGGCAGCGGCAAGTCGCGGCGCGCGGCTTCCCAGGTCTGCACCAGTTGATTGGCGTAGATCACGAACGCTTCGCCATTGGCCGTCAGTTTCGCCCCGGCGCGATTGCGCACAAACAGCGTGCTGCCCAACTGGCTCTCGAGTTTCTGCACCCGCGCGGTGATTGCCGTCTGCGTGACGAACAGCTTTTGCGCGGCGGCGGCAAGGCTGCCGTGACGGACGATTTCGAGGAAGGTGCGGGCGAGGTCGATGTCCATGGGGGCAGGGCCGGTATTTGGAGGTGGGGCGCATTGTAAGTCAAAAGCCCATCACGCCCTCTCCAGGATCGACTGGATTTCCCTATTCGATGCATGGCGTCAGACACCACGGTCAGTTCCCTCTCCTTGGGGAGAGGGCCAGGGTGAGGGGAAAGCCGACGCCATAAGATCAACTGGCAAACTCGGTGCGCTCAAGCAAGCCCACTCGCGCCCAATCCTTTACAAGGCGCGTCGGCGTACCACACACCCTGCGCTTGTAAACGAAATGGCTGCATTTTTCGGCAAACCGATTGCGGTCATGCAGCATGTCCTCCTGCATTTGCTCCAGCTCAGCCTTCCGGCATCTACGGATCAACGCCTGATCGATCCGCGACTTGCGTTCACGCACTGCCGCATAGGTCGGATCGCTCAAGACGCTATTGGCTCGCTGCAAGAGCCACAGGGAAAACTCATCCGGGCAACGCGGCCCAATCTCCTGAATCATGCCCAGCTGCCAGGCCTCAATCGCGCTCACCGGCAAGCAGGCTTGAGTCAGTTGCTCGGCCATCGCCGGGCCGACGGCGCGCGGCAAGCTGTAGGTCCAGTATTCGGAACCGTATAAGCCCATGCTCTTGTAGTGCGGATTGAGCACGATATCGGCACGGGCAAAAACAATATCCGCCGCCAGCGCCAGCATTACACCGCCCGCGCCGGCGTTGCCGGTTACGCCACTGACCACCAATTGCCGGGCGCTGAGCAGTTCGGCGCAAACATCGTCAATCGCCTGAATATTGGCCCAGGCTTCAGCCCCCGGATCTTGCGCAGCCTGAATCACATTCAGGTGCACGCCGTTGGAAAAACTGCCCCGGCCGCCTCTGATCGACAGCACTTGCGTATCCCTGGCCTTGGCCCAGCGCAGTGCCTCGACCAGGCGCTGGCATTGCTCGGTGCTCATCGCGCCGTTATAGAACTCGAACGTCAGTTCTCCGACATGCCCCGATTCGCGGTAACGAATCGGTTGGTAGGCTTCGTCGCTGAACGGCTGTGTAGCAATCGACCAGTCCAGTACCGGCACGTCGGCCAAGTGCCGGGCCAACACGTGCCGTGCCGGTTGTTTGAAGGTTTCTTCGCAGGCGTGAGGTTTGCGCCGCAACGAACCGATCCACAGGCTTTGATCACCCGTTGCAACAAGCACGGCGTCGTCGTGCACCGCGAGAATCTCGCCGGGCCTGCCGCTGCGCGAATCGAGGTGCGCGTCATACAGGTAATACTGACCGCCAGCCAGGCTCGCCAGCACGCCCGGCTGGCCGTCCGCCGCGTCGATGCAGCGCTTGATGAAGCGCGCGCAATCGTGCCAGCTGAAGCTGCGATCAGCCTGCTTCATGTTTGGTTGCAGACGGCCGCGCACGCTGGGAGCGGCATAGTCCAGCTCGACCGGCTTGAACCCTTCGACGAATTTTTCCACCACTTCACGGATACACACCATCGCCGCATCGCTGACCCGGCCGTTATACAGCTCGGATTTGCGCAAGCCCGCGGGCAGATTGAATTCGCAGGTGGCCCACACTGGGCCGGCGTCCATTTCTTCGACCGCTTGCAGTGCGGTGACACCCCAGGCCGTGAGTTCGTTAGTGATCGCCCAGTCCAGCGCACTCGCGCCGCGGTCGCCAACGATGCCGGGATGAATGATCACCACCGGACGCCGGGAATCGCTCCACAGCCCCTGTGGCACTCGGTCCTTGAGAAACGGGCAGATCACCAGATCGGCGCCGCTGTGCTCGATCTGTTCACATACCGCAGCTGCGTCAGTAAACAGCACCACGCTGGGCGAGTGCCCGGCCTGACGCAGTTCCAGTGAGGCCCGTTGCGTCAGGCCGTTGAACGCTGACGCCAGCAGAATGATCTTGAGCGATTGCATGGGGATTCTTCCTTGAGTGAGATCGGCCGCAGGCTCCCGGTGAGCCTTCCTTGGCTGTCGATGGAGCGGGGAGAGTACGCAGTGCTTGCACGTATACAGCTGACCGAGGTCAAGGTTGTGTCAGGCAAGGCGTCAATTCAGGCGCTGAAATTCCGTTTAAGTCCTACGGAAACAGGCGTGGTTCGATCAGTTGCGTGGATATTTCTGACGACTTTTTCAGGTTGGTCGTCGGACGCTGGGTCTATAGCATCAGTCGTGACATTGAAGTCATCGAGCGCACAGATCGCTCTGGACCCGGACAAAGGATGGACTATGCGAATCCCACTGATTGAAAGCCCTACACCTGCTTACTCCCCTCGCCACTACTGGCGCGACGACCGCGCCAGATGCCCCTCGGAGGACGTCGCCATGCCGACTGCCAAAGCGCCCCGGCTCACGGGTTTGAAGAAGCTCGAGGGCAAGCCTCTGGAGTTGCTGTTGCGCGGGCAGGATAGCGGCGACGACCCGATGCTCATCCTGCGTTGCACGAGCGAAGGGTTTGAGCTGCCCGATGTGGTCAACATGATTGCATCCTCCGAGCTGTATCAGCAGGGAGAGATGGTCAAACGTATCACCGGCAAATCTGTGAGAACCGTGCGACGTCTGCTCAAGGAAAACATGCCGGTGCGCCTGGACACGCCGCAGAGCATCATCGCTTATCAATATGCCGCGGCGCTGGAGCTGGCCATTGAAGTGTTCGGGCGCCAGGCCCAGGCCGAATCATGGTTGAAGCAACGCGCTACTTACTTCTACGGTTATGTGCCGCTCGATCTGGTTGGACATGCGTTGGGGTTCAGGATGGTGGAGGAGTACCTGAACCAGATCAAATACGGGGTTTATCAATGAACCCCTTGCCCTGGGATGATCGCTGGTACGCCTGGCGGCTGGATCGCGAGGTGTACAGCGAAACCTGGAATAGCGGGCTGGGGTCGAAACGGGACGGCGGGCGCTGGAATACTCCCGGGCGGCGAGTCGTTTATGCGTCGGTCGACCCATCTACAGCGATTCTGGAGGTGGCGGCCCATGGCAGTTTCGATGCGCTTGATCAGGAACCCTACGTGTTGACCTGTTTTGAAATCACCCACGACGCCAGCGTCAGGATCGTGCAGCCGGAAGATGTCCCCAATCCGCATTGGCTGACCCCGATCAAAACGTCGCCCAACCAGCGAAAGTTTGCCGACGCACTGTTGGCTGAACACCCGTTTATTCTGGTGCCTTCGGTGGCGACCCGACACTCGTGGAATTTACTGGTGAGCTGCGATCTGGCGGAAGGTCAGTTCCGAATGGTCTCGCAAGAGCGGTTTGGGCTGGATACGCGGTTGTTGCAGGAGGTTTGATCGTATCGGCCAGGTCCTGCGGATCCAAGACCACGCTTGTCAGGTTCCGGAAGGGCTTCGGAGCAGATGAGCCGCTGCCAGCTACATTCGCGGCGGCTCGCACTGTAGGTTTGGAATGAGGCTTTAAACCAATGTTTAGATCCGGTACATTTCGCGCCCACGCTTATACAAGGAAGTACACGATGGCAAAGCCTGCCGCTCGACTCAGTGATCTTAATGTATGCCCGGTTACCGGCCATGGCACTAACCCCACCAACAGTGGTTCCGGTGACGTAAACATCAACGGAATGCCCGTTTTGCGTGTGGGAGACACCACAGCTTGCGGTGATATTGTCACCGAAGGCATCAGTAATATTTTGATCAATGGCAAGCCAATTGCCTTCTTGGGCAGTGCTACGGCCCACGGTGGCATGATAATCACAGGCTCAGGCGACGTTTTTGTTGGCACCCAGGTCGGCTCCGCACCTTTCTCCCCAATTATCACTGTTCCTAAACACAGCGAGCGCTTCCAACTGGTTGATGAGACCACCGGCGACGCTATCCCCGACATGCTCTATTGCATCGAAACCGGTGACGGCCAGCGTCTCGTAGGCCATACCGATAGTCACGGTAACGCCGCGCGAGTATTTACGGCCGACCCGACTTCGATAGTTGTGCAGTGGGGTAAGGAAGCTGCCGCCCATCTCGACGCGCTCGGCATAGATTACTAAGGGAGGTGCGAGGTGGCAGCACCGAGAAAGAAACAAGCTCGAACAAGCGATCAGCATAAAACGACACAAGTTAAAGGTACGCTGGCACAGGATTACGTAACGGTTGTGGGTGCGTCTTACATGTCCCTTTATGAAAAGGTTCGTGGCCAGAAAGGCAACAAGATGCGCTTTATCAATCAGGGTATTCGCCAACTCACAAAATATCCAACCGGTACCCCGAACTTCACGGTCCAGCGTGTGTTTCTGATTTTCAAAAATGACTATCCGGGGAACCTGCTGGCAGCTTTGAAGGATGTTGTCGAGAATCAGCACGGAGCTCAGTACCGAGAGATGGACTCCATATCCGGTCTCGTGGATTTCATCGCAGCCCGGCAGCGCCGCGGACGCGAGATCAAACAGCTCGACTTCTTTTCACATGGAGTGGTGGGCAGTATTGAGCTGGGCTACGAACTGGATAAAAACGATAGCTACCGCCTGCGTGATGCGCAGGCGAATATGTTCAAGCCCGAAGCGTTTGCCTATGGTGCAAAAATTCATTCCTACGCTTGTCGCACAGGTTTGGGTATCGATGCCGACTTCAAGGTCAATGAAACAGAAGATCCTCATTACGAGCGCAGCCTGGCGCAGATTCTTGCTAATGCGACCCGGACCACCGTGTGGGCATTTCCAAGGCGCAGCAACTACGACACAACTTATGGTACTGCCGCAGAACGGGGATCTGTGCCGGGCATTCGTGAAAGAGACGCCGCTGATGGGCGAGCGATGCGGAATTATTTGAGTCGAAAAATCGCTTATGAACGAAAGCTGATCGAACATCGCAAGACACTCAAAGACCCAACAGCGCAACTACCTGATGAACAGGCGCCGCAGGCGCCAACGCCAACAGTCTCTGAAGAAGAGCGCAATTTGCTGGCGCACGATGACAGCCGAGCACTGTATGAACGGAAGATTGGATTTCCGCTGGATGCCTTAGGCGCACATCGTGACGTTCGATCAGGTGATACGCCGGACGGCGTACCCAAACACCTGCTTGCCTATAAGCCGCTATGACGGTCCTGAAGTTTATGGGTAAACGTCACGTCTTATGTGTCTTGTTGATTGCCATCAGCTTTGCAGGACTATTTATTTACGCCAAGGAAGCCCAGATGCCAGCCAAAATAATGATGTATTACGGCCCGTGGAGTGCGGAAGAAAACCGTTTCGACGCCAGCCGGTGGTTCAGTTCAGGTATGTACCGCCCGCGTCTCATGGGCACTCCTCCTGAGGAGAGCCCAGTGACCATGCTGCGCAATAAGCCTGAAGGTTTGCAACATATTGATGATGATGTTCTCTTGACCGAAGCGTTATTCGCGATAGGGCGACAGTTTCCAAAGTTGGACATTGAGGACCTTGTTCTGAATACGCCGGACCTGCATCGCCAGATACGGTATGGCTACAGTTCATTTGCCGAGCCTGACAGGCCGGTCGATTCGTATTGGCTTTTCATCACCTTTGGAAACAAGACTGTTGTCGTCACGATCGATTGGGACGTGACAGAAAAGAAACTCTTGCCCCGCTCGATGGCTTCGAATCTGATCGAAAAAAGTGAGGAAGAGGCGGCATACCTGCAGGTCAGAAAAGAGCTTGATGGAACGGCTGCAGCCAAGCGCTAATCCACATTGCAATGACCCCCAGTGCTTGAAACGACAAATCCCGCCACGAGGGCGGGATTTGTCTGAACCAGCAGCTTCTTACGAAGGGAACAGCTCGGACAGTTTCATCGACAGCATCATGTCACCTTCAACGCGCAGCTTGCCGCCCATGAACGCCTGCATGCCGTCGGTCTCGCCGCTGACGATACCTTTCAGGGTTTCGCTGTCCAGCACCAGCGTGCAGTTGGCGTTCGGGTTTTCGCCTTCCTGGATGTCGCAGGTGCCGTCTTTGACGATCAGTGCGTATTGCTTGTCTTCGTCGGTGATGTTGAAACCGAAGACCAGGTCCAGACCGGCAGCGGCGGCTGGGTTGAACTTGGCTTGCATTGCTTTTACGGCATCAGCTACGGAGGTCATGGTTCGATCCTTTCTTGGTCATGGGAGCTGGGTGGTTACAGCCAGGGTCACAGTAAGCCGGACTCAGCGAAAAGTGATGAGTTCCGGGGCCTTCAGCAGTTGCAGGTGTGCGTGACTGTTGAAGGAAGCCAGGGCCACCTCGCGACCGCGAAACTTCAGCTGGTTGAGCGAGGTGTTGACGATTTGCCAATTCAGTTCAAAGGCCTGTCTGGCAGGCATTTGCGTAATCAGGTGGAGCAGGGCGGTGATGGTGCCGCCGGAGGTGAACACGGCGATTTTCTGGTTCTTCTCCGCCAGATCGAGGATGCGGTGCAGACCGGCCTGAACCCGCTCGACGAAACCCAGCCAGCTTTCCAACCCGGGCGTGTCATAAGTACCGGCGAGCCAGCGCTCGACGATCAGGGCAAAGATGCGCTGGAATTCACCGCGGTTCTGCGCGGCATTGCGCAGGATGTCGAGAGCTTCAGGCTCTTCCGGCAGCATCGCCGGGAGCAGGGCGCGGATGACCGCATCGGCATCGAATTCGTTAAAGGCGGAATCGGTTTCAAGAACGGGAACCGGCAGGCCTCTGGCACTGAATTGTTCCAGTGCACTGGTGGCGGTGTGCTGTTGACGACGCAGCTCACCGGCAAGGCAACGATCGAAGTTGATGCCCAGATCGGCAAGGTGCTGGCCGAGGATTTCTGCCTGACGAACGCCGGTTGGTGACAGAACGTCATAATCGTCTGCACCAAAGGAGGCCTGGCCATGTCGTATCAAGTAGATGCTGCCCACGTCCGCGTCATCCCGGTACGTTGAAGGTCAGGCGAGGTTATGAGGATGACGTAGAGCTGTCAATGAAAAAACATACGCTTGTTTGAAATGCCCGTTACAGGCGTGTTGCCAGAGGTTTCACGGCTGGCCGACAAGCCGGCGCATGGGTATGCTGGAGCCATTCCGCGTGTGTTACATGTTCACGCATTGCTTTGAGGAGTCTCTGTGGATTTTTTCACCGAATACGCCAGCTTTCTGGCCAAGACTGTCACTCTCGTGATTGCCATTCTGGTGGTGCTCGCCAGTTTTGCCGCGTTGCGCAGCAAAGGCCGACGCAAATCGGCGGGGCAGTTGCAGGTCAGCAAGCTCAACGATTTCTACAAGGGGCTACGTGAACGCCTTGAGCAGACCCTGCTCGACAAGGATCAGCTCAAGGCATTGCGCAAGGGCGAAGCGAAAACCGAAAAAAGCGCGAAGAAGCAGAAGAACAAGTCTGAGACCAAATCCCGGGTGTTCGTGCTCGACTTCGACGGCGATATCAAGGCTTCCGCCACTGAAAGCCTGCGCCATGAGATCACCGCACTGCTGACCCTGGCCAAGCCGGAGGACGAAGTGGTTCTGCGTCTGGAAAGTGGCGGCGGCATGGTGCACAGCTACGGCCTGGCGTCATCACAGCTGGCGCGCATCCGCGATGCTGGCGTGCCATTGACCGTGTGCATCGACAAGGTCGCAGCCAGCGGCGGTTACATGATGGCGTGCATCGGCGACAAGATCATCAGCGCGCCGTTTGCCATCCTCGGGTCGATCGGCGTGGTTGCGCAGTTGCCTAACGTCAACCGCCTGCTGAAGAAGCACGACATCGATTTCGAAGTGCTGACCGCCGGTGAATACAAACGCACTCTGACCGTGTTTGGCGAAAACACCGAAAAGGGCCGCGAGAAGTTCCAGGAAGACCTCGACATCACCCATCGATTGTTCAAAAACTTCGTCGCCCGTTATCGCCCGCAACTGGCGATCGACGAGGTCGCTACCGGTGAGGTGTGGCTTGGTATCGCTGCGCTGGAAAACCAACTGGTGGATGAGCTCAAGACCAGCGATGAATACCTGGCGCAGAAGGCCAAACAGGCAGAGGTCTATCATCTGCATTACGCCGAGCGCAAAAGCCTCCAGGAACGCATCGGCATGGCAGCCAGCGGTTCGGTGGATCGCGTGCTGTTGAGTTGGTGGAGCCGTCTGACCCAACAACGCTTCTGGTAAACACCAGGCATAAAAAAACGCCGGTCTCGTGACCGGCGTTTTTGTGTGCGCAATGATCCCGCAGGCTTAGCGCCGACGGAACAGCGGCAGCGGTTCGTCACTGGCGGCCTGGTAGGTCACCGAGAAGTCCTTGAGACCTTCCAGTGCTTCGTACGGATCTTTATCCGCGCGAATGGCGAAGGCGTCGAAACCGCAGCGATGCATGTAGAACAATTGGTCCCGCAGTACATCGCCAATCGCGCGCAGCTCGCCTTTGAAACCATAACGGTCACGCAGCAGACGGGCATTGGAGTAACTGCGGCCATCGGTGAACGCCGGGAAATTCAGCGCGATCACCTGAAAGTCACCTACGTCGTCACCGATTTCTTCGGCTTCTTCGTCGGCATCCAGCCACACACCCAGGCCACCATCGCGGGCCTTGAGCATGCGGCTGTGTTCGCGCCACAGCTGCAGCGGCACGATCAAGTCGTCGCAGTTGCTGATTTCGTCGATGTTGAAATCCTTCGGCAGCAGGTGCCAGGTTTCGTCGACGACTTCGTTGTTCTTAATGATTCGCTGCATAGACGCGTTCCTTGAAGAGGTCGATGCCAATACGCTGATAGGTGTCGATGAAGCGCTCGTCTTCGGTACGTTGTTCGACGTACACGTCAATCAGCTTCGAAATGACATCCGGCATGGCTTCCTGAGCGAAGGACGGGCCGAGGATCTTGCCCAGGCTCGCATCACGGCTGGCACTGCCGCCGAGGGACACCTGATAGAACTCTTCGCCTTTCTTGTCCACACCGAGGATGCCGATATGCCCGACGTGGTGGTGACCGCAGGCATTCATGCAACCGGAGATGTTCAGGTCCAGCTCGCCGATGTCGAACAGGTAATCCAGATCGTCGAAACGGCGCTGGATCGACTCGGCAATCGGGATCGACTTGGCGTTGGCCAGCGAGCAGAAGTCACCACCGGGGCAGCAGATGATGTCGGTCAGCAGGCCGATGTTCGGTGTGGCGAAACCGCCTTCACGCAACTCGCCCCACAGGGTGAACAACTGGCTCTGCTCGACATCGGCGAGAATGATGTTCTGTTCGTGGGAGGTGCGCAGTTGACCGAAGCTGTAGCGCTCGGCCAGATCGGCGACGGCGTCGAGCTGCTTGTCGGTGATGTCGCCCGGAGCAACACCGGTCGGCTTCAACGACAGCGTTACAGCGACATAGCCCGGCTTCTTGTGCGCCAGGGTATTGCGGCTGCGCCAGCGGGCGAAACCCGGGTGTTCTTTGTCCAGATCGGCCAGTTGCGCGGTCTGGTTGTCGAGGGTCTTGTAGTCCGGATCGACGAAGTGCTTGGCGACGCGATGCAATTCGGCTTCGGTCAATGTGGTCTGGCCACCGCGCAGGTGCTCCATTTCCGCATCGACTTTCTGCGCGAACACTTCAGGCGTGAGCGCCTTGACGAGGATCTTGATACGCGCCTTGTATTTGTTGTCACGACGGCCGTAGCGGTTGTACACACGCAGAATGGCGTCGAGGTAGCTCAACAGGTCTTGCCACGGCAGGAATTCATTGATGAACGCGCCGACCACCGGGGTACGACCCAGGCCACCGCCAACCAGCACGCGGAAGCCCAAGTCGCCATCGGCGTTATAGACGGGCTCCAGACCGATGTCATGCACTTCGATAGCAGCGCGGTCAGAAGTCGAGCCATTGACGGCAATCTTGAACTTGCGCGGCAGGTAGGCGAATTCCGGGTGGAACGTGGTCCACTGACGGACGATTTCGCACCATGGCCGCGGATCGATCACTTCATCGGCGGCGACGCCGGCAAACTGGTCGGTGGTGACGTTGCGCAGGCAGTTGCCGCTGGTCTGGATCGCGTGCATCTGTACGGTTGCCAGTTCAGCGAGGATATCCGGAATGTCTTCCACCGCCGGCCAGTTGAACTGCACGTTCTGTCGCGTACTGATGTGGGCGTAGCCCTTGTCGTAGTCGCGGGCGATTTTGGCCATCATGCGCACCTGGCGCGAAGTCAGTTGGCCGTAAGGTACCGCCACGCGCAGCATCGGCGCAAAGCGCTGGATGTACAGGCCATTTTGCAGGCGCAGGGGGCGGAATTCTTCTTCGCTCAGCTCACCTGCCAGATAGCGTCGGGTCTGATCACGGAACTGCTTGACGCGGTCCTCGATGATCCGCTGATCGTACTCGTCGTATACGTACATATAAGTCCTGTTCTCAGGCTTGGGCTACTCGGAAAACGCTGCGTTTTCGCTTGCTGGAGTCCGATGTTGCCTCTGCAGTTCTGCGCGCACGGCCGCGCACTCCGTCACGGAGCCGGGGCAATATACCCGTTTGCAGTTATGCGCAAAAGTGATGTTTGAGTATATGTAAAGAACCAAATCGCCTAACGCGAATGCCGGTCATCTAATCCACATTTGTCGTGCGGACAATCATCGTCTTAACTGTGATCGAGTCTTTGTGCAATCACCGATAAAACCGACAAGAGGCGATGCAATGAGCAACCCGACCAAAGCCAGAAAAAGCGACAGCAGTGTCGATGCGTGGGCCATCCTGTTCCTGATCATCCTTGTGGTGGGAACTGCGGTATTTTGGGTCAGTCATCAGTGAACCTTGTTCCGGGCCTGTTCTCGGTACCCCGCCGATAGCGTGGACACGCGCCGATAGCCAGCGGTTTGCCGGCTGTAAGCGCGGCCTTTCTCCCAAGGCCCGGATAACTCATATCGCCAGTATCAGCGCTGCACCAGGGGCCAGGTATCAGACCCCGGCCAGATGCAGCACCAGTTTGACGATGGCAAACAGCGTCAATCCGAATACCGCAGTGAACAAAACGCCCAGAATAACGAAATGGCTGGGCTTGCCATGGGTGAAATCCCGGGCCCGATTCTTACCGCTCTGCACCCCGAACGCCGCCGCCATGACACTGTGCAGCATCTGCCAGAAGGTCGGCGGTTTGTTGTCGATTGGATCGTCCATAAATCCCTCGTCGCGCAAGTAGACCTGTACAGCATAGACAACGTGTGCGGCACACACTCGGTTACCCATCCTGCGCGGGCCATACATATGTACCGCAGGTAACGATCGCTGAGATGGTCTGCTTTTCACTCCATTACAAGGAGTGAACATGACTATCAATCCCGCGACTTCATTAACGGCAGTGGCCGTCCCGGTAAAACCGCCGGCCACTCACAGCCTGCACGGCGACTTTCTCGAAAAAACCGTTCCGCACTGGCTGACCGATGCGACCGCGCAACGACGCCAGGCGCTCAAGGACAGCCACACCGTCCTGCCAGCCTGGTACCGGAACGCATCGGCCAGCCAGCGCCAGGCACTGGATGACAGCTTCAAGGCCAGCGTCATTGCGCAAAATCGTCTGGACAGGACCATGGCCTCGTTCCAGGACATCGAAGCCTTTGCCCGGCCATTGTTGGTCAAGGCACTGAACGATCAGTATCAGGTGCAGGTGGATGTCGACAAGACCCTGCTGTGCCTCAGGCGGCCTCTGAAAATGGGGATTTTCGGCGTTGAGTTGGCTTCGTTCGAATTGCTCAAACTCTCGATGCTCGATGCGGCTCTGCACAACTTTGAAGCGTACGAATGCCAACCCGGGGCCTACCATGAAACTTCCGGTTTCATGCTGGCGGGCAGTACGCCGGGCACCTACGAGGCGGTGACGGTCAATCTGACGGTCAGCGAGTTTCTGACGCTGTGCCGCAATCTTGATATCGGCGAGCAATATCAGACTTACCTGCAAGGTTTTTTCCACCCTGCCGATGCTGTCACAGAGGCGGCCCTGCGCGAACAATTCATCGCCAGTCAAAAAACCGCGATGCGAGCCGCCGCCGAGCAGGCGCTGCTGAAAAAGGACATCGAGCCTGCGGACTACAGGATGATCCTGCAGGTCATCGACGGCGAAATGCATCCGTGGATCGGCGACAAGCAGGTCTGGTTCCTCGACATGGGCCTGATGAAAAAAAGAATGACCGGTTGCGTGGCGTTCTCGATCTGCGAGAAGTACCACTACAGCGATGAGGTGATTCTCTATATCCCTCATGATCCCGAACATCCCCTCAAACGCTACAGCGGCTCGCAAATGGAGAACGAGTTCAAGCGTCTGTTCACCACACGCACCGCCGCGCAGGCCACGAGCGCCGAGCCGACCGAATACCAGCGCTTCTTCAGCCAGTTCGTCCCGTACAAGGAGCGCGCCTACTATTTCAGCCAGTTCACCCAAAAGGCAGCGGATTCCCCCAGTGATTTCTGGCGCTCGCCATGGCGCACTATCGCTGAGACGTTGAGCTCCGGTTTCGCGCTCACCCACATCAGCGAACTGCCACCGCCACCGACAGCGAAGCTGGAGCCGGCAGCTGATCCGTACATCGCGCCGTCGACAGTCACCCGCAAGGGGCACGGCATCTGGGCTCCCAACGAAGATCTTTGGGAATACCTCTATAAACAGAACAACGCCAAGGTGCTGGCGGATGCCCGCAGCCATGCGGTACCGACCGCCGAGGTCGATGCCAGCGCTCGTGAGGCCAAGCTCGCGCATCTGATGCAGATCGGCCTGCTTGGCCTGAACATGGTGTCGATGTTTGTGCCAGTGCTGGGCGAAGTCATGATGGTGGTGATGGCTGGCCAGTTGCTCTACGAAACGCTTGAGGGCGCAGTCGAGTGGGCAGAGGGCGACCGCCGCGCGGCCAAGGATCATTTGGTCGATGTGGCCGAAAATCTGGCGCAAATTGCTGTGATGGCCGGGGTCGGCGCCGGTGCGCGCAAATTATCGGCAGCCAGGCCGGAACCGGTGATCCAAAAGTTGCAACCTGTGCTGTTGCCCAACGGTGAAACCCGTCTTTGGAAACCCGAACTCGACGCCTACGAATCCACAATTGCACTGGACACCCGCGCCGTCCCCAACGAATCGGGGCAGCACGTGATCGATGGAAAGACCTTTATCCGCCAGAACGGCCGCGTTTATGAGCAGTTCTTCGATGAGGCGCTGGGCAAATGGCGGATCAGGCACCCGAGTGATGCAACGGCCTATCAACCGATTCTCGAAAGCAATGGCCGCGGTGCCTGGCGGCATACACTGGAACGCCCGCTGGAGTGGGATCGTCTGACCCTGTTGCGGCGCATGGGCCATGTCACCGAAGGCTTTACCGACGAGGAGTTGATCAGGATTGCCGATGTCAGCGGCGTCAGTGACAACGCGTTGCGCAAAATGCACGTCGATCTTGCAGTGCCGCCCCCGGAACTGACGGACGCCATGCGTCTGTTCAAGGCCGACAGGGAAGTGGGGCAGGTCATCGAGCAACTGCGCGGAACCCGGCCGATCGACGAGGCGTATCTGTACGCGTTGCCGCTGATGACCGAGATGCCGTACTGGCCCAGGGATCGAATGGTGGAAGCGTTCGAGGGGCCGCAGTTGTCCGGCGCATCGGTTATGTACGGTGCCGGACGAATGCCGCGCGGTACCGTAGCCAAGGCACCGATCCGGTTGACCCGCTCGCAGATTCTGAACGGTGAACTGACCACTCGCATTGTGGCCGGGCTCGATCAGTCCGAGTTTCCTCAATTATTTCGCGGAAGAGGTGCGCCAGCTCCTGCTGACAGAGCGCAGCAGCTCGGCGAGCAGATCGCGGAGTACGCCCGTAGTCGTCAGTCAGCGCTGTTCGACAGTCTGTATCAAGGGACGTCGCCCGCCGATGCCCGGGTCAGTCTATTGCAGCGAGCCTGTCCGGGACTCAGCGAAGCGGCAGCGCAAGAGGTTCTCGACCATGCCCGGGCGGACGACCTGGATCAGCTTGCTTCGACCCGTCGCGTACCCTTGCGCATGCTGGAGGAGGCGCGTTGGTATGCGCGTGAAGGACGACAGACCCGAGCTTTTGCGGGGTTGCGCCGTGACAACATCGCGTCGGCTGACAGTCGCCGGCTGGCATTGCGGGTGTTGAAAGGTTTGCCAGGCTGGTCGGACACTTTGCGTCTGGAGGTGCGCGAGGGCAGTACCACAGGCGCTTTACTCGACAGCATCGGTGACGAGTCTGCGGCTGATAAGCGGTATCTGGTCAAAAAGGGGCCGCAATTTCAGGCATTCAATGACCGGGGCGAGGAGCTCAACAGTCTGTCCAGAGAGGGAGACAATTTCTACGCCTCGATCATGCACGCTTTACCCGACGGTTCCCGCCGCAGCCTGGGCCTGCCGAATGTCGGTCAAAGCGTCGATCTGCAGAACACTATCATCGAACAGGCCAACCGATATCGCGGCGACGTACTCGCGCTGCTGGAACCGCAGGCCGGGTTGTTCAAGCCACCGGCGCGGATCAATGCCACGCAGGTCGGCTACCACGCCAGCGGACGCGGCCAGGCGTTCAACCCGCAACTGACGGCGAAGGTGCGCGATGTCTACCCGGATCTGAACGATACCCTCGCCAACGGCTTCATCCTCCAACATTTGCGGGCCGGCAAATCGGAGCGGGATATCTTCAGCCAGTTACTGCGCAGCCAACAGGAATGGGAACGCTTGAAGGCGACGCTCAAAGCCTGGGTAGGGCCTGAAGAGGCGTCAGCCAGGGATGTGTTTGGTCGACCGGGTCCGGAAACGGCGCAGCAACTGAGGAAAAACACCATGCGCGCGTTGAAAAGGAGTTGGCGTTCCGCACCGCTGGCCACGGAAGTGCCGGAGCGGGCCCGCCTCGAGATTGACTGCAATGATCCATTGCCGCCGCTTGCTGCGGATTTCAGCCACGTACGTGAATTGTCCATATACGGACACGGCCTGTCGGATGCCAATGCCGATACGTTTCTGGCCCGGTTTCCGAGACTGGAGAAACTCGCGATTGGCTCGCGCAGCCAGCTCTACAGTGCCTTGAGGAACCGTGGACAGGAGCTGACAAACCTGCCCCGCTCAGTGAGCTCGATGGCATCGCTCAAAAGCCTGAGTTATTCCTCCAATACCCTGTCTTTTCCTCTCGGTTTTGCCCAGCGCTTGCGAACGCTTACTGGGCTCGAGGCGCTTGAAATAGAAAGCTTCGGTTTCGACACGATGATTCCTGAGCACGTCCTGTCGCCGCTGGTGAACCTGAAAAAACTGACCATCAGGGCGCTTTCCCTGACGCAATGGCCAATGGAAACGCTTGAAATGCCGCAACTGGAACGTCTGGACCTGCGGAGCACCTCGATTGCGTCCATTCCCGAGGCGTTTTATACAGGACATGCAAAACAGTGGGCGGGGCTGTCGCTGAACTGGCGAAATATCGCTTATGAAGATTTCAAGCGTGCCTGCGACTACGTCAAAGCCCAGGAGGCGACGCTGGGTCACCTGGTGGATCTGAATCAGATCGTGCGCAGTTACGTTCAGGACGAAATGGACTTTCTGATAGGTATGCGGAGCTATTTCGATGATCTTCCGGAGAAACTGCTCAGCCTGGATCTAGATACCGTTCAGGCGCTGAGTGTCGAGTATGCCGGCATTTTCCGTCAGTTCCATGAACCCACGCAGGCCTCTGGATTGCGAACGGTCAGGCTGCTGGAACGCTGGACCACGATGCCTGATGCCATTGTGCTGAAAGCCCTGCGCAAGGCCTGGAGCGACGCCGTGTACCTGCGTTACGACTTGCCGGTCGAAACAACGGTGTTTGAACTGCCACCGCGTGATGCGTTCCTGACTCTGCACGGCGATCCGAAGTACACCACACTTCCGGAACTGCCTGCCGGCTCGTTTCCCCATGTGAAGGCCTTGCGACTGAGCGAGTTGGCAGCGCCTGCCGCGCAGGTCCGTGGCTTCGTACGCGCCTTCAGCGAAGCCGCAAGTCTGGAAATCACCGAGGCCGGTTTGACTGAGTTACCGGTATCGTCAGCCGACCTGCCTGGATTGACCCGGCTGGATCTGTCCGGCAACGACATCGTCGTAACGCCAGCAGTACAGAGTCAGCTCAATGGTTTGACGAGCATCGAATATCTTGATCTCAGCAATAATCGGTTGGGTACGCTCGACCTCAGTGCGCTGACAAACCTCAAGGCCGTGAACCTGAGAGCTGCCCGGCTCAAGACATGGCCAGCGGGGGCCGAAAGCACTGCCGGACTGAACTGGATCGACCTGCGCGACAATGCGATGCCGGACCTTCCGGTGGCAGTGCTCTCTCACGAAGATGCATTGATGAGAGCCAACCTGATCGGCAACGACTTCAGTCCCGCCGGCAAGGCAGACCTGGACGCCGCATTGCTACGGATTGAAACTGCCAAAGGCTTGCCTGCCGGGGTTTTGCGGCGCTTCGCGCAGGAGCCTGTGCCGGATATTTTCCCCCCAGCCGAGACGGGCTGGGACGTCGCCGCGAATTTGCTGCCGCTGCCCCGACAATCAGCAACAACTGAAGGCGCAGCCGGCTTCGAAAGCCGGTTACGCGACCTCGATTCGCTCATAAGTCCGTATCAGGCCAGGCAGTATTTTTCGCGCTTGCGCAGCGAAGGCCTGACCGACGTGCAGATAGAAGGGCGGCTCAATGACCTGCACCAGACCGGTGCGATGCTGGTTCGCCAGCTGAACGGCTGGCTCTACATCCGCGAGATCCAGGCACCCAGAATGCTGATCTCGGCACAAAGTCGCGGCAGCGCGGCAGCGCTCATCTATCGATGCTGGCAGGACAACTTGCTGGGTTCCGGATCGGATTCCGGGCGAGTACTGGATTTCATGCGGCTGGAGACGGGCGACTTGCCGGATCTGCCTACCACACTCCCCGGGGTAGAGCGGCTGACATTGACCGGTGCACGGATCACCGCACAGGGCTCCAATGGTTTTCTGAGTGCGTTTCCTGACCTCGACACGCTGCTGCTCGACGGCAACGAGCTGGTCGCGCTGCCGGACGCTGTGACGCGCATGGCGCGGCTTGAGCGGCTGCAGCTCAATGGCAATCGCTTTTCTGACCCGCAAACCCTGTACGCGTTGCGGGGGGATCGATTGCGCTGGCTGGATCTGAGCAATAACCAGCTGGAGGAATTTGATGTCAGCGGGTTCAACCGCCTCGAGAGTCTGAGTCTGGCTTACAACGGTCTCTACCACTTTCCTTCCGGGGCTGTGGAACTGGAGCATCTGCACACGCTGGATCTCAGAGGCAATAGCCTTCAGTCCTTCCCTGACCGGCTGCTGGAGCCCAGCCGTGAAACCCTGGTTCGCGGCACGCTGCTGGACGAGAACAGGGCACTGTCTCTCTACAGTCTTGAGCAAATGCGCGATTACAGCATTGCCCGCGGCGATGCCGATGTCATGGGCATCTCGCACAGTGAACTGAATCTGCGCATTTCGGCGCTCAGCCGTCGAGCGGAGAGTGAATCCGGCTCTGGCTCTGGCTCTGGCTCCGATTCGGATTCGGATTGGGACTCCGACGGTGATGATGGAGCAGGACAGGTTGACGTTCATGCCGATGTGGAGGATCTGGAGAACATTGAAAACCCCACCCAGTACGTGGCGCAGAACGCGCTTGATCCGTGGCTTGCCGATACCCGTGCCGATTTGCGCGCAGAGCGCGCCGTGCTCTGGCGGCAACTGGCCGGGGAGGAGAATCATGAAGCGTACTTCCACTTGATCTGGACGTTGCGCGACACCAACGATTTCAAGCTTTCCCGTGCACACCTCAGTTTCCGCCTGTGGGGCATCATGGAGGCCGCTGCGCAGAATACTGAATTGCGCCAGATGCTGTTTGTCGACGCACAAACACATACGACCTGTGGCGACGGCCGCATCCTCGCTTTCAGTGAGATGGAAACCCGGGTTTACGAATTCAATGCGTTGCGTGAAATTCCGCGCCAGTCTGTGGATCAGCGCGGCAGGGCGTTGCTGGACCTGTCGCGGCAAATGTTCCGCCTCGAACAAATCGATCGCTTGGCGGAGGCTGCCGGCAGCCACCAGGATCGAGCGGAGATTCGCCTGCAATACCGGATCGGCATGACCACTGGCTGGCCAGACGGACTGGAGTTGCCCGGGCAACCGGAGCACATGCTGTACGGAGCACCGATTCGCGGGCAGGCGTTGATCAACGCGCGCAACACCGTGCTCGCGGCGGAGGCGTCCGATGACTTCCTTCGGGATCTGATCGCGCGCGACTACTGGGCTCGCTATCTGGCCGAACGCTACCCCGAAGTGTTCGAGGAACTCGAGCGAGAGGCGACGATTCGGCATGGCAAGGTCGAGGACGCGCATCCAGACTGGCAAAGCGATGCACAGCTCACCGAGCAATACAAAACCGCCATGAATCTGTTGGAGATAGAGCGGGCTACCGCGCGTAACGAGAAAATGATCGAGTTGACTCGCTCAGAGATGGACCGGCTGTCGACCCTCGGCGGACAGGCGCCGCGACCTGCTTCGCCGCAGCCGGGGCCGTCGCGTCGACCGTGATCGAGTGATGAGTGGGGCATGGGCGCACGACCCGTCCATGCCCCAGCGGATCTCAGTTGTCGTAACCCAGATTCGGCGCCAGCCAGCGCTCGGTCACGCTCAGCTCCTGGCCTTTGCGCGAGGTGTAGCTCTGCACCTGATCCTTGTCGATCTTGCCCACGGCAAAGTACTGCGCCTGCGGATGGGCGAAGTACCAACCACTGACTGCAGCGGCGGGGAACATCGCGTAGTGCTCGGTGAGGAATACACCGCTGCGGCCGGCGCGCATTTCGGCCGCTTCCGGGTCGAGCAGGGTGAACAGCGCGGCTTTCTCGGTGTGATCCGGGCAGGCCGGGTAGCCGGGAGCGGGACGGATGCCACGGTATTGCTCTTTGATCAGCGCATCGTTATCGAGGGTTTCGTCCTTGGCATAACCCCAGTGCTCTTTGCGCACTTGCTGGTGCAGCCATTCGGCGCAGGCCTCGGCCAAACGGTCGGCAAGAGCTTTGACCATGATCGAGTTGTAGTCGTCGCCTGCGTCCTGATAGGCCTTGGCCACTTCTTCGGCGCCGATGCCAGCGGTGGTGATAAAGCCGCCGACATAATCGGTGACTTCGCTGTCCTTCGGCGCAACGAAGTCGGCGAGGCAGAAGTTCGGTTTGCCGTCGGTCTTGATGATCTGTTGACGCAGGTGATGCAGTTTGGCCAATGGCTTGCCGGCATCGTCGTAGAGCTCGATGTCGTCTTCGTTGACCTGATTTGCCGGCCAGAAACCGAACACGGCACGGGCGCTGATCAGTTTTTCGTCGATCAGCTTGGCGAGCATTTCCTGCGCATCTTTGTACAACGCGGTGGCGGCTTCACCGACCACTTCGTCTTCAAGGATGCGCGGGAACTTGCCAGCTAGGTCCCAGGAGATGAAAAACGGCGTCCAGTCGATGTATTCGGCCAGCACCTTCAAATCGATGTTGTCGAGCACCTTGCTGCCGGTGAACGTCGGTTTCACTGGCTCGTAGTTACTCCAGTCGAATTGCGGCTTCTTGGCGATGGCGGCGGCGTAGCTCAGGCGTTCGGTGCGGGCGCTGCGATTGGAAGTGCGCTCGCGCACGTCGATGTATTCCAGACGGGTCTTCTCGACGAAACCGGCTTTCAATTCCTTGGACAGCAACTGCGTCGCAACACCCACGGCGCGCGAGGCGTCGGTCACGTAGACCACCGCGTCGTTGCTGTACTTCGGTTCGATC